>NZ_JBLYZH010000058.1:0-423 GCF_048551595.1 Rhizobium sp. CRRU65 | reverse complement strand
AGAGGTCTTCGGCTGTGAAGCTTGGCCAGAGGAAGTGCACAGCGGCCCAATGCACGAACTTGCGGTTCATGGCGCCGGTCGCAGTCAATCCTATGCCACCCTCACCGTCAGCATAGGCAACCGAAAGAAGCATGCCGCGAAGAAGTGGTGACAGCGCGGCGACATCGACGTGCCCCTGCAGGTTGATTTCCGGAAGCATCGTGCGGCTTTGATCCCCATCCTGCGCCATGCAAGTGCCAGCGAGTATCGAGCGACAAAAGAACAATTGCCAGTGAGAAAGCTAAAGCCGAAGGAAGTGTCATCACCCGCCCCCGCTCCGCCCTTTCAACCCGGCCCAGCCGGCCGGATCGGGGGCTGACCGACGGTGCTAGTGTCGCGTTTCTAACTGGCTGGCGAAGTCGCAGCGCTATTCAGCTTTGACAA
>NZ_JBLYZH010000057.1:0-444 GCF_048551595.1 Rhizobium sp. CRRU65 | reverse complement strand
CCCAAAGACCGCTAACTGCTCCTCAGATGTGAGAACAACACCTCGTTCATGTGCGGCAATGAGCTTCTCCAGTGCCCCAGACATCTGCTCGAGGCGCTCCATTCGCTCAGCAATCCGGTCACGCTGTTGCCTCAGGGAACTCTCCACACCCTCGCTGCCGGCCTCCAGCAGTCGCCCAATCTCATCCAGCGGCAGATCAAGCTCCCGATAGATCAGCACCCGCTGAAGCCGCAGGAGATCCTCGGCGGTATAAATGCGGTAGCCGACAGCAGAACGCTCCGAAGGACGGACCAGGCCCATCGCATCCCAATGATGGAGGGTGCGCACGGTGACACCGAGCATGGCCGCAGCCTTGCCCACAGTCATCTCGCCGGCGGCCTCGCCGGGCCTCATGCTAGGTCTCACCAGTACTCCAGTCTGCCCCAAGCACCGTCAATTCTTTTC
>NZ_JBLYZH010000056.1:0-514 GCF_048551595.1 Rhizobium sp. CRRU65 | reverse complement strand
GATCCTTCCACAAGACGCCACTTTGGGCAGCCTGCCTGCAGTTGGAATCGGATACGCAAAGCGACATCGGCGTGCACTGACGAACTTCATTCCGCTGGCTGCCTCATCAACGCCTTCTGCCTTTTGGGAATCACCTCCGGATCATTCATGAAGTCCGTCCGCCGACCAGGCTTGCGGCCGCGCTTGTGATAACCATTGCCCTGGCTGCCATCGGGAATGCCGAACATATGATCCGTCTGGCCGGCGCGGCGAGGGCCGCTCTTGTTTAGCTCACAAAGCGCCCGCCCGAACTGGGTCATGCCCTGGCCACCCTTGGCCTCCTTCTTCGCCACCCGGAACACCGAATGCTTGTCGGAGTAGAAAGCCACAGGCGCGCCGTGATCGCGCAGGTAAAGCGCCAGCGCCTCGAAATAGCTGAAGGCGCTTTCCGAGCGCACGAACCGCAACTGCATCAGCTTGCCCGTCGCATCGTCGACGAACACCAGCAGCGAGCATGGATCACCGCGGTCCTCGA
>NZ_JBLYZH010000055.1:0-545 GCF_048551595.1 Rhizobium sp. CRRU65 | reverse complement strand
CTCAGCGTCCCCGGTGTTCCCAGAACCGTCGGTATCCTCCAGCCCTTCCTGCTGTTGATTGCGATCGGGCTGTCGAGGTTGAGTATCCGCTACTGGCTCGGGGATGCCTACCAGCGCATCCTTCACAAGAATATGCTCGCCAAGGTGCTGATCTATGGGGCAGGGACGGCCGGGCGGCAGCTGGCCGGCGCCTTGATCAACAGTGCCGAACTCAATGTCGTCGGCTATCTGGATGATGACCCGCGTCTTAAGGGCGGCGTCATGGGTGGTTTGCCGATCTACGACCCCTCGGACCTTCCGGTGCTTGCAGAATCTCTCGGCGTGCACAACGTGCTTCTTGCTCTTCCCTCCGCATCGCGGCAGCGTCGCAATGAAATCCTGGAGCACATCCGTAAAGCCAGGGTCAATGTTCGCACGTTGCCGGATCTCACGGCCCTGGCTCAGGGACGCATCGCCGTCTCCGACATCAGAGAGCTGGAGATCGAAGATCTGCTGGGGAGGGAAGCGGTCGCACCACGGCAGGAGTTGCTCGACAAGGCGATGCG
>NZ_JBLYZH010000054.1:0-713 GCF_048551595.1 Rhizobium sp. CRRU65 | reverse complement strand
CTTTCGGTTGCCTATGCTGACGGTGAGGGTGGCATAGGATTGACTGCGACCGGCGCCATGAACCGCAAGTTCGTGCATTGGGCCGCTGTGCACTTCCTCTGGCCAAGCTTCACAGCCGAAGACCTCTACAGCATGAACAAGGTGCTCAATGAAAGCGACATGCCGCCGCTTTGGGTCGTGCGCGACATGACCCGCCACCTGAAGCTTCTTCGCCGGAAAAAGGATGTGCTGCTGCCAACTAGACGAGGCCGGGAGTTTTTGGCAAAACCGCAAGCCTTCTTCGATCTGATCGCCACGGATTATCTCTACTCGTATGTCCACGAAACCGATCGTGAAGAGGAGGTGCGGGCGCGGTTACGCTGGTGGCGCCTATTCCTCAATCTTCTCAATATCGCGGCCAGAGAAGGTTGCACGTCAATGGAGGTTGTGGAGATCCTCTATCCAGACCTGGCGCCTCTGTCGGACACCGAAATAACCCTGGAAGCCTGGGAGTTGAAATCCGATCTCCAGTACGGCGTCTTTCGACGCTTATGCTGGCTCGGCTTGCTCTATGAGGCACGAGAGGGGCTCACTCTTCTCCAGGACGGATCCTTCCACAAGACGCCACTTTGGGCAGCCTGCCTGCAGTTGGAATCGGATACGCAAAGCGACATCGGCGTGCACTGACGAACTTCATTCCGCTGGCTGCCTCATCAACGCCTTCTGCCTTTTGG
>NZ_JBLYZH010000053.1:0-733 GCF_048551595.1 Rhizobium sp. CRRU65 | reverse complement strand
CGTGATCGCCTGCATCCTGGAGAGGGGAGGGCACATCAACTCGCCCGGCGGTTATCTCAGAGATCTGACCCGAAGGACCGAAAAGGGCGAGTTTGCAATCGGACCGATGCTGATGGCGCTCGCGCGGGCGAATGGTGGAGTGCGGCGCTATGCCAGCTGAGGGGGAGACGGGTGCCTGTTTTGGCTGGAAATGCCTGCCCGCGTGAGATCCACTGTGGCGGAGCGATTTCCTCCACTGTCGCGGCCAGTCTCGCGATCGAATAGGCTTTAGGGATGAAAGCGGTTGTTTTCTCTGTGAGCTCGTTATTATCGTTCAGTGGTCATTGGCCTCATCAGGCGGGTGGCATTCCCCGGCTCTCAGCGAAAGTCCATCAAGGGTCCGAAAGCCTTGGAATTCAATCGCTCCTTCGAGCGCCAGGGCAGATTTTTCGGCAAATAATCACCCCGCCGATCGTCAATGATCGTCGTCGGATCTCGACGACACTGAAGAAAAGGCAACGAGGTGGCGGAAGTAATCTGAGATATAGATTCTGGTTAACGGGCTGTTAACCATTGTTTCAATGCGTTACGCCTCATCTACGTTGTCTCAGATCATGTGGCGCGGTAGTAAGTGGGGCAGATTCGATGGCGCTGCCGGTTTGGCAGGCAGAAGCGTCGAGCGCTGATGACCGTTGGTGGCTCCAGCGTTTAAGCCCGGGCAAGGATGGTGGCCGGGAGAGACGGGATGGGGTGA
>NZ_JBLYZH010000052.1:0-824 GCF_048551595.1 Rhizobium sp. CRRU65 | reverse complement strand
GCATCTTGCTGTCCTGGTCGAGGCCGGCCTGATCCTGCGCAAGGACAGCCCGAATGGAAAGCGCTATGCGCGCCGCGACAGGGCAGGGGCGATCGGCGATGCCTTCGGCTTCAGCGTCGCACCGCTTCTGGCGCGTGCTGTCGAAATCGAAAGCCTGGCCGCTCAGGCGGTTGCCGACCGGGAGCTGTTACGGGTGACCAGGGAACGCCTGACGTTGTGCCGGCGGGACATTTCCAAGCTGATCACGGCGGCGCTCGAAGAAGGGGTTTCCGGTGATTGGGAAGGCATTTCGGCGATGTTTCGAACGCTTCTTGCCCGAATTCCACGGGTGGCGACCGCCGAAGACCTGGCACCGCTGCTCGACGAGATGGCGATGCTGCGTGCAGAGATCGTCAACATGCTGGAAAGACGGATAAAAACACAAAAAATTGACGCCAATGAGTCTCAAATTGAGCATCACAAACAGAATTCAAATCCCGACTCCACTTATGAACTTGAACCAAGCTTCGAAACGAAGCAGGGCGAAAAGGCAGCGGCCGACAATGACCCGAACGCCGGGCCGTTATCGGCCGAACGAAGATTGAAGCAGCAAAAGCCTTCCGGCCGGATGAGCAACAGGGCGGGGGGCGCAGCCGACCCGGGCGCCGGACAAGGCCTGAAATCCTTCCCGCTCGGCCTCGTCCTCCAGGCCTGCCCCAGTATTCTCGACTATGGGCCCGGCGGAAACATCGGCAATTGGCGAGACTTGATGTCGGCGGCCGTCGTCGTGCGTTCGATGCTCGGCGTCAGTCCCTCGGCCTATGAGGAAGCCTGCTCGGGCATGG
>NZ_JBLYZH010000051.1:0-879 GCF_048551595.1 Rhizobium sp. CRRU65 | reverse complement strand
GCGGTGGCAAGCCGGTGCCGTTGAAGAACAATACCGATACCGCAATTGACATTGCGGCACGCCAGCACGTGATCGTGGAGAAGGTTCTGGTCGTTCGCCGCACCGGTGGCAAGACCGGCTGGGCGCCCGGCCGCGATCTCTGGCATCACCAGGAGGTCGCCACGGTGAAGGCGGAATGCCCGCCGGTGAAGATGAAGGCGGAAGATCCGTTGTTCATTCTTTATACATCAGGCTCGACCGGCAAGCCGAAGGGCGTGCTGCACACGACCGGCGGTTATCTCGTCTATGCGGCGATGACGCATGAATATGTCTTCGATTATCACCACGGCGACGTCTACTGGTGTACGGCCGATGTCGGCTGGGTGACCGGCCACTCCTATATCGTCTACGGGCCGCTTGCGAACTGCGCGACGACACTGATGTTCGAGGGCGTGCCGAATTTCCCGGACCAGGGTCGTTTCTGGGAAGTCATCGACAAGCACAAGGTCAACATCTTCTATACGGCGCCGACGGCGATCCGCTCGTTGATGGGTGCCGGAGACGAATTCGTCACGCGCTCCTCGCGCTCTTCGCTGCGCCTGCTCGGCACGGTCGGCGAGCCGATCAATCCCGAGGCCTGGGAATGGTATTACAATGTCGTCGGCGACAAGCGCTGCCCTGTCATCGATACGTGGTGGCAGACGGAAACCGGCGGCCACATGATCACGCCGCTGCCCGGCGCCACCGATCTGAAACCCGGTTCGGCGACGACCCCGTTCTTCGGCGTCAAGCCGCAGCTGGTCGACAATGAGGGCAAGGTGCTGGAAGGTCCGGCCGACGGCAATCTTTGCATCACCGACAGCTGGCCGGGCCAGATGCGCACGGTCTATGGCGATCACG
>NZ_JBLYZH010000050.1:0-885 GCF_048551595.1 Rhizobium sp. CRRU65 | reverse complement strand
CTGTCAAAGGGTAATCCATGGCCTTCCTCGAAATCTCCGGTCTCAAAAAGCGCTTCGGCGCCGTCGACATTCTCAAGGGGATCGACCTCGAACTCGAAAAGGGCGGCTTTCTCGTGCTGGTCGGCCCGTCCGGCTGCGGCAAGTCGACGCTGCTCAACACCATTGCCGGGCTGGAGACGATCACGTCAGGCGATATCAAGATCGACGGGCGCGACATCAGCGGTCTGCATCCCTCCAAGCGCGACATCGCCATGGTGTTCCAGTCCTATGCGCTCTATCCGAACATGACGGTGGCGGGCAACATTGCCTTCGGCATGGAGATCCGCGGCGTGCCGAAGGAGGAGCGTGCCAGGGCGATCGCCCAAGTCTCCGACATGCTGCAGATCGGTCATCTGCTCGACCGCAAACCGAGCCAGCTCTCCGGCGGCCAGCGCCAGCGTGTCGCCATGGGCCGGGCGCTGGTGCGCAATCCGCAGGTCTTCCTGTTCGACGAGCCGCTCTCCAATCTCGATGCCAAGCTGCGCGTCGACATGCGCACCGAGATCAAGCGGCTGCATCAGCGCATGGGCACCACCTTTGTCTATGTCACCCACGACCAGATCGAGGCGATGACGCTGGCGACCAAGATCGCCGTGCTGAAGGACGGCGTGCTGCAGCAGTTCGGCACGCCGGCCGAGATCTATAACAGCCCCTCCAACATCTTCGTCGCCGACTTCATGGGCTCGCCGGCGATGAACCTGCTCAACGCCACCGTCGAGAACGGCGCCGGCGGCCTCGAAGTCTCGCTGGAGCGGCCGAATGCCGCCCCGCTCCGACTGCCCGTCATCTCAGGCAATGACGGCCTGACCGCCTATACCGGCAGACAGGTGATCTTCGGCATCCGGC
>NZ_JBLYZH010000049.1:0-1111 GCF_048551595.1 Rhizobium sp. CRRU65 | reverse complement strand
CCTTGTACGTTGCCGTTGCTGTATAAAGGGGCTGTGCGGCGGGGATGCGTGTCATCCTTGGGTCTTGAACTCGTACCTCAGCAAGCATCTCCGTCGCCATGTCTTCGCTCGAACGGTTGGTTGGGCTTCGAGCCCGCGTTGCAAGGAGGAGCAGTCATGCATATCCAGCAATCTTTCATGGTCGGTATCGATGTCTCGAAGGCCCATCTCGACGTTGCCGTTGAGGGCAAACGCGCCGTTGTCCGCTTCGACAACAATGCGCCAGGCTGTGCCGCACTCACTGCGGCAGTGGCCGGCGCAGAGCTTGTCGTCGTCGAGGCGACCGGCGGTTACGAGATGGCAATCGTCAGAACGCTTATGGCCGCCGGTATTGCCGTCGCCGTCGTCAATCCCCGCCAGGTGCGCGACTTCGCCAGGGCCAGCGGTCGTTTGGCCAAGACCGATCAGGTCGACGCCCGCGTCACGCTCCACTTCGCCAGAGCGATGCGGCCGGCACAGATCCCCCATATCGACGACGGCCGCATCGCGCTTGCTGCGCTTGTCACCCGCCGTCGCCAACTCATCGACATGGCGGTCGCCGAGAAGAACCGCCTCGAGCATGCGCCTGAGGCCGTCGCAGCGCTGATTGGCGAGACCCTCGCCGCCCTCAAGGCTCAGCTCGCCCGCGTCGATGCCGCCATCGCGCTCGCCATCGAGGCCGAGCCCGACATGGCCGCACGCCGCAATCTGCTGCTGACCGTGCCGGGCATTGGCGAGGTCAGTGCCGCCGTGCTCATCGCCGAACTGCCCGAACTCGGCGCCATCGACGACAAGAAGCTCGCAGCCCTCGTCGGCGTCGCCCCCATCGCTCACGACAGCGGCACATGGCGTGGACAACGCCATATCGCCGGCGGACGCGCCACCGTCCGATGCGCCCTCTATATGGCTACGCTCTCGGCCATCCGTTGCAACCCGGCCATCAAGACCTTCCACAAAAGGCTGCGCGACGCGGGCAAACCGCCCAAGGTCGCCATCGTCGCCGCCATGCGAAAGCTCATCATCATGATCAACACTATTCTTAAAAGACGAACCCCATGGAACCAGCCCCAACAACACGGTTGCTGAGGTGCCC
>NZ_JBLYZH010000048.1:0-1150 GCF_048551595.1 Rhizobium sp. CRRU65 | reverse complement strand
GGGGGGAGAGTCCGGGACTTGCCCGGCAATCTGTTCGGCGATGATGGCGACGATCAGTCTGGCGTAGAGCCATGCCCGGGCCAGTTCCGGCTTCTTGGCCGGCAAGCTGTCGAGGCCGGCCAGGCTCTTGAACCGTTTGAACGCCAGCTCGATTTGCCAGCGGAAGCGATAGAGGGTGAGGATATCGGCCGGCGGGAAGGTGGTGGCCGGCAGCGAGGTCAGCAGCAGAATGTACTTCGCCGCCTCGAGACTGCGCGGATCGGGTTTTTTGCCGTGCTTGCGGGCGGCTTTGAGCAGACGCTCCTGCTCGGCTTGGGCCTGTTGCGGATCCTTGCGTCGGACAATGAGGCGCAGGGCCAGCGGCGGTGGTGGCGGCGTCCCCGTCATGCCTTCGTGGACACGAACCTGCACCTCGCCTTCCTGCTCTTGCTGAGCGGCGAGTGCGGCAAACAGATCAAAGGGCTCGCCATTCGTCTGCAACAGGCGCAACGAGTTCCAGCCGGTCCGCACGATGAAGTCTGCACCGGCGTCGATCACCGGCCGCAGGTCGCGCGGTCTTGCATAGTAGCGATCGGCCAGCACGATATCGCCGGGTGCGTAGGTAAGGCGCTGAAGGTTCTCGGCACCATGGATGTCGGTCAACTCAAGCTGATCGACCTGAGCCGTTGCCAAGTTGTAGCCGACATGTAACCGCCATGTCGTGCGGTCAGCGCCTGGATGGCAAATCGACGTTCCATCGAGCACACGCAAGCGATATCCCGCAAAGCGCCCCGTCGGCACTTTGGCCTGTTCGGCAATCAGCGCGGCCACGATGTCGCCAAGCCAAGGCGCCGCTTTGCACAGCCGCTCAAGCAGCGATGGGTCTGACAAACGGGCGATCCCGCCCGCTTCGGCCCATGCACAGGTCTCGCGTAGCGACATGCCAAGGCCGCCATAGGCAAGTGCCAGCCGCAACAGCGTCTCGGCATTCTTGATTTCCCGCACCCGCGTAAAAGCACCGCGCAACCGCGCCGTTGCTTCCAAGTCAAAACCCGCCGGAAGCCGCTCGCGCACTTCCGGCCAATGATCCAAAACCTCAGGACGAATCTTCATCCAAAGCTTGAATCACAACCAGATTCCTTATGTCCAGGGCTAAACCTAGCGCATATGA
>NZ_JBLYZH010000047.1:0-1294 GCF_048551595.1 Rhizobium sp. CRRU65 | reverse complement strand
CCCGCCAGGAACATCGCCATGACGAAGCCCGACGCCTGCCAGACGCCGGCGATGACGACGGTGTAGATGACGAAGTCCTTGTTCTTGATCCAGTCGAAGTGGAAGCTCGTCCAGCCGAAGTGGTGCAGCGTCTGTTCCAGCCCGAGGCCGGGATCGAGGAACCATTTCCAGGCAACGCCTGTCACAATGAAGGAGAGCGCCATTGGATAGAGGAAGATCGGCCGCAACACGCTCTCGCCGCGGATCTTCTGGTCGAGCAGGATGGCGAGGAACAGACCGAGTGCCAGGCAGATGCCGATATAGAGAAAACCGAAGATCGCCATGTTGGTGATCGAGGTATACCAGGAAGACGGCGGATCGCTCTCGAAGGTCCAGCGCCACAGCCGTTGATAGGCGCGTGCTCCGGTCAGCGCATAGGAGGGGAATGTCTTGGAATTGGTGAACGACAGATAGGCCGTCCAGACGATGAAGCCATAGACGAAGATGATGGTGATGACGAAGCTCGGCGCCAGCACGATCTTCGGCAGCGCATCCTGCAGCCGGCCCCTCAACGAGATCCCCGTCGATTGCCTCGGCGTCAGAACCGGATCGGTGGTCGCAACGGTGCTCATGGAATGTCATCTCCTTCCCGCAATCGGCCCTGCTTCATATCGGGCATGATCATCCCGCATGATCGGCGCGGAGCCTGAAGCTTCCCCGCCAGCAGGCGGGGAAGCATTTGTCATCACACGTGGTCTCAGCGGGCGTCGTCGATCGCCTGAACGAGCTGCTTGACGGCTTCGTCGGAGGTCTTGATCTGGCCGTGGACGAACTTCGAGACGACATCCTTGTAGGCGTTGGCAATGGCCGGCGGAGCGCCGTACCCTTGCGCCAGCGAGCCGAACAGCGTGCCGCCTTCGTTGGCTGCCTTCAGGTCGGCGATGCCCTTCTTGCCGCAGGCGTCGAAGTCGGTATCGGGAACGTCGGTACGGGCCGGCACCGATCCCTTGACGACGTTGAAGGCCGACTGGAAGCTCTTCGACAGCGTTGCGGTGGCCAGCGCCACCTGGGCCGCCTTGCGGTCGTCGGGAACGTTGAACATGCCGAACATGTCGGAGTTGTAGACGACGCTGCCGTCGGTGCCGGGGAAGCGGTAGCACAGGAAGTCGGTATCCGGCGTCTTCTTGGCGGCGACGAATTCGCCCTTGGCCCAGTCGCCCATCACCTGCACCAGCGCGTCACCCTTGATGACCATGGCGGTTGCCAGGTTCCAGTCGCGGCCCGAGAAGTTCGGGTCGACATATTTGATGATCGT
>NZ_JBLYZH010000046.1:0-1332 GCF_048551595.1 Rhizobium sp. CRRU65 | reverse complement strand
TGTCCAGCCGATAGATGGGTAACAGATTGAACCGGATAGATGGGTTACAGTTCTCCCCCTTGTAGACCAGTGTCCGCCCCTGCGCCGGCTGGTCGGGGTTGCAGGGCGCTGGGGCGGACAAGCCGCTTGGTCTTCTTGTCGATGATGCCGAGCGGATGGGCATGGAAGCGTAGCGTCCAGATGCCCGCTTCACTCTCCTCGATCGCCACGACCTCGCCGGCCAGCGCTGCTGCGACATAGACGAGGTCACCGTTCCATTTGATCTCGCCATTGGAGCGCACCCGGCGCACCGCCGCCTCGGCCGGATAGTCCGGTTCAGGCAGGCGGTCGGGCAGGCGCCGCAGTGATGGTCGGTAATGATCAGCAGGCACGTCCATAGCGAGCGCCTCGTGTGGACGCTCGGCGTTGTAATTCTGGCGAAATGCGTCAAAGACCGCCTGCTGCGCGGCATGGTCGACCTCCGGCGCCATGGCCAGCGGCAGCATCGTCAGATGGAAGCGTTCGTGGCGGCCGTTCTGCTGCGGTTTGCCCGGCTGGATGCGCTCCAGGCCGATGCCGAGCTTGATGAACCGTACAGCAAGCGTCGTCAGCCCGGTGACGCCGATCGCCGCGAAGGGCGAACCGTTGTCGCTGCGAAAGCGCTCCGGCAGTCCGTGCTCGGCAAACAGCCGCTCGAACACCGGCCAGGCCTCTACCTCGGCCGGCGTCGCGCAGGCTTCCAGCGCCAGCAGAAAGCGGCTCGCCGTATCCATCACCGTCAGTGGCTCGCAGCGCCGCCCATCGCGGGTCCTGAACCAGCCCTTGTAATCGGCGCTCCACACCGCATTGGGCCCGTTGGCCGGCGCGAACGGGCCGCAACCAGCCGCCCGCCAGCGATGCCGCCGGCGCCCGACCAGCCCGTGTCGCTTCAGGATCTCGCCTATCGTCGAGGCCGCCGGCCAGCAAAGCTGCGGCGCCGACCGCTTCAGCCGCGCCAGCACCTTCTTCGGCCCCCACTGCGGATTCGCCTCCTTCTCCGCCACGATCCGCGCCACCAGCTCCGCCGCCGTTGCCCGCCCGTGCTCAAGCGGCGCCCGCGGCAGGTCGATAAGCCCCGCAGGGCCGAGCGCCCGATACCGCTCCAACCATTTGTAGCCCGTCTTGCGCGATATCCCGTAGGCCGCACACAGCGCCGTCATCGTCTCCTCGCCCGCAAGACATTCCCCAACAAAGCGCAGCCGCTCGTCCATGATGCCAGTCTCTCTCCAAACCATCGCCGGGCCCTCCCGGCTGCTAGAGAACTGTCACCTATGTAAACGGTCCGTTCTGTTACCTATCTATCCGGGTCGGACA
>NZ_JBLYZH010000045.1:0-1655 GCF_048551595.1 Rhizobium sp. CRRU65 | reverse complement strand
TGTGTAAGGGCTATTTAGTAATGCGACAGTTGGGCCAGTTAGAGATGCGACAGTCTCGCCTCTCGACGCACTGGTCAAAGCCAACGTTGGGAGCAAGGATGACGATCTTCAGCCTGGTCAAGACCATGAGCGGTCGGAGTCGTCATGTCCTTTATGATCACCATGTCGCAGAAAGAGTTGCATCGCCTTGAAGTCATCCAGAAGATCCGTGACCTACGCCTGAGCGTTGTCCAGGCTGCCGAACTGCTCGGGCTCAGTCGAAGTCAGGTCCATCGGTTGCTGCAGGCCTATGACCGGGATGGTCCAGCCGGCCTCGTTTCCAAGAAACGATCGCAGCCGAGCAACCGGCGCCACAGCGAGGAGTTTCGCAATGCAGCGCTGGATCTGATCCGCGAGCACTATCTGGATTTCGGCCCGACGCTGGCTCGCGAGAAGCTGATCGAGCTGCACCGGATCTCTGTTGCTAAGGAGACGCTGCGGCAATGGATGACCGAGGCCGGCATCTGGATCTCGCGCCGGGAACGCAAGAAACGGGTTTTCCAGCCACGCGGCCGGCGCGACTGCTTTGGCGAACTGGTGCAGATCGATGGTTCGCATCACTGGTGGTTCGAGAACCGCGGCCCCAAATGCGCCCTGCTCGTCTATATCGACGATGCGACCGGCAAGCTGCTGCACCTGCGGTTCGCCGGATCAGAGAACACGTTCGACTATCTGCATGCGACTAAGGCGTATTTGCAGCAATGGGGCAAACCTCTCGCGTTCTACAGCGACAAACATGGGGTTTTCCGTAGCACGCATGCGTCAGAGAAAGACCGGACGAGCGGCCTGACGCAGTTTGGTCGTGCGCTTTATGAGCTGAACATCGACATTATCTGTGCCAACACTCCGCAAGCCAAGGGCCGTGTGGAACGCGCCAACCAGACATTGCAGGATCGGCTGGTGAAGGAGATGCGGCTTCGCGGCATCGATACGATCGAAGCTGCCAATGCCTATGCGCCTGAGTTCATTGCGGATTTCAATTCGCGGTTCGGCAAGCAACCGCGCAATCCGAAGGACATGCACCGACCGCTGGCCGACCATGAGAATCTCGATGGCGCCATGTGCCGGAAGGAAGTCCGCACACTGTCGCAGTCGCTGACGCTCCGTTACGACAAGGTCTTGTTCATTCTCGATCCGACCGAGATTTCCAGGCCATTGGCGGGTAAGAAGGTCGTTGTCTGCGACTACCCGGACGGCCGCCTCGAGATCATGCACGAGAGCTTCACCCTGCCCTACAGAACCTTCGATACATTGCGGTCGGTCCACCGGGCAGAGGTTGTCGAGAACAAGCGTCTCGACGACATGCTTTCCATCGTCGCCGAGCTGCAGGCTGGGCGGGAACAGCAGCGCAGCAAGAGCGGCCCTCGCCGCACCGGCCAGACGGATCATATGTTCGGTATTCCCGATGGCAGCCAGGGCAATGGTTATCAGAAGCGTGGCCGCAAGCCTGGCCGGCGGACGGACTTCATGAATGATCCGGAGGTGATTGCCAAAAGGCAGAAGGCGTTGATGAGGCAGCCAGCGGAATGAAGTTCGTCAGTGCACGCCGATGTCGCTTTGCGTATCCGATTCCAACTGCAGGCAGGCTGCCCAAAGTGGCGTCTTGTGGAAGGATC
>NZ_JBLYZH010000044.1:0-1881 GCF_048551595.1 Rhizobium sp. CRRU65 | reverse complement strand
GTAAGTGGGGCAGATTCGATGGCGCTGCCGGTTTGGCAGGCAGAAGCGTCGAGCGCTGATGACCGTTGGTGGCTCCAGCGTTTAAGCCCGGGCAAGGATGGTGGCCGGGAGAGACGGGATGGGGTGATCTTCACTGCCGATCCCAAGCCGGTCACCGAGATAATGGTAGAAGGAAAGGCCGAGCTTTTGGCAGGTCTTCATCAGGCCGAGCATGACATCGCGCGCAACACGGCCATCCTGGCTCATTGTGCCACCGGAGATCTTCCGCTTCGTGACAAACGTCCTTAAGGCATTTTCGGAGGCATTGGTGTGGAGCGGGATGCCGGGATACTCGAGCACCTTTAGCAGCTCGTTCTTCCTGCGATGCAGTCGCTCGAGAAGCGTGTCGAGTGCTTCATAACCCGTACGTAGTGTGAAGATCCTATCGAACCGTCGTCGGAATGCGGGAGCGGACTGGGGGGAAGGGCACTGCTGGTAGGCTTTCAGCGCTTTATAGAAACGCCAGACGAGATCTCGGACCATCGTGACCAGCCGCTCCTCCTTTGCAGTGGTCGGCATCAGCTTTTGCAGAAGGCGCTCAGTATGGACCCAACACAGTGCATGATTGCCGACACGGAACTGTCCGGCATCGTCGGACACGATCACCGTATTTGCCATCAGGCCGTGATGGCGGATGGAGCCCCAAAGCCCTGCTTCGGCAAGGGTGCCGATCTCCTGGCGGTTGAGAATATCGACACCTTTGTCAGCCAGATGCGCCATGAACGGTACCTGGTTGCAGAAGTGTTGCGGCTCAAACGTCCGAAGCCCATGGACTACGGGCGGATTGCCGCGACGTTCTTTCAGATAATCGAATGCGGCGTCACCCAGCACATAATCCTGATAGCCGCCGCGCAGCAGGGACAGAAAGTTCAGGCGTGACTTCGATTTCGTGGTGCGAAAGACGGTAAAATCCGCACCGCCGATCTGTGTGGTGTAATAGTTATTATGGGAATGCCGCGCGCCGGTGTCGTCAACCGTCACATAAGGCGACGCCACGAGACCGGCATGCAGCAGTGCGGCATCCTCGGCGACGAAGCCCTCCAGCTGCCTGGTGAGAAGCCGCACGATCTGACGCTTGGAGATGGCGATCCCGACATCGTTCAGCAATGTCGTCAACCGCTGCGTCGTCACCTGTCCTTGTGCGTGCAGCATCAGGCAAAGCCGCCGGAGGTTGGCGCCATAGCCACCTATGATCCCGGCCGGCAAGGGAGCGAGAACCGTCTTTCCATCCGGTGTCACCCAGCATTCACGGCGGTAGTGCACGAGTTCCGCCTTGAGCACCAGGTCTCGGACGTAGACGCTTCTATATCCCTTGAAGCGCGAGCCGGACGGAGCATCGATGCGTAGGATCTCCTGCCGGCTGACCCGATCCACATCCAGCTTCGGACCCCGCGGCTTTTTCCTGCCGGCCACATGGTTTGCTGGAGAGGCCTCCGTTGCCCTCTCCATGCCGGAGGCGCGAAACGGCGGGCGCGGCGGCAGATTTTTCAGCCGGGCGATCTCGTCGCGCAACAGCTGGTTCTCGAGTTTCAGGCGGGTATTCTCCAGCCGAAGGGCGGCGTTTTCCTCCCGCAGCTGGATGTTGTCGGCCTCAAGCTTCGCAAGCCGGGCTTCTGCCTGCTGCGACCGTTCCAGAAGACCCGTCACCAATCCGCGCAACGCATTCAGTGAAAGCGTGTCGGCATGCTCGGGGGAGGGGAGCCGTTTCTTCATGGCAGAATCGAATCATGATTTGCCCCGGCTTGAGAATCCCCAGACTAGCAATCACTTCTCAAAGCGCGCGGTTATGCACACTTCTATGACCGCTCACCAAAACGCCGCCATGGATTTTGCCCCACGTAC
>NZ_JBLYZH010000043.1:0-1924 GCF_048551595.1 Rhizobium sp. CRRU65 | reverse complement strand
AGGTTCTCGACATTGATCAGTGCAGCGATCGAATAGGCTGCAAGCGCCGTGCGGATTTCGTCGGTGCCGGCACTGGCCAACTCGATGACGACGTCGCTCGCAGTGTCGACCACATAGATGTCGTTTCCAGCACCGCCTGCCAGCGTGTCGTTGCCGGCACCACCGTCCAGCAGATCGTTGCCGGCGCCGCCGATGATCGTGTTGGCGAGACTGTTTCCAGTCCCGATAAAATCGCCGCTGCCAATGAAAGCCAGGTTTTCGACATTGGCAATACCGGTCAAGGCATAGGAAGAAAGCACCGTCCTGATCAGATCGGTTCCTTCATTCAGCCCTTCGGTGACCACGTCGGCCAGATCATCGACGATATAGATGTCGCTGCCCGCTCCCCCGATCAAGCTATCGGCACCAGCCCCGCCATTCAGGATGTCATTACCGACACCACCAGTGATCGTGTTGGCAAGGCTATTACCTGTCCCGACAAAGGCTGCCGTTCCGACATAGATGAGGTTCTCGACATTGGCTCCCAGTGTGTAGGCGGCCAGTATCGTGCGAACCGTGTCGGTTCCCGCGGCGGCGTTCTCGGCAACGCTGTCGCCGGCATTGTCGACGATATAGGTGTCGTCGCCCGCACCGCCGATCATCGTGTCGGCGCCTGCCCCGCCATTCAGCGTATCGTTGCCGTCGCCGCCTGACAGCGTATCAGCGGCGGCCGCCCCTGTGATTACATTGTCGAGATCGTTTCCGGTGCCGGCAAAGGCTGCCGTTCCGATTCCGATATAGGTGAGGTTCTCGACATTGGCGTCAAGCGTATAGCTTGCCAGGGCCGTGCGAACCGTGTCGGTTCCCGCGGCGGCGTTCTCGGCAACGCTGTCGCCGGCATTGTCGACGATATAGGTGTCGTCGCCCGCACCGCCGATCATCGTGTCGGAGCCTGCCCCGCCATTCAGCGTGTCATTGCCGGCGCCACCGGTGATCGTGTTGGCGAGCGCATTGCCGGTGCCGGTGAAGTTGGCCGATCCCGTGTAGCTCAGGTTCTCGACATTGATCAGTGCAGCGATCGAGTAGGCTGCAAGCGACGTCTGGACCGTGTCTGTCCCCTCGTTCGCATTCTCGATCACAAGGTCGGTCGCGATATCGACGACATAAATGTCGTCACCCGTCCCACCTGACATCGTGTCGGAACCAGCACCGCCAATCAATGTGTCGTTGCCGCCAGCGCCAGTGAGCTTGTCGGCAACGACACCGCCCTCGATGATGTTGTCGAGCGCATTGCCCGTGCCGGCAAACGCGGCCGTACCGCCATAGGTGAGGTTCTCGACATTGACCCCCAGCGTATAGGCGGTCAGATTCGTCTGCACCGTGTCGATACCCTCATCGGCATTCTCGATGACAATGTCACCGGTGGAGATGACATAGGTGTCGTCGCCCATACCGCCATTTAGCGTGTCGACCCCGGCACCTCCAGCCAGGACGTTGTTCAGCGCGTTGCCTGTCCCGGCAAACGTACCAGTTCCGATATAGGCGAGGTTCTCGACATTGGCGGCAAGCGTATAGCTTGTCAGGGTCGTGCGAACCGTGTCGGTTCCCGCGGCGGCGTTCTCGGCAACGCTGTCGCCGGCATTGTCGACGATATAGGTGTCGTCGCCCGCTCCGCCGGTCAGCGTGTCGGCGCCTGCCCCGCCATTCAGCGTGTCATGGCCGGCGCCACCGGAAAGCGTATCAGCGGCAGCCGCCCCTGTAATTACATTGTCGAGATCGTTCCCGGTGCCGACAAAGTTCGTCGTTCCGATATAGGTGAGGTTCTCGACATCACTGCCAAGCGTGTAGCTCGCCAGTGTCGTCCGCACGGTGTCGGTCCCCGCAGCGGCGTTCTCGGCGACAACGTCACTCGCATTGTCGACCACATAGATGTCGTTGCCAGCGC
>NZ_JBLYZH010000042.1:0-2582 GCF_048551595.1 Rhizobium sp. CRRU65 | reverse complement strand
CGTCTGTAATCTCGTCACGCGAAGTCGTCGCCACCTCTGTGAGCCGCCGCGACGACGCCGAAAACAATGCGACGATCTACACGCTCGCTTAACCTAGCGCATATGAGGGTTAGGGTGAGGGGCAGCCGCGGCGCGAACCGGACAGCCGCGCCTCGTGCCGAGGTCGGCTCAGAATTCCGTCCAGTCGGGATCCTGGCTCGGCGATGTGCTGCTGCCGGCGCCGAAGGCGTTGGCGATCTTCTGGCCCAGCGCTCGGGCCGGCGAGGCGGCCGGGCGGGCGGTGCCTTCGCGGGCGACGCGGATCGGGGCTGCCCTGGCTGCCGGGCGGGCGGCAGCGCGAGGTGCTGCGGCGATTGGCGCGCTCGTGGTGAAGCCGCCGGTGCCGGTCAGCCTGAATTGGCCGAGCAGATTGTTGAGCGCTGACGCTTCCGTAGCCAAGTTATGGCTGGCGGCTGTCGATTCCTCGACCATCGCCGCATTCTGCTGCGTGCCCTGGTCCATGGTGTTGACGGCGGTGTTGATCTCTTGCAGCCCGATCGATTGTTCGCGGGAGGCTTCGGCGATCGCGTGGACGTGCTGGTTGATCTCCTGCACCTCTTGGACGATCGAATCGAGCGCCTTGCCGGTTTCGCCGACCAGCGAGACGCCGGTCTGCACATGCGAGCCGGAGGTGCTGATCAGCGCCTTGATCTCCTTGGCGGCCTTGGCCGAGCGCTGGGCGAGCTCGCGCACTTCCTGGGCGACGACCGCAAAACCCTTGCCGGCATCGCCGGCGCGGGCGGCTTCGACGCCGGCGTTCAGAGCCAAAAGGTTGGTCTGGAAGGCGATGTCGTCGATGACGCCGATGATGTTGGAGATTTCGCCCGAGGACTTCTCGATCTGCTGCATGGCGGAGACGGCCTTGCGGACGACCTCGCCGGATTTCTCGGCGCCGAGGCGGGTGCGGGCGACGAGTTGGCTTGCTTCCTCGGCCCGCTTGGCGGCGTCGCGCACCGTCGTGGTGATCTCCTCCAGCGCTGCTGCCGTTTCTTCGACGGAGGCTGACTGCTGTTCCGTCCGCTGGGAAAGCTGGTCCGCGGAGGAACGAATCTCGTTGGCGCCAGCGCCGATCGCCCGGGCATTGGCGCCGACCGTATGCAGGGTTTCGTTGAGCTTCTCGACCGAGTTGTTGAAATCCTCACGCAGCGCATCGAGATGCGCGACGAAGGGCTCCGCGATATGCGAGGCGAGATCGCCGGCGGCGAGGCGGCGCAGGCCGTCGCCGAGTGCGGTGACGGCGCGGTCGAGTTCCGATGCTTCGCGGGCCTTCTGCGCCTCGCGGTCGCGGCGCTCGCTGTCGCTGACGTCGCGGTCTGTTTCGGCGCGCGCCTCGATCCGGGCACGCTCGATCGCATTGTCGCGGAAGACCGAAACCGCCTTTGCCATCTGGCCGACTTCATCGCCGCGGTCGAGGCCGCTGACATCGCTTGTCGTATCGCCCTCGGCAAGCCGGGTCATGCGCAGGCGCAGCTGCGTCATCGGGCCGGCGATGCCCTTCTGGGCGACGACCACGCTGAAGCCGACGGCGGCGAGAACGGCGATGCCGATCAGCACGAAACAGAAGACGATCCGTCCGTTGACGGAAGCCGAGAGTGCGTCGCCGCCATCGTTGAGCATTGCCATCATCGCATCATTGTTGGCGATCATCTTCGGCGTCAGCGCATCGAGCTTGGCATTGATCAGGGCAACATTCGAAAGCGCGCCGGCGCTGTCCTTGGCCTTGCTCTGTTCGATGATCTTGTTTGCCAGGGTTTCGATCTCATCGATGCCGGCCTGAATCTCATCGATCGCCGGCTTGCGGCTGGGCACCAGCGCCAGCGCCTGCTTCATGCGGTCACGCGCCTGCGGCAGCTTGCTCGGTGTGGCGAGCGCCGTCTGGAATGCCGGCGTATCGGGCTTCATGTCGGCAATCAGGGTGACCTGCAGCACCGAGGCCACCGCCGATGCGCTGGCGCGCGCGCTCAGCATCGAGGCCTGCGCTTCATGATCGATGAAGGCGCTGTAGGCCGCATCCGCACGGCGGAATTCGGAGATGACATAGATCAGCCCGGCCATCGTGATCAGCCCCATGAGCGCCACGACCGATATGATTTTTGTGCGGATTTTCAGATGTTTCAGCATGGAAATGTCACCCGATTGACGGGGCGTGTCGCGCCCGGTGCTTTTGAAATCAATTGTTGCAGAAAACGCGGCTTCAATATCGCGGTTTAGGGATTACGTTTGGGCTGACGCTTGCATCATGCGATCGGCTGGCGGGGTCCGATGTCGTCGCAACAAATAAGAGGCGATATTCTTTAATTCCGCGCTAACACGAGGCGGGGGATGGCTGTGATTTTTTGGGGCTGAGAGGTTGCAGTCACCTAGCGCGTATGACGGGCACCGAGATCAAGCCTCGGAGCGCCGCCATTCAAGAGAGCCTCATCCTTGTACGTTGCCGTTGCTGTATAAAGGGGCTGTGCGGCGGGGATGCGTGTCATCCTTGGGTCTTGAACTCGTACCTCAGCAAGCATCTCCGTCGCCATGTCTTCGCTCGAACGGTTGGT
>NZ_JBLYZH010000041.1:0-2769 GCF_048551595.1 Rhizobium sp. CRRU65 | reverse complement strand
CGGCAGGACAGAGGGGGGTGCCACATCCAAAGACATCTCTAAAGGCGACGCAGCAACCCGCCGCCACTCCTCGACCCCGATCAACCCCCGCCCCGGCCACCAAATACCCGCCTTCATCAAAGGCACTGCCGGCGCCGGCTTCTCGGCTCCCGACAGCATCGCCCCGGCATAGTCGAGAAATGCCCGCGCATTGGCATCGCCACCCTCGATCAGATAGGCCCACAACGCGTTGAGATCATCGAGACCGACATTGGAAAACGGCAGCAGCCCCGCATCTGGCCTGGCATCGCCCGGCAGCACCGCGATCAGCGCAGCGGCGCGCGCTGCCGCTGCATGCAGCGCCTCCAGCGCATAGTGGAAATAGCTGGCGCCGCCGAGCGCACGCACGATGATCAGCTTCGCATGCCGCACCGTGCGCTCGACATAGGTATCGACAGACATCGGGTGCTTGAGGCTCATCAGGCTTGCGAGCCGGAGCGAAGGCCCCGCCCCGCGATCGCGATGGGCGGCCGCGATCGCGGCAAGCTCGCTGTCCGCCGCCGACAGGAACAGGATATCGCCCGGCGTCTGCCCGAGGTCGATTGCCTCCTCGCCGTCGCTGATCGTTCCCTGCTGGGCCAGAAGCAGATGCATCGGTCTATGCCAGCGCTGCGATCGCTGCCCTCACCGCACCCTGGTCCATTTCGTGCAGGCCGATAACGACAAGGCGCGTAGCGCGCTTTTCGCTCGCGCCCCAGGCGCGGTCGAAATAATGGTCGATCCGGCTGCCGACGGCCTGGAGCTGCAGGCGCATCGGCTTGCCCGAGACATCGACAAAACCCTTGAGGCGCAGCACGTCATGGGCAGCAATGATGCTCTTCAGCGCTTCGACGAAGCCGGCGGGATCGGCAATGGGTCCGAGATCGACGACGAAGCTGTCGAATTCATCATGGTCGTGCGGCGCACCGTCTTCATGCTCCAGCTCGTGATGCGACTTGCGATTGGCGACATCGTCCTCCGTGCCGACGCCGAGGCCGAGCAGGATGCCGGCCGACACCTCGCCGTTCCTCGCCTCGATCATCACGGGCTTGCGCACCGTGCGGGAGGCGACCTCGTCTCGCACCCTGATAAGCCCTGCAGCATCGATCAGGTCGGTCTTGTTGAGCACGATGAGGTCGGCACAGGTCAGTTGATCCTCGAACAGCTCCTCGATCGGGCTTTCGTGATCGAGCGATTCATCCTCGGCGCGGCGCGCATCGACGGCATCATGGTCGTCGGCGAAGCGGCCGGCGGCAACAGCGGCGCTGTCGACCACCGTGATCACACCGTCGACGGTCACCTGGGTACGAATGTCGGGCCAGTTGAAGGCGGCGACCAGCGGCTGCGGCAGGGCAAGGCCAGAAGTCTCGATGACGATATGGTCGGGCCGCTGTTCGCGCTCGAGCAGCTTGGTCATCGTCGGAATGAAATCGTCCGCAACGGTGCAGCAGATGCAGCCGTTGGTCAGCTCGATGATGTCGTCCTCGGTGCAATTCTCCGCACCGCAGCCCTTCAGCACGTCGCCGTCGACGCCGAGATCGCCGAATTCGTTGATGATCAACGCAATCTTCTTACCGCCGGCATTGGTGAGCAGGTTGCGGATCATCGTGGTCTTGCCGGCGCCGAGAAAGCCGGTGATGACGGTTGCGGGAATCTTCTGCTGGTTCATGGACTTAACCCTTCATTTTCAGCGACAGACCTGCCGCGATGAAATAAACTTCGGCGGCCTTCGCCGCGATCGATTGGTGCAAGCGGCCGGCATGATCGCGAAAATCCCGCGCCATGCGATTGTCGGGCACGATGCCGAGACCGACCTCGTTGGAAACGAAAACGAGCCGCGCCTTCGCGCCGAGCAGAAAATCGGCAAGTGCGGCAAATTCCGCCGCCATGTTCCGCTCCTCCATCATCAGATTGGTGACCCAGAGCGTCAGGCAATCGATCAACACGATGCGCCCTTCGCCATCGATGGCGGCGAGCTTGCCGACGAGGTCGAGCGGCTCTTCATGCGTCGTCCAGGACGGACCGCGATCGGCCTTGTGTTGCGTGATGCGCGCCTGCATCTCCTCGTCCCAGGCACGGCCGGTGGCAAGGTAGTGGCGATCGAGGCCACTTGCCGTCACGAGGTCTTCGGCGAAGCGGGATTTGCCGGAACGTGCGCCGCCGAGGATGAAGGTGGCAGTCATGCTCAAACGCCTCTCAGGGAGAGTGCGTAGCCGTGGCTTGTTCCGAGTGCACCTTTCTCGGCTACTGAGGGTGTGACACCCCCCTCTGTCCTGCCGGACATCTCCCCCACAAGGGGAGAGATTGAATCGCCGAGAGCTTTTCTCCAAACAATTGATGTGGGACGACGGTCGTGCTGCTTGCCGATCTCCCTCCTTGTGGGGGAGATGTCCGGCAGGACAGAGGGGGGGATCCAGCATTCGACATAAACGGCCGAAAGCACACCTCTTGCAGCACTGCTTGGAGGCGTCGCGCGCGCCGCACCAGGCCGCGCCGAATTCAATCGTTCAGCCAAGACAACCTCCGTGCTGGCAACGGGCATAGTGCCCAGGTGTGGGCTTCTCGCCCGGCACGCATGGCAGGTCTCCTGGCTCGCGGTTATCGGCCGCGATCGGGGCAGACCGGAAACCGGTCGCCCTGATCGTGCCAGCGGATCATCCTCGCCTTCCCGGCTGCATCAGTGAAAAGGTGGACGATTCGTAGACTTGAGAGGCGTCCGACCCCGGTTGATCACCATGCATATCCAGTGGC
>NZ_JBLYZH010000040.1:0-4178 GCF_048551595.1 Rhizobium sp. CRRU65 | reverse complement strand
AGCGGCTTGTCCGCCCCAGCGCCCTGCAACCCCGACCAGCCGGCGCAGGGGCGGACACTGGTCTACAAGGGGGAGAACTGTAACCCATCTATCCGGTTCAATCTGTTACCCATCTATCGGCTGGACAGTAGGCAATCTTCCGACCATCTTTGAGGCCACGCAGGTCAGCCCGCTCTACCGCGAAATGTGGACGAACACATCGGTACTGCCGTCGTCCGGCCGGATGAAGCCGAAGCCATTCGTTGCGTTGAACCACTTTGCCGTACCGGTCGCCATTGCGTCTTCCCTTTGATCGTAGTCTTGCCGGACTTTCGGTCCAAGCAACCCTCCTATTATCGCTTGTACTGATAGACGTTTCTGAACTCCACGAAAGCCATCCCAACATTTCCCTGCCCCGCCGACCCCTCACAGTGGCGGCGCGACTTCGGTCTTGCTGTTCAACCCGGATGCCGACGGGCCGCGGCTTGGGGGAACTCGAACTGGTTGTCTTGCGGATGAGATCGCCGAGTTTGCGAAAGCCAAACGTTCATGGGTCGAAGTCTGACACCAGGTTCTGAAGCCGACGGTGCGCAGATTGCTACGTCGGTCTTCGGTGCTCTCTTGTGACAGCACCTTTGATGAACGGCACGGTCACAGTTGCTGGCTGCAACGAGTTGTCGGCAGGCGCGGGGCTCTGCTCGTCTATGGTTTCGCCCGGGGAAGAACGTTCTCGGTGTAGATGAACCGCTGGCAGGCCAGTCGGAAACTCTCGGCCGGTCTTCTGCTCGCCACAGGTGAAAACATCGACGCCCTGCTCTCGGATCCGGGCGGCGAACCGCGTGAAATCGCTATCCGACGACGGCAGGCAGAAACTGTCGAGAGAACCACTGTGCAACAGTCCATCGCATGGATTATCCGCATAATGTCGGAGTCGTTTTCCCCGTCGTTTAGGCAAACCGCGCTGGGAATGGACGCTTGCTTGTCCAATCGATCCGCCCGGCCCTCGATCGCGATCCGGTGAACCCCCAATAGATGCGTCGGATGCCTGCCTCGCCTTTTCGGCCGCCTCTCCAAGCAGGCCTCTGCAATCCTTGCCGAGGTAGGGTCAAAGGCGTCGACAGTACGGTGAGGCGCGGAGATCGCATTTTTGACCGAATAAGAGTTCTTCTGCTTGCGATAGGATATGCGGCCTCCGCGATTCGCCGGCGTCTCGGATCTCACGCCAGGCGATCGGTCGATTGCCGGCATTCTCTCTCTGATCTCCGTCGCGACACGTTTTGAGCGGCAAAGACAGACCCTGAGTCGCGAAAACTTTTAAGCCATTGCGCTTGTTGCGAAAATCGACCGTTTTGACGGCAGTCAACATGATCTGTGAATATGAAAACCACGACCTTCCCTTTAACAGAGAATCGCTATGACCTGCACTTCTGCTGTGCGTTGACTTCCTGTTAACGCTATTTCCCTTGTGAGACTCAGAGAATCGGAGATAATGACGACATTTCTCCGGTTTTGGTGATTTTATCGACAGAATGGTCCAAGGCACAATGAACGCGTTTAGCCCGCTACCGTCGTTTGAGTTTGACGACAAGATCCTGATGCAAGGTGCGGAAATCTCGCGCAAGCTCGATCAACTGCGTCTGGAGAACTTTCCCCCGAACGCGAAGAAAGACCTGCGTCAGTTCTCGCTCGCGGAAGTCGCGCACTACCTTGGCGTCACCCCGAGCAATTTGAAGCGCCTCTATCTCGACGGCAAAGGGCCGAAGCCAGTCACAATGTCGGGAAATCGCAGATACTACACTGCCGAACAGATGTTGGAGCTGCGATTTTTTCTGGACAGGACAGGGAAGTCGGAAGCTAAGAAATATGTTCCTCACCGCAAGCCGGGCGATAAATTGCAGGTCATTGCGGTCGTCAACTTCAAGGGAGGCTCTGGCAAGACGACCACAACGGCTCACCTTGCGCAGCACTTGGCGCTGACCGGACACCGCGTGCTTGCCATCGATCTTGACCCACAGGCGTCGCTCTCGGCTCTGCACGGTTTCCAGCCGGAGCTTGATCGGAATCCCTCGCTCTACGATGCGATACGCTATGACGACGAGCGCAAGTCGATTGCCGACGTCATTCTGCCGACCAATTTCCCTGGCCTCGATATTGTCCCGGCGAATCTGGAATTGCAGGAATATGAATACGACACGCCCCTTGCCATGCAGGCTGGCACGGATGGGAAGCGCTTCTTCACGCGTCTCGGCAAGTCGCTCGAGGAGGTTGACAGCCGCTACGACGTCGTGGTGGTCGATTGCCCTCCGCAACTGGGATATCTCACCTTAACCGCGCTCACTGCGGCGACCTCCGTCTTGATTACAGTCCATCCGCAAATGTTGGACCTGATGTCGATGTCGCAGTTCCTGCTCATGCTCGGCAATATCACCAAGACAATTAAAAAGGCTGGTGCCAATGTGCGCATGGACTGGCTCCGTTACCTGATCACCAGATTTGAGCCAACGGATGTACCGCAGGTGCAGATGCTGGGCTTCATGCAATCGATGTTTGCCGAGGAAATCCTCAAGAGCCCGATGGTGAAGACAACGGCAATCTCCGATGCCGGCTTGACGAAACGTACCCTCTACGAGCTCGATCGCTCAAATTTCACGCGAGAAACCTATGACCGCGCGATCGAATGCATGGATGCCGTCAATTTCGAGATCCAAGGATTGATCCATAGGGCTTGGGGGAGGCTCTAATGATGTTGACCGCCGTCAAAACAGCAAGATTCTGCAGTCGAAACAACCCGATAACATGGCTTCGAGGATAGCGATATGGCTCGGAAAAACCCATTCGCCAATGTGATGAGCGACACGCCGGCCGACAGCAACCGGGCAGTGCTTGATTACACCATCCGGGGCGCTTCTAAGTCGATCCTGAATTCCATCGATGAGATGGCGGCCCGTGCAGATAAGCTGCTGGAGGGCGAGACTGTCATCGAGCTGAACCCGGATCTGGTCGATGTATCGTTCGTGCGCGATCGCATTGAGGAGGATGAACAGGAGTTCAACGAATTGCTTTCGGCAATTCGGGAGCGGGGGCAGGACAGCCCGATCCTGGTACGGCCTCACCCCAAGGATTCCGAGCGCTATATGGTGGTGTTCGGGCATCGACGTCTTCGGGCGGCAAGGGCTCTCGGAAGAAACGTCCGTGCAGTCGTCAAAGACCTGAAAGATAGCGATCATCTCGTCGCGCAGGGGCAAGAGAATTCGGCGCGCGCCAATCTGTCATTTTTTGAGAAGGCAATGTTCGCGAATGAAATCGCGCGGCTTCACTTCGATGGTGACAACGCAATTGTTCTCTCGGCACTTTCGGTGGACAGGGCGACCCTATCGAAGATGCTGGCGGTGGCAAGCATGCCTCGCGAATTGCTGGATGCGGTCGGAGCAGCCAAGGGCATTGGACGTGATCGCTGGTACGAGCTGAAGACCCTGTTGGAGCGGCCCTCGAATTTGGAGAGGGCACGTGCCTTCCTCGCAACCGCGGAATTCAACGCGAAGACAGGCGACGATCGGTTCAACGTACTGCTGACGCATATCAAGGCATCAGGCAGATCAACTCCATCGAAACAGGTTCGTGCGAGCAAATGGATTGCCGACGACAAGTCCGTTGCCGCTGATCTGCGGAGCGACGGACGAACTTTTACACTTGCTTTGAAGGCCAAGGATGCGGTCGGGTTTGGGGATTTCCTCTCCGAGAGCCTGACGGATCTCTACAAGGTCTATCGAGGCCGAAACGTTCAACAAGGAGAGTAGACCGCAAAAGAAAAAGGCCCCCAACGACGCGGTCGTGGAAGCCTTCCTCGTATTCCTAGCAGATCGAGAATCGCATTTCCACGAATCACAGTCAAGAGTCTTGGCACCGCTTTTTGGTGAGCAGAGTTCTTTTGCCTAAACTGAGGTGAAGGCAAATGGAGAGTGGATATGTGACGACGCCCTTTGGGCGGCGGCCGATGTCGCTTGGCATGCTGGCAAACCAGCACCTGGCCGAGACCATCGAGCCGGGAATGAAACGCAGCAAATGGAAGCTGTTCAGGGCGATCTGCGAAGCACGGCCGGCGCTTGGCGTCACCGATCGGGCACTGACGGTGCTCGACGCGCTTCTGACCTTCTACCCTGACGACGAAATCTCCGAGGAAAAGGGACTGATCGTCTTCC
>NZ_JBLYZH010000039.1:0-4228 GCF_048551595.1 Rhizobium sp. CRRU65 | reverse complement strand
CTCCGGCAGTTGATCGCTGGGCATCTCCAGCGGCCCACTCAAATGCGCAGGATCGGCTCCTGACATATCGGTCAGGACTAACGCAGGTCTTCCGCATTGCTGAGAGCGAGGGGCTGCACGTCATCAGATAACGGGCATCGACGACGGGCGCCGCGGTTGTCTATTCCAGGACGGAACGGACCGGACGCTAGCGTTCCCACATATACTCGCTTTACGGCGCTAACAGTCCGGCTGCAGTCGCCGCGGTGTCGCCCGCGCCGACGGACGGCCAGTCGACAAGCAATTACCCGTTCGCAATGGGCTGATCGCCCGAAGGCTTCGGCCTGGGCTTCGGATCCTGCATGATCGGCGGCCCTCCCCTACCGTATAAAACTCTCTGCTCGATTGCATGAAGAGCCGACCGCGTATCACAGCGAGCCTTCGATGGGCAGCCGACCCCGCGGCCCGAGCGAATCCGTGAACCCTAGCTGTCGGTTGGGTGTTGCCTATCGTGCCGTTGTCCGCGGACAACAGGATGATCAGCATGGTAGCCGTCAAGTCGTTTGCACATGGACCAATCTCCGTAGTAACTGAATTTGAGCGGTCGTGAAAATATCTCTGATGCCGCCCTGCTGGTGGATGCAATTGTGGCATTATGGCTGCCCCGATGGCTCTGTCGGGCATTGGAGCAACGGGCTCATACGCCTTACCGGGCAGGCGTGGGCATATTCGGCTCCAAGAGTTCTGAAGAGCTTCGTGGGTGTGCCGACAGGTTTGCAATACCAAGTGGCCGCTCGCTGTCTAAGGAGGAGCAGAGCCCCGCCCATGAAACGAGACCGCGGATTGCTGGCGCAGCAGCTGCGCTCACCGGAAGGGATCCGCAGCAAGGATGGCAGGCGGCCGTGGCGGCGTCATCCTTGCTGCTATTGTGTCTTATTGACGCGACAGTAATTGAGCTCGCCCGTCGCCCGTCGCTCGGTGAAGTTTTTGGCAAAGGCTGGGCTTCGGTCGCAATCCCTGGGTGGATCGTGTTGGCGCGGCGGCGGCCAGCCCCGTCCTTCGGGGCCTCTGCGGTGCGCCTCAGCAACCGTGTTGTTGGGGCTGGTTCGATGGGGTTCGTCTTCCTTCTAAGAATGGTGTTGATCATGATGATGAGCTTTCGCATGGCGACCTTGGGCGGTTTGCCCGCGTCGCGCAGCCTGTTGTGGAACGTCTTGATGGCCGGGTTGCAACGGTTGGCCGAGTGCGTTGCCATATAGAGGGCGCATCGGACAGTGGCGCGGCCGCCAGCGAAATAGCGTTGTCCAGGTGCCGCTGTCGTGAGCCATCGTTGCAACACCGACGAGGGCGGCGAGCTGCTTGTCGTCGATTGCGCCGAGTATGGGCAGTTCGGCGATGAGCACAGCGGCACTGACCTCGCCAATGGCCGGCACGGTCAACAGCAGATTACGGCGTTCGGCCATGTCGGCCTCGGCCTCGATGCCCAGCGGTGGCGGCATGGACTCGGGCGAGCTCGGCCTTGTGGGCGGCGAAGGTCTCGCCATCAGCACTGCGACGGCCTCAGGCGGATGTTCCAGGCGGCTCTTCTGGGCGACCGCCATGTCGATGAGCTGGCGGCGGCGGGTGACACGCGCAGCAAGCGCGAGCCGCAGTCGTCGAAGTGGGGGATCTGTGCCGGCCGCATCGCTCTGGCGAAGTGGAGGATGACGCGGGCGAATTCCTGGACAGTTTTGGCCAAGCGACGGCTGGCCTTGGCGAAGTCGCGCACCAGGCGGGGATTGATGACGGCGACGGCAATGCGGGCGGCCGGCTTGATCGATATCTCGCGCAGTTCGGCTGACGGTCAGCTGGAGATAAGCGCCACGCTCTTGATCGGTGAAAGGCGCCGGGCACGGCAAGCCCAGGGCTTTTTGTGAGGGGTTTTCCCTCGCATGTCCGCCTGCCGGCGTACGCGCGGTACGATCCCCGCTGCCCTCATCAACTACTACTTCGTGCGGGAGTTTCTCTTTGCTGAAAGCGGGAGAGCTCCCTTCGCCCGGGTTGCTGCTCAGCAAGTTGTCCGCGGACAACCCCTCGCCTGGCCCTATCGCCTGCGAGGGAAGGTTATAATGCCTAACCGATTCGTCTGCGATATCCGCGTGGCCGCCAGGCTTGAATTTGCCGCATTGCGGCACTACCTCGTGATGGACTGAAGCGCTTAACCCCTCCGAGCCGCTTCGGTCCGACGGACAGCACTCCTCCTCCCAGGCTGTCGGTCACTATCGAAGCCCGGCGCACCTCTCCCGCGCCGGGCTTTTGTCGTTCTGGCAATCCGCCGCCGGACAGACAGCGCATCCTCACTTTCCATGGGTGTCGATCTGGTCCTGGTGAGACGTGCCGCGATCAGGGAGGCGGGGGGTTATCCGCTTCACCGATTTGCGTCGGGCCCGCAGTATTGCCTCCAACAAGGGAGCCACGAGGGGCTGTCTCCTGAGATCGTGGGTAAGCAAGTCATACGTCACAACCCGACCGGCTCAATCGCCGCCACTTGCTGATCTTCACCGTCAGTCTGAGCGTCGCCATCCAAGAGAAGGCGCCGGATGCCTCGGCTAGGTTGCGCCAGCGTATTAGAGTCAATCACGTCGGCTGTCTACGCGCCGTATTCGGCGCGCGCTGGCCACTGCATTTCAGCATGCCGCGGCCATCAATTTCGTCTGGATCTCGGCCGGCATGGGCAGCCGCTCGGGTCCTGGCGCGCTTGATCCGATCTCACAGATGGCAGGCGGCAAATTTCGACAATAGGCTTTTCGTGCGGGGCAGGGGAAGGATGCCGGCGGCGAGGCTGCACTAAGCTCGAGATAACCAGATTCGAGCTCGGCGCCCTGGGTGTGTTGCCGCCCAAGCCCTTTGCTCCGGATGTTTGGCGTTGCGACGTCGTCGGTCAGAAGTGCGGCCAGCGGATCGCGCCGCCGCGGCGCGCTACGTCGCTCTGGTTCCCTGCGGAGATGGGGCGGGCGGTCTTGCGGACTTGGCCGTGATGGTACAGACGTCGTCATAGCAGAGCGCCCATTGGTCGCCGATATGCCAGCAACGCCCTATCCGCGGCTCCGTCTTCCAGAGCAGGCTTTTGACGAACTCGATGCCGCCGCGCTCGAAGGCGGCGGTCAGCGCGTCGATCTCGTTATCGTCGGTTGTCAATCCACCGTTGGCGCAGACGAAATAAGTTGTGCCGATCCAACGCGCCGCAAATCCACAATCGCCGCGCTCGATACGAAGAGCAGCGCCATGGGACGCATGACGGCCGCTTTTCGGCGGTCGGTCCTGGCGCGGTACGCCAAGTGGCAACACCAGGCGCCCTCCGGGCCGCAGCCTTTCGATCCAGGGTTCCGCGGGCCGCGCGACGGCGAAATTCACATAGATCGCATCCACCGCGTGCTGTGGCCATTGACTGCCGTCGGCGTTAACGACGCTAACATTGGCCCGATCAGCAAGCGCTGCTTGTGCGTGGGCAGCCAGATCAGGATCCATCTCGAGGGCATGGACATGACCGGAAGTGCCGACCAACTCTGCCAGAATGGCGCTGTAATAGCCGGTGCCGGCACCGACATGGACGATGCGATCGCCGCCGATCTGCACGTCCAGTTCCGCCAAGAGTCGGGCATGCAGTGACGGGCTTCCATTGTTGACGCCCTTTTCGGACTGCAGGGCGAACAGTACGTCCTGATAGGCCAGAACCAAGTCGGAGGAGGGGAGGGGGCGATATCCGCCGCCCAGATTGGCGATCTGCCATGGAGGCGCACCGAGGAAGTTCTCGCGCGGGACGGTGGCAAAGGCAGCTTCGATCCGCGGGTTCGTCGTTGCGGCAGTTGCCACTACCTGATGGGCGTAAGCGCGGCGGATCACCGCCAGTTCGTCGGCCGTGAACAGCGGAGTCGGCATCGGCAAATCTCCGGGTGTGGCTTTGATCTGCTCCTCTTTTACGTCCTTTCGGCTCCAAATCCATCTCTATCCCGACTGCTTGACCAATAGGGACGAGAACTCATGACGGAAGTTAAATGGCAATTCTGTTCCATTAGTAAAAATTAAGTTTTTACTTCATATGGTTAACATTCCGGTAGCCGCAAAATTTAACTGTATCGCCGTGTAAGTGGGGCAGATTCGATGGCGCTGCCGGTTTGGCAGGCAGAAGCGTCGAGCGCTGATGACCGTTGGTGGCTCCAGCGTTTAAGCCCGGGCAAGGATGGTGGCCGGGAGAGACGGGATGGGGTGA
>NZ_JBLYZH010000038.1:0-2500 GCF_048551595.1 Rhizobium sp. CRRU65 | reverse complement strand
TAACAGCTCACTGGTCTAAATAAGGGTCTTTGCGCCGAAAATGTAACGGGGCTGAAGCCATGCACCGAAGCTGAGGATGTGTAGCAATACACGTGGTAGCGGAGCGTTCCGTAAGCTGATGAAGGGAGACCCGTGAGGGCTCCTGGAGGTATCGGAAGTGCGAATGTTGACATGAGTAACGATAAAGAGGGTGAGAGACCCTCTCGCCGAAAGACCAAGGGTTCCTGCTTAAAGTTAATCTGAGCAGGGTTAGCCGGCCCCTAAGGCGAGGCAGAAATGCGTAGTCGATGGGAACCACGTTAATATTCGTGGGCCTGGTGGTAGTGACGGATTGCACAAGTTGTTCATTCTTATTGGATTGGATGGGCAGCGGAGCGGTTCCAGGAAATAGCTCCACCGTATAGACCGTACCCGAAACCGACACAGGTGGTCAGGTAGAGTATACCAAGGCGCTTGAGAGAACTATGTTGAAGGAACTCGGCAAATTGCACGCGTAACTTCGGAAGAAGCGTGACCCCATGGTAGGCAACTATTATGGGGTGGCACAGACCAGGGGGTAGCGACTGTTTATCAAAAACACAGGGCTCTGCGAAGTCGCAAGACGACGTATAGGGTCTGACGCCTGCCCGGTGCTGGAAGGTTAAGAGGAGAGGTGCAAGCTTTGAATCGAAGCCCCAGTAAACGGCGGCCGTAACTATAACGGTCCTAAGGTAGCGAAATTCCTTGTCGGGTAAGTTCCGACCTGCACGAATGGCGTAACGACTTCCCCGCTGTCTCCAACATAGACTCAGTGAAATTGAATTCCCCGTGAAGATGCGGGGTTCCTGCGGTCAGACGGAAAGACCCCGTGCACCTTTACTATAGCTTTACACTGGCATTCGTGTCGGCATGTGTAGGATAGGTGGTAGGCTTTGAAGCGGGGACGCCAGTTTCCGTGGAGCCATCCTTGAAATACCACCCTTATCGTCATGGATGTCTAACCGCGGCCCGTCATCCGGGTCCGGGACAGTGTATGGTGGGTAGTTTGACTGGGGCGGTCGCCTCCGAAAGAGTAACGGAGGCGCGCGATGGTGGGCTCAGACCGGTCGGAAATCGGTCGTCGAGTGCAATGGCATAAGCCCGCCTGACTGCGAGACTGACAAGTCGAGCAGAGACGAAAGTCGGTCATAGTGATCCGGTGGTCCCGCGTGGAAGGGCCATCGCTCAACGGATAAAAGGTACGCCGGGGATAACAGGCTGATGACCCCCAAGAGTCCATATCGACGGGGTTGTTTGGCACCTCGATGTCGGCTCATCGCATCCTGGGGCTGGAGCAGGTCCCAAGGGTTTGGCTGTTCGCCAATTAAAGCGGTACGTGAGCTGGGTTCAGAACGTCGTGAGACAGTTCGGTCCCTATCTGCCGTGGGTGTAGGAATATTGACAGGATCTGTCCCTAGTACGAGAGGACCGGGATGGACATATCTCTGGTGGACCTGTTGTCCTGCCAAGGGCATAGCAGGGTAGCTACATATGGACGGGATAACCGCTGAAGGCATCTAAGCGGGAAACCCACCTGAAAACGAGTATTCCCTATCAGAGCCGTGGAAGACGACCACGTTGATAGGCCGGGTGTGGAAGTGCGGCAACGCATGAAGCTTACCGGTACTAATAGCTCGATTGGCTTGATCGTTCTCATTGACTATGCTCATCGAACTTCGTTCGATGTGCCAGACCTTTGTCCTGGCGCTGTCGCGGCTTTGCCGCTTCGCTCCGGACGGGCCGCGCCACAAGGCGCGACGGCCACTTGGCCTTGCGGAGCGCTGCTCCGACGCCCTCAAGAAGGTTCAAAGACGTGTTCAAAAAAAGAAAACAGGCTAACGCCTGCCAGCTTCTCAAAACATATAGTTGCGCTTTGCCGACCTGGTGGTTATGGCGGGGTGGCTGCACCCGTTCCCTTTCCGAACACGGCCGTGAAACGCCCCTGCGCCCATGGTACTTCGTCTTAAGACGCGGGAGAGTAGGTCGCTGCCAGGTCTGCAAAACGCAACTGATGTAAAACAATCTTCTCATTCACATCCAACGGCCCAAGCCGTCACAAAAGGGCCGCTCACAAGCGGCCTTTTGTGTTAGAATACATCAGCAAATCCCACGGATTTGCGCTGGCGCGGGGTGGAGCAGCCCGGTAGCTCGTCAGGCTCATAACCTGAAGGCCGCAGGTTCAAATCCTGCCCCCGCAACCAAACAAATAGCCGCCTTAAGGGCGGCTTTTTGTTTGGTAACGGGTCGAGGGTTTAATGCCTAATCAGGGGCCCGCAAGAAGGCAAAGCCGACGCAGCGGGACAGAAAACTACAAAGCCTGCCCCCGAAACCAAATCCTTCCTCTTAAAGATCAGCATCTACCTTCTTATCGCTGGCGGAAAAGCTTCGCTTTCCCTGGCGATGGTAGCTCCTCGTTCGCAGAGCTCACCATAACCTGAAGGGTGAGCGGTCGATCGGGCCCGCCCGATAAAACAGTCCACTG
>NZ_JBLYZH010000037.1:0-9335 GCF_048551595.1 Rhizobium sp. CRRU65 | reverse complement strand
GGTCGATCGGGCCCGCCCGATAAAACAGTCCACTGAACTGTTTAAGACCCAACGGGGCAAAGCCTCAAACCGAAACCAAATTCCCAATAATACGCAAAAGCCCGCCTCGTGCGGGCTTTTTGCGTTTGGCCAGATGTGGTCGAGGCAAGCATCCAGGATCAGTAATCGGATTCGGATCCTTCAGTTCAATTCATTCCGGGCCAGGAATTCGGCTGCCTGTATTGTCTTCAAGGCACTCGCTGTCTCCCTGAAGTAAGGCAGGGTTTCCCAGAGGGTGCGATCGCCGACGATATAGAAGCGGCGTTTGGCGCGCGTCAGGGCAACGTTCAACAGGTTCGGCTTCGATGCGGCCCAGGCTGCAGCCCCGCTATGAGCGGCATCGGCGCCGAGCACCATGAAAACCACGTCTTCTTCCTTGCCCTGGAAGGTATGCACCGTGCCGATCCTTTCCTTCAGCCACTTCGACAGTCTTGGCGGAGCCGAGCGCGTATTTCCGTTCCAATCAACCCATGTTGCATGGGCCAGAGCCTGCTTCAGACTGTTCTTGATCTCCTTGAACGGCGAAATGATATAGAGGTCCGGCAATCCGCCGTCCCGGCGATAAGTGGCGGTGAGGAGATCGACGATGAAGCCCGTTTGTTCTGGAACGGCCTGTTTGCCTGACACCCTTCCCCTGACGTCGATCCAGGCGCTGTCGCCATAAAACGGCGGAGCGTCACCGGCCGGCCGGCGCTCTTCCAGCCCGAAGACCATCTTGTTCTGATAGGCGATCTGGTTGGCAAGGCCGAACATCGGATCGATGCAGCGCCGATGTACCCTGAGGGGGCTGCCGATCCAGAGCCCATCGGCCTCCTCGCCCGAGACCGTCGTCCCATAGCGGTTGTTGGCATCGGCCAACATCTGCACCGACGCACTGTTCGGCGAATATTGTCCTGCCGCCGTATGCGGCGAGAGAGCCGAGGTGGCGGTGATCAGCGCGCTGGGCAGCGTGAAGACCGGTTCGATCTGCTGGGGATCACCGATCACCATGACGCGCCGCGCCCGCAACAGGGCGCCGACGGCCGCCTGCGGCACCGCCTGACCAGCTTCATCGATGAAGACCCAGCCGACCGAGCCGGTGTCGAGACCGTGGAACTGCCGGGCAAAGGAGGCGAAGGTTGTCGAGACGATGGGAACGATCATGAAAAGGCTCTGCCAGATCAACGCAATGTGCTCGCCGTCGGCGGGACCGTTGTTGGAAAGCAGTTTGTTGATGGCGACGATGTTCCCTCCAAAACCTCCGCCTTTCTTGCCCACATCCGCCAGCCACGCTTCATGCAGCGTCAACGCTGCTTCCAACAATGCCGAACGCAGACCTGCCAGTTCGTCCTGATGCCACAGACCGTCAATCTGGAACTGATCGGTCTCGAGATCGGTCAGGCGCCCAGGTAGGGTGGGGTGATTGAGAATTTCCCCTAGGCGGCCAAACTCCTCCCTTTTTCTGGACCAGATTTCTCGTTGCGACCGCAGTGCCTGTTCGCCACGTCGATGTCTCCGCAAAGACTGTTCCAGCGCAGGTCTGAGGGTTTTCGTAAGGTGATGTTCGCATTCCGCCAGCGCCTTGCGCAGTTCCAGCTGTCTTCGTGCATTGGCGACGACATTGTGCCGATGCTGCCGGGCAGGGTTGGTCGACAGCACTTTCTCCCACCACGCAGGAGCGCCTCGGTCGAGCAGCAGTTCCTCCTCCTTCAGAGGAGACAACCCTTCCCTGAGGCGGAGCATGTCGGCGGCAACCATATCGCATCGGTCCTGTGCGTGTCGAAGTTCGGCCGCAGCTGCTCTGACCTTTTCAAGCGCTTCGCGGCAGAAACCATCCTGCGAAACCAGGGCGATTTCGTCATGGAGATCAGCATAGCGTGCATATTCGCCGATCTTGTCGCGAACCACCTTGTCGGCGGCCTGAAATGCCGCCGATGCTTCGGCGAAGTTTGGTCCCTTATAACCCTTTAGCCACTCCCAGATGGTCTGTGGTTTGTCGGCACCGGACCAGCCGGGCTTCGGCCTTTCGGCGATCTCCATGAAGGCGAAACGTTCCTTGAAAGCTCGGCGATTCCGGGAATTGCCGAGCGCACAGGCGATTAGCCCCCATGGGCGGTCGCCGTCCGAGAGCCTGACGACCGCCCCATTGTCCTTCTGGCAAGCGACTTTGTGCGCGATGGTCTGCAGATATTGGAAGGAAGACGTTCTCGCGACCGAGCTTCGCTTCGGAAGGTCGCGCGAAATATTCTCCACGGCGGCGTTGTTGGAGGAGGCGACAACCATTTCGAATCCTGCCAGGGCCGGGATCAGCGCCGATATCGTGGCAGTGCTCCGGTCCGCGAAAATGATGCGGCGCGGCGCGCCATCGAAGGCTTCGCGCGCCGTCTTCAAGGAGGCCAGGATGCGAGCGCGCCGAACGATATTATCTGCGAACATGTCGCGAAGCAGCGTCGTCTTTCCCGTCCCTGGCGGGCCGTTGACCGAGAACAGTCCCGTTTCCGACAACTCGTCGATTGCCGAATTGATCGCGAACTGTTGCATCAGGCTCATGGCGTGGTGAGGTTCGCTGAGCCAGCGCCCGCGGTTGAGTTTTCCAGGATGCAAGGCCCGAACGATCGCCCGGCGTCCATCCTCCGAGTAGAGGTCGATCCGTTTCTCATGCACCAGCGGGGTGAGATATTGCCTGAGCGGCGCGGGGATATCGCCATGCGTGACGCGTATCATCGCCCGCTCGATGTCCTCGATGAAGAAGCTGTTCAAGATACCGATATCGTCTTCAGCACTGGTACTCTCATCCTCCTCGTCGTCGGCATCGAGCGCATTGCTTTCCGGCGGTGGTGGCAAGGAGATGAACTCTGATTTTTCCACCCGGTCCCGGTAACGCATTTCAACAGCGGCAATGGGTTTCTCCTGCTTCGAGGCAAAGCCGGCCCAATCGCAGAGCAATTCATGCAGCGTCAGGATTTCGGCAGCATCGATCGGCTGATCGGTCGTGTCCTCGGAGGATGAAGATCTCAGATGCCGCTGCGCCCGAAAGTTTTGAAGCAATTCCGAGAGTTGCCGCTTGCTGTCGGCAAATGCCTGGTAGCCGAGCGAGGAGAGGCCGGATTTCCGCACCCGTCCCAGAGCCCATGGCAGCGTGGAAACTGAAAATGTTTCGAACAGCGGCTGTCCCAAGGGAGAGAGCTGCAAGCTGGCAAAGCAGGTATCGCCATCGAGGTCGCTGCGTTCGGCGTCGTCATATTCGGCGGTATCGGTCGCAACGCAATCGAAGTGTCTGCGAATATCGGCAATTTCGGATTTGCTGAAAACGCCGAGGAACAGGGTAAAACCCGTGATCTGCTTCTCCTCGGGGATCGCTGGACGACTGAGTGCGGCACCGTCATCGCCGAGCGTTTTCGCATGCAACCAGAAAACACTTCGGCCTTCACCGGAGACGATACGACTGGAGAGATCGTAAGGAATGAAGAACTCGATTTTGTGCCAGAAATCGAGAATGGCCAGAAGCCGTTCCCTTTCGGCGCCGTCTGCATTCGTCTGCATGACTTCTCACTGAGGAGTTGCAAAAATAGGCTCGCGCTTCTTTTAGCAACGATCGCAGCGCAAAATCAAAGACCATGGTGACTGTGCGTCCCGGAGCTGCCGGACCGCATTTCCGCACCATGGCGAAACCACATCAATGCAGACGTGGCCGGCGTCGCTCGCTGAGCTGCCGTCCTCGGTTCCAGCGGGCGATGGTCTCCGGCACGACGTCCGTCTTGCCAGCGGCGGGCTCGGTGATCGAGCGCAGGCGTTCGAGGGCAACGCCCGCCTTGGCGGCATAATCGAGTGCGGTCGGATCGTCCGAATGCACGTCCTGGATCGCGGCGAAAACCGCCTCCGCCTCGGCCAGCCGTTTGCTCGCCGCAAGGGCGATACCACGCTTGTAATGCGCCTGGATGAGATGCGGCCCGATCTCGCCGACCCGGCGGAAAGTCTCTGCGGCCTGCTCATATTGATGCAGGGCAAGTTGCGTGTCGCCAAGCCGCATTTGGATCGGTGTCGGGTCGGGTGCTTGCTCGACGAGAGCCTTGTAGGCAGTCAATGCCTCCGTCAGTTTGCCTCGGTCGAACAGCAGATTGGCGAGCCCGAATTCCGCGCCGGTATGGCCTGGCGCCGATTGCAGGACCTGGTTGAAGGCGATCTCCGCCTTGCTCCGGGCTCCATTGCGGTACATGTCGAGCGCCTGTTCATAGACGAAACGAATGCTGCGCGGGTTGAGCGCGCCATGCAGGTTCTGGCCGTTGCGGGTGCGGAACAGGGTGCAGCTGATCCGCCTTTCCTCCACCCCGAACATGTACTTATAGGGTTCGTTTCCGCGCAGGAAGTCATAGGTCTTGAAGCCCTGCTCGATCGCCCGCCGGATGCAGTAGCCATGCAGGATGAGGCCGGGAGAGGGCGTCTTCCAGTTCTCGTCGCGGCCGGTGATATAGAAGAGGATGGCCTTCTTCTGCCGGTCGACGATATTCGCCAGCGCGCCGAGCGGCTGGTCGCCATACCAAAGGACCGGCACCTCGAGATTGCCGCAGTTGAAGCTGTCCATCAGCATCTCGCGCGTGGTGATGATCAGCCGCTCGGTCCGCTCTGCGCCTTTGCGGGCACTCCATTTGATCCGCCAGAGATTGAAGAGGGTGTCCAGGTCCCGATCGATGGTCTCGGGAGTTGCCATCGTGATCCTGTAAATATCGTCGCCTTCGACCTTGCGCAGGAACCGCCGGAGCTTCTGGCGCGTCTGGCTGCTCATGCGCTGCTCGAGATAGTCGTCGAAGCTTGCCGGCAGGGGGATGATGGGACAGATCGTATTGTCGATATTCTCGCTGTTCTTGGGCGAGCTGTCGCGAAACATCACCTCCGGTCCCTGCAGCGCCTCGATCATCTTCTCGCGCCGGCTGGCAGGACCGCTGAAATATTCGAGTTTCAGGTCGGTCCAGTTTTGATGTTTGATAAACGAAGCAAAGCCCGCAATGGCGTGATGCTCGTAATCCGGCCTGACGATGAAGCCGGTATAATCGGCCGCAAAATTCCCGGCCATGATGATCTCGTCATAGAAGAGCCCGGTCTTTTCGTTCAGATGCGTGATGAGGCGCAGCGGAAGGAAGGCGACATAGGGTGCTTCGGGATCGCGTTCGCGAAGGGCGAGGATGAACCAGCGGCGTCGGCGCGACAGATAGTTCTTCAGCCATATCCAGGAGAGGAAATGCTGCGCGTCTGGATCTTCTAGGAAGATCTGATCCCAGTTCTCGCGCACCGCCTCGAACCCCGCAATGGTATCGATGATATCTATGCGCATGTCCGCCCCCCAATACCCCATACGTCACTTGGGAGGTTTCATTCTAAAGGGAAACACCGATCTTCAAATAAACCGTCCGGATGATTTGAGGCGCCTAAATGGGATTAGTCCTGAGCCCGGCGCATAACCCAAAATCGCAATCGGTTTTGGTCAAAATCATACACAGATTCAAAGCGATAGAGCCAAACGCGTCCTGAAGGATGCCGAGCTTCAACGGACCTCGCCCGAAAGTGTGCAGCGGTTTTGAGAACATGAGTACATAAGGATTAGATCAGAGCTCGCCGGAGATCCGCGGGCTCGCATGGATGAAGGCCCAGAGCGTCCGGCTGATGGCGACGATCTCGGCGATCGACTTTTCCAGAAGGTCGAGCTCGCGCGCGTCCATCTGTTCGATCTTGCCGTAGCGGATCTGCTTGTCGTCCTCGACGAGCCGCATCAGCTGTGTGCTCGAGATCTCTCCCTTTTCGTCGAAGGAATAGATGCAGTGATTGTACTTGTTGCGTATCTTGGATTCTTTCTTCAACCGCGACATAGCTGAAAGGATCGCCTTCCGGTCGGAAGGGGAGGTCGAAGCGAGCTTGGACAGCCGTTCGATGAGATCGATCCGTGCGCGTGTGGTGTTCAGCGTGAGGAAAACGACGATTGCTGCATCCTTTTCCACCCGGAGAAGATGGGCGATGATGTAGATCAGCAGGCTTTCGGTGTTCGTCCAGACATAGTTCAGGCGGCCGACCCGCAGCAGGACATCGGACATCGCCGCCATGCTTGACCCTTTCTCCCCGGAGGGAATCCATCCCTCAAGGGATGACATGTGGACATTACATTAGAACAACGCGCAAGTCCGTCATATCTACAGGTCCGCCCGTGCCGGATCGCGAGCGATCAGCGCTCCTTGAAAGCCCGGGACATGCTGTCGGTAATCGGTTTGCTCAAATATTCGAAGAAGGTGCGTTCCGACGTCTGAATCAGCACTTCGGCCGGCATGCCGGGAACGGGATGGAAATTATGCACCCGCGCAATCTCGGAATCGGGTATTCCGACGCGGACGATATAGACGTCCTTGACCGAAGCTCCCGAATTTTCCTCGATCGAATCGGCCGAGACGTAGAAGACCTTGCCCTGCAGAACAGGGGTCGTGCGCCGGTTGAGCGCCGTGAGGCGGATCGAGGCCGTTTCTCCCTCATGCAACTGGTCGATCGAGGTGCGCAATACCTGCGCTTCCAGGATCAGCGGCACATGCGACGGCAGGATTTCCATGATCGGCTTTCCTGTCGTGATGACACCGCCGGCTGTGTGAAAATAGGAGCGCACCACCGTGCCCGACACCGGCGAACGGATAGTGGTCCGTTCGAGCACGCCGGCGGCCTCGCGCATCTGTTCGCGCACACTGTCCAGATCGGTTTCGGCGGTCTCGAGTGCATCGAGTGCCGCCTGCTTGTTGGAGTTGACGGCGATGACGGCTTCCTGGCGGAATTTGGCGATCTCGGCCTCGCTCTCGTTGAGCTCGCCGTTCAGTCGAGCAATGTCGCCCATCGCATCGGCGATCGCCCGCTCGATTGCCAGCAGATCCGTCCTGCGCATATAGCCGACCTTCACCAGCCGAGCCTTGGAGTCGCGTTCCTCGGTCAGCAGCGACAGCTGCCTTTCGAAGGAATCTCTCTGGCCCCTATAGCCGGCGAACCGGAATTCCAGCGACGCGATGTTCTTCCCGATCAGATTGAGCTGCTCTTCGAGCTTGATCTGCTTGCTGTGGAAGACGACGTTCTGGCTCTGGATGATCGCGTTGATATCGGGATCGCTGGCCTCCTTCGTCACGATATTGGGAAGCTGGAGTTCACGCAGGCCCTGCGCTTCGGCACGGAGCCTTGCGACAATGGCTTCCAGGCGCAGGCGGCGAAGCTGCAGCATCCGCTCGTTTGAGCGGGATGCTGTAGGATCGAGGGTCAGCAGGATATCGCCTTCCTTGACCGTATCGCCTTCGCTGACGCGCATCTCCTTGATGATGCCACCTTCCAGATGCTGGACGATCTTGTTGTTGCCGGTCGCGACGAAGCTTCCCTGCGCGATAACGGCGGAGGCGAGCGGCGCCGTCGCCGCCCAGAAGCCGAAGCCTCCGAACGAGGTGAAGAGAACCGTCAGGCCGACGATGCTGTGCATCCGGATTGAGCGCGGCACGTCGCTATACCATTCGAGCTGCACCGGACCGGCCGTCTCCTGATTCCGTCCCATGTCGTTCATCCCTCGATGCGCGGTGCTTGTTGACCGTTATTGCCGTTGTTCTTGGAAAGCGCCTGCAGCACCTCGATCCTTTCCCCGAACATGGCGACAGTACCCTCCTTCAGCACGAGGATCTTGTCGACGCATTGGAGAAGGGCCGGGCGCTGGGTGATGGTGACGGTGGTGATGCCCTGCTTCTTGGCGTGTATCAGCGCCTTGGCAAGAGCTGCCTCGCCTTGTGTATCGAGGTTCGAGTTCGGCTCGTCGAGGACCACGAACTTCGGATTGCCGAAGAAGGCGCGGGCCAGCGCGATGCGCTGCTTCTGGCCGCCCGAAAGCGGAGCGCCGTCACCCGCCACAATTGTTTCGTAGCCCTGCGGGAAGCCTGCGATGAGTTCGTGCACGTCAGCGAGCACAGCGGCCTCATAGATCTGGTGATCGTCGACGTCGTCACGCATGCGGCAGATATTGGCCTTGATCGTACCGGGAAAGAGCTGCACATCCTGCGGCAGATAGCCGATGCTTTCGCCGAACTGGCGCTGGTCCCAGTTGCGCAGATCCATCAGGTCGAGGCGAACATTCCCCGATGTCGGGACGATCGAGCCGACGAGCATCTTGCCGAGCGTCGTCTTGCCGGACCCGGAATTACCGATGATCGCAAGTGATTCCCCCTTCCTGAGCGAGAACGAGATGCCGTTGAGAATGACCTTCTTCTGCGGCGGCGGCACGAAGAGAATGCGTTCGACATCCAGCCGGCCTTCGGGATTGGGAAGACGCAGGCGCGGGAAGTTCAATGGGGAGTTCAACAGCAGTCCTTTGATCCTGCCATAGGCGGCTGCCGATCGATTGAACTGATGCCAGCCTTCGATGGCGCCTTCGATCGGCGCCAGGGCGCGTCCCGAGATGATCGAGGACGCAATCACCATGCCGCCCGTCAACTCACCGGAGAGCGACAGATGCGCACCCCAGCCCAGCAGGGTGATCTGGGTGATCATGCGGCAAGCCTTCGATATGCCGGAGAAGATGATGTTGCGGTCTTGCGCTTCGACTTGCGATTTCAGCGAGCCCGCCGTTTCCCGCCCCCACATCTTCACCGCCTCGGGGATCATCGCCATTGCGTTGATAATCTGCGAATTGCGCGACATGGAATCGAGATGGAAATTTGCCCGGCTGAGATAGCCGTTGGATTCGGCAAATTGCCGGGCGGTGAATTTCTGGTTCAGATAGGCGATCACGAAAAGCACCGCGCAGCAGACCATGATGATGATGCCGAGATGCGGATGCACGAAATAGACGACGACCACGAAGAACGGCATCAGCGGCGCATCGAGAAACGCGATCAGCGTGCCGGATGTCAAGAAGCCGCGCAAAAGCTGCAGGTCCTGCAGCGTCTGATAATCCTTGCCGCTGCCATGCAGCGACGCCCTCGCCGCGGCGCTGAGGATCGGCGCGCCGAGCTGAACTTCGAGCTCCACCGCGGTGCGCATCAGGATAAAGCGCCGCACCGTATCCATGAAGGCCTGCAGCAGCACGGCGCCGATCACGGCGATCGAGAGCATGACGAGCGTGTCGACGGAGCGGCTTGTCAGCACCCGGTCGGATATCTGGAAGAGATAAAGCGGTATCGCCAGCAGAAGGACGTTGATGGCGACCGTAAACACCATTACGACCACCATGTTGCGCCGCACCGCCGCCATCCCGCGCGAGAGGCTGGCGGCGAAATTCACAGGCTCGCTGCGCTTGTGAAAACCGCCGCCGCTTCCCCCGCCCC
>NZ_JBLYZH010000036.1:0-10200 GCF_048551595.1 Rhizobium sp. CRRU65 | reverse complement strand
AGCCCAACCAACCGTTCGAGCGAAGACATGGCGACGGAGATGCTTGCTGAGGTACGAGTTCAAGACCCAAGGATGACACGCATCCCCGCCGCACAGCCCCTTTATACAGCAACGGCAACGTACAAGGATGAGGTATATTGGAGGGTGCCGCGGCTTAGCTCTCTCTTCTCCTCAACGGGGTCCGGGTTGGAGTGAGGGGGTCATCGGGACGAAAAGAGGGACCAACATCTGTCGACCCCCCGTTTTTGCCGACGCAGGCAACAGATCCCGATTCAGGTGTTCAAGCCGCCATCCACTGTGAGGATGGTGCCGGTGATGTGCCTTGCAGCAGGGCTTGCGAGGAAAGCCACAGCAGCCGCCACATCTTCCGGCTCGCCATAACGGCCAAGTGGGATCAGGGCACGCTGGAAATCGGCGAAGTCGCCATCGGCGGGATTCATATCGGTGTCGGTCGAACCCGGCTGAACGAGGTTTACGGTGATATCGCGAGATCCGAGTTCCCGCGCGAGGCCGCGGGTAAACGAGTGGAGCGCGGATTTTGTCATGTAATAGACCGTGCCGGTGTCGCCGACGATGCGTTCGGCGCCGACCGAGCCGATGGTGATGACGCGGCCTCCCGCCTGCAGATAGGGAATGGCGGCCTGCGAAGCGAGCAGAGGCGACCGCACATTGACATCCAGCAGCGCATCGATCTGCTCGACGCTGACGTCGGCGATCGCACCGTAAAGCGCGATTGCGGCATTGTTGACGAGAATGTCGAGACCGCCAAGTGCCTGGGCGGCCTCGTCGACCGAGCGCTTCACGGCCGCCGGATCGGCGCTGTCGGCCTGGATGGCAAGCGCTTTGCGGCCCTTGCCCTCGATCGCTCGGACGACTTCGGCGGCGCGATCGGCCGAACGCTCATAGGTTATGGCGACATCCGCGCCTTTGTCGGCAAGCGCCAATGCGATGGCGGCACCGATGCCACGCGAGCCACCTGTGACCAGGGCACGCTTTCCAGCCAGTTCTGTCATGATCTTCTCTTTCTGTAGTGATCGACACATAAATAGCTAGGCACGTTGCGATGGGGTGTCAATGGGTTTATATAATGATCGATGCAAAAATCGGATGAGACCTCGAACGTCGATGAAACCCCGACCCGCGGGCGCGGACGGCCGCGGGCGTTCGATCGGGAAGCAGCCTTGGCGCAGGCGACCCGCCTGTTCTGGATCAAGGGCTTCGAGGCGACCTCGATCGCCGACCTCACCGAGGCGATGGGGATCGGATCGCCGAGCCTTTACGCGGCATTCGGCTCGAAAGAGGCGCTCTATGCCGAGGCGCTGCGCCACTATCGCGACAACAACGAGGCGCTCGTCTGGGGAGGCTTCTTTTCCGCGGGCACGGCCCGTGAGGCGGTGAGGTCGTTTCTGATGGATTCGGCCGCTGCCCTGACCGGCTGTGTCGTGGATATTCCCCGCGGCTGCATGGTGGCGCTCTCTTCGGTCGGCAGCGAGGGCCATGTGGAACTCGGCGAACTCGTGCGAGCCGCCCGCGCCGTCACGCTCGACCGCCTGAAGCTGCGCCTGAACCAGGCGATATCAGAGGGCGAAATTCCCGTCTCGACCGACGTCCATGCACTCGCCCGTTTCGTCCAGACCGTTCAGAACGGCATGTCGATCCTGGCCCGCGACGGCGCGACCCGCGGCGAACTGGAGGCAGTCGCCGAGCTCGCCATGCTGGGTTGGGACACTCGAACCGGGGCTGCTGAACTCAGGCGAGGCTGATCGCGTTTCGAATATTGTTACGCGGATCCTCGTGTGTCACCTTTTGGTCAGTCGGTCGCGGCAGCTTCAGTGGGATCGCGGGAGCAACTCTGCTCGCATCGGCCAAGCCGAGGCGCAACGTTCCGGAAGCACGCGAAACGGTTACGGAAAGGTCGAGATGCGCCGGACCGCCCGCTTTCTGAACCGCATGGCTGTCGAGGCAATCTTTTTCACGTCAAACTTCGTCACAAAGCCTGGCGCAGGTTGACGTATGCAATGCAGACCTGTTACAGGTATGCAACGCATACCTCAAACGCTGGCGAGGATAGATCAACATTGATCGGAAAATTCGAAGAACTGACGCTCCTCGCGCTCCTTAAGGCCGGAACACACGCACCGGCGGCAAAGGTTTATGGGGTATTGGAAGCAACACAGGCGAAGGTCGCGCCGTTCGCGGCTCTTTATACAGCCCTTGATCGCATGGTGAAGAAGGGCTTGATTTCTGAAACGAAGGATGAAACCGACAAGCGCTCCAGACGCCTCTTTACGATCACTGGCGAGGGTCGACGTGCACTTGACGAGGCCGTAAATGCAACGCAAGCCTTAAATGCCTACGGCGGCAAGATCGTCTTTGGAGGTCGCAATTGGGCATAGCGTTTCTGACAGAGCTATCTCGGCGATGGCCTTGGAATGACCGGCGAAGCGACGAAGAGATATTAGGCGAAGCGCGCAAAGAGCAGCAAAAGCTCGACGCAACGCTGGCGCGTCTGGATAAGCTTTCCGAGAAACTCCATCGGCAAGAAGACGACATCAGAAAGACTCGCCTTGAGCTGAAGCAAAAGCGACAGAGTGCGCAGTATCCGCACAGCTTTTTCTTCCATCTTCTGCTGCCGGCTCGGGTCGCCGGCGATTTTCTGATCAATCTTGAAACTATATTCATAGAAATCTGGCTCCCCCGTTACGGCCACCGGAAATCGTGCTGGTTGTGGCAACGCAATTGCTGGGGCATGGTGGTTCATTATTGGTTCGACACAACAATGCTTGTGGTCGAACGGATTCGTAAGGTTATTTGGTAGGGGAATAGGCATGACGGATTTCGAAAGTGTAATCCGAGGGGCAGTTGATGAACTGTCCGAATCCTCCCTTGAAACACGCCGCCTCGTCTATGATAAGGCGAGACGGGCAGTGGGGCGTCAACTGCGGAGCATGAGGCCTAGCCCTTCCCAGGCTCTGCGCCTCCGGCAGATGCACAGGTTGGAAAGCGCAATCCTCGCAGTTGAAGTTGATTTTCGGCAGCTTCCTCAGATGAACGGAAAAGGTGGGCAATTTCTCTCGAGGCTTCTACCCGCTTCCATCGCAGCTGACTTCCTTGAGAACCTAGATCAGGTAAGCACTGAGATTTGGGTTCCCCGCTATGGTGCCAATCACGCGAAATGGCTTTGGTGGCAACAAATCATCGGCATGGTCCTTCGTTATTGGGCAGAAAAAGCAGTGTCCTTCTTCTGGCGCCTTTCGTCGCTAATATTGAAATGATCAGTTAGCGCATATGTGCAATGGTAGAAGACTGCGCGAGTATCGCCTTGACGAGGCGATGAACGTTAGAAAATCCAGTTCTCTCCTGGCGATCGAACTCACCTTTTTTGACGGAATTGACCAGCTGATCCTCGACTTTCTAAATCGAAGCGACAAGCTTCGTCCAGGAGAGTCGAAGTACTATGCATTGTGTTCTTTGGTCAGGACCCAACTGGTCAAGTCTTGCAATAACATGCTGCGCCACCACGTCGGCGACGCCTTCGCGGCCATGAGATTGGCGACCGATGCCGCCTTGTTTTCGCTCTTGATGTCTCACGGTATGCTCTCGGAGGATGACTATCTGACGAGCCGGCGGGCGCGCGACGATGCAGTGAAGCTGCTCGGTCGACGGATCAAAGCCGGCGATTCATTTCCTCCGATCTTTTTGGCGGTCAGACAAGTTCGCTCGGAACACAGCAGTCATGCACATGCAGATCCGATTGCCTTGGCAAACCGCATAAGGCACCTGCCGGACGGATCGATCAAATATAGCGGCTTCCAAACGATGGATGATCCGAATGATTTCCGCTATTTCTTTATGGGCATGCTCTGGGTTGGTGGAATGTGTTTTCGAGGATTCCTGCATGTACAGGAGACTGAATTCGCCGAAGATATCTCACCATTTCTTATGCGCCTGAATGATTGGAAGGCAGCGCTCCAGACCCGTCGTCGTGCAATCGGCGTCTTTCCTGAGCGGGGCAACGACGAAGGATTTTAGATAAGGCGATGCCTTATCCGAAGGGTCAGTGACAGCCCCAGCTCAAACAGTCTCGTCGCCACTCGAAGTCTTTCAGATCATATCGGCTCATGTTGCAGGTGGATCAGACGGCACAAAATTGCGCAAGCTGGTGCTGGGAGGGCGGGAGAAACCCCTTTACATCTCTCGAAGCCCCAGCTGATCCCCTCGCCAAGTCTTACCTCCCGGCTTGGCTGAGAGCGCCACCTGTTTAGCTCGACGGCTCAGCCCGCACGAGTTATGGGCTCACTACCAAGATCCTGTAAACGGCCGCGGCGATGATTTCGAAATCCCAAACGCAACTGGAACGCGACGCGGTCGGATTTCGCTCATCGCAGGGCGCCAATCAGCGTTTTATGTTGTGGACTGCCTTCTGCGTCTTGGCTGATGAGAGACACCGTCTCGAAGATCACTTCGATCATGACGTCATTGAAAGATATAAGCCAAAGTCGTGGATTGAGGACCGTCCATTTGGCTGTCTCCTCACCGCCAATAATCTCATTGAAAGCCCACGGATTGACCGGGTACCTGCACTCTCTCAGGCCGTGAACGTTCATGGGCGTTATTCGAAAGTCGATAACTTCACCAAATTTGAGCACGACATTGTAGCCTCCCTCGCGCGCAGAGGCCTCATAACACATGAAAGCGTCGTTCCCATCGTACAGCACTGCAGGATTGGCAACGGTTCCTATCTGGGGGTAGGCCTCTTGGGGACTAGATACTTGCATGGTTCCGTCACGTACCTATCGATGAAACGTCGCGACACGGTTCGACTTAATCAGCCATCTTGTCAACGCGGCGCGAACTGTAACAGTTGACCAGCTGATCTTCCGGCCGTTGCCGTGTGTTCTGCGTGATCGCTCACACCGTCCTGAACGATCAAATCTCCCCAGCCGATGGCCCCCACACATCCGTCAGCGCAAAACCGTTCGGATGCGGGTCAAAGGGGTCGAGCGCTACCTGGGTCAGGCCGAAGGTGAAGCCGCGGCCGGTGATGGTGGGGATGACGGCGGGGCGGCCGGCCACCTCGGTCACCGCCTGGAGGCCGACTTCGAATTCGGAGCCGATGATCGACTTCGAGGTGAAGGTGTCGCCGACCTTGGCCTTGCCGCGGGCATAAAGCGTGGCGAGATTGGCGGAGTTGCCGGTGCCGCAGGGCGAGCGGTCGGCCCGGCCCGGCCACATGGTGGTGCAGGTGCGCACCGTGCCATCGACTTCGGTATCGCGGAACATGACATAGGCGACGCCCGAGATCGCCGGGATCTCGGGATGGACGACCTTGATGTCGCGGTTGATCAGCTCCTTGAGGATCATGCCGGCCTGGACGAGGCCGGCGGCATTGGCCTTCTCGATCGTCAGACCGATCTGGCTGACATCAACAAGCGCATAGAAGATGCCGCCATAGCAGATATCCGCCTTGATCCTTCCCCAATGCGGCGTGTCGATTGCGACATCGAGCTCATGCACGAAGGAGGGCACCATGGTGAGCCTGACCTTTTCGCAGCGCCCGTCGCGGCAGGTCGCCGTCGCCTTGACGAGACCGGCGGCGGTTTCGAGTGTGACTGTTGTCTCCGGCTCCTTCATTTCGACGATGCCGGATTCCAGCAAGGCCGTGGTGACGCAAATCGAGTTCGAGCCGGAGCTCGCATGCGCCTGGTCGGGCTGCAGGATGATGAAGGCGGCGTCGGCCTCCGGGTGCCGTGCCGGCAGCAGCAGGTTGACCGAGCCGATCGGCGCGCCGCGCGGCTCCAGGCAAAGGAAGCGGCGCAGTTCGTCGCCCTTCGGATCGGTGTTCAACCAATGCAGCTGGGCGGCGATGGTCTCGCCGGGGATCTTCGGCACGCCGCCGATCGCGACACGGCCGATCTCACCTTCGGCGTGGACATCCAGCAGTTGGATCGTGCGCTTCCATCTCATATCGAAAACTCCAGATCAGACGTGACGGGTGACGCCGCCATCGACGCGGATATTCTGGCCGGTGATATAACCCGCGCCGTCGGAGAGCAGGAAGGCCGCGGTCTTGGCGATCTCCTCCACATGGCCGATGCGCTTCATCGGCACCTTCTCGGCGGTCTCGGGCTTGTGGTTGAGACTATCGATATAACCCGGCAGGATGCAGTTCATGCGGATATTGTCGGCCGCATAACGATCGGAATAAAGCTTGGTGAAGGCGCCTGCAGCGGCGCGATAGGTGCAGGAAACCGGGAAGACCAGCGACGGCTCATAGGCCGCAAAAGTGGTGATGTTGACGAAGGCGCCCTTGCCCTGTTTCAGCATGACCGGCGTCACCAGGCGGGCCATGCGCACCAGCGACAGGATCATCATGTCGGAACCGAGCGTCCAGTTCTCGTCTGAAATATCGAGCAGGTCGCCCTTCGGCGGATGGCCGCTCAGGTTGACGACGGCATCGATGCGGCCATAGGTCTTCATCGTCAGGTCGAAGATCGCCTTGAGATCCTCGGCCTTTTCGGCCACGCCGCGCGAAGCGACGCCGCCAAGTTCAGCCGCCAGCTTCTCGCAGCTTTCCGAAGGCGACATCAGCGCCAGCCGATAGCCCTGGGCGGAGAGCTCGCGGGCGATCGCCTCGCCCATGCCGCGGCCGCCGCCGGTGATCAGCGCTACGGGTTTGGTGGTATCGGACATCGGGGCCTCCTAATAACGGTCTATGCGGAACGGGGTCATATCGAGGGACGGTTTGAGCCCGGTCACCATATCGGCGATCACCAGCGCTGTCGTTGCCGAAAAGGTCAGGCCGAGATGGCCGTGGCCGGTCGCATAAAAAACGCCGGGCAGTTTCGACGACGGCGAAATGATCGGGATCGTATCGGGCAGCGCCGGACGGTGCCCCATCCATTCCGTCGTCTCCTCGACCTTCAGGCCGGGCAGCGCGCGCTGGGCATGGCGCACCAGCACCCGCGGACGGCGGAAATCGGGCGCGGCATCGAGGCCGGCGAGCTCGACATTGCCGCCAACCCGGATGCCGCCCGCCGTCGGCGTCACCATGAAGGCGCGATGCGGCCAGATCACCGAATAACGCATCGCGATGCCGGGCTTCATGATCTGCGTGTGATAGCCGCGCTCAGTTTCGAGCGGGATCGGCTCGCCGAGCTTTTCGGCGAGGAAACGGGTGTGGACGCCGGCGGCAAGCACGACCGAACCGGCCTCGATCCGCCTGCCATCCTCGAGGAGAACGACGGCCGTGCCATCGCCCCTGCGCTCGATATTCCTGACAGTGCCGGAGACGAAGGTCGTGCCCGCAGCCTTTGCGGCATCGGCGAGTTTGACCACCAGCTTGTAGGGGTCGCGGATCGACTTGTTGTCGGGGAGCAGTACGGCTTTGGCGATCGCCGGTGACAAAGTGGGTTCGTAATGTTGGATGGCGCCGTTGCTCAAAACCTCGAATTCGAGGCCGTAGCGCTGCATCATGGCGAGATGGCCACGGTCGGCGGCAAATTCCGCCTCGGTCTCGTAGATCGCGAGACAACCCTCCTCGGTCATCAACTCGGGTGCGCCAATCGCCTGGAGCATATGCCTGAAATCGCCGAGCGCCCGGTTCGACAGGCGCATGCCGGCATCCTCGATCTCTCGGAGCCGCGAGGGCCGGCCGGCAGCGAGGAAGCGCAGGAACCAGGGCAGCATCCTGGCGGCATAGGAGGGCCGCAGCCAGACGGGACCTTCCGGATCGAGCAGCCAGCCGGGGATCTTCTTCCAGGTCGAAGGGCCGGAACCGGCGGCAAAATCGAGCGCGATGCTCGCCATATTGCCGAAAGAGGTGCCGCGACCCGGCTCGCCCTTGTCGATCAGCGTTACATCAAACCCGCGCCGCTGCAGCTCGAAAGCGATCGAGGCGCCGATCACGCCTGCGCCGACGACCGCTACCGTCTTCTTCGTCTCATCCGCCATGCCATCAACCCATCGCACGGCAGACAAAATTGCCGTCGTGAATCTGATATATCACATCAAGATGTGATGCCTAGAGAATTTCCGTTTTTTCCGAATCACGGAAATTCTCTATTTCTTTGTTTTTTTCGCAATTCCGAAACGCAAAACCGCTGTGCACTTTTGCTGGAATTGCTCTGTGGAATTTTTACTGGCTTGCCGGCAGGCCGGCGCCGACGCTGTCGCCGACCGAACCGACGGTATTGTTCATCGACTGGCCGAGACGTTTCAGCTGGGCATCGTAGTTGCGCCGGGTGCGCGGATCGAAGATCGCAATCGGCGTGCTGACGGCGACGCTGACGGCACTTCCGGCGGTCTGGGCAGCCCCCATCGCCACGGCGCCGACGGCCTCGCCGAGGCCGACATTGGAATCGGTGATCGTCTGGCCGGCAATCAGCCGGTCGCCGATCAGCTTCACCACTTCGGGGCTTTCGGCGAACTTGCCGTGGTTCAGCCGGTCGCCGCCCTTGAGCTTGGTGAGGTCGAGCACGGTGATGCCGGCCGCTTCGAGCTTGCTGCGATAGGGTTCGACGGAAGGATCGATCTGGCCGAGCCGGTCGACATTGCCGGAGATGCGCCGCGACAGCGCCAAAGCGCGATCGTCCTGCGAGACGAAGATGGTGAAGTGCGGCCTTTCCTTGCCGAGGCTGGCGAACTGGCGGCCGAAAACGTCGACATCGAGATCCGGCGAAGCGAGGATGACATTGTTGATCTTCGAGGCGACATGACCGTTGCGGATCGCCATCTGCCGCAGCGCTTCGACGGTGAGCCAGGTGCCCATCGAATGGGCCATGATGGTGACGTCGCTAACGGCGGGATTGGCGGCGGTGCGGGTCAACAATTCCTCCAGCGCGTCGCGGGAATAGTTGGTGCTTTCCTTGTCGTAATTATAATCGAAGATGCTGCCGCGCGAAGGCCAGGTGAAGACGACGGGCGCAACGTCGGCATGCGAATCGTGGACGATCTGCGCGAAGCGGTAGACGGCATCCTCATAACGATTGTTGAAGCCGTGGACGAAGACCAGTACGCGGCGGCTCTTCGGCATATGGGACTTCAGCCACGTCTCGCCGGCCCGCTCGCCTTCCAGCGGATCGACAGAAACTGTGACGAAATCGCGCAGCGGATCGGCCGGCAGGCGGCTTGGCCATTGCACCTGGCCGACCTTGCGATTGGCTTCCGGCGGAATGGAGACGTCGACGGCATTGACGGCAAGCCCGGTGCCGCGTTCGCCGGAGAAAAGCACGGCGGGATTGTCGTCGGCAGCGCGCGTCGTCGCGACGAGCAGGTCGACCTTGGAGGTGCCGGGGGCCGCGGTGCCGGCCGCCTGCATGACACCGACCGGCCTGCCGCCGCAGCCGGCGAGCGCCATCGTTGCAATCAGAAGACCTGTCAGAGCCGCGGGCAAGCCGCCTCTTTTGCCGATCATGACCAAACTCCAATCGGTTCACGCACCGGACAGGCGGCGCCCGTTCAAATAGTCCGACGAGGCTTGCCGAGTCAAACCGCGGGCGGTGGAAGCCTTTGTTTTGCGCAATCCCTCGTGAAAACGCAGGACTGGCGTTGCGCGGATCGGCAACCGATCGATTTCGATTTAGGGCGGAAGATTTGGGGAGAAAAGAAAAAAGCCCGACGCGGGAGGAGGTGCGCCGGGCTCTTGATCCTGACTGACAACTGGGAGGAGGAGTGTTGTCAGTCCGATGTAAGAGCGCTGGGAGGAGGAGTGCGCTGCTTACGAAGATAGTAATAGCCAATTCTTTTGATTCGGAATAGCGAAAATACCGCAATGCAGCAATGCGCTAGATGCAAGGCTTGCCCTCAAAATAACAGGTATCCGCCTCATTTTGCAGCATGTTTGACCAGATGGTCAAAATTATGCCGAAAATTGTGGCCCTCTCGGATCGCCGATAGACTCGCCCCTCATCCGCCTGCCGGCACCGACCGGGGTCGAGCCACGGGTCTCGACCCGTCCTTCGGACCCCCGCTCGCGGGGCGAAGGGGATATGCCGCACCCTCTCCGTTCCCCACCCACCCATCGCACCATCGCAGGGCACGTCCCCTCGCCCCGTTTTTACGGGGAGAGGGTGAGGGTCATATGCGCTAGGTTTAGCCCTGGACATAAGGAATCTGGTTGTGATTCAAGCTTTGGATGAAGATTCGTCCTGAGGTTTTGGATCATTGGCCGGAAGTGCGCGAGCGGCTTCCGGCGGGTTT
>NZ_JBLYZH010000035.1:0-18574 GCF_048551595.1 Rhizobium sp. CRRU65 | reverse complement strand
GCCTTACCCCCCATCAACCACCCCTCGCCCCCGCAACGCCGTCAATCCCCTCCGCAGCCACAGCAATTGCTGCGGCGGCATCTGGCGCAAATGTTCGTAATCCATCACCGTGACGTTATAGACCGTGCTCCTGACCTGCGGTCCATCAGGGCAGCGCAGAAGAATGCCCTGCAGCGCCATCATGCGGTTGCTGGCCTTGCGGGCGCGGTCGGCGAAGGTTTCGGTCACCTCGCCTTCATGGCCTTTGACGGCAAAGAGGGATTGCGCCCTCGGGCTCGGGGCCGGGATGCCTGTGGTCTTGTGGTAGCGGGCGATTGCTTCGGCATAGTCGTCGCCGGCCTGGCGCTGTTCGGCGGTGATCAGGCCGTCGAGGAACATGCGGCCGAGGGTGTAGCCGGCAAAGGGGCTCTTGACCGTCTCGTCATCAACCGTCCGGCCGAAGCCGTGGATCCGCCGGCGGGCTGATATCGCCACGCTGATATTGTCCTTCTCGGTTTCGAAGGGCTTGATCTTGCCGCAGGGAAAACGATCGACATTTTCCTTACGCGGACGGCCGGCGCCCTTGTTTGCCCGTTGTGTCTTCACCTTGGTGGCTTTGCCGCCCATGCTGATCGTCCTTCTATCGAATGATGCCGTTTCTGAGTGCCGCGGCGACCAGCGCCGTTTCCTTGAAGACGCCGAGCTTCATCTTGGCGTTGGCGATGTGGGTGTTCACGGTAATCGGCGAGATGCCGAGAATGGTGCCGATCTCGGCGGCCGTCTTGCCCGCCGCCATCCAGCGGATCACTTCGGTTTCGCGTGGGGTGACGTTGCTCATGGCTCTGCAGGCCCATCGATGCAGGGCACGCGCGGCATCGTCACATGCGCGCCTGACAGGGTCACCCGCGTCACGCGGTCGGGGTGTCGGATCGGCTGGACGGGCGGGCCTGCCTTCGGCTGTGGATGCCAGGTGTCCTGCCTCGAGGGGAACCTGTCGCGGTTGCGATGCGCCATGTTGATGACGGTGTTCTTCTTCGAGCCGAAGAGATTGGCGATCTCTCTTGCCGACAGCCCTTCCTTCCAGAGCTTTTCCGCCTTGACGATCTTGTCTTCCGTCCAAAAAGTGATGGTCATCTCAATGCCTCCTCGTGTCGTGCGGCCCTTGCAATGATCGGATTGTCGGGAAACATCCTGGCGAGCTCCCGCTTGGCGCTGCGGCTGCCATTGGCGGCGTCGCGCAGCAGCTGCATCTTGTAGGCCGGGACTTTCGGCTGCGGCGTCTCGGGCTCCGCCTCCATGCGCGGCCGGCTCTCCGCCTCGATCGCCGCCTTCTGAATGCGGCATTGCTCGGCAAAACTGGCTGAGCTCGGGGCGAAGGCGCGGTTATGATCCCTCACCTTTCCTGATATGAAGAGTTTGGCGGCCTGCCAGACCGCCTCCAGCGGGATGCCCTCGATCGCGACGAGATAGGCGCGGATCTGCATGTCGGGATCAGTGCCTGCGGATGCCGGGAAACCCGAAAGCATCCCAGCTATGATCTTCACCGGAGAGGAAATCTCTTGCGGCATCGACTGTCGTCCTTCTCGTACTGCTGTTGATCGACCCGGCTTCCCTCGCCTTTTCCTTGAGGTACCAGTCGCATTTGATCGCCTGCCAGCCGCGGAAGATCTGCATCTCGGCGGCGCCGACCGGGTCACCGGTCATGAGATATTCCCTCGCCTGCATCCTGGCGGCATAAGCCGTCAGCGGCTTCTTCAGCGTGCGCTTGCGATGCTCGATGATCGCTGCCGCCAGCTCCTCCCCCAGCACCGGGCTGAGGATCTCCATGATCTCCTGGCTCACTGTGTCCTTGCCCATGCGATGTCCCTTTCCCGATTGAGATGGCCTCTTCAAATCCGCAGCCGCCGTCGCCCGCCGGCAAAATTGACCGGGGCACCGGGCCTGGCGGTGCGGCGGGGAAACCGCCGGATCTCTGAGCCGGCATGGTCCTCGTGTGCGGTGTCGCCCTTTTCGGCGCTTCGAAGCCTGTGGATCTCGGTTTCCACCGAGGGCACCGACACCCCGAGGATGGCTGATATTTCGAGATAGTCCCGGCCGGTGCGGAAGAGCTCGAGCGCGTTCATGTGCGTGCTTTGCTGCGCTGGCGTGGCCTCGGCCTGGATGCTCATCGCTTGATCCTTCTTTCCGATTTCAAGCGCGGCTCGCCGTTCCCGCCGGAGCGGGTGGCTCGTCCCGTGCTTGATTCAAATTCATCGATGACGACCGGAGCCGGCTCATGCGGGAGCAAAAGCTCCGGTCGTCTGCCAGGCCGCCGCCTGGGTCGGGCGCGAGCGCGCCCGGTGGGCACGACAGTCGCGCCCGGGGATGCTGGCGTCGCCGAGGGAGGGCGACGACGCCAGCCACCGATAGCCGTCAGGGAGGGGCTGGGCTATCGGGGTTGGTGATCGGCAGAGCGCCGGGCGGGATCATCGTCTCGCTGATCTCTTCCGGGCGCGTCGGCCGATCGCAATTTTCGCAGTGGCGCTCGATCACCTCGGCAATCGACAGCGCCTTTGCGCAGATCGGGCAGCCGGTGTAGCGGGCGCCGCGGCGCTGGAACTCGCCGGCGGGTGTTGCGGTGGCGATGGTCATATCGATTCCACCTCCCGGTTGGCGTTCAGCACCTGCTGCAGGGCCTTGGCGAGGAAGGGGATATCCTCATTGCGAACTGATATCGCAGACATCCGCCCTCCCCTTGGCCCTTGCGGCCGGTGAATGACGACGCCGGTCGGCATGACGTCCACGGCGAGCCGCTCTTCCGAGGAAATGGTGAACCTCATGGTGCCGTCTCCTCCAGTCCGAAAGGCTGGCCGTTGTTGATGATGTCGGTGCTTGTCATGTCGATTAGGGTACAATTAATACCCGATATGTCAAGCGCATTAGGGCATGACATGTACCTTAATTTAGGGTATTTTTTATATCATGTTGAAAGATCAGGAACAATTTGAACGCGAAGAACGCGCAAAGCGCCTCGTCATGGCCAGGAAGAATGCCGGCTTTGCCGGGCCGAAGGCGATCGTCGATCGGTTCGGCTGGAATGCCAATGTCTACAAGGCGCATGAATCCGGCCGCAACGGCTTCGGCATTGCCGATGCGAAGAAGTATGCCCGCGCTTTCAAGGTCAATCTCAACTGGCTGCAGTTCGGCACCGGCAACGCGCTCGATCCGGATGAGCTGCCGGTCTCCGTCGCCGATGTGCCGAAGATCTCCTGGGTCAGCGCCGGCCAGTTGAGCGAGCAGGCGCCGATCACCGATTTCTCGGAATTCCCGACGGTCGCCGCCCTCGACCTGCCCGATGGCGAATGGATCGCGCTCGAGGTCGAAGGCAATTCGATGAACAAGATCTCGCCGCCCGGCTCGATCATTTTCGTCAATCTGCGCGACAAGCGCCTGGCGCCGAACGCGCTTTATGTCGTCGCCGACGAAACGGGTGCTGCAACCTACAAGCGCTATCGCCCGAACGACGACCCGCCCTTCCAGCCCGCTTCCTACGAGGACGTGCCGCCGCCGGAATTCCAGGGCGCCGTCACCATCGTCGGCCGCGTCCGCCGATCGATCATCGAGATGTGAGGCTGACAGCCAAAGCTCGGAAATAACGCCGCGAATCAATCATATTTCAATAGGGAAAACAGGATGATACGCCCTTCCTCACGCTCCGGCCGAATCTGGTTCTATATCGTCACGATAGCGGTGTTGCTCCTGGCGTACAGTGCCGCACGGGAGATGTACGGCCTGTAGGATTTCGCTCCGGAGCTCGCCGAGCCCTAGCCGGGATCACGATGTATATCGGGACGATTCATCCTCTGAAACCAAAAATTGCGGAAGCTTCGGATGCCCTTCGCGCACCACTCGTCACCGCCACCAGGATGGAACGGATGGCCGCGGGGAATGTCCTTCGGCAGCTTCTCATCCCATGGATCGTAAATTCGGTGATCCCAGACCCGCCTCGATCACCTAGTCGGTGATTTCGATTTCGTTGCGCATGGCCGGCCTCCTTTTTTCTCGTAGCTTTCATACTCCAACTTCAGTTCTCACTCCTCTCTCTTCAGCTTAGGAGGAGAAGGTTCCTGAAGGCTGGTGAGGGAGGGTTCCGGCCAAAGCTTCCCCCTACCCCATGAGCAAAGCCCATGAAGCCGGGAGAGCATTGGCCAAGTCCTGAAGGCCGGAGCCGGGATGGGACACGTGCCAGAGGGGCCATTCGCTTCGCCCTCGTCCTGATTTTCTGACAGCGCACTTAAGGACTTTCGCTTCCCGCGCCGCTGGGCTTCGTCAGCTCGGGAGTTGCACCCGGTCGCCCAATCACTGGCGACAGACATAAACCTATGATTCGTACCCCGTCAATCGCAGAGGTATTTTTTATACCTTTTGCGATTGACGTAATCGGGTATGATATATACCTTTTCCTCACAGGCCGACCAGAGGCGCGAGAGGACAGGCGATGCAGCACATCCGCAATATCGAGACCGAGGAAAGCAGGCGGGACGCCCGCTGGAATGCGGCGCGCACGATGGGCGACTGCCGCGCCTATATGGCGAATGAGGCCCAGCGCATGGGCGCCCTCGGCTTTGCGTTCCTCCGCCGTCCCGAACATTCGATCCGCGGCCCGTCCTGGCTGCGGGGTGCTACCGCCAGCGTCGAGGAGCACTACCGCTATGCCCGCGAGATCATGGGCATCACCGATACCGATCAGCTTTACGCCTGAGGAGAAGGGAGATGTCTGCCGCCAATCCCGCACCAGAGCCATCGACCGAGCGCCCCTGCTTTCCTGCCGCCCGACGGGCCGGAGCAAACGAAAAGACCCGCGCCCGCTTCACCGCCGGGGCACCCGATCTCCTGAAGGCACTGGTGGAGGCCGAACGTTTCTTCGATGGCAGCGACGATCACGGCTGCCCCCTTCACCAGAAGATCCTCGCCGCCATCGACACGGTGAAACGCGGTGCGGCATGAGCGATTGCCTGATCAAGGCCTTTTCCGGCTGCGCCTGCCCGCCCGGCGAATGCGCGAAAAAGCCCGTCACCCTGGCGCCGGTCACCTTCGTCTCGTGGCGGACCCAGGCCATCGCCTGCCTCACCTTCGGCTTCCTGGCGGCGATCGTCTCGGCCGCCTGGATGGAGACGCAGTTCAAAACCCGGGATCTGCGATACCAGGAGCATGTGTCATGGAAGTGAGCCAGGGCTTTCGCCGACACCGCCGCTCAGGAGCTGAACTTGATGTCGCTCGCCTTCGCCGCGGTAATGAATGCCCGCCGCACCTGCTCGGGCCCGGCGGCATCGTTGAACACGTCGAGCACAAGCCGCTCGGCCACCTTGGCCGCCGGCGTCTGCTCGGGCCAGTCATTCAACAAAGTGTTGCCGGCCTGAACGACATTATAGACCGTTCTGACCTTGCCATTGATGGTGATCTTCACCGGCTTGAACCTTCGTCGCCTGCTCATGATGCATCCCCCTCACGCTGGAAATACGCGACTCAACGAATCACCGCGGGACTCGTTCCGGTTGAGATGATTCTTTGTTCGCCAGCCGGGCGCCGAGCCCGATGTCCTCCGCCTGCATGACAGAGCGGGGCTCGGATGCGTGCGAGAATGCGGCAGATGAAGCCCGAACCGGGAGGCAACACAATGGACCTTCAGAGTCTCGTCGCCGCGCATATGCCAAACCGCCGCCGCCCGACGCCGATGGGCGCCGCGGCCGAGGACCGATACTACCGAAATCAGATCACCCTGCCGCGCCTGAGGCTTCGGCTACTCGGGCTGACTGCCGCGACCGCCGGCCTGACGCTGTTTCTGGCCGGCGTCGTCAACACATGAGGTGCCGTCATGCTCCGACAGACCGATCATGCTATGCTGCGATCCGTTGTGGGGGACCGCGCGATGGACGACAGCGAGGCTGACCGGGCGGCGATCATGGCAGTGATCCGCGCCGAAACCGAGGCCTGGCTGCAGCGCGACTTCGAGGCGCTGGCAAGCCACTGGGTGCAGTCGCCGCAGACCCGGCGGATGGAATACTTCGCCTCGCTCGGCGTTCGCGTGGACGAAGGCTGGGACCCGATCGCCGCGCGGATCAAGAAGATCGTCGAGCGATTCCCGGAGAAACACGCCTTTTCGGAGCGCGTCCGCTGGGAAAAGGTCAACATCGTCGTCGACGGCAACATGGCCTGGATGACCTTCGATCAGATCGGCAGCGACACCGGCGAGGATCGCAAGCGCCAGCTCCGGATCCTCCACCGGATCGACGGCGCCTGGAAGATCGGCTGCATGGTGATGATGGAGAGCAGCGTCGAGGAGGCGAACTGCCCGCTGATCGAGGTCGACACGGATGCAAGGATCCTCTGGACGAACCGGCTGGCGCGGGAGCGGATGCCTGGCCATCCCGGGCTCGTCGCCGCTGCCGGCCGCCTGCGTGCCCGGCAGCGCGAACGCGACCCTGCGCTGCGCGAGGCGGTGCGCCTGGCGTTCCGCGAGCTGCAGAGCCAGAGGCCGCTGAACATCGCGCCGAAGCAGGCCTGGGCGGTGGCGCTCGGCGAGGACGCGGCGGGGATTCCGCTCTACTGCTGGGTTCTGCTCGAGGACGGCAAGACGCTGGTCTCCTTCGACGACGCCGAGACGCTGGTGCGCCGGATCGCCAGTGCGCGGGAGGTCTTCGGCCTCTCGCCGGCGCAGACCCGGCTTGCTCGCCTGATCGTCGATGGCCACGACCTCGCCGCCGCCGCCGATCTGCTCGGGGTCAGTGTCAACACGTTGCGCACCCAGCTACAGCGCATTTTCGACAAAACCGGCGTCCGCAGCCAGGCGGCATTGGTGCGGGCGCTGTTGAGCGCCGGGGCTCCGAGCCAATAGCCTCGACCGCCGGCGTCTCGCCGGGCCAATCCCGCCGCACCTGCTCGGGCTCGGCGGCATCGTTGAAGACAGCAGCTTGGCAGCTTTGACCGCGGCCCCTGCTCCCGGCACAGCACCTCACGCACCGATCTGAACCTGATCTAAACCCGACCTTCCAAAAGAGATCGTGATATGGTTGGCGTCCAATTTGGAGGGGGAGCTATGCTGAAAAATCCCATAGTTGGACTGGCGGTTGGCGCGCTTATGGTTTTTGCGACCCCCGCAGGTGCGACTGCCGATCCGCTCCCCAAAGGTTTTGAGCGCCACAAGTTCAACGGATCGGTCAGACCGGAGGTCAAGGGCGGCGTGACCCGGTTTGAGATATTCGACCGTCAGTGTTCCCATGTCGACTATGGAGATGGACGCGGCGAAAATGATTGTCGCAATGGCAACGTCCGCTCGACAATTCGCTATACGCGAGACATGAAGGCTGGCGAAAGCGTCGAATACAAGTTTGATTTCCGGCTCGATCCGACTTTTGCCTACAAGGGCTGGCACAACAACTCCGCAAATGGCTTTTATCCCGATGGCTGGGACAGCCATTTGCGCCTCGCGTCCTGGGAAGGACCGGCAATCCACGATTTCATCTACATGCTGAAAGCCGACACGCGCAACGGCGTGAACTTTCTCGCCCGCCAGTGCCAAAAACCGCAAGATTTCGGCAAATGGGCGACATTCTCGCTGAAAATCCGATGGGCAAACGATGCGAGCGGCTGGGTTACGGCAAGCTGCGACAACAAGGTGATCTACGCCGCCGAAGGCGAAGCAACCAACCAAGCTCCGCATTGCTGGGAATCGAACGAGTGCGAGCCGCAATCAAACCGCGACCCAAAATCATTCAACTTCATTCTCGGCCCGGTGATGATGGGTTGGGGCAATGAATGGAAGACCTATGACCATCATACGTCCCAGTTTGACGTGGTGCAGCCGGATGGTATCGGCATCGATGTCCGCAATGTCAGTGTGACCCGCGGTGTCAGCGACTATTCCGCCAAACAAGCAGTTTTGCTCAAGACGTTGCAGCAGCAACTGGCTCATTTGGGCTGCAAGCCAGGGAATGTCGAGGGCAAGCCTGACAAGGCAACACGGCAAGCCGCGCTCTCCTGCCGCAAGTTCGAGAGCGGTTCGCTTCCCCAAGCGCTCAACCTCACGACACTGCAAGCCTTCGCTGACGCCTATGCCAAGCCGGAGACGGCAAGTCTGCCTTCAGGCAAGGCCGCGGCTGGTGCCAAAAACGTTTCGTCAAAACCGAGGACCTATATCAAGCTGGGCGAAATGCTCGCCCTGACGACAGGCAAAGACACCAAGGTGAATTCCGACTTCTTTGGCAAGATCAAAGGCGCCAAGAAGGGGCAGAACGAGCTGGACTTCATCATCCTGGGTCAGTTCGACTACACCGACAACAGTTTCAGCCAGCTGTCATTTGTTCTGCAAGACAAGCTCTCCAAGCCCGAAGTGAAGGCGGCGGCCAGGTGCGGCTATGGGACGATCAGATTTCCAGACGGCACAGATCATGTGGAGATCCGCATGGAAGGTTCAGGAAACACGTTCTCGTCGCCGCCAAGAACTGACTGCCTGATTCAAGCGCTCGGCAAACGACCGGCATCGCAGGTTCCCTACCTCACCACAGGGTTTGCCGATCTGGCTAAATCAATGGTTTCCGACGGCGGTTGGAAGAAACTGAGGCATGACGGTTTGAAGATATTTGTCAAACGTGTTGCGGATGGTGAAATCACCGTCGGCGGCTGAGATCGCAGCATTGCGCCGCAGGTTCCATCGGCCGCGAGCGCCTTTTCGCGCTCTAGGGTCAAGCCGGGAGAAGACCGATTCACTAGTGATGAGACGTGGACGTCGGCGCGTTGACATCAAGTGAGTGAAGGCAATCAAACTTCGTGATCAGCAGCGTGACCAGTTCCTCGCGCGTCCTGTGTCCTTGATTATAGAAGTCGAACGCCGCGCTGCAAAGCAGCTGTGTCGATTGTTCCGTTGGCGTGGCGCGATTATGCCGGTACCAAGTCCGAACAGCATCCGAAAGCATGCTCACGTCTGCTAGCTGGAGTGAGGGATCGAAGTCCGTCATATCTTCCTCATTGAGCGTCGCAACAGCTCACCCGGATCGCGATAAGACAACCGTAGTGCATCAAGCTCTGAAGGCCAACCATCAGTGCGGTTGCGCACAATTGCCGGCGATGACATGGGACAGTGGCGAATGCGTTATCGATGCCGTTGCCTTGAGCGCGACGGAGAGAGGCAAAACGAACCAGGCGATATCCTGCTCGCGTTGCCTTTTTCGGAAGCGGTTAAGCGAGTGGACTAATCTACCTGGCGCGGAGCGGAAGACCCAGCACCTTTTCGTATTCGCGCTCCGGCACTCCATAGCAGCCACCGGCAATTTCGATCAATTTCTCCCTGTCCACTATTCTAACGTTTCCGCGGGTCGACCGGATGGCCTGGACGCCCTCAAGCACGTGTAGTTCATTGGTGACGCCCGAACGCCGGACACCAAGCATCAATGCCAGAAATTCATGGGTAATTGCCAGGTTGTTGCCTTCAAGGCGGTCGTGACACATCAGGATCCATCGAGCCAACCGTTCATGCATATTGAAGCGGGCGCTCGCAAGCGCCGAATGGGCGAGCTGCAGCACGGTTGTGTGAACATAGCGAAGGAAGAAATCCTTCATCTCGGGATCATCGGCCAGCGCGCGCCGAAACGTCTCCATCGGCACCATAATTCCCGAGCCTGCGACTTGCATGAACGTGCGCGTGGGGGTGGTCTCTACCGCCAGGACGACGTGCATGCCGGATGCGCCTTCGGGCCCGATGTGGCCGATCTCCACCGCTTCTTCGTCGGTGCTGCCGACAACCATGGATCCCAAACCCCTTTCCAAGAAGCAGACATGCGTGGATGGGACGTCGCTAGCAACAAGAACATGCCGCAATGGAAGGTCGACGCGCTCCATCTCTCCCGAGAGGCGTGCGAAGCCGTCTACGCTCAACAATTTCAGTAGAGTGTTCTCGACCGTCGATTGGTCGAAGTGGGGCATAGCAGCTCCGCGTGGGGAGCTTGGATGTCAAACCAAACGCCTGTGGGTGTGGTGAAAGCTAAGGGACGGCCAAAGATTTGGCTATCGGTCCCGCGAAAGGGTGCGTTTATGACAAAACCGCACATAAGCCACTGACATTGTTGATGATCAGCGACGATAGACCGGCACCGATGTTCGATACCGACCAAGAGAGCTTAGCACATCTTGCCTCGGCATGCGCGCTGATTGCGAAAGGACGAGCGATTGACAATATAAATATCTGCCTTTGTGGATCGTCGATGGATGTCGCAATCAATCTCGCCAGCCAAGCCGGCGGCAATGCGCTTCGGCGGTAAAAACGCCCGCCTTTCGGTCGGCATAGGGACCTGGCAGATAGACCGTGACTCCGCGGAAACTGACGATCACCGCCTTTGTCACGCTGTCAAAGACGATAGCCATATCAGGCTCATAGGCCATTTGCTTCCTGACGGCGCTTACTCCATCGAGATGTGCTCTTATCCGAATGAAACAGGTCCCGACATCAATCCCTCAGGCGCGGGGCGCTTGGTGCGGAACCGCACAGGAACTTTTCCGACTATCTATGGGTTAGGTCGCAAGGATCGCGCAGGTGCCCCCTCGTGACGGGGCCGTACGCCACCCCTTGCTTCCTGTGTGATCCGTCCGTTCCCAAATTGCCCCGTTTTTCGGCGGGCACCTTTTTGATCCACAGTGCGCAAGGCGCGAGGGCGGTCAGGACGCGGCAGGGTTTGGCGATGATGTCACACGCACGTTCTGCGCCACAGGGAGCCGATGCACCGCTCCCGTTCAGCCCCGCCTCAGTTATAACTTTCCTGCAGAAAAATTATAACAAGAGGAAGGATGGGCTTTCGGCCGGTCGAACGCGGTGTTATAATCTTTTTGCAGGAACGTTATAACCGGAGAAAATCCGTGCCCATCCGCGAGATCGATTTGATGTACCAGACCATGCTGGCGGAGCTCGGCCAGCGTTCGCTGGACGGAAGTTTTGTCGCCGAGTTCCCGCTGGAGGGTCGGTTCGTCTCCGTCCCCGTGAAGGGCAAGGAATACTGGTATTTCGATCATCCGGGCCAAGACGGAGTCAAACGGTCTTATGTCGGGCCAAAGAATGACGAGGAGCTTACGAAAAGAGTGACCGACTTCGGCGCGATCAAGGATGATCTCCGAAACCGCCGGCGAATGGTGGCCACTCTTACGAGAGAAGGCGGCATGAACGCACCGCCCAGGTTTACGGGCGACATCATCGAGGCGCTTGCCAATGCAGGGCTCTTCCGTCTGCGCGCGGTTCTCGTCGGAACCGTGGCATTCCAGACCTATTCCGGCATTCTCGGCGTTCGACTGCCGGCGTCGCTTATGCAGACGAGCGATGCCGATTTCGCCCAGTTCCATTCGATCTCGACGGCGGTCAACGACAGCATCCCTCCCATAGGCGAGGTTCTTGAAAAGCTGGACCCGACATTCCGGGAGGTCCCACATCTCAACCATCCCACGCGCTCGACCCAGTTCGTGAACGCGAAGAACTACAAGGTCGAATTCCTGACGCCGAATACGGGCAGCGACGACAATCAGCAGAAGCCCGCTGATATGCCCGCCCTTGGGGGAATTTCTGCCGAACCGCTCAGATTCCTCGATTACCTCATCTACAACCCGATCAGGACCGTGATCCTTCACAAGAGCGGCATTACGGTCAATGTTCCCGCTGCGGAGCGCTACGCAGTTCACAAGCTGATCGTCGCCTCGCGGCGGCAGAACGACGACAATGGCGTGCTCAAGCGCGAAAAGGACGTGCAGCAGGCTTCCCATCTTTTCGAAGCGATGGGCGCGACACGCCGCCATTCTGATCTTGCGCTGGCCTATTGCGAGGCGTGGGAACGCGGTCAGTCATGGCGTGACGCAATTGCACGCGGATTGTCGTTCATGCGACCGGACCGCCGTCTACAGCTCATGTCCGTTCTCGCCGAAGGCATGGCGGAAATTGGCGAAGATCCCGCCCGTTACGGAGTTGAAACTGGCCCTGACGGAGCCGGGGGAACTTCGACACCTGCGCCAAAGTCCCGCCGTTAGGAAACTTGGTCGGTGGGGAGGAGACGAAGGCTGAGATCAGCACAAAAGAAAAAAGCCCGGGTTACCGGGCTTTTCGGCTGGTCGGAGTGGAGTGATTCGAACACTCGACCCCCACGTCCCGAACGTGGTGCGCTACCAGACTGCGCTACACTCCGTGACCAGCGGCGCTTCTATAGAACAGCCTATCTGGTTGCACAAGCACCAAATTCCAAAAAGCCGGCGGAAATTTTGACGGGGTTGTGACAGGTCGGGAGGTCGGCGGCTGCAGCAAAAAGCCACACCTGCCGCAAATCGAACGGAAGTCTCAAAGGGGCAATTTTCTTTTGCCGGGTTCCACGCTAAAGGGCAGACAGGACAGGCGAAAACGCTCACGAGGGCGGCTTCGTAACCAATGCGCTAGAGATCAGGGACGACACGATGAATTTCCGCACCATGACCGCGGCCGGGCTTGCAATTGCGCTTGCCGGATGCACGACCATACCTTCCGCCGGCAACCCGATCGAGGCCCGCTGGGTCGGCAAATCGGCCGGCATCTTCTTTGCCGCCTACGGGCCGCCGATCAGCGACAGCGAGCAAGGCTCGACCACCGTCTATACCTGGCGCGGCGGCTACAAGACCGTGCGCATTCCGGCGAAATATGCCGAAGGCGCCGACGGCAAGCGCGGCAAGCAGATCGCGTCCGCTCGCACCGCCTATCTGCGCTGCCAGGCCGAAATCACCACCAGCTCCGATTACACCATCCGCGACATCCGCACCGTCGCCGACATCCCCGGCGTCGACGGCCCGTCCTATTGCGCAGAGTTTCTGGCGCCCGAACAGAAGTAACGGACGGTTTCCGCGACACGGGGCCATTGTTGCCCGGTGCCGAGGGCAGCCCCTCATCCGGCTGCCGCCACCTTTGCCGGGGTCGAGCCACTGGTCTCGACCCGTCCTTCGGACCCCCGCCTGCGGGGCGAAGGGACCATGCCGCGACCTCTCGATTCCCTCTTCTCCCCTCGGGGAGAAGGTGCCCGTAGGGCGGATGAGGGGGCCGGCGACGCCGGTCTTTCCAACAACACCATGTGAGTTCCACACCGCTCGCGTCGTCTCAATCGCCGGATAGGTTGTTACGAGAGGGGTGTGCCGTGTGGCCCCCTCATCCGCCTGCCGGCACCTTCTCCCCGAGGGGCGAAGGGATATACCGCGCCCTCTCCGTTCCCCACCAACCTCTCGCAGGGCACGTCCTCTCGCCCCGTTTACGGGGGTCCGCAGGACGGGTCGAGACGAGTGGCTCGACCCCGGTAGGTTAGGGTGAGGGGCAGTTCGCGATCTCATAGGCCGCCGACGCTCACGCCGCCTGTTCCCCCTGCACCGCAGCTTCCGCCAGCTTGCGCGCCGCGACGAAATCGACCTTGCCCGAACCCAGCACCGGTACCTTGCCGATATTGACCTCGGCCGGGACCATCATGTCCATGGCGCCCTTGGATTTGGCGAAGGCGAGGAATTCGGCGCGGGTGGCTGTCGGCGCGTCGGTCAAGAGCACCAGCCGCTCGCCCTTCTTGGCGTCGGGCAGCGAGGAGACGACCGACAGCGCGCCCGGCCAGAGCTCGGCGGCCAGCGTCTCGACGGCGGCGAGCGAGATCATTTCGCCGCCGATCTTGGCGAAGCGTTTGGCCCGGCCGCGGATCTTGACGAAGCCGTCCTCGTCGATGGTGACGATGTCGCCGGTATCGTGCCAGCCATCGACCAGCGGCTCGAGCACGCCGGGCTTTTCGGCGCGGAGGTAGCCTGCCATGACATTGGCGCCGCGCACATGCAGCCTGCCGCCCTCATCGATGCCGGGCACCGGTTCGAGCTTCCATTCCATGCCGGGCAGGATTTTGCCGACCGTGCCCGACTTGTTGTACATCGGCGTGTTGATCGAAATGACAGGCGCGGTCTCGGTGACGCCATAACCTTCGAGGATGCGCAGGCCGAATTTTTCCATATAGGTCTGGCGGGTCGAGGCCTTCACCGGCTCGGCGCCGGAGAAGATATAGCGGATCGAGCGGAAATCGTAGGGATGCGCCGTTCTGGAATAGCCGTTGAGGAAGGTGTCGGTGCCGAAGATGATCGTGGCGTTGGAGGCATAGATCAGCTCCGGCACGATGCGGTAATGCAGCGGCGACGGATAGAAATAAACAGGCACGCCCGAAATCAGCGGCAGCACCGTGCCGGCCGTCAGCCCGAAGGAATGAAACACCGGCAGGATGTTGAACACCTTGTCGCCGCTGTGGAAATCGATGCGGGCGGCGGCCTGGGCGGCATTCGACAGGATGTTGCGGTGGGTGAGCACCACGCCCTTCGGCGTGCCCTCGGAACCCGAGGTGAAGAGGATCACCGCCGGATCATCCGGCTGGCGTTTCACCAGCGGCCGCGCCTTGCGGAGAAGCCCAAGGATCTTATCCTTGAGTGAGATTTCGGCCCTGAGATCATCGAGCCAGACAATCGTCACCTGCTTTTCCATCTCGGCGATCACAGCACCGAGCTTCGCCTGGGTGACGAAGGCGCGCGAGGTCAGCACATGTTTGACCTCGGCGGCCTTGCAGGCGGAGAGGATATTGGCGGCACCAGCGGTGAAGTTCAGCATCGCCGGCACCTTTCCCGCGCTCATCACGCCGAGAAGCGTGGCGGCGGCACCATTGGCATTCGGCAGCATGACGCCGAGGTTCTGTTCCGGAAACATCGTGCGGAATTTCGCGCCGAGCACGGCAGCACCGGTGAGCAGCTTGCCATAGGTCAGCCGGCCGGTGACCGGATCCTCGACGGCAAGTTTCTTCATGCCGAATTCATGGCCGGCCTGAATGACGCGATCGAGAACCGTCGACGAGGTATCGGCGGTCTGGAACAGCAGGTTCGACATCACCTGATAAAGGGCAGCACCCGCCGCCGTGCGGCGTTTGCGGCCTTTCAGCTCTGGCGGCACTTCGAGCTTCACCGGCTCGAGAATGGTGACCTTGACCTTGGGGAACAGCCGGCGGCGGATCTTGCCGTTATCGAGATAGGAGAGATAGCTCTTCTCCAGCCCATCGATCTTCACCGGCACGACCATCGAACCGGTCTTGTCGGCGACCATGGCGGCGCCATCATAGACCTTCATCAGCGTGCCGGTCACCGTCAGGCGGCCCTCGGGGAAGATGCCGATCGGGTTGCCATCCTGCACCACCTTGATCAGCGAGCGCGTCGCCATCGGCTTTGTCGGGTCGAGCGGCAGGAATTTGCACATCTTCAGGAAGGGCCGCACCCACCAGGCCTGGGCGATCTTGTAATCGACGGCAAAGGTCGGCTCTTCCTCGGTGATGGCAAGCGCCAGGGCGCCGTCGAGCAGGCTGACATGGTTGAGCGCAATGATCGGCGCGCGGCCGGCCTTCTTGATATTCTCCAGCCCCTCGACCTCCAGCCGCATGAAGGCGCGGAACATGATCGAGATGAAATCGCGGAAGGGATTGGTCGGCAGCGTCTTCAGCATCAGCCAGGCGACAGCAAAATTGATGATGCCGAGGCCGATCAGGATCTGAGGAATGGAAGCGCCCATCGCCTGGACGGCGGCGACGAGGCCGAGGCCGACAGTGATGAACAGGGCAGACAGCACATTGGCGGCGCCGATGACGCGGGCGCGGCGGTCCTCATGCGCCCAGGTCTGCAGGGCGGCGAAGGTCGGCACGGCGATGAAGGCGCCCGCTATCGCCATGCCGGCGAGATCGATGGCGACGCGGATGGTATTCTGACCGGCAAAGAAGGTGGCGATCGTCGTTGCATGGCTCAACGAAGCCAGGCCCCAGAGGTTCCAGGCGAGATCGAGGCTGAAGAGGCCAAGCAGCGCCGTGCCGACATGGGCCGGCAGCAGCACGATGCGGCCGGAGGACATCCAGGCGGCAATGGCCGAGCCGACGGCGACGGCGATGGCAAAGACGGTGAGATAGGCCGGCACGACGAGCTCGGAGCCGCCGAGCAGCTCGGTCACCATGGTCGGCAGGATGGAGAGAACGAAGGCGCCGACCAGCCAGAACCAGCAGTTCATCAGCGCCGAACGCCACAGGCGTTTATCGGCGCGGATTTCCATGACGAGGGTATAGCTGGAGCGGATGACATTGCGGTCGATCTCGAGATCCGGCGCCTTGGAGCCGGTGGGCGGGATCATCCGGCTGGCCAGCCAGCAGAGCACCGAAAGCCCCATCATCATCGTGCCGAAGATCAGCACATTGTCGCCGCCTGAGAAGGCGAAGGCGGCGATGATCGTGCCGGCGAGGATGGCGATGAAGGTGCCGCCCTCGATCCAGGCATTGGCCTTCGGCAGGTCGCGGCGTTCGAGATGATCGGGCAGGATGCCGTATTTGATAGGCCCGAACAGGGCCGAGACGATACCGAAGCCGAACAGCGCCGCCATCAGCACGAAGATCGAGGAGAAGGCGAGACCGATAACGGCAAGGGCGGCGACCGCGATCTCGCAGCGTTTCAACAGCTCGGCGATCTTCGCCTTGTCATGCTTGTCGGCGAGTTCGCCGCCGAGTGCGGAGAGCAGCAGGAAGGGCACGATGAGGATGACGCCGGCGAGCGTCACCAGGGCGGCACCTTCGCTGGCCGACATCTTGAAGAGAATGAGGAACACCAGGGTGTTCTTGAGGAAATTGTCGTTGAAGGCCGTCAGGAACTGGGTCCAGAACAGCGGCGCGAATTTCCTGGAGGTCATCAGATTGTGTTGCACGGCGGGTCCCTCTTTCGACTGGCAGAGAAGGCCACAGAGTTGTTACGCAAAAGTTGAATGCGGTAACAACTCTGCGCTGTGGTTAACCAAGATCAATCTTCATCGTTACGATTGAACTTGACCAGGAGTTTCTCGGTGCGGGCATCCTCGACCTTGCGGATCAGCTTCTCGGATTCGGCATTGTCGCGCAGGGTCTTGGTGATATTCACCGTGGTCTGCACCAGCATCAGAATGCCCATGGCGAGATAGCCTTTGCCCCAGAGATCGAGCGGCATCATGTAGAGGCCAATCGCCAGCATGAAGGCGGCCGAGCCGAAGGAGATGTAGGAGAAGCTGACCCAGCTTGAGGAATGTTTCTGGAAACTGTCGTTCATATCAGTGGTCCCTATGGTTCGATGGATGAATGGTTGGATGGATGCGATTTCAGGCAGCGGGCGTGATGCGGCTCTTCAGCCGCGCCAGCACATCATCGGCGGATGAGCGCAGCGGCGCGCCGAAGCCGGCATTGGCAAGCTTTTCGATGATGCCGGCCGGGCGGATGGCGCCTTCCATGTCCTTCAGGGCGGCGGCCGTCAGCTCATTCTGGCTCTGGCGCAGGCGAAGGCGCGCCAGGGTCTCCTCGGCATCGTCGAGTGTGGCAAAGCCCGGACCCGCGACTGCGACATCGAGCTTCTGCGCCTCTTGCGTGGCACGCGCCAGCCGCTCGCCGCGCTGCAACTCCTGCAGCCGCGCCTCGGAAGCCCGGACGATGCCCTTCAGCTTGTCGATCGCGCTGGTGAACTGGCTCTGCGCCTTTTCCGATGCATCACGCTCGGCTTCGAGATAGGCGATCGCCTCGGCCGCCTCGCGGGCCAGGCCCTCATTGCCCTTCGCCAAGGCGGCGGAGGCGCGGATTTCGAGATCGGCGATGCGGGCAACGATCGCCCCGTGCTGCCCCTTCTCCTGTTCGTTCTGGGCGATGGCGACCGCCACACTGCGCCGGGCCGACTGGATCGACTGGGCGGCATCGCGGATCTGCTGGGAAAGCAGCGGCACGGCGTGGCAGTCGGCAAAAGCCTGCTCGGCATCATGCGCCCTGCCCCGCAACAAAATGGAAATCAGTTTGAACATTTCCTTCCTCCGGTTTATGAACGTTGTTCACGAGAGGTGTTATGGCAGAATCATGAACGTCGTTCAAGATAAATTTTGAACGACGTTCAAAAAAATCGAAGTGGAATGGTGAATGGCCGGCAGACGAGAAGAAAAACGCGAAGACCTGAAGGCCCGGCTGATCGAGGCGGCGCGCGAGCGGATCGCCAGAGACGGGCTGGCAAACCTCCGGGCCCGTGACATCACCCAGGATGCCGGCTGCGCGCTCGGCGGCCTCTACACGGTCTTTTCAGACCTCGCCGAGCTCGTCATCCACGTCAATTCCGCCACGCTGAAGGCGCTGGAGGCGAGGCTCACCCTGCCCGAGACCAAAGACCGGCCGCCGACCGACCGGCTGCGCAACCTGGCGCAGGGTTACTTAAGCTTCGCTGTCGAACACCGAAACCTCTGGAAGGCGCTGTTCGACCACTTCCCCCCCGACACCAGCCCGACGCCGCAATGGCATCTTAACGAACACCTCTTCCTGATGGACGTGATCGCCGAACCGCTGGCCGAACTGCAGCCCGACATGCCCCCCGAAGACCGCGCGATCCGCGCCCGCACCCTGTTCGGCGCGGTGCATGGGGTCGTGAGCATCAGCCTCGAAGGCCGCTTCGTCGGCCTGCCGCTGGAGCGGCTGGCACGGGAGGTGGATGAGCTGGTGCAGACGATTGCCGCGGGGGCGGAGCAGCGGCGGGGGTGATGGGG
>NZ_JBLYZH010000034.1:0-18952 GCF_048551595.1 Rhizobium sp. CRRU65 | reverse complement strand
TGACCATTTCGGAAGCCTCGCAGCTCGTCATACAGGCCGGCGCGATGGCCGACGGCGGCGATGTTTTCTTGCTCGACATGGGGGAGCCCGTCCGCATCGCCGATCTCGCCCGCAAGATGGTCGAGCTCTCCGGGCTGGCCGTCCGCGATGACAACAATCCCGACGGCGATATCGAGCTGTCCGTCACCGGTCTGAGGCCCGGCGAGAAGCTCTATGAAGAACTGCTGATCGGGGATAATCCGAAAACAACCGAACATCCTCGGATTATGAAGGCGCGCGAGGATTTCCTGTTGTGGCCGGAGCTTTTGAAAAGGCTCAACGCGCTCAATGCGGCATTGGATCGGAACGATATGATCGCTGCACGTGCGATATTGGCGGAGCTTGTTTCCGGCTATTCGTCAACGGGCGAGGTCTCGGATCTGGCTTTCACCGGCATCAAAACCAACACCGCGGCTTAAGACACCTAGGGGCGGCGAGCCCACGTCGACGAAAGTTGCTGCGAGTGACAAAGCGTGGTGGGTGCCGCAGCCTGTAAAAGATCAGCACGACGAGTTAGGCGGAGATAGGTTCCAGAGCTTTTTGATCAAACTTCCGGACCTCGTCACGGCCTAAGGAAGCATGGCATCGCGATATGGGCTGGATGTGATTTTTTCATGATTGACATTGCAGGGCCAATAAGATTGAAGCGACATTTAGGCCTGCTGTTGTGAAATTTTTTGCTAATTTTGAGCCTACGGTGGATTCTGAAAGCTGAGATGATGGAACAGAGATCATTTGACGAGGAAATTAATCTCTTTTCTGTTGTTTCCTTCCTACGAAGGGGCATCGGCACCATTGCTTTGTGCTGTTCCATTGGAGCTATATCAGCAGGCATTTTTCTGTGGCGTAGCCAACCCTTTTATCAAGCCTCAGCACAACTCGTGCTTGCGTCTTCGTCCAATCCAACGCAACTAGACCCTGATGCAGTCGCTCTTGTGGAGCCTCGTGAGCATGTTACTTTTCGTCTGCGATCTCCATCAGCTTTCGATCAGCAGACCGTCTCCGCGTGCTCCGACGGCGGCCCGGTAACCGCCGAACAGATTTCGCAAAATGTGAGGGTGACGGCACCATCAGTTCCCAGTGACGTCATCGAAATTTCCTTTACCGCCCCAACCGCTGAATTGGCACGGCAATGCGTCGCCGCGATCGTGCGGGGGATTCAAGAACAGCAGACGTTGGTTGCGTCCATCAGCTCGGAACATCTGAAATCTCAAATCAGGTCACTGCAGGATCAACTCGTGGAAAATTCGAAGCTCCTGAAGGAGGCGCAGGATTCCGGATGGCAGCAGGCAATATATCTCGCGACACGCGACGATGCGATCGCATTACGTAAGGACATTGCCGAGTTGACGGGTAAACTAGAATTAAGCAAGTCTGCAACTCTGCTTTCTCCAATTTACGCTCCATCAAATGCCGCCTCTCCGACCAAGATAACTATTCTGACTGCAGGTCTCTTTGTCGGGTTCGTTATCGGCGTTCTAGTCAACCTTCTTAAAAGCGCATACCTCAAGCAGCGAAATCGCCGTAGCCGGTCGAACGGCTAATGCGTTAGCGCACCTTAAGCAAGGCCGCACGAAGTACCTGCATGCCCCGCGATATAAGCTTTCTAGAGAAGAAATGTACTGGGCTGGCTCTCAACCCGTGAGTTTCAAGCGCACGTAGAATTTCTTTGTTTTGTTGCAGGATATTCTTCCAGCTGCGATTTGTGGTGCCGCCCATTCGCATCTTCACCATAATGCCGGGCAGGTATTTCGACTTGATACAGTGGCGTTCTAGAAAGCGCATCATTAATTCTACGTCAGCAGCAATCCTATAACTGAGGTCAAATGACCCAAGGCGCTTGTAGACCTCGCGCCGAACAAAGAAGGTTGGATGAGGCGGGCACCAGCCTTCTTCGAAAGCCTTAGGTACAAAAGGCGAAGAGCGCCAGTCGCGCACTATCGTTGAGGTATCATTTTGCCGAACATAGCAGAGATCCCCGTAACATGCTTCCAAGGCCGGATCCCGGAACGCCTCCGCGACCTTTGCCAGAGCGCCCGGCATGTAGAAGTCATCCCCATTGATGAAGCCGATAACTTCGCCGGTCGCAAGACTTATTCCTTTATTCATGGCATCATAGATGCCGAAGTCCTCTTCGGAAACCAGGCGCGTGATAACATCGCGGCGTTCGTTGATCCGATCAAGCGTGCGGTCCTTTGAGAGTCCGTCGACGACGATATACTCCATATTTGGGTAGTTTTGAGCGCGAACGGATTCGATCGTATCAGCAATCGTGGCTTCGTTGTTGAAGACAACGGTGATGATTGAAATTTTCGGTTCGCGCATTCACACTTACTTTCGTAGCTGGTGGGTAGAGGCGAGGTCCCCCGGCCTTCTTCTGTGGTTTGCTACCGGCGTTTGGTGGCAGCCCGTTGAACGAGCGCATGGAAATCAGTGATGAAACGGTTGACACGTTCATTAGCGAAGGCCTGTGCCTTCGCCGCCCGTTCGAACAGAATATCCGGCGAAGGCAGATTTGCCGGAGCAAGTGCGTCTGCAAGCGCCTGCGCGTCATGGCGATCGAAAAATACGGCCGCTTCGCCCGCTTGTTCCCTGTTGACGTCCAAATCAGACAAAATCAACGGCACGCCCCACGACAGGGCCTCTTCGACTGTCGTGCTCCATCCTTCGAAGAGAGATGGATTCAGCAAGGCCATACTAGCGGTTGCGAGTGGAGCAAGATCGCCATATGGGATAAGACCGAGAAGAATGAAGTTCGAGGAGAGACCGGAACTGTCGATAGCAGCCTTCACACGCGGAAAATAAGAGGGGTCGCGCGGATCAGACTGGCTGCCACATGCTACGACAGTAACGTCTTGACCGCGGCGACGGAGGATCGTCAATGCCTCCACGACAAGAAGATGGTTCTTGTGCTGCCAGAACTGGTTGGGAAGGAAGATATACCGCTCAGGCAGTCCATATTTGTCGGCAAGAGCACGAGCAGCCGCAGGAACAATCACTCCCTTGGGCGGCACCGCAAACCTGACGACGTGTGTGCGCCCCCGGGAGGACGGATAGAAAACTTCGCATGAGACTCGCGAGTCTTCACTGCTCAACATGATCTCGCGTTTTCCCAGGACCTGAATTCTAAACCCTATATCGCGTTTCCAGTAGCCAAGCTTACTGAAGAGATGGGGGAGGAAGCGGTGCTGGAAATCTGGGATCCAGGCAATAGCGGGGATGCCGAGATTGAAACCAAAAAATTGTGCCACCTCAAATACGACATCTATCCGGTGAGTTCTAAACAGCTTACGCACACGCCAGTCGGCGCCGGTGACAAGACCGATGAGCAGAGATCTAAAGCTCCTGGATCTGTTAAAGAGCGGGCTACGGACCACCTCAACGCAATTGAGAGCCGCAAATGGAGTTATATCTTCTTCATCGACGTCGGTTCCAAAGAACATAACGGGTGTAAGAGCTCTGCTCTGATCAGCGGACAGCAGCCTAGCGAGATTTATCAGATAGTTATAACCGCCGGTCCAGTTTTTCCCGCCGATCATCGTAAAGGCAATACGGGTCATGATCTCACACCGGATTCCGATCGAAACCACCTGACATAGCCTGAGAGGCCTTCCATCAAATCCTTTTGCCACTCGAACCCGAGGGCTGCGAGCTGCTCGGATTGGGCTATCAGGCTTTGAGGGTCGCCAGCTCTTGCTTTACCCGAAAATTCAATCCTGGCTTCCAAATTGGTATCGACCGCCCATGCTTGGGCAATGCCTTCAACGATCGCACGAACATTGGTGCCGCGGCCGGTGCCGATATTGATAACTTTTGGCGAGGGGTTCGCCTCGGTGTGGATAAGCGACAGCGCGCGCACGACGTCGGTCACCGCCGTCCAGTCTCTAAGCTCGTTGCCACTGCCACCGAGGAGGAGTCGCTCAGGATGAACCTCGAGCTGGGAGCAAACGTCCCAGAGCAATTGCTTGCGTAATCCCTCCCCATAAACTGAAAACAGACGACCGATCACGACCTTTAACTCGTAGCTCTCGCAATAGGAGATGCAGAGAGATTCCATTATATGCTTGTGATGACCGTAGGGAGAGAAGGGGTTGGGTTTCGCCGTCTCAGCTATCTGACCTGTGTGGCCTGCCCCGTAAACAGCAGCGCTAGAAACCGCCACTAAGCTGCTTTTAGGGGCCTCCAGTCTCAGCCATTCAAGCAGTTCAATGGTCGAGCTGACCGTGCGGTGGAAATCTTCGCGAGGATTTGCGATTGCTGCTCCGACCGACGAGCCCCCCGCAAGATGGTACACAATGTCCGCCGTCCCAAACTGCTGTTGAATCAACCGAAGATTGGGGATATCGACCTCGCCGTTATGCCAAGAGACTAGCCCCCAGCGCTGGGCATGAAGCGGTGACCAGGTACCGTGCCCAAGGCCGAATACGGAGTTCCCGGCAAGTGCAAGCGACTTTGCCAGATATCTTCCGATAAATCCGTGAGCACCTGTGATTAGTATACGAGCCATTCTTTTTCTTTATTGGGGCCGCGTGGCGACGAACGAATATAGCCGGCCTGGCCGCCGATCGAATTTTGCTGCGATATGCGAGAAGATCGTCCAGACTGACCGAAAACTCAAAAGCGCTGGAGCGGCTCTTGCGAAGAGCGGCAATCGCATGGCAATCTGCGCCTTCAACTCCGCTGGAGTGTAGGGGGCGAAGTTGATCTCGCTCTCCAGCGGCATAAGGAGCTTGTCCATCTTGAAACCGGCCGAAACAATAGAGTTCTGATACTCCTTCAGAAGAAAGGCGTTTTCCCCTCCATAGAGTTTGTGCAGGGGATGGCGATCCAGAAAGATCGGCAAATCGCGTTCGCTCGATATCACATGTTCGCGAACTGCGATGAAGCGCCCGCCAGGCTTGAGCACTCGAAAGAATTCACGACACGCGGCCGACAGATCGGAGGTGTGATGCAGAACGGCTCTGGCAAAGACCACATCGAAGGCATTGTCGGAGAATGGGAGCTTTTCGGAAAACTCCTCGGCGATCGAAATGGGAAGATGAACTTCATTGAAGAGGGCACGAATTGCACCAGCACCCACGAGGTCGCTCGCGTCAGGCTCCAGTGCCGTTACTGCGAAACCTTCCTTGGCCAGAGCATAGCTGGCAATACCACGACCGGCGCCGATATCGACTGCAGTTCCTGGCGCCTGCGGGAGAAATTCGCGAATGGCACCCCACTCGCCGCTCTGCCAATACCGCTCGGCCGCCTGCAGAATCGGATCGTCGTAGTAGGCATCGAGCACCAGCTTTTGCTGGTCAGGCTGTTGCCGAAGCCACTGGACGGCTGCTTCCCACGTGTCCAACTTTGTTGCCGTCATGGTTGACCTTCTGTCTCTTTTTGCGTCGGCTTGAGATTCCGAATTATGCGAGCGGGGTTACCGGCGACGACGGTGTAAGGGGGGACATCGCGCGTGACAACAGCATGGGCTCCAATAACTGCCCCGTCGCCGACTGTCACCCCCTTCAGGATACTCGCGCCAAAACCAATCCACACCTTGTTTTGAATAAACACTGGCTTGATGGAAACCCCGGTCCAATCCTTCTTTCCTAAGCCCCAATCGGTCACATCGTTCTTGCGCAATTCCCAGTCGAGAGAATGAGAATCATGATCCACGATTGTCACTCCCCATGAGATGATGACATCGTTTCCAATCGCAATTCCGGAATGGCATACCAGGTGACTGGCACCAATATAGCAGCGATCGCCAATGCTGATGCGGCCGCGGGGATCATCGAAGCTGATATTGCAATTGATGATACAGTTCTCGCCGATCTTCACATTGCCTCCGCGAACGGATCGCAATGCCAGCCACCGGACATTGCTACCACTCCCAACGACAAATTTGCTCCGCTTGCGAGCCAACCATCCCGCCGCCATGTTTGCGATCGTGGTCAGGCTAAGCTTCATGCGCTACCAGCCAGCCGTTGGAAATTAAGCCATTGAGCATGCTTGCTGTATGCCGTCCGTACAGTACGAGTTCCTTCCTTAGCCAACGTCTGAAGACGCTCCGGTTCCCGAAGCAGTTTTACGATTTTCTGCTGTGCCGACACAGCATCTTCATAGGTAACGACGCTGACATTATCTACCATCCCCTCGGGATAAACGCCGGCGTCCGACACCATCAGTGCGCCACACCCCAACGATTCCCAGCATCGCATATTTCCCCTATCCGTGCCCGCCATATCGACAGCGCCGTTTAGAACGATTTTCGACTTCGAAATCGCTTCATAAAGCTCGCGTCCGAAGAGTGGAGTACGGGATACTGCACGAATACTCGTTGGACGTCTGTGCTTCCCAAGCGGCAAAAGCCAGCCGATTGGGCTTTCCGCGAGCCTAGTCAGTCGTGACCGGTCAAGATGGTAGTAAACTTCGAAATCTTTTCGAATGGCAGAAACCGCTTCCAGTATCTCTGCACGGCGACGGTGGTGACGACTATATCCCCCGACGAAAAGCACATCGATTGGTCGATTTCGGTTTTCGGCATAGCTATCCATTGCAGGATCATGGGCCGGTGTAAAATATTCAGCGCGCCAGCCAAGCTTCCTATAACCTTCCAGTATGAGAGGAAAGTTGCAGACTATCAAATCATAAGCGCCAAAGTCGGCGTTGCCCGAAGGTGCCGCTCGCCACATGATTGACTTCCGCACGCTGCCAGGAAGTTTACGGACAAAATCGTTTCCGTATCGCATTGGATCTAAATTATAGAATACCTCGGTGCGATGATGTTCGATCTGGCTCAACAAAATTTTTTCCATGTCGGAGGAAGCGGGCAAGCCGTTTTCTACCGCCCAGTATCTTTGGAGTATCTCGTCATCGCCATTCGTAAAAAAGAAGTCTGGCGACATATCCATCGCCGGTTTTAATATGTGACAAGCGCCATAGCGATCGTCCAGAAAAAGTGCCAATCGATCTGAAAAACTTCTCGCACCGCCTGCGAGCATGTTGAGCCGCTGCAAGTAAGCCGCATATACCCCGGAATTTTGAAAGACGCGCATCTAGGACTTCTATATCTATCCGGCCGTGACAAGCTGTTCTCGCCCGCCATTGTTGTTATCTGGCACCCACTTCAGCGAACTAGATAGCGCTACTACTAGTGGAACAATCAAAATTAAACCACCCGTCAACATCGCGGTTTGAAGAGCGGTTGAAAGCATCACGAATATTCCATAGTGGCCGAGAGCCAGCCCCCCAATTGTTGCGACGGTCTTTCCTCGCTTTACGAAAAGTTCGATATCTAGCAAACGAATAAAGAAGCCGGCAAAGAGTGAAAACAGAAGAACGCCAATCCAAGAGAAGTCGGCCCAAGCATCCGCGATGAACAATGCTGTCGATGTGGAACCTTCCACGCCCCTATGGACGGCGCCGACCAGTAGATAAGTTGGCTCATTGGGTTCTCCCGCTAGAAAGCTGATCAGCCAACTGGACTTACTGCCCCAGCTGTACGGGATAACGCTCGGAATTGCAGTATAATACTCGAGCAAGCTCTCATTCGGGATCATGAATATCCGGTAAAAGAGAAAATCGAGTGCGTCGCCGACACCGTGTAATTCACGAATGGCAATAAGTACCACCGCTCCGAACAGAAGTACGCCGAACAGAATAAACCTGATCGCCATCCCTAACGGCAAATCTAAAGATTTTCTAAGATGTTCAACGACTAGCAACTGCAGTATAAATATCGCCAGTGGTGCCTTGCTCAGAGTTGAGGCCTTGGCCACCATAACGGCGATTATAAAAGCCCAAGCGATCGCTCTCAGTTTCATTGACCGCTGTCTTATTGCAATAAAGCAGCAAAAGGCACAGAACGGAAGCACATTGGAGACCAGGAGATTGAAAAGGTAAAAGCGGCTTCCACCCGACTCTCGTCGCATCGCAATTTTCGCGACCTCACTTGCATCCGAAATAAAGTAGACGATAATTTTGGGTATGTTGTTTTCTAACACAACAACCGCCAAAATGATAAGGAGTCCGACTATTGAAATAACCTCGACGCGTTCAGCGACGCCTTCAGATATGCGGACAGGCCGAGTACGCCAGGAATGCAGGGCAGCCTGGATCTGCTGATGACTAATGCCAAACACGAAATCCGCCAACCCTATACCGAGAGTAATGCAGACAATTGAAATGGCAAGTGAGAGATCCAGCGCGCCTATAGCATCATTATAGGGGGCAGCAGACATGATTGTCTCGAAGAACTTGGTCTGAGGACCCCATACTCGAGTGTAATATAGATACATAGGGCCATGAAACGTGAGCATGAGGCCTAAAAATACTGACGAAAGCGTCAGATTGATACCCACCTTCCAAATGTAGAAGCCCACCGACAGTGTGACAGCCATTGCGAAGACGAGGCTAGTCGACATCAGCTGCCTCTACGGTTGCGCTACGTGACGGCAGCAAAATTCGAGTCACCTTACGCAGGCGCAAAAGCGCTTTATGAAGCCACATGCCGTTCGGAAAATTACTGTGCGGTACTGGCGGTGCCTCGATATACGATTGGAGCTCTTCCGGCTTCAATCCAAGTTTTTTGGCCACGAACTTTGCTTCCCTGCGGGCATCCTGAACGGAGATGATGGGCGTTGAAATTTCGCGCAGCGCCTCCTCCCGTGTCATTTGTCCGGCAACAATCAAACTTGAAAGATGAAGCCGTCTTTTGTCAAAGTTAAATTTTCTCGGAAGATAGATATCCTGGTAGAATTTGGTGAATCTAGATTCACTGTGTTTGCCGCCGTAGTCACGCCACCCATATTCGCGCTGAAGCTCAGTGCGCGCCTCTTCTTTATTGTAGTCGATGTAGTTGAGCGGACGGTGAATGGTGAGTTGCCGGCGGACGCGGGTAAGCCAAATATACTCAAGAGGGCTCATGAAGGGATAGGTCGTGAGCTTCAAGGAGCCGAAGCGTTTTTGAATCGCGCTCGCATGCGTTCCGTCAATCGACGGATAGCCAAAGCCGCGGGGTATCACCGATTCTGACGCGAAGTTTACGCCGCTGAGGAAGTGACGAATGCCGAATTTAGCTGCTGTCCTATAGAGGGTGGAAAAGAATGCATGATCTTGCGGGATGTCCTGATTGAGGACAGAAGCCTTCATGAACGCAATCTGCAGATCGCGCATCTCCTGCCACTCGATTACATATGTGTGAAGGTCGAGATCGAGTTTTCGGACAAGAATTTCAATATTGTGGACGGCGGGCTCGGAATTCCAACCGCCGTCGACATGGACCGCCAAAAGACGAAGACCATGCTTTCGGGCGGCGAGATGCGCAAGAAACGCGCTGTCAATTCCACCGCTAAGCCCGACCATTGCGTCGTATGGCTTACCTGCGCCTTCTTCCTTCAATGTGGCGATCAATCGCCGCATTCGTATGTCGCCTTCGGGGCCGGTCCACCACTCGTGCGGCTTGCGATTCAGCGCATCCCGACAGCAGTTACATTGGCCGTTTGCGTCAAACACGATCGACGGGTTGGAATTGTCCATGACGCAAAATGAGCAAACTCGCGACGCGTTATCCATGAGCACCTTGCTCCGCTTCCTCCAAAATTTCTGGTGCAGGGTAGCTTATAAGAACTGCCCTTAGCCGACCGATAAAGGTGAAGGCGCTCCCCGAGGCCGCGGCGGAAGCGCCGGCATGAAGGCCTTCCATCAAGTGGGCGACGTTTCCGGCGCCACCCAAGGCAACGACCGGAATGCTCAGCTTTCGGGTAATCGACTGGATCAACTCAAGATCATATCCGTTGCGGGTGCCGTCGAGAGTTTTCGACTGAAGAATTATTTCGCCAACGCCGGCATCCTGCAACCTCAGGCAGAATTCTATCGGCTCTTGCCTCGCACCGCTTGAAGCGTAGCAGCTCGCCGCCGCGCCGCGACCGTCAACGTCGACACAGGCAACCAGAGCCTGGCTGCCCATATCGGCAGCGATCGCTCCCACCAGTTGCGAATTCCGCGCGCCTTGACCGAGTACAAACTTCTCGACGCCGGAGCGGTTAAGTTCCTCGCACTGCTTAAGCTCGGTGATGCCGCCGCCATATGCCAAAGGCATGAAACATTCGGTTGCGAGTTCGCGAACGAAGCCGAGGTCAGGACCTCGCCCCGTACGCGTGGCGTCGATATCGAGAATGCAGATCTCGTCGACTTCCTTTTCGTTGAACAGGCGAACAACATTGAAGGGATCGCCGACGTAGGTGCGCTCACCAAACTCTATCGTTTTCACCAGCCGACGCTTCTGATCGACCAGCAGGACGGGTATAAGCCTTTTTCTCATCAAAGCTTTCCGAATGCTTCAAGAACCCGCATCCCGAAGCGGTGGCTTTTTTCAGGATGAAATTGCACGCCGCTGACATTGTTCGAACTCACTGCGCAACATAGCTCCTCGCCGTAGTCGATGACGGCAGTAACGTCATTCGGATCATCGCAATCGACAAAATAGCTGTGGTCGAAATAAAAGCGCTCCCGCCGGTTGGACCTGTCGAACAGAGCGCTTTCTCGGCGCGGCCTTATCTCAAGCCAGCCGATATGAGGAACCTTAAGGGATGATGTTGCCGGCAGCCTGATGCGCTTCACATCCGCATTTATCCAGCCAAGTCCAGTTTCCGAGCCTTCCTCGCTGGATCGCGCCAACAGCTGCATACCGAGACATATGCCGAGAACAGGAACCCTCCGTTCGCGCACCGCGTGATTCAGTGGATCGACTAATTTTCTGTTTCTCAACGTGGCCATTGCTTTGTCAAACGCACCGACCCCTGGAAGAATGAGCTTCGCGGCACTTTCGATCTCCTTGGGATCACCGCTTGGCCGAGCATCGATCCCCAGATACTCCGCCATATTGGTAATTGCGCCGATATTCCCGACGCCATAGTCTACCACAGTGATCACTCAAAACCCTCTCTTGCGTTTCACAAGATGGTTATTCCATCCAATCAGGCGTCTCGCGGACAAAGCCGTTCTAACGGACCCATAGATACGGGACAAGATAATGCTCCCGGTTTTCGTCGTCATCGCCACGGCTGCGATCGCGGCGGAGACAACGCAGACAGAACAGACATACGCGAAAGCGAGGGACAGCCAGCCATTAATCCAGGTGAAATTCAGGCCTAAAGATCCGACAACTATGCAGATGCCAACCAAGATAGGAGCAACTGTACAGGCAAACATTTGCTCCGCGCTGAAAGTGCGAAAGAAGCAATTGCGAGTCACCAAAAGCGCGAGAGGTACTCTTACAAGGCTGGCAGCAAGCAAGCCTGCTCCAGCAGCGTATGGACCGAAACACCAAATGGAAACGAAAGAAAAAACAACCGTCATCACCGAATACGCAAGCGAAGTATATGCAGCCGGTGCGTTTCTGCCCATTCCCATGGCGTAATACTGGAATACATTCGAACCGCACCCGACGATGCCGCCGAGAATGAGTATCTGGAGCAGATGTGTGCCGCCTGCAGCGGTTTCTTCGCCGACCCAAACCGTCAACAGCGGCCTGGAGAGAACCGCGATTGGCGAGAGTACGATGGCTCCGAAAGCCGAATTGCCCCATGAGGCGAGCATAAAGAAATCATGCCGCTCCTCTTCGCGGCTGTTCGACATGTTGCCAAATCGAGGAAACAGGACTTCACAGATACGTATGACCGCGATGTAAGCGGCCTCCTGGACGCGATTGCACACGTTGTATTGGCCGACAACGGCAGACGGCGCGAGCGAAGCCAAAACGTAGCGGTCAATCTGGTTGCCAAAGATTCCCGCAAGCTGAGAGAGGCTTTGCCATTTACCAAAATGAAGCAATGATTTCAGTTCGTCGGGAGACGATGAGATCAATCTGCCGCTCTCACGGAATTCCGAGGATGTAACCCATATCCATCCTGCAGTCGACAATACAAGACTTCCAGCAAATCCGAGCAAATAGCCATTCAGCACTGGAAAGGACCACGTGCATCCCAAGGTCATGATGATGGTTGCGAATGAACTCCACGCTGATGCTTTGGCCACCAATCGAAAACTTTGCTTTCCCACGCAAATACCTTGCAGGACAAACGAGACCTGCTGCGCCATTGTGCCGGTTGCGACAATGAGGAAGGAGACGGTGAGATTCTGTGATGGAAGAGACGCACCGGCGATGCCGGTCATGATCCATGGACCGGCAAGCACGATCCCTAGCCACGCCACCGCCGAAGCGATCAGGCAGATTTTCATTCCCACGATAGCGATACGGGCGGCGGCATGCTCCTCGCCACGTCCAATCCGCGCGGAAATTTCCCTGACAACGGCCTGCCCGAGCACGGTGCCGATCAGCGTCACGGGAGCTGCGATAGCGATCACTACGCCTGCGCTTCCCAGCGCCTGCAGTCCAATCCAGCGTACGACGAACGGCACCGTGGCAAGGTTAGCAACCAGCGTAAAAAGGAAACCTGCAAAATTCCAGCCTGAGTTTCCAAGAAGATTGCTGCGCCTTCCATGGCTCTCCGGGCGTTCATCACTCACTCGGCGAATCCCCTGATCGTATCTGCGACGTACAGGAGTTGAGCTTCTGTCATTTCAGGGAAAATCGGAATTGAAAGAATCTTGGATTGATTTCCAAAGGCGTTGGGAAAATCTTCCGGCCGATGGCCAAGGCGTTCGTAAGCCGGCAGGAACGGCAGCGATATTGGATAGTTGACCACGGTTTGGATGCCGGCATGATTGAGGTGGGCGGCCAGGGCATCGCGCCGCTCGTGCTTGATCACAAACAGGTGATAGACGTGATTTCGCCCGGCTGCCGTTTCAGGCAGTTCCAGCCGACCAATATCCTCGAGGGCGCGCGCATATCGTCTCGCCCATTCCTGCCGCTTTGCAGTCCATTCAGGCAGACGCGGCAGCTTCACCGACAGGATCGCGGCCTGCAGTCCGTCGAGGCGGCTATTTATGCCTTCGATCTGGTGGTCGCCCTTTGAAAGCCCGCCATGCCGCGCAAACATTGCCATCCGATCGGCAAGTGATTTGTCCTTGCAGGTAATTGCGCCTGCATCGCCCATCGCGCCAAGGTTCTTTCCCGGGTAGAAAGAATAGGAAGCGACATCCCCGAAGCTCCCGACGACCTGCCCATCAATCTCAGCCAGATGGGATTGAGCACAATCCTCTATGACCCAGAGACCGTGCTTCCGGGCGATCGCCATGATCGCAGTCATATCGGCCGGTTGGCCATAGAGATGAACCGGGATGATGCCAACCGTTCGAGGCGTGATCTTCGCTTCGATTTGAACAGGATCGATGGTGTATGTCGAAGCGTCGGTGTCGCAGAAGACAACATTGCCGCCGGCCTGTGAAATGGTCTCGGTAGTTGAAATCCACGAATGGGCAGTCGTAATAACTTCATCCCCAGGTCCGACGCCTAGCGCGCGCATGGCGATGAAGAGTGAGTCCGTTCCATTCGCACATGAGATGCAATAAGGGGCGCCGACGGCGGCGGCAAATTCCTCCTCGAACTTCTGAACGAATGGCCCCCTGATAAACGAGGAAGACCGGATGACTGAAGCAATTGCAGCATCGATCTCCTCCTTTAGCGAGAGATATTGGAGATGAAGATCAGCGAAAGGAACTTTCATGAAACCTGCTCTCGGTAAATTGCGATGATTTCCGTGTGCGCCGGCGCCGCCATATGCGCCAACTAAAAATAACATTCGGCCAAGCATCGGCTCAACGCTGAAACAACCCTTCGCGAAAGGCTGAGGCCAACACCCCTTCCATCGGCGGGCTGACGGCGAGAGCTGCAAAGCCAAGGGCATGTACCGACGTTGTCCACCAACGACGACCTTAAACCTCATTCCTTGCCGAACGAGGTAAAGGCCGGGCGGGGTTGCCGGCATAGGTGCCAGAAATGGTGATATCCCGGGTTACAACCGCGCCTGCGCCGATGACAACATCGTCGCATATCCGAACTGCCAGGACCGTAGCGTTTGAGCCGATCGAAACTCGGTTGCCGATCCGGGTCTCCTTCCAGAGCGCGCGATTTCCCCGCGCAGGCCCACCTCCCGAAAAAAGGTCGTTCACAAAAACAACCCCATGTCCGATGAAACAATCCTCACCAATCTCCACAAGTTCGCATATGAAACTGTGTGACTGTATCTTTGTGCGCGGCCCAATCTTCACGCCCTTCTGGATTTCGACGAACGGACCGACGAAACAATCATCCGCAAGTTCGCATTCATAGACATTTGCCGGCTCAACTATTTTCACCCGAGCGCCGCAAACGACGTCTCTGACCTGCGCCTTCCAAAGCGTGGGGGAGCCGTCGGTCACTGGGAAGATCGTCCCAGTTTCGAATGTTTCACTTCCAAAGGCAATTTCACTTCCTGATTGGAAGCGATTGATTCGTAAAGCGCCGAGATCAGCTCAAGACTCTGGCGGCCCTCATGACCATCCACGAGCGCTTTTGTATCATTCACTAGGCAATCGACGACGTGTTCGTAATAAGCCTGATGACCAAAACCATAAACGTTCGGAGGATTAACAGAGTACTTCTCCATAACTTGCTCATCGCCTAAGTCATGGTCGCCGAACTGCCAGGTGCGGATCTTGTTCACCGCAAAGCCCGCAATCTCAACAGAGCCCCCAGCTCCAAGTATCGAAATCGATCCTTCAATGTCCTTGGGTCGCGTTGCTGCGGTGGCTTCTATAATGCCGAGAGCACCGTTGCGGAACTTCAGTGTGGCTACGGCAGTGTCTTCCGCCTCGATATCCACCAACGCTGTCGCCGCCCGCGCGTGAACACTTTCGACATCACCCATGAACCAAGTTAACATGTCGATATGATGACTTGCCTGATTGGCAAGGACACCGCCGTCATATTGCCAGGTACCGCGCCAGTTATCCTGATCATAGTAACTCTGATCGCGGCACCATCGTACCCTAACCGTCCCGAGCACGAGCTTACCGAAGCGGCCCGCATCAAGAGCTTCGCGCGCCTTCACGACCGGGACATTGAAACGGTTTTGTTTGACGACGAACAATCGAATATTATTCTCGTCGCAAGCCTTGATCATCGCCTCAGCATCGGTCAGAGTCAGAGCCATTGGCTTTTCGACAACGATATGTCGTTTATATTTTGCTGCCGTAATGACGTGTTCTGCATGCATGCCGCTTGGCGTCAATATCGATACGACATCCACCTCAGTGTTCTGAAGCATCTCATCGATCGACCGATAGTAGGGAACGCCGAATCGTTCACCAAACTCCCTCGCTCTTTCCTCTGCAACATCGCAAACCGCAGCGAGCGTCGCACCTTTTATCTGTGACAGGCCCAACAGTTCGGAATGTCTTTTGGCAATGCGCCCGCAGCCAACAATAGCGAATTTTATCAAGAGTTCTTTCCCCATGCGATCGTATTCGCCCGCAATCACTCGGCACTTACGTTAACATCGAAGCCATGCTGTTTAAGCAAGGCATGTCTCTGTGCATGCCCCAAATCATGTATCACCATTTCCCGGCACATTTCTCTCGCGGAAATTTCCGGGACCCAGCCGAGCAGTTCGCGGGCCTTCGTAGGATCTCCGAGAAGTGTTTCGACTTCGGCCGGACGAAAATAGCGAGGATCGATCTGTACGACTACGGAGCCGGGTTTCACGCCATGAGCCTTGTCGCCTGTGACGGTCTCAACGATCCCTCGTTCATTTAAGCCCTCTCCCTCGAAGCGAAGGGTGATTCCGAGATCCTCTGCAGCCCATTGGATGAACTGACGTACGCTGTATTGTTTGCCGCTCGCGATTACGAAATCCCGCGGCTGATCCTGCTGAAGCATCATCCATTGCATGCGAACATAGTCTTTGGCGTGACCCCAATCACGCAACGCATCGAGATTGCCCATGTACAGGCAATCTTCAAGACCTTGCGCGATATTGGAAAGACCACGCGTGATTTTTCTCGTCACAAACGTTTCGCCACGACGAGGGCTCTCATGATTGAATAGGATTCCATTGCACGCGTATAAGCCGTAGGCTTCGCGATAGTTGATGGTGATCCAGTAAGCATAGAGCTTCGCAACCGCGTAGGGACTACGCGGATAGAATGGCGTAGTTTCCTTCTGAGGGGTTTCTTGTACAAGGCCGTAGAGTTCGCTCGTACTCGCCTGATAAAATCGCGTTTTCTTTTCAAATCCCAGTATGCGTATGGCTTCCAGCAGGCGGAGTGTTCCGAGTGCGTCGGTATCGCCTGTATATTCCGGGCTCTCGAAGCTTACGGCAACATGGCTCTGGGCGCCGAGATTGTAGACCTCGTCCGGCTGCGTTTCTTGCATGATGCGGATGAGATTGCTTGTATCCGTCAGATCCCCGTAATGCAGCTTGAACAACATATTCTTGCTGTGTGGATCCTGGTAAATATGATCGACGCGTTGCGTGTTGAACGAACTCATGCGTCGCTTGATTCCGTGAACGGTATATCCTTTCTCGAGGAGAAATTCCGCCAGATAGGAACCGTCCTGACCGGTGACGCCGGTTATGAGAGCGACTTTAGACATTATGCGACGTTCTCCCGAGACAGGAAATCTTCATAGGCAAATTTGAGACCTTCCTTCAGATCGGTTGACGGCGACCATCCGAGTTCTCTCGCCATCCCGCTGTCCATGAGCTTTCGAGGCGTTCCGTCCGGTTTGGAGGTATCGAATTCTATCTTCCCGCGGAAGCCGACAAGATCGCCGATAGTCGCCGCAAGCTCGCGGATGGTCACGTCGCTACCATATCCTACGTTGATATGGGTCTGGCCTTTTGGCTTCAGGGCGTTGTAGCGTTCCGCCGGCAAATTCATGATATGCACGCTGGCGGCGGCCATGTCGTCGACGTAGAGAAATTCCCGCAGTGGTATCCCGCTGCCCCAAATCACCACGCTGGACGCGCCGCTGGTTTTGGCTTCGTGAAAGCGCCGCAGGAGCGCCGGAATGACATGCGAATTCTGGGGATGATATGAATCTCCGACACCATATAAATTGCTGGGCATCACAGCGCGGTAGTCTACACGGTGAGTATCGCCATACTGGCGATTGTAGCTCTCGCAAAGTTTGATGCCGGCAATCTTGGCAATTGCATAAGGTTCATTGGTCGGCTCGAGCGGACCTGTAAGAAGCGCATCTTCCTTGATCGGCTGGTCGGAAAGCTTCGGGTAAATACAACTTGATCCGAGCAGCAGCAGCTTCCGGACGCCGGTCCGGAACGCAGCCTCCATGACATTCAATTCAATCATCAGGTTGTCGTAGATAAAGTCAACCGGATAGGTGTTGTTTGCGTATATGCCGCCCACCTTCGCCGCTGCAAGGTAGACCTGATCAGGGCGCTCCTTTTCGAAAAACCGACGAACGTCCAACTGCTCTATCAAATCAAGGTCTTGATGCCTTGCGGTAATGACGGAATCGGGCGGATGCCCTTCGGCGACCAGGCGCCGTACGATCGCCGAGCCGACCATACCAGTATGACCGGCTACGAATATTTTTGGAAAACTGCCCATATTTGCTCGCGCGCCCGTGGCATGACCGGAAGCTTCCCGGCTTCTTTGTCTACGACCGCACAGTTGCCATGTCGGACTCGCGCGGAAAGGATTAGTTACGCCTCATTGGGTGTTCTCGCCACAAAAGTCAATCTTCATCAATGGGAGCATACTGATCATACTCGTAGTTTTTCGCGCATCTTACGCACACCTCTCATCTCCTCCACAAATCGCCGTCATCCGCTCCGCCGCAGCATGCCCGATCTCCCCCCGGGGGGTTTACCAGGAGGTCCGATTGGGTTCACGCAAAAAGGAAATCTCCCGAGTCTAGGCTCGTCAAGGCTACGTTCCTCAACACTATGGTGTTGTCGATATCGGCCGTAACGATTGTATCGTTGCCATACTGACTGGATGCAGCAAAAAGCGATTCCCAGTCGGCGAAAATGTTGTGATCGATGCTGATCGTGTCGTGCGCCGTGCCGGTTGCCATGAAGTCTATGATCGTGTCGTGGCCCCAGTTCGGCAAATAAACGAACAAGTCTGCCGCGTCGCCACCAACGAGGATGTCATTGCCGGCGCCACCGGCAAGGGTGTCGGTCCCGCTACCGCCGACGATTAGGTTGTCCAGCGCGTTCCCGGTGCCGACAAAGTTCGTCGTTCCGATATAGGTAAGGTTCTCGACATCACTGCCAAGCGTGTAGCTCGCCAGTGTCGTCCGCACGGTGTCGGTCCCCGCAGCGGCGTTCTCGGCGACAACGTCACTCGCATTGTCGACCACATAGATGTCGTTGCCAGCGCCACCGATCAGCGTGTCATTGCCGGCGCCACCATCCAGTATGTCGTTGCCGGCGCCGCCGGTGATCGTGTTGGCGAGAGCATTGCCGGTGCCGGTGAAGTTTGCCGATCCCGTGTAGGTCAGGTTCTCGACATTGTTACCGATCGTATGGCTTGAAAGCGCGGTCTGGACCGTGTCTGTCCCCTCGTTCGCATTCTCGATCACAAGGTCGGTCGCAATATCGACGACATAAATGTCGTCACCCGTCCCGCCTGACATCGTGTCGGAACCAGCACCACCGAGCAATGTGTCGTTGCCGTCGCCACCGCTGAGATGGTCCGCAGCTGCCCCACCGGTCAGGACATTGTTCAGCGCGTTGCCGGTCCCGGCAAAGGCTGCCGCTCCGATATAGGTGAGGTTCTCGACATGGGCGCCAAGCGTATAGCTTGCCAGGGTCGTGCGAACCGTGTCGGTTCCCGCGGCGGCGTTCTCGGCAACGCTGTCGCCGGCATTGTCGATAATATAGGTGTCGTCGCCCGCCCCGCCGATCAAGCTATCGGCACCTGCCCCGCCATTCAGCACATCGTTGCCGGCACCGCCGGTGATCGTGTTGGCGAGCGCATTGCCGGTGCCGGTGAAGTTGGCCGATCCCGTGTAGCT
>NZ_JBLYZH010000033.1:0-30759 GCF_048551595.1 Rhizobium sp. CRRU65 | reverse complement strand
AACAAAGCGCAGCCGCTCGTCCATGATGCCAGTCTCTCTCCAAACCATCGCCGGGCCCTCCCGGCTGCTAGAGAACTGTCACCTATGTAAACGGTCCGTTCTGTTACCTATCTATCCGGGTCGGACAGGTTCCGGCACCTGGCAGGGAGGGGAGAGACCTTGGAAAGAGGGCACCAGACTTCGCGACAAGCGAGATTGGAGGCGAGTGCCTCTAATTGGCCGGCGAGATGCTCGTGCTTTGCGACCTCCGACGGATGTGTCGAGCGCTATCTGTTTGGACGGCCGTGTTCGTCGTAGAGATCGTCATGGACGGAGGTCGGCCTGAACGGCGCCATGAACCGGCCGGGCCGCGAGATCCCCGATCGTGTCGATCGGATGGCGGTTCTTCCGCTGCCCTAGTGCGATGTCGTAACCCTCAAGCGCTTGCTCAAGGAGCTTCTCAACCTGCCTACTGGTGCGCCGTGCGGGCGAATGGGTAGTTCTTCGCCCTGGCGCAGAGGACGGAGAGCCGTTCGGAGATCGGTTTGCGCTCTGCGCTACAGATCTAAGAGCTTACATCTGAGCGCAAAGGCGGCTCATTACCGACACCTGCCCTATTGGTGGCAGAAGTAATAGGCCATATCGCTTCTAGTTAACGCGGGATTTACCATAATTTCAATGCGTTATGATGGTGATAAGTAGTCAAACGACGCTACGTGCTGACGGAGGACGGTGATCTTCACGTGCTGGACGTGATCAAGGGCGAGATCGTTCGCAAGGGTAAGGTCACGGAAGCCTACAGCAAGGACGGCCATTGGCGTGATCCGCGTCCGCGTCTCGCTGTTGCGGACGCCCATCTTGCCATTACCGATCCGCGGCATTCGCTGGTTCGCATCGTCGACGCCGAGAGCTTGAAGGAAGTTCGTGCGATCCCAGTCGAAGGCAAGCCCTTTACGATCGTTGCTGTAGGCGGCTCCGGCGCCTCGCATTGACGCGATGGCCTCGGTCCGGAAGCATTTGTTAGCTTCGGACCGAGCTCGTTCCATGGGGAGATGGCGATGCAGCATACCCTCGATGACGACCTGAAGCTCGCGAAAACCAGAGCCTGGTGCTCTCGATTCACGCCGGAAACAAAAGTTCAACGACGGTTCCCTTGCCCGGCAGCGAGGCAATGCGAGCGTCTCCACCGCTTTGGCGTACGAAGCCATAGACCACTGCAAGGCCAAGACCCGCGCCTCCTTCCGCGCCACGCGTGGTGAAATAGGGCTCGAACGCCTTGTCGACGGCCTCCGGCGACATACCGATGCCGTCATCCGTCACGCTGACGCTGACGCCAGCCTCGCTGCGGGAGCAACGAATAAGGATTGTTCCACCCGCTGGCATGGCCGCAGCGGCGTTGAGACAAAGATTGAGGATCGATTGCTCGAAGAGCGCCGTGTCGATGAAGACGATAGGCAGGTCGTCGGCAATTTCGAAGGCAAGCCGGCAATTTTCGCCGATCGCGATTTCCAGCACGTCGGCCATGCCGCGCAGCACGGCGCCAATCTCCACCGCGCCGGGATGGATCGGCTGCTGGCTGCCGATGGAAAGCATGCTCCCGGCCAGCGACCTGCCACGGTCGGCAGCTTTACGGATGCGGGCGAGGTGCCGTTTTTGCCGGTCATTGAAGCCGGTTTCGCGCTCCAGCAGGCCGAGGCTACCGGTGATGATGCCGATCATGTTGCCTACTTCGTGGCTCACCTGGTGGGTCATGCGCATGATGCCGTCGAGGCGTTGGATCTTTGCTGCCTCCGCCTCCTGCCGGTCTATGTCGGTAATATCGCGCGCCAGCAGCACGATTCCGCCATCGGGCTGGCGCGACAGCGACACTTCCGTCACCCGCCCCACGTCGGAGCGGTGGCGCAGCACCGACCGGTCGGAGAGCAGACCGGCATCGTTTTCGGCCGGCAGGAGGGTCGGCTCGATCTCCGTTAGCGGCGCCACGAAACTGCGGAGCGGCAGTTTCCTGGCCGAACCAGACCAGCCGACCAGCTCGATGACACGCCGGTTCATGGTGATCGGCCGGCCGCGCGGATCAAACAACGCGATGCCCTCGTTCATGCTGCGGAAGGTGGAGCGGATGGTGCGTGCGGCGGCTTCCGCCGTGCGCCGCAGCTGCGTCACGCGCTCGACGCTCTCCCGGAACGCGCGGAAGGCTTCGAGCAGACGCACGAGCTCGGTTTCCGTGCCGTCATAGCGCGGCGTATCAACATCCTTGCGACCTTCTGCCAGCGCGTTCATGCCGTTCGAAAGGGAGACGATGCCGCGTGAGACGCGCATGACCGATCGGATCGAGACGATGGCCATTGCCAGCACCAGCAGCGAGGCGACGGCGACGATGACGAGGATGCGGCTCAAGGCATCGGAGGTCGAGATGAGGTCGTCACTGAGGCTGCGGGCGACGGCCTCGCTTTGGGTTTCAGTCGCATGCGACAGATCGCGCGAGACGTTGTGCAGGCGCGAGACGGCGGCGCGGATGGCGAACATTTCGAGGAGATACCGCGTCTGTGCCTCGAAGACCCGTTCGTAAGGCGCAAGCTCGGCGGCGGCAATCCGGGTGTCCGGCGCGGCACGTTCGAGGCGCGGGGCGGTTTCCGACACGTAGCGCCGCCGCAGTTCGCCGAGCTGAAAGAGGCTGTCCGAGTTGGAGGCGGATTGCACGATGGCGTTCAACCGACTGCGGAAACCGGCGTCTGCAATGCCGCTGCCGGTCGCGATCTCACCGAGCGCTGCTGCAGCCTCCGCCTTGTGCTGCTGGGCCGATTCTGCGTCGCCCGCAAGGGTGGTCGTTTGCGTGCGGATCGTTTCCAGCAGCTCGATGATGCGGCTACTCGCAAAACCCTGCACGGCAGCCCCGTCGTTTTCAGGTTGCATGGCGCGCAAAAGCGCGTCGACCTGCACGACGACCGAGCGGCTTTCGCTGGAGACCCGGTAGGGTGAGGTCGCATTCATCAGGAAGGGCGCACTGGAGACGAGATCGGAAACCTGCCGCGAGACCAGCGAGGCCTTGGCGAGACTTGAAAACGCCTGCAGGCCATAGGCGGCCATCTCTTGGCGCGCCCGCTGCAGGCCATAGACGGCAATGGTCGAAAGGCTGAAGACGAGCACGCAGATGAAGGCGATGGCGAAGGGCAGGCGAAAGGCGATGGAGGAGAGGAAGGGGCGGCTGATCACGGTGCGATCTCGCCATCGTCTGTGTCGAGAACATAGCCCTTGCCGCGGCGCGTCTTGATATGGCGCGGCAGGTCCGGATTGCGCTCGATCTTGCGACGCAGACGCAGCACGAGCACGTCGACATTGCGGTCGATATAGCGCTCGCTTTCCGCGCCCAATCGATCGAGGATATGCGCGCGGCTAACGGGTGTGTTGGGCGTTTCGGCGAGGATTTCGAGCAGCGCGAATTCGGCGCTCGTGAGCGACTTGGCAGGGTCGGTGCGGCAGATGGCGCGGCGGCCCTTGAGATCCACCGACCATTCGCCGAGCTTCAGGGATGTCGGTTCATGCTCCCGCTCGCTTTCCCGGTCCGGCTTCAGCGAGGGGATCGTCCGGCGCAGCACGGCCTTGATACGGGCAGTCAATTCGATAGGCTCGAAGGGTTTGACGACATAGTCGTCTGCCGCGGTTTCGAGACCGAGCACCCGGTCCACGGCGCTGCCGGCAGCCGTCACCATGACAATGCCGATATTGGCCTGCGCACGCAGGCGCTGCGCGAAGGTGCGGCCGGAGGTGCCGGGCAGGTTATGGTCGACGAGCACGAGATGCACGGTTTCGCGCGAAAGCACGATCGTGGCCTCTTCCGCGGACGGCGCGGTGAGCGCTGTCCATCCTTCCGCCTCAACGAGGTCGGAGATAAGCTCCGCCATGTCCGGATCGTCCTCGACGATCAGAATGGTTATCCTCTCATTCAACACATGCACGTCCTCCCGCGCCTATTATAGGCAGAGCCGCCACGATCTTCAAAGCGAGCTCTTGTTATGCGATTTGTCACATTTGTAACCTTTGTCATGTTTTCGACGATGAAGCCGCTCCCGCTGTAAGAACCGTAACCATTCTTCGATTGCGCAGCGAAACAGATGTGACATCCTGACTGCGGAGATTGGGACGCACCGTCCAATGGGAGGAAATTGTGAAAGGCATCACCGCTTTCAGCGCGGTAGCAGCTTTGTGGCTGGCAAGCGCCAGCACCGGCATGGCAGCCCCGTCGCTCACCGTTCTGTGCGGTGTGGACGAGATGTGGTGTGCCGCGATGAAGACGGCCTATGAGGCAAAGACCGGGCTCGAAATTTCGGTGACGCGCAAGAGCACCGGCGATATCCTCAATCAGATCCGCGCGGAGAAAGCGGCGCCTACCGTCGATGTCTGGTGGGGCGGCACCGGCGATACCCATCTGCAGGCCGGTTCTGAAAATCTTCTCGAACCGTATCAGCCTGCCCATGAGCGCGACATGCTGCCGTGGGCGCAGAACTTCTTTGCCATGTCCGGCGGCCGCTCGGCCGGCATTTATGCGGGGGCGCTCGGCTTTGCCTACAATGCCGACCTGCTGCGCGAGCTGAAGCTGCCCGCGCCGACCTGCTGGAAGGACCTCACGGACGTCGCCTATCGCGGCCGCATCCAGAGCGGCAATCCGAATTCGTCCGGCACCGCCTTCACGACGCTTGCGACGTTGGTGCAGCTCTTCGGCGAGGACGAGGCTTTCCGTTATCTCGCTGCGCTCAACCGCAATATCGAGCGTTACACCCCCTCGGGGGCTGCGCCCGTCAAGGCGGCGGCGCGCGGAGAAACGCTCATCGGCATTTCCTTCATGCATGACGCCGTCACGCAGAAGCAAGTCGGCTTTCCCCTCGTCATCGTCGCGCCCTGCGAGGGCACCGGATACGAGATCGGCGCCGTGAGCATCGTCAAAGGCGCACGAAATATCGAGGAAGCAAAGCGCTTCGTCGATTTCGCGCTGAGCCCGGAAGGGCAGGGTACAGGCGCGGCGTCGGGCCAAAACCAAGTGCCATCCAACGCGAAATCCAGCCTGCCGCTTGCAGCCCCGGATATCTCGATGATCAAGATGGTGGACTATGACTTTGCCACCTTCGGCTCGCCGGGTGAACGAAGTCGACTGCTCCGCAGGTTCGATGCGGAAATCGCCGTGACAAACTGATCAAGGTCTTTCGACAAACCACAATCCGAAAACATGCACACGCCGCCGCGGGCAGGCCGATGGCCGCGCTGTGTCTTGTTCGTGCGAGAATTAACCCAGGCAACAGGAGGATGCCCCAATGAAAATGAAGACCCTTTCCCTCATGCTCTTCGCCGGCACGGCGCTCGGTGCGCTACCGGCGCAGGCGGCCGGCGAACTCAACCTCATCTGCTCGGCGGACGTCGTGATCTGCGAGCAGATGAAGGGCGATTTCGAGAAGTCGCATAGCGACATCAAGGTGAACATGGTTCGCCTCTCGTCGGGCGAGACCTATGCCAAGGTGCGCGCCGAGTCTCGTAACCCGAAGACCGACATCTGGTGGGCTGGCACAGGCGATCCGCATCTCCAGGCGGCATCGGAAAATTTGACGCTGGAATACAAGTCGTCGAAACTCGACGAACTCAACGACTGGGCGAAGAAGCAGGCAGAAAGCTCCGGTTACAAGACCGTCGGCGTTTATGCCGGCGCGCTCGGCTGGGGCTACAACACGGAAATCTTCAAGACCAAGGGCTACAAGGAGCCAGTCTGCTGGGCCGACCTTTTGGCACCGGAACTGAAGGGTGAAATTCAAATCGCGAACCCGAATTCTTCCGGCACCGCTTACACGGCGCTCGCCTCTCTCGTGCAGATCATGGGCGAGGACCAGGCTTTCGACTACCTGAAGAAGCTGAACGGCAACATATCGCAATATACCAAGTCCGGATCGGCACCCGTCAAGGCCGCAGCACGCGGCGAGACGGCGCTCGGCATCGTCTTCGTGCACGATGCGGTGGCGCAGACGGCTGAAGGCTTCCCGGTCAAGTCGATCACGCCTTGCGAAGGTACCGGCTACGAGATCGGCTCCATGTCGATCATCAAGGGCGCCCGCAACCTCGAAAATGCGAAGGTCTGGTACGACTGGGCGCTGACGGCGGAAGTCCAGTCGCGCATGAAGGATGCCAAGTCTTTCCAGCTGCCTTCCAACAAGAGCGCCGTAATCCCGAAGGAGGCGCCGCGCTTCGAGGACATCAAGCTGATCGACTACGACTTCAAGACCTATGGCGACCCAGCAAAGCGCAAGGCACTGCTGGAACGCTGGGATCGGGAAATCGGCGCCGCCGCCAACTGATGCCCTGACCGGCGGCGCCCGTCTCCCCGGGCGCCGCCTCCTCACACTCAAAGACAGCGAGGTCAGCCATGAGACATGGCAATCGTAGGCTGGACATCGTCCTTGTCCTCGGCGCGGTCGCATTGACCCTATTGCCCTGGTATCGGATCGAGAACGGCTTCTTCGGACTCGGTTGGCTGGCCGCTTTCCCCCTTTCTCCGGAGGCCGCCCCCGGTATCGTGCAGATTTTCGCGCATGGCCGGCTGTGGCTTGCCGGTGCGCTCGTGCTCTTTCTTCTGGCGATCGTGGCCCGCGGCATGGCAGACCCGATGCGCCGCGGCGCCGCGCTCGCCTGGACCGGCGCGATCGGTGTTCTCTTCCTGTCGCTCCAGGGCCTCGCCATCGGCTTGTCCGGCTGGACCTGGACGGTGAGCGAAACGCTCTTCGGCACACTCTCGAACGGCCAGGCTTCCATGGGGGCGGGTGCGGTGCTCTCTGCTATCACCTTCATGCTGCTCTTCGCCTTCGGCCTTGCCGAGCGCGGTGTCATGAAGGGCGACGCCTTTGTCGTCAGCGCGATTGCGCTGCTCGTCTTCCTCGTCGCAGTCTTCGTCTTCTACCCGATCGGCAGCATGTTCGTCGGCTCGGTGCAGGATTTCGATGGGTCTTTCAATGCGGATAACTTCATCCGCAACGTGCAGGATCCAAGCATCTGGAGCCTCAATTGCCTGATCGGCGCCGGTCGCTGCGGCGTCGCCTGGCGTACGCTCTGGCTCGCCATCATGAGCGGCCTCGGCTCGACCCTGCTCGGCCTCGCCTTCGCGCTCGTCGCCACCCGCACGCGCTTTCCCTTCAAGAAGGGCCTTCGGCTGCTGACGATCCTGCCGATCATCACTCCACCCTTCGTCATCGGTCTGGCGCTCACCCTGCTCTTCGGTCGCGCCGGTGTCGTCACGCAGGGGCTGTCGCAACTGTTCGGCTTCGAGCCCGGGCGCTGGCTCTACGGCCTCACCGGCATCTGGATCGCGCAGGTGCTGTCCTTCACGCCGATCTCCTTCCTCGTGCTGATCGGGGTCGTCGAGGGCGTCAGCCCGTCGATGGAGGAGGCGTCCACGACGCTGCGCGCCGACCGTTGGCGCACGTTCTGGCGGGTCTCGCTGCCGCTGATGAAGCCCGGTCTCGCCAACGCCTTCCTCATCGGCTTCATCGAAAGCATGGCCGACTTCGGCAATCCGCTGGTGCTCGGCGGCAGCAATGGCGTGCTCTCGACGGAAATCTTCTTTGCCGTGGTCGGGTCGCAGAACGATCCGTCGCGCGCCGCCGTGCTCGCCACGGTGCTGTTGCTCTTCACGCTCTCCGCCTTCCTCGCCCAGCGCGTCTGGCTGTCGGGCAAGAACTACGCCACCGTCACCGGCAAGGGCGATAGCGGATCGCATATTGCTCTGCCGCGCGGGCTGTCGATCGGCGTTCACGCCGTCGTCATCCCGTGGATTCTCTTCACGCTCGTCATCTACGGCATGATCCTGATCGGCGGTTTCGTGAAGACCTGGGGTCTCGACAACTCGTTGACGCTCGACCACTACGCCAAGGCCTTCTCGATCAGCTTCGAAAATGGGATTGCCTGGACGGGCGTCGCCTGGAACTCGTTCTGGACAACGATAGAAATCGCGTTGGTGTCTGCCCCGCTGACCGCCGCCGTCGGCCTGCTGACGGCTTATATTATCGTGCGTCAAAAATTCGTCGGCAAGAATGCCTTCGAGTTCGCCCTGATGATGAGCTTTGCCATTCCAGGCACAGTCATCGGCGTCAGCTACATCATGGCCTTCAATCTGCCGCCCTTGGAAATGACCGGCTCGGCCCTCATCTTGATCGCCTGCTTCGTCTTCCGCAACATGCCGGTCGGCGTGCGCGGCGGCATCGCGGCGATGAGCCAGCTCGACAAGAGCCTGGATGAGGCCTCCCTGACGCTCCGGGCCAACAGCTTCCGTACGATCCGCAAGGTCATCCTGCCGCTCTTACGCCCGGCCATCACCGCCGCGCTCGTCTATTCCTTCGTGCGCGCGATCACCTCCATCAGCGCCGTCATCTTCCTCGTCAGCGCCGAGTACAACATGGCGACCTCCTACATCGTCGGCCTCGTCGAGAACGGGGAATACGGTGTGGCCATCGCCTATTCCACCATGCTGATCGTCGTGATGATCACCGTCATCGCCGGCTTCCAGCTCATCGTCGGCGAACGGCGCCTGCGCCGTGAAAACCGCGTCGCCGGCCTCGCCACATCCGCTTCCTCTCGCCAGGAGAAAATCGCATGATCAACCCCAAAGCCGGTTCCGTCGTCTTCCAGAACGTGCGCAAAACGTTTGGAGCCTTCACCGCCATTCCGGACCTCTCGCTCACCATCGAGCGCGGCACGCTCGTCACCCTGCTTGGCCCTTCCGGCTGCGGCAAGACGACGACGCTGCGCATGCTTGCAGGCCTCGAACATCCTTCGGCCGGAAAAGTCCTGATCGGCGGCAAGGACGTCACCATGCTGCCGGCCAATGAGCGCGATGTTTCGATGGTCTTCCAGTCCTATGCGCTCTTTCCGCACATGAATGCGCGCGACAACGTCGCCTATGGCCTGGAATCCTCCGGCTTCAACCGCAAGGAAGCGCGCGAGAAGGCAGAGGAGGGGCTGGCGCTGGTCGGCCTTGCCGGCATGGGCCATCGCCTGCCCGCCGAACTCTCCGGCGGCCAGCAGCAGCGCGTCGCCGTCGCCCGCGCGCTGGTGCTGGAGCCGCAGGTGCTGCTGCTCGACGAGCCGCTTTCCAACCTCGATGCGCGCCTGCGCCGCAAGGTACGCACAGATATCCGCGAACTCCAGCAGCGTCTCGGCTTCACCGCCGTCTATGTCACGCACGATCAGGACGAGGCGCTTGCCGTGTCCGACCGCATCATTATCATGAAGGATGGCGAAGTTGCCCAGTCCGGCGCCCCGCGCGACCTCTATGAATCGCCGGCTTCCGCCTTCATCGCTGATTTCATGGGAGAGGCGAATGTCATCCCATGCGAGGTGGTTGGCATCGATGGCGCAGATGCTGACATCCGCATTGGCGGTTTCAAACATCGTGTGCCGGCGGGTAGGGCGACGCCGGGCGCGGCGAGCCTTGCCGTTCGTCCCGGCGCGATCGCGCTCTCCGAGGGAGGGGGGCACGGGCTTGCCGGCCGCATCCTCCATTCGGCCTATCTCGGAGATCATGTCGAGTACGAGGTCGAAACCGACGTCGGCACGCTCTTCATCGTCGACCACGCCGTCGACCGTATCCTACCGGTCGCCTCCGACGCCACGCTCGGCTTCCGAAGTCGCGGCATCGCCCTTATCAGCACGTGAGAGCCTCTGACACGAGGCCCTGGGCCGAGGCGCGTTCGATGCCCGTCGACCAGGACGATTACGCCTGAATGGAGCCTCGCGTCAAACCGATGTTCGCCCGCCGGAAGGATGAGGTATGATTGATATTCTATCGCTGGAAAATGATTTCGAGGCCGTGATTTTTGATTGCGACGGCACACTTGTTCACACGCCCCCTGTCTATGCGGACGCATGGGCGGCCGGCTTTGCCCTTTCCGGCAAACCGATGAGTGAGGCTTGGTATTTGATGCGGGCCGGAATGTCTGAAGTGGTTCTTATGGACGCCTTTGAGCGAGAATTCGACGTTGTGCTCGATCGCGCATCCGTCATCGCCACCATGCGATCGCACTTTCTCCAGAATGTCCACAATGTGCGCGAAGTTCGCGCGGTTGCTGCAACCGTTCGCCGGTTGGCCGGCTTGCGTCCCATGGCTGTTGCATCCGGCGGTTCGCGAGAAATTGTCACAGCGACCCTACAAGGAACGGGCCTGCGGGAGTATTTCGACCAGGTGGTCACGATCGATGACGTGCCAAATCCAAAGCCGGCGCCGGACCTGTTTCTGCAGGCGGCCGCTTTGTTGGGAATAGAACCAGCCCGGTGTGTCGTGTTTGAAGATAGCGAACAAGGTCTTGAAGCAGCTCGACGGGCGGGTATGAGCGCCATTGATGTGAATCGACTTGATCTCCATGAGCAGCAACAGCTTGCAGATGAATGCCTGAGCATTCGGTCGGTGCAGGCGCATTAATCCTGCGGCAGGTTTTGTCCTAAAGAACCGCCGGGGCCGGCTCTTGCACGCAATTGCAATTTGTGCACAGTCCGGGCAAAGGGAGTTGCCGGTGGTCATGAAGGATTTTGTCAGCGCGCAGGAGGTTGCTGAGAAAGCGGGCGTTTCGCGCTCGGCGGTATCGCGTGCCTTTACCCCGGGTGCCAGTGTATCGGCGAAGACGCGCAGACGCGTGATGGATGCGGCCGAGGCGCTTGGCTACCACGTCAATCATCTGGCCCGGGGGCTGATGACGAATGAAAGCGGCATCGTTTGTCTTATCGTGTCGGAACTCGGAACGCCCTTTCGCTCATCTCTGATCCGGGCGATCACGCAGCAGCTTCAGAATAGTGGAAAGATTGCCATGCTCATTAACACCGACCGTTCCGACGGCAGTGTGGATCGGGCGCTGCGCCAGGCAATTCACTACCGGGCCGATGCGTCGATCATCCTATCCGGACTGCCGGACAAGTCGATCACACAGCTCTGCCTGAGGAATGGTCAACGCCTTGTCCTCATCAACCGTGATGACGACCAGCCGGGGCCGCTGCGCATCAACATCGACGACCAGGAGGCCGCTAGCCGCATCCTCACCGCCTTCATGCGTGCAGGCTGCCAACAACTGGCATTCGCCAATTCCGAGGTCGGAACACCGAGCCTGATGGCGCGCGAGCGCGGTTTCGTTGCGGCGGCTGCGGCCCTCGGCATCGAGGTTGCGGTCGAGCGTCATGGCTCGACTGGCTACGAGGCTGGAAAGGTGGTTGCCCAGAGGCTGCTGACGCGCACGAATCGGCCCGACGCGATCTTCTGCGCCAACGATCTGCTCGCCTGCGGCGTCATGGATGCCGCGCGCCATCAGTTCAAGATCTCTGTTCCTGACCAGCTTTGCATTGCAGGTTTCGACGATATCGAGCAGGCGTCGTGGTCTTCCTACGATCTGACGACCTTCGCACAGCCGGTTGAGATGGTGGCGCGCGAAGCGGTCGCGTTTCTAGCTGCTCCTACCCTTCCGGAAGATGCCGGTGAGGTTAGGTCTCTGAAACTTCATGCCGAACTGGTCTGGCGCGGCTCGATCCGCGGCGGGTGACATATTCCCCCGTCAAACCCTCGCGCGAGTAACCTGGAAAGGCTTCATATCCGTCCTCGGGAAACACATGAAGAACGACGATAAACGCCAGAAAAACAAAGCCGCGGGTTTGCTGCACCAACTTGCGCTCGTGCCCGAGACCTTGTTCAAGGGAGCCTTTCTGCAGCAATATGGCGCGGTCTGCTTTCGCTATCTCGGCGACGAGGACAAGGTCGAGATCCTGTTGGTCACGTCGCGTCAAAGTCGTCGATGGGTCATCCCCAAGGGCTGGCCGATGAGGAGAAAGAAGCCATTCGAAACGGCTGCCACTGAAGCCTGGGAGGAAGCTGGTGTTCAAGGGAGCGTGCGCAAGAAGCCGATTGGCCGATACACCTATCTCAAGGAACTTGGTCCTGACGTGGTTTCGCCATGCATGGTCGACCTGTTTCAGATCGAGGTCGAACGCCTGACGGACGACTTCAAGGAGCGTGGCGAGCGGGTTCTCGTCTGGGTCTCTCCCGATGAGGCAGCCCGGCGCGTGCGTGAACTTGAACTCAAATCGCTCCTCGTGTCGTTTCGACCACATCGACCGAGAGTAAAGATAAAAAATAGGTAGTGAGGGCCGTCCTCGGGCCTTCTGACTGTTCAGACATCCATTTTCCCAGCACGAAGCAGGCGCCGACATTCAAACAGTCTTTCGAAACAGATAGAGCTTGGCTTCATATATTTGGCCCGGCATATCCAGCCATGAACAGGAACCGATACGGCCATGGATCCATCTTCAATCATGAAAACGTCAGAGCAAGGCGCGGGACCGGACATCATCACAGTCGATTCGCGGGAGGTCTATGCCAACCGGTGGATGACGGTCCGCGAGGACAAGATCCTGCGCCGTGACGGGTCGCCCGGGCTCTACGGCTATGTCGACAAACCCGACTTCGTGATGATCCTGCCCTTCGACCGGGGTCTCGTTCACCTCGTTCAACAATTCCGATATCCGATCAAGTCGCGCCAATGGGAATTTCCTCAGGGAAGCTGGGAGGAGAAACCGGACGCCGATCCCGGCGAACTCGCCCGCGGCGAATTGCAGGAGGAAACCGGGTTGATTGCGGGCTCATTGATCAGGATCGGCACTATCTACCCACTTTATGGAACGGTGACCCAGAGATGCCATGTCTTCTTCGCGACGGATCTCACGCCAGGGGATAACAAGCTCGAGCATGAAGAACAGGACCTCGTTCGCGCCACCGTTTCGGTTGATGAGCTGCAACGGATGATCCTCGACGGCGATCTCCAGGATGCGGGCACGATTGCCGCTTTCGGGCTTGCCAGGCTGCGGAAGCTTCTGTGACAGCCTCGTCACGATATGTGACGAGGGGAGAACTTTTGCACGTAATCCGCGCAGGCTATGCATGTGCTTCTAAAGATCGCGAGCGGGTATGAAACGGATTGTATTATTCTCGGGCGGCAGCGCCTGTCGATCGATCAATGTGGCGCTGGGCCAACGTGGAGCCGATGTCACCCGCGTCGTGCCTGCTTGGGATAGCGGCGGCAGCTCGAAAGTTATTCGCGAGCGGCTCTCCATCCTCTCAGTGGGAGACATCCGCCAGGCTCTGATGACGATGGCACATGGAGAAGGCTGCGCCGGTGACGTCGTCAAGATCTGCAACGCCCGGGTATCGGCCAATCTTGGCTTTGACGATGCCCGCAAGGAATTCCTCTTCTACGCCGAAGGCCGTCATCCGTTGCTCGAGAGAATGGAGCCGGGCCTGCGCGGTGCAATCCTGAATTATCTGAACACATTCGCCACTTCTGTTGGTCGAGATTTCGACTTCAGGCACGGCAGCGTCGGGAACTTCATTCTGACGGGCGCCTGCGTGGCGCATAATGGAGACGTCAACACGGCGATCTTCGTGTTCAGAAAGCTGTGCGGCATCGTCGGAAACGTATGGCCTTCGTCCTGTGACAACGACTTGGTTCTCTCCGCAACTCTGAGGGACGGTCGGAGGCTTGCGCCGCAGGACGTCATCACATCGATGGGGGCAGGGGATGCAAAGGTTGGGATCGCAGAGGTCGAGCTGGCTGGCGCCGATCAGGCCCTGCCGGTTGCCAACTCGGCTGTGCTGGACGCCGTTGCCCGGGCGGACCTGATTGCCATCGGTCCGGGCAGTCTCTACACGAGTATCCTTCCTCATCTTCTGGTGACGGGCCTCGTTTCAGCTATCGAGAAGGCCAACTGCCCGAAAGTCTTCATCGGCAACATCCTGCAATGCCGGGAGACCATGGGACTAACGCTCGAAGACGTCCTGGCGGCCGCGGATCTGCATGTGCGCAAGGGCGGCGGAACCTCGAATCTGTTCACCTTCGTTCTCGCAAACAGGATGCTGTTTCCCTTCGAGAAGACGGTCGGAACGTTTCCCTATCTCAGAGAGAAACCGCAGGAAAAGAACGGGCGTCACATCATCAAGGGCGAATTCGAAGATGCCTGGAGCCGCGGTCAGCATGACGGTGATGCAACCGCTGCAGCCTTGCTGAAAATCGCATCCGGAGACGCTTCAGATGCATGAGATAACAAGTAGGGTCGACGAGGTCAGGCGCCTCAAGGGTTTCCTGACCATTGCGCAAACGCTGCAGCTTGCAGATCTGGGCGTCATCACGGTCATCGATCCGTTTTCGACCTTGATTTCCTCTCGCGCCAGCCTGGGGTCTGGCGTCTTCCTCTGGCCTAATGTGACAATCGAGGTCGGCCCGGAGGGATCGGTCAGCATTGGCGCGTCGACCGTGCTTCACAGCGGCGTGCGGATCGAGGCCGGCGCCGGTTCGATTGCTATAGGCGCAAACGGCGATCTCGGTCGGGAGGGGGGCTTTACCCTTGTGGTTGGCGCACAGAGTGACAAAATCGATGTTTGGAAACGATGTCCGGTTGAATGGCGGCGGTTCGATTACCCAGAGCGCAACGCTTGGCAACGGCGCGCAGGTTCTTGGTCCGATCCGCATCCAGAATTGCCAGCTTGGCGGCGGCGGCTCCTTTCGCGAGCGTGATCCGGACAAGCGAGGAGCAGTCCTGAAAGGCGGCGGGGTTGCCAGAAACATCGATCTCCCGGCGGGCATGGTCATTCAGGCATTTGGGCTGTTTTCCGAGGCGCCGAAGCGGTGGCAGAGCTATTTTCATCCCCAGAAAGACGAGCGATCCTAAGCCGCTGTGGAAGAGGGGCGACATCGATTGGGCTTCAACATTTTCCAGAGGCCGGCAGATGGTCGGGCGCGCTTGCAACCATCAAGGAAAACGGACGAACAGAACCAAGTGATCACCAGCGATCGCATGACTTGACCCGATTGCACGCGCGTGCAAATATGAGCGCGCGTGCAAAACACCTGAGGGGAATCATATGCATTCAGTATCCGATGCAGCCTTGGCCGAAACCCGCGCGGATTATTGCCGCGCCGTCATCCGCACTGCCGGGGATCTGGTTCTCAAAGGCTTTCATGCCGGAGTGGCAACCGGTCTGTCGATGAAGGGGCCACAAGATTACCTGACGGAAACGGATGCCGCGTCCGAGGCCTTGATCCGCGACAGCATCCTGGCTCGCTTTCCGGGCGACAGCTTCTTTGGAGAAGAAGGCGGCGGCGCAATCGGTGAGCGCGTTTGGGTCGTCGACCCGGTCGACGGTACAGCCAATTTCGCGCGCGGTATTCCGCATTTCTGCATCTCGATCGCCTACGTAGAAAAGGGTGTGACGGAATTTGGCGCCATCTATAACCCCGCGCTCGATGAGTTGTATTTCGCAGAACGCGGCCGCGGCGCCAGTTTGAACGGCAAGACGATTCGGGTCGCTGCGACACACCGTTACGATGCCACTACCATCGAAATGGGGTGGTCGACGCGCGTTGCGAACGAGACCTACCTCGAGGTCGTGAAAGGATTGCTTGATCTCGGCACAAACGTCCGAAGGGCGGGCTCGGGTGCATTGGCTCTGGCCTATGTGGCCGACGGCCGCTCCGACGGATATGTCGAACTGCACATGAATTCCTGGGACTGCCTGGCCGGCCTTCTCCTCGTCAGCGAGGCGGGGGGCGATGTCTGCCCCTTCCTCGATATCGGCAGCCTGGAAAAGGGTGGTCCCGTCCTTGCCGCCGCTCCAGCCATTGCCGCAGGGATCAGCAAGGTCGCCAAAATCCCGCTTTCGACGGCAGGCAATTCGCCTGAGAAAGCACACTTGGGTGGCCCCGGGGCTCTCGCAGGAGCTTGAGAACAAGCTCAATCCGCCGGTAGCGGCGACAGGCGCACGCGGCGCGAAGGAGGACTTGACATGGACGGACCCGTTTACGCTCGCCCGGCGATCAGCCTGATCGCGGAAGGGCTAGGCCCTTTCGGGGCGGCTCTTTTCATTGGCGGGAGCACCGGTGCAAGCGACATTGGTCTCCTGCGCCAGCACCAGATCACGACTGTGGTGAACTGCGCCGTCAATCTCGATATCAACTACGTGCAGGCAGACCAGGGAACGGCTGACCTGCGGGCGTCAGGCTACGGAGATATTCGCTACTACAAAATTGGCCTCATCGACGGGGAGGGCAGCCCTGATACGATGATGCTCGGCGCCTATTACATTCTCGACGGCGCTCTGCGCCAGACCATGCCGAAGCGGCAGACCTACCCCTTTCCCGACGGCGGCAATGTGCTCGTCAATTGTCGAAGCGGGCGCAGCCGCTCTGTTTCGCTGGTTGCGCTTTTTCTGCACAAGCAGCAGCCGCATCTCTATCCAAGCCTGGATGACGCCCTCGCCGTCATCCGCGAGCGGCGCGAGCTGCGTCCCGACGAGTGGTTCGAAACGCCAAAGCCGATGCTCTACGGAGCAGCCCAGCGGGCGTCGGAGTGGATCGACATGATCGAAGAACGCAGGCAACGCAATTCATGATGCCCCGATCCTATCCCGAGATTGCCGTCATCGCGGATGCACATTTTCACGACGTCGATGCCGATTTCGGCTTTTCCGGTGTCAGGATCGGCGGTCGCGCCATGACGATGCGCAGTTGGTCGGACACACGCCAGTCAACGCGAGTCTTCAACGAGAGTGCCGGCGCACTCCTTGCGGCGCTTGAACACGTACAGAAACGTGGCATCCGACATGTCGTGCTGCTTGGCGACTACAGTGACGATGGCCAGCGGGCAACGACGGAAAAGCTCGCCGACATTTTGCAACAGCACAGCCGGGAGCATGGAACGGCCTTCTATGCGCTGCCGGGAAATCACGACATATTCGGCCCGCGCGGCCGTCATCACACCAAGCAGTTCCTGACGGAAGGTGGTCAGGCGATCCTCGTCTCGAGCGATGCCGGAGTTGCACGCGAGGGTGCAGTCTTCAGCGACAGGATGTATTGCGAAGGATATCCGGATGGGCTTCGCGCGATGGCGAATTTCGGCTATTTCCGCCGGCCGGAATACATCCATTGGGAAAGCCCTTTTGGATTATCAGATGCTCAGGAGGATAGGGTCTACGAGGTGACGTCGCCGGACGGCGTCAATCGCTATCGGCTCATGGACGCATCCTATCTCGTCGAACCAGAGCCTGGCCTCTGGCTGCTGATGATCGACGCAAATGTGTTCGAGCCCCTCGATGGAGCCTTCGCCGATGGTGAGGAGGCAGCCTTCACCGACAGCACCGCCGGCGGCTGGAATGCCATGCTGCGTGCTAAGCCTTTCATCTTTTCATGGGTCAGCGACGTTACGCGCCGGGCACGTCTTCTCGACAAGACCGTGCTCGCCTTTTCTCACTATCCGGCGCTCGATCCCTTCGACGGCGCTTCCGATGCGGAAAAAACGCTCTTCGGTGAGACCAACGTCGTGCGCCGCACGCCCCGGCGGGAAGTCGAAGAGGCGATCCTTTCGGCAGGCTTGCAGGTCCACTTCAGCGGCCATCTGCACGTTGAAGGCGTCACCACGCGAGGTTACGATAGCAGCCATGTGACCAATATTGCTGTCCCGTCGCTCGTCGCATTCCCCCCAGCATTCAAGGTCATACGACCAACTCGACACCATTTGGCCGTCGATACGGTCGGGCTTTCGGCAATCGCTGTCGACCGTGATCTCCTCTCAGGCTATCGGCTTGAAACCAACGGTCGCCATGAGCGCGGCGCCGATGCGCTGTCTGCTGACAGCTACGGCGCCTTTCTCCAGGCCCACAAGCGGGCGCTGGTCGTCCATCGTTACCTGCCGAAGGAATGGCCAGGCGCGTTCGCGGCAGCGATCCTGGAGATGAATGTCGCGCAGGCAGCACAATGCGTAGCAGGGGGCGCCGCAGGGGAAAGTGACTGTCTCGAACTGTCGAGTTCGGCCCAGGCAGAAGATCTTCCGATGATCGATCTGATCGCCGACTGGTATTGCCTGAGACAAGGCGGGCATCTGTCAATCGAGCATATAGAACCCGAACGACTGGCACTCTACCGGTCGCTGACAAATCAGTTCGGTCGCGCGCCCGACGCCTATGATGGATCGCTTCCTAGCTTTCTTGGCGTTTTCCTCGGAGCACTTGGCCTATTCCTGGACCGCGCGGCAAAGGGCAGACCTAACATCGTTGTCCCGCTCGAAAGGGTTCAGCAGGATGTCCCGGCATAGCAGCGCGACATCGAACGACGATAATGTGAGTTGGAATAAAATAGGGGTCTGACGACGCGTTTGGTCGCCATGAATGCCGGAACGCGAAGCCGGCAGAATGCAGCAGGTGTGATATGGAATCGGCTATCGTCAGCATCAATCTTTTCGGCGCGGTCGCTCTGCTTCTGTTTGGTCTAGCCCAGGTCAAGGGCGGCATGACGCGCGCCTTCGGTACGAAACTTCGTGCGGGCCTTGCCAGGAGTACCAGAAGCGGCACCAGATCCCTTTGCGCTGGCTTCATTGCCACTGTTGCTCTGCAAAGTTCTACGGCCACCGCCTTGATGGTTGCCTCCTTCGTCGAGAAAGACCTGATCGTGCCGGCCATGGCACAGATCGTGCTCCTCGGAGCGAACGTCGGCACCGCTGCGACCGCTTGGATCGTCGCCCTCGGCCTCGGCTGGCTCTCGCCATTGTTAATCCTTGCCGGCGCCATCCTGTTACGGGGCCGCTCCACAGCCCGCCAAGGCACGGGTACGGCACTGGTGGGGATCGGCCTCATGCTGCTGTCTTTGCATCTGCTCTCGGGAGCGACCGATCCCATCCGACAATCGCCGGCGCTCAGCCTGTTCATAACTATGCTCGGAAACGCGTGGCCGGTTGCCTTGATCTTTTCGGCCGTTCTGGCGATCCTGGCATCTTCCAGCCTTGCGATTGTCGTTCTTATTCTTTCACTCGCCGCCGGTGGTGGCATCGACACGGGGCTCGTGATCGTGCTCGTCCTTGGCGCCAATCTCGGAGGCGCGGTTCCGGCCGTTCTTGCCACCCTTCGGGCGCCGACGAGCGCCCGAAGGGTTACACTCGGGAACCTCATCGTACGGGCGATCGGCGTTTGCATCGCCCTTCCCCTTTCAGGCTATGGCGCAGACCTTCTGGAACTGTCGCCGCTGCCGCATCAGAATTTCGCAGTCGACGCACATCTCGCCTTCAATGTGCTCGTCGCTCTCGTTGCCTGGCCTTTGTCGCCATACGTCCTGTCACTGATGTCTCGCCTCCTGCCGGAGGAAGAGAAAAATCTTGAGAACAGCTATCTGGACAGCAATGATCTCGCACGTCCGCTCTCCGCTCTCGCCGGGGCAAGCCGCGAGGTCATGGTGGTCGGCGATCTAGTCGAACAAATGCTGTCGCAGGCGGCTGAGGCGATAAACCGAAACGATTCCTCCACTCTTGCCGGAATCGCAATGCTGGAAGGCCGGGTCGATCGGATTCAACACGCGATCAAGGTCTATATATCCAAGCTTGGTCATGATGGCTTGAGCGCAGAAGAACATCGTCGCTCCATGGGCATCGTTGAATATGCCATCAATCTGGAACACATCGGCGACATTATCGAAAAAGGGATACTCCCGGAAATTGCCAAGAAAATCGAACGTGGCCTGCAATTTTCGCCGGATGGGAAAGAAGAAATCTCCGGCCTGTTCGCTGTTACGTTCGACAGCCTAAGGATGGCACAGACGGTTTTTGCAACACAGAACGCCACGCTGGCGCGCCGGCTCGTCGAAATCAAGGAAGACGTGCGCCGGCTCGAAAAGCAATCGGCCCAACGGCACCTGCAGCGCCTGCGCGAAGAGCGGCCCGAAAGCATTCAGACGAGCTCGCTGCACCTCGATATTCTGCGCGACCTGAAACGCATTCATGCCCATATCGCGGCCGTCGCCCATCCGATCCTCAATCAAAGCGGTCTTTTGATTGAAAGCCGAATCCGCCAGGCCAACTAGCGGGCTGTTGTCCTCTCCACCATGAACACCGACACGACTTGAAGCCGGGTCTCTGTCTCGTCGCTGTCGAGCGCCGTCAGAACTTTGTCTGTCAGGTCGTCAAGCGGTTGGGCAACCGTGGTCAACTGGTAGCTCTTCCAGCTCGCCTGAGGTATGTCATCGAAACCGACGACCGACAGATCTTCAGGCACGCGGCGGCCCATTTCCAGGCGGGCTGCATCCAGAAATCCGAGAGCCATGAGGTCGGTGACGCAGAATGCGCCATCAATAGTCTTGTCCGAAAGCAGTTCGCAGGCGGCCTTATAACCGCTGTCATAGGACGTCGGACCACCCGACCAAGCCACGACCTCTATGCCTTCTATCCCCATGCGCTGGCTGAAAGCGTTCGCCCGACGAACTTGTGACGGGGTCTGGCTGCTGCTCGAGACGACGACGACCTTTTTGCAATCGGCTTTGACAAGTCGCATGGCGGCGAGCTCGGCACCGTGGGAATCGTCGCTTAACACCATGCTCGTATCGGTTCTGTCGAGGCGCTGGTTGATCAGGATGAGGCGAACACCGTTGGCGATGCACTCGTCGATGATCGAGGTTGGAGGCTCCCCCGAAAGAACGATGATTGCTTGAGCCCGGAACTCGAACAGAAGTTCGATGAGGGGTGCAATATCCTTGCGTGCATCTGCTGCGTTGAGGAGCAGGCATTGCAGGCCCCGCCGCAACAGACCGATGCTGAGAAGATCAAGCTGCCTGGAAATGAATGGCGAACTGAGATTGGCGCCAACCACACCGATGAGATTGGAGCGCTCGCTCATCAGACCCTGAGCCAGACGGTTGACGCGATAGCCGAGTTCACCGGCGGCTTTGAGGACCTTGCGTCGCACCGATTTCGATACACTTCCGCCATTGAAAGTGCGCGACACGGCCGAGCGCGAAACTCCCGCGCGCTTCGCCACTTCTTCTGCCGTCACAAATGTTTGTGCCATCAATATTTCCACTCGAACCAGGGTCTTTATCAGTGGCCATAAAGTCCCGGTTTTTCCAATCGAATATTTTCAATCGCCTGCCAGTCACGCTTAGCGGCAGCTGACCAATCAGCATCGCCGGCTGCGCAGGATGAGACCTCACACCATATCGCGGCTGGCCGCCATGCATACCTGTTCGAAAGTACATTTTAAATTGATAAAAATATTTAATGAAAACAACTAGATAACATATTGACCGCGCGTGCATTTTCTCGTTGACAAAGGGCACGTTTCAATGGATCATGCGTTCTATAGAAGAGCATAAATGGAATGCTTATTCCGTTGAGGATGCCTTTGACGAGCGCGCCGGGAGGAGCCGGCTCGCTCGCCGGTGCGCGGGCCTTAGAGGCCTGTGGAAAATTGAATTCTTGCTCGCGCTTTTTGCGCGCAGGGGCATCCCGTTCGCGGGAGCCTTCTGTGCATGCCTTCGCTTGGACGACGTCATGCGAGCAAGGAGATGACGATACGGGAGGTACGATGGCTCTTTTTAGCGAGACGATGAAGGCAAAAGCGCCCGCCACGGGTGTTGGTGCAAAGCCATCCGGATGGCAGGTGTGGCGCTATCGGTTCAAGGTCGCGCTGCGCGAGCCAACGACGCTGATCGGTGTCTTGACGGCCCTGCTGTTCACCTACCTGATCGTCGTTCCGATCATCTCGATCGTTCTGGACGCCATACGCGTCCAGTTTGGCAATGAGCGACGGCTCGGCAAACAGGTCGGCGACCTCACCTTCTATTATCTCGATCGGACATTCTTCTCTCCTGTTGCGACCGACCTGTTCTGGCACCCCCTCGTCAATACCTTGACCGTTGCATTTGGTGCCATAGCCCTTTCTCTGGTGATCGGCACCATCCTGGCCTGGTTGATTAGTCGGACTGACATGTTCGGGCGACGCTGGTTTGCGACCGCGTTGATCGTTCCGTACATGCTGCCTGCGTGGACCTTCGCGCTCGCATGGATGACGCTGTTTAAGAACCGGACGATCGGCGGTCAGCCGGGTTGGTTCGAGGCAATGGGCATGACGCCACCGGATTGGGTCGCCTATGGTCGCTTTCCGATCACAATCATTCTTGCCTTGCACTATACGCCCTTCGTCATCCTCCTTTTTGGTTCTGCGCTCCGTCGCTTCGATTCCCAGCTTGAGGATTCCGCCCGTATCCTGGGCGCCCAGCGTTACCAGGTTGCCTTGCAGGTCATTCTGCCTCTGATGCGGCCGGCTCTCCTGTCAGCAATGGTTTTGATCTTCGCCAAGTGCCTGGGCGAGTTCGGCGTTCCCTACGTCCTTGGCCTGCCCGTCAAGTTCGAGGTGCTTTCGACCTCGCTGTTTCGTAGTATCGCCTCGCGCCAGACTGGCGTGGCAGGTGTCGTCGCAGCCTCGATCATGGTGATCGGCATCATAACGCTGATGATCGACGCACGGTTGGTGCGCGAGGCCCGCCGCTTCGTCACAATCGGTTCGAAGGGGTCTATGAACCGCCAAAGCCGCCTGGGTAAAATGCGGCTTCCGGCGACGGGGTTCGCCGCAGCGATCTTCCTTCTCGGTGTCGGACTGCCGCTGCTGACGCTCGCATTGTCTACCGTCATGAAAATTCCGGCGCAGTTCACACTCGACAACTTCACGCTCGACTACTGGATCGGCACCAATCTCGATACGGTCGCGCTGCAGACGGGCATTCTCTTCAGTCCGGATCTCTGGGCAGCGGCCGGAAACACATTGATGATCGTCGGCCTAGCATCCCTGACCTCGGGTATTCTCGGTCTCTTCGTCGGGTATGTCGTCATCCGTACACCGGTCCGCGCGCTGTCGGTCTACCTCCGTCAAGTGACGTTCCTGCCTTATCTCGTGCCGGGTATCGCGTTTGCCGCGGCCTATCTCTCCTTGTTTGCCGTTCCGCGCGGGCCGATGCCGGCGCTTTATGGGACCGTGACCATCCTCGTGCTTGCCCTTATCGCCGATCAGATGCCCTACGCTTCCCGCGCTGGCATCTCCGCAATGACGCAGCTCGGCAAGGATCCGGAAGAGGCCGCCCAGATCGCCGGTGCAGGGTGGTTGCGGCGCATGATCTCGATCGTGATCCCGATCCAGAAGGGCTCCCTGGTGACCGGCGTGCTTCTTCCGTTCATTTCCGGGATCAAGGGCCTCAGCCTCTTCGTGATCCTCGCCGTCCCGAGCACCGACGTTCTGACTACCTATTCGCTCCGGCTTGTCGATTATCACTACACCCAGGCGGCCAATGCCGTCGTCCTGATCATCGCCGGCATTGCCTATTTCGGCACGCTGCTGGCCCAGAAACTCACCCGCACAAATCTTGCAGAAGGACTTGGAAGCTGATGCCTACGATCAACCTGCGCGGTGCGCAAAAAAACTACGGCGTGAATGCAGCAAACGCGGTCTCGGACCTCGATCTCGAAATTCGCGATGGTGAGTTCATGTGCCTTCTCGGCCCCTCCGGCTGCGGCAAGACGACGACCTTGAGGATGATCGCCGGGCTGGAGAACCTGTCTGGAGGTGAAATTCGCGTCGGAGACAGACTGATCGATTCCGTTGCCGAGGGCGTTTTCGTTCCTCCCGAAAAGCGCGAGATGGGTCTCGTCTTTCAGAGCTACGCGCTGTGGCCGCATCTAACGATCGAGCGGAATACCGATTTCGGCCTGCGGCTGCGCAAACTGCCGAAAGCCGAGCGTGAGGCCCGCGTGGAAAAGGTCATGCAGGCGCTCGACATCGCCAAATATCGCGATCGCTATCCCTCGCAGCTTTCCGGCGGCCAGCAGCAGCGCGTTGCGCTTGCGCGCATGCTCGCGGTCAATCCGGGCGTGCTGCTTCTCGATGAGCCTCTGTCCAATCTCGACGCTCGGCTTCGGCTGGAGATGCGCGCCGAACTCAAGCGGCTACACAAGGAGTTCAAGACGACCATCGTTTTCGTGACCCATGACCAATGGGAGGCAATGACGCTTGCGACCACGATCGCCGTCATGAACGAGGGCACGCTCCAACAGATGGGGACGCCCAATGACATCTATGACCGGCCGGCCAATCGTTTCGTCGCGGAGTTCGTCGGCAGCCCGCCGATCAATATCCTGACATTCGGACAGCCGGGTGTCTCCGATATCGCCGACAAGGCTGAAGCCTATTTCTCGGCGCGGTATCCTGCACTCTCCGGCATCGGCTCGGTCGGCATCCGGCCGGAGGCGATCGGGTATGTCTTGAAGCTCGAGGACATACCGCAAGGTGATTTTTTCGGCGAGATGACCGTCACTGGCGTCCTGCCGACCGGTGGCAGTTGGATCCTCGAATTGCGGAGCGACAACCATACGCTGTTTCTCACGACCCACGCGCTGCCGCGTATCGACGCCGGGGAGCGCGTGTTTTTCCACGCACCACCTGAGGCCCTGCATGTTTTCGATGCACGCGGAGAGCGAATTACGGAGTCAGATACGCTGCTGAGGAGCGGCGTCTACAACTGACACCCGCGCAACCAAGAATAGCTTACTGAAGGAGGAGCAGTAATGAAGAGAAACCTGATCGGCGGCATGGGCCGCGTGTTGTGTGCGACTGCCGTTGCGATGGCTTTGGGAGGTGCGGCAAGCGCCGAGGAGTCGTTCGACCTTGATGCGTTGATCGCGGCTGCCAAGAAGGAAAAGCCGATTACGGTCTATGACAGCACCGGCAAGATCGTCGAAATGGCGAAGAATTTTGCCGCGAAATATGGCCTGTCGGCAGAAGGCTCCAAGGTCAAGGCGTCGGCGCAGCTGGAGATGATCATCCGCGAGGCCCGCGCAAACAACATACAGGGCGACGTGTCGATCGTCAGCGACGCTCCGGCTGCCATGGCCCAGCTGATCCCGCAGGGCTTTGCCGAAAGCTGGCTGCCGCCGGACCTGGCCAAGAACATCCCTGCCGAATATCAGGATCCACTGACGGTCGTCACGAGCGCGAACGTGTGGTCCTATAATACGGCGCTGTTCGACAAATGCCCTGTCGACAACATTTGGGAACTGACCGAGCCGAAATGGAAAGGCAAGGTTGCGATGCAGGATCCGCTCGGAAAAGCGTCCTATGTCGACTGGTTCAACCAGATGGCAAAACATGGCGACGACAAGGTTGCTGCGGCCTACAAGGAGCGATACGGCAAGGATCTTCAGACGGATGAGGCAAGCGCGACCGCAGCATGGGTCAAGGCGCTGGCCGCCAATGCGCCGCTCCTGACCGATGCCGACGCCGCCGCTGCGGACGCCGTCGGCGCCCCCGGGCAGTCTCAGCCCTTCATGGGGCTCATCAGCTCGGCCAAGTTTCGCGATAACGCCGATAGCGGCATGAAGCTCGGCCTTTGCAAGGACCTCAAGCCATGGCTCGGCTGGCTTTATCCCGGCGTAGGCCTGATCACGAAGGGTACCGACAGCCCGAATGCCGCTAGGCTTTTCATCCACTACGTCATGACCGCCGAGGGCATCGCACCGCAGGCTATCGACGGCAAGATGTCGACGAACAAGGATGTCAGCCTTCCCGCCGATGAGCCATCCGGGATCGGCGCGGCTCTAGACCAGTTGCTGCCATACCAGATGGCGACCAGTCTTGACGACTGGGATGCCCGCGAAACGTGGCAGGACTTCTGGCGGATGAACTATCAGAAATAACGAGCCGACAGGGAGGCATATCATGGCCCATTCGAACCAGACAAGATCGGCATGGCGAGGCTTGCTCGCCGGGACTGCGGTGCTCGTCTTCGCGTCCGCCCTTTCGGCCGCGGCCTATGCCGAAGACACGTTCGATCTTAACGCGCTGATAGACGCTGCAAAAAAAGAACCACCCATCACGGTTTATGCAGTCACCGGCAAGATCGTCGATACCGCCCAGGCCTTCACGAAGAAATATGGCGTGCAGGCGAGCGGCAGGAAGGTCAATGAGGCGACGCAGGTCGAATTGTTGATCCGCGAGCGGCAGGCAGGAAATGTCGTCGGCGACGTCAGTGTGGCAACCGACGTCGCCGCGGCAGTGGGCGAGCTTCTGCCGGAAGGCGTGGTGACAAGCTGGGCGCCGCCGGATCTTCAACAGGATATTCCAGAAAGGCTGCGCAACCCCTTGGTCGTCGCCTCTGATGCGCATGTCTGGACCTACAATACCGAGAAATACGACAAATGCCCGGTGACCAACATCTGGCAACTGACCGAGCCGCAATGGAAGGGCAAGCTCGCCATGCTCGATCTGTTCGACAAGCCGCTCTATGCGGATTGGTTCAACCAGATCGAGATGCATCACGACGTGGATGTCGCCAAGGCCTATGAAGCGCTCTACGGCAAGAAGCTCGACACGAGCAGCCAGAGCGCGACAGCGGCCTGGGTCAAGGCGTTTGCCCAGAACGGACCGCTTCTGTCGGACTCCACCACTGTTGCCGATGCCGCCGGGGCGCCTGGCCAGTCCGACCCTTTCTTCGTGATCACATCGACGGCGAAGTATCGCGACAATGAGGCCAAGGGCCTGAAACTCGGCCTATGCACCGGGGTCCAGCCTTTTTCGGGTTTCCTCTATCCTGGCTTCGGTTTGATCGCCACGCAGACCAAGAGCCCCAACGCGGCAAAGCTCTTTGTCCGTTATCTGATGACCGAAGAGGGAATTGCCCCGCAGACGGTGGATGGAAAGATCTCCGGGAATTCGGCGATTAGCTTGCCGTCCGATGAGCCGTCGGGCATTGCCGCCCATCTCGATGAACTCATGGCATTCGATGCGTCCACCGCAGCCGCGGATCTCGACAAGCGCGAGGGGTGGCAGGACTTCTGGCGCATGAACTACAAGAAATAAGCCGTAGCAGCCTTTGGCGATCTCCTGGGAGGGAACGATGAATAGAAATGCCAAGATTTCAGTCGCGGCGATCGCCGCCATGGCGACAGCGGTTTTTGCTGTTCCGGCAGTCGCTGGCGATACGGCCGATATCAAAGCTTTGGTCAATGCGGCCAAAGGCGAAAAGCCGATCAATGTCTATGACAGCACCGGCAAGATCGTTGAGATGGCCGAAAACTTCAGCGCCAAATACGGTTTGAAGGCGACGGGCATGAAGGTTTCGGCCAACAGCCAGCTCGAGATGATCATACGAGAAAGTCAATCCAACAACGTTCAGGGCGACGTGGTGTTGATCACCGATGCTCCGGCGGCGTTGGCACAGTTGCTGCCGCAAAAGTTCGTCGAAAACTACCTCCCTGCGGACATGGCCTCCAAGATCCCCAAGCAGTTCCAGAATCCTCTGGCGATCTCGACCAATGCAAACGTATGGGCCTACAACACCGAGGCCTATGACAAATGCCCCGTGGCCAACATCTGGGAGCTGACGGAGCCGAAGTGGAAAGGCAAGGTTGCAATCATCGACCCCCTGACGAAGGGCAATTACACGGACTGGTTCAATCAACTCGATGCCCACGGCAGCGATGCGGTTGCTGCCGCCTATAAGGCGCATTTCGGCAAGGAGCTGCAGACTGATGAAAAGAGCGCTGCTGCCGCCTGGATCAGGGCCCTGGCTCAGAATGCCCCGCTGGCAACAGATAGCGACGACCGGATATCGGAAGCCGTGGGCGCACCAGGTCAGAAGGAACCGTTCTTCGGCCTGTTGAGCTCTGCGAAATTCCGTGACAACGAAGACAAGGGTTACAAGCTCGGCATCTGCACCACGCTCGATCCCTGGGTCGGCTGGAACTATATCAAACTCGGCCTGATCGCCGCCAAGTCGCAAAGCCCGAATACGGCAAAGCTCTTCATCCATTATATCCTGACCGAGGAGGGCATCGCGCCGCAGATGAAGGACGGCAAACTGCCGACCAATAGCGACGTCAGGATGCCGGACGACGAGCCTTCCGGCCTGATGAAGGTCGCCGACAAGCTGCAGGCCTATGACACGTCCACCGGTCTGGATGATTTCGACCGGCGCGAGGAATGGCAGGATTTCTGGCGTGTAAACTACACGAAGTAAGCAATTCCGACGTGAAGCGCGGGAACCTGTTCCCATATGACAGACTGGACATGCCGATGCAAAACCCCACTCGCGTCAACCCGAGCCCCGACAATGAAGACGCGCTTAAGCGATCCCGCAGGTTGATGGAAATCGCCAAAGGCGCGGCGGTAGCCGTACGCGAGCCTCTGCTGCAAGCCTTCCGATCCAATATAGACGTTGACTACAAGGTCGATCTCCACGATGTCGTCACCATCCACGATAAGCGTGCCGAGGCGACGATCCGGGCTTATATTCTCGAGCATGAGCCCAATTCGGCGATCATGGGAGAGGAGGGCGGACAGACGGGCAGTGGGGGTATTCAGTGGTATGTCGATCCAATCGACGGAACGGCGAACTTTGCCCGTGGCCTGGCATTCTGGTGTGTATCGATCGCCGCCGTCATCGGTGGGGAGGTTGTTGCCGGCGCGATCTTCGATCCAGTTTCCGGAATGATGTTCACGGCAGATCTTGCGGGCGCCGATCTGAACGATCGTCCGCTGCGGTCGCGTGCGGTTGCAGAGGAAGCGCATGCGACGCTGATCACCGGCTATCCGGTGGCGCGGGATTTCCGGCTCGACGGTCGCGAGGTAGCACTCGCCAATATGGGTGAACTGGTCGAGACCTTTTCGACGCTGCGTCGTCCCGGAAGCGCAGCTCTCAGCATCGCTCATGTCGCCGCCGGATGGGTTGATGCTGCCGCCGGATTTGGCGTCAACGCGTGGGACGTTGCCGCAGCCACGCTGATCCTGAAGAATGCAGGCGGACGATACGAACCGTTGACCCTCGGCAAGGTTCCCGTAGGGGCGGCCGATTTCCTTTGTCCTGGTTACGTCGCGACAGGCGAGGGCGCGCACTACCCGACATTGGAGCGGGTGGCACGGTCCATCTGCGAAAACAGGGCAGCCAGGGCGGCTGCCTAGCAGGATCACCGGCGGCGACGCATCAGGCGATGCGCAGCCTGCCATCAACCATCACTTTTTGAACGCCGCCTGCCTCAGGGGTAGCTGCCGTGGAGACGACACATGCAGAAATCTGAAGCCGCGATTGGACAGGCCGAGAGACACCTGCCCAAACTGAGCCGCATCTATCAATCGCACCCGTTTTACGGCGTCGATATTTTCATATCGGGAAAGGAGGGGGCAAGCGACCTCGGCCTTCTGCGCCGAAACGGCATCACGACGGTAGTCAACTGCGCCGTCAACCTCGACTTCAATTTCGTGCAGCAGGACAAGATCGTCTCGGATCATGAGGGCAGCGTCTATGGGCCGGGGGAGATTCGCTATTACAAGGTGGGCCTCATAGACGGCGCCGGAAATCCGGATACCCAGATGGTTGCCGCCCACTATATCCTTCGTGCAGCGCTTGAACAGATCCTGCCTGACAAACCGTCCTATCCGCTTCGCGAACGTGGCAGCGTTCTCGTCAATTGTCGTGGTGGCCGTTCTCGTTCAGTCGCAGTCGTAGCGCTCTTCCTGCATCTCACGTTGCCAAATGAGTTTCCAACACTGGACGACGCGATCGATTTCGTTCGTCGAAAGCGAGAGTTGCCTGTCGATGAATATTATAAAGCGCCGAAGCCAGTTCTCGCAGAAGCCGCACGGCGGGCGGCTGGGTGGATACGGACGATTGATGCCGCAAAATAGGCTTCGTCTGGCAAGGCTAATGGTTCCAATGCGGTATCGAGCGATATGATAACGAAACGTCAAACTTCCAACAGCCAACCCAAGAACTTGCGCGATCTGAAAAACATGATCGCGGCACGGGTGGTCGTGTTCAACGGGCAGTCGGAACGCGTCATTCGTATCGCGCTCGAAAAACCGGAGTTGATTGCCTTCGGGACATTACAGTCAATCGCCACCGAATGTTCGGTTGCCCCGACGACTATAGTCAGAGTTGCCCGCCTCGCCGGGTTTGCAAACTTCGCGGATTTCAAGGCAATGTATCGGCTACACCTCAGGGGGATTGGGCCCGGGGCAGAGAGCCCGCGCCCCGGTCCTACCGCGCTATTCTAATCCGGACGGCTTGCCGCGCTCAGTCGACATGCTTTTCGCGTAATGTTCAACAGCAAGCCGGTGGATTAGTCTTAACTTCGCTGCTGATGTGGTGCGGTCATCGGAGCAGATCTCTTCTAGACCTTCGATGGCAATTCGCGGATCAAGGGTTCGGTCCGATCAAGGCGGTTAATTTTGCATCCGTCAAGCAAAGGCCGTCTTCCCCATGGGAGTTTCAAGCTGAGCGGCGGCGACGCTGCGAATTCTCCGGATGCTGCTCACTCACCGCCGGTTCAAGAAAAAGTTCAAGAATTTCGCGGCCGCCTCGCGATCTTTCGGACCCGAGATTTACCCGTTGCCTTCATATCCTTTGGAACCGATGTCCGCATCCTGGCCGGGTTTGAGAGGGATGCGCTCGATTTCGTTGCTCTGCGTCTTAATAGCTGGTTGAGCGAGAACATCGATGACCTAATCTGCTCGCCTGCGGCGTCATGTGAGCGTCTCTCGCCGCGAATTCCCGCAGGATAAAAGACGCTCCGTGGCAGGCAGGTGGGTCGATGGCGCCTCTCGTCGACCATCATGTAAAGGTTGTTCGCCCCTTCGCCACGTCAGACTTTACTCCGCCTGGCAAGCTGATAGAACGAGCGCCCGCGGAAATCGCCCGGACCCGGGCAGTGCGTTGGAACTATGAAACTGTTTTGTACGTTTTTCGGCCCGCCAAAAGGAGCTTTAACGACATGAACATGGCCTCGAAGATTGTGAAATCCCCTGTTGCTCTGTCCGTCGGCGGCTTGCTTGCGGAAGCTCGCGCGGCTCGCGGCTATTCGCTGGATGACGTTGCAGAAACCACTGGTCTGACTGTGGCCGAAGTGACAGCTCTGGAGAACGACACGGAT
>NZ_JBLYZH010000032.1:0-31161 GCF_048551595.1 Rhizobium sp. CRRU65 | reverse complement strand
ATCTACCTTCTTATCGCTGGCGGAAAAGCTTCGCTTTCCCTGGCGATGGTAGCTCCTCGTTCGCAGAGCTCACCATAACCTGAAGGGTGAGCGGTCGATCGGGCCCGCCCGATAAAACAGTCCACTGAACTGTTTAAGACCCAACGGGGCAAAGCCTCAAACCGAAACCAAATTCCCAATAATACGCAAAAGCCCGCCTCGTGCGGGCTTTTTGCGTTTTTGCTTACCGGTAGGATGAACCATGCCTTCGCCCCGATGGGTGAAGCGTGCATAGCCTTCGGATCAACCCATTTATCGGTTCTTAAACAAAGAATGACAGCTTAGCTCCAATCGGTGGTGGGGATGCGGTCGTGGTAAGTGGTTTGATGTCGCGGGTTCGCATTCAGACGAAGGTGCTCGTACTTTTGGCGCCATTCGTCTTTAGCCTATGCGCAGTGGGACTGACGGGGTACTACGCGTCCAGCCTTCTCGAGGGACGGATGGAGATCTCCAACCATGTTTTGCAATCCCTGAACGGGTTCAAACATGTTTCTTCCAGCATGACCGGCTTTCTGATGAAACCGTCGCAGGAAGCCCGAGACACAGCGCTTGCGGACGCCCGTGAGCAACTGGCAAACCTGAAGCAGACGATCGAGAGGCTAAGGCCGACGACCGATGTGGGGCTTCTTGACCGGGCGCTTGATCAGTCGCAAATCATCCCGCAAAAGATCGAAGCGATCTGGCAAATCGAAACGGGACAGCAGAAAATTCTCAGTGATGTGGACGCTGCTTCCGCGGCACTTCTTGACCTCCAAGGGCAGGTTGGCAAGCGCTCGTTCATGCTGATGGCCGGCGCGAAAAAGCTGGAAAATGCCAACAAGGGCGGTCTAAATAATTCCGTCTCCATCAGCGCCGCCGCGAGTATCGCGACAAAACTTCGCAATGACTATACGAATGCGACGACGCCGGCTGACAAAGTTGGCCTGCTAGCCAAATATGGGCCCGATTTGCAAAAGGCAAAGGAGCAGCTTTCGCCTGCTGTAGCGACCGAAGCCCTCGCCGCACAGTATGCCGCGGCTGTGGATGCCATCGCCAACGCTTCGAAGGTGTCGCCTGACACTTTGGATGTCCCAGCAACGGATACCGCCGTCGCCAATCTTGCTGCAACTGGCGACAGTCTCAAGACGATTGGCGACGATCTGATGCGGACCTCCGTGCTTGCGCTTGCCGCGTCGGACAAGGATATCTCTCAGGCCACGAATGTCGGCAACGAACTGCGCGCCATCGTTAACAGCAATAACGAGATCCGCGTCGGCTTCGCCGAACTCGCCGGCAATCCAGACGACGCGCGAGTGAAGAAAGTCCAGCAGTCGATCTACATGTATCAGACCGAGCTCGGCCGTCTCGCCGGCGTGGTGAACGACGATCCCCTCTTTGCCGAAATTCCGAAGAAGGCTCAACCCGTCCTCGACCTGCTCGCGGCGAACGCGGCAGCGCTCTCAGAAGGTGCGGCGCGCAAGCTCGGTGAGTTCGACAGCGCTGCGGGGCAGATCGACAACACCTGGAACCTGCTTGCTCAATTCGCCGAGACGCAGAGGCAAAATGCTGGGCAGGATCGTCAACAGGCCAATAGGATATCTGGCGGCGCCATTGTCATCGGCATCCTGATTGCTATGACAGCGGGTGCCGCGCTGGTCGTCACCCTGAAGGGACCGATCACCCAGATTACCGCAGCGATGCGCAAGATCGCAGAGGGAAGGCTCGATACCGCAATCACCGGCGAGGCACGGGGCGACGAAATCGGCGAAATGGCCCGTGCGCTTTCCGTCTTCAAACAAAATGCGCTATCGAATGTCGAAATGGAACAACAGGCAGAGATCGCGCGTAGCGATGCGGAATCCGAGCGCGCCCGCAACGAACTCGAGCGACGTAGCGCCAAGGTCCAGGTTGACGCCGCAATCGAGGCGCTTGCAGAAGGGCTCACGCGGCTGTCGCGGGGGGAATTGAATTTTTCCATCGATAAGCTCTTTGCCCCCGAACTCGACCGGATCCGCACCGATTTCAACATGTCGGTCGCAGGTCTCAGGGAGACGCTCTGTGCTATTCGCGAGACCTCTTCCCTCATCAGCGACAATGGCCGCCAGATGGCGGAAGCCGTTGATGACCTAGCCAGCCGAACGGAAAAGCAGGCGGCCGCACTTGAGGAAACCGCAGCGGCAGTGGAGGAGATTTCTTCCGCCGTCAACACCTCTTCAGGACGGGCAGCAGCAGCGCTTGCGCTTGTCCAACGCGCCAAACAGGGCGCCGACGCCTCGGCTTCAGTGGTCCAAAACGCGGTTTCGGCCATGGGACGGATTGAGGACGCGTCGGGCAAGATCGTGCAGATCGTCAGCGCTATCGACTCCATCGCTTTCCAGACCAATCTCTTGGCTCTAAATGCGGGCGTCGAAGCGGCAAGAGCGGGTGAGGCCGGCAAGGGCTTCGCTGTCGTCGCACAGGAGGTGCGGGAGCTGGCGCAGCGATCGGCGCGCGCAGCCAAGGAAATCGGCGAGCTCATCAACAATTCCGTCCGCGAGGTTGCGTCCGGCTCCGAATTCGTCGGCCGCACCGGCGATGCGCTGATGGAGATTTCCAGCGAGATCGTCCACATCGTCGGTCATATCGAGCTCATCGCCTCGTCAAGCCGCGACCAAGCGACGACACTCCATTCGATCAACGCATCGGTGAACGATATTGATCGTATGACGCAGCAAAATGCAGCGATGGTGGAAGAGACGAATGCTGCCACCCGACAGCTATCGTCCGAGGCGCTTGCACTCACCGACATGATTGCACGCTTTCGGCTTGAAGGCCACGAGAGCCCGGCTTCAAGAGGGTACGAGGCTGCGGCATGACGGCAGCATGTATTCGCAGAACCTGTTAACTTGCTTTGAGATGCATGGTTTCCGATCACGAGGCTGATGAGTGATACGTTTTCCTTGATCAGTTTTCAGGCGCACGATAGTTGCTAAAATAGCAATATTCTAATATACGTGGAGCCGGCGTTTTAATATTTTCGTAGCCGCAAGCAACGTCCCTCCAATTGGCGGGCGTTTATTATCCTTTTCAGCAGGGCGTTCGATTTCATGAAGTAGATTAGAGATTTATAGGGGGGAGGAATAATGCGAAAGTGGGCATCTTCTCTACTGACGGCTCCGCATGGACGGCGTCGTCTTCTGTTTGGTATCTCGGGATTGCCAGCGCTCTGCGCAGTGGTGCTCTTTGCTGGTGTCGCGTCCGCGCAGGCGCCGACTGAAGAGCAGCGCAATGCGATCAGGGCGGAATGTCGATCCGATTTCATAGCACAATGTTCAGGGGTGACGCCGGGAGGTATCGAGGCGCTCACTTGTCTGCAACAGCATAATGCCACACTGTCAGCGGGCTGCCGGAAGGCGGTGTCGGCGGTGAGCAAACCCAAGTCGACATCCGCGGAGCCGGTCCCGGCGGCGCCCGCAACTACCGGGGCGACGGCGCCAGCGCCAGCGCCGGCGACGGGCACACCGGCGCATCAGCCGACCCAGGCGCAGCGCAACGCCGTCAAATCGGCCTGCCAACGGGATTTCATGGCGCAATGCTCCGGCGTCACACCGGGCGGCACCGAGGCACTCAGCTGCTTGCAGCAGCACAATGCCGCTCTTTCGGCGCCATGTCAGCAAGCCGTTGCGGCCTTGGGCGGATCTACCGGGGGAGGATCAGCAGGATCAACCCCAGCCGGCGGCGGTGCCGCGGCGACGGTTGCGACCACACCTGCTCCCCGGGCCATGATGCCGGCCTTCTCGCCGCGCGAGGAATTGATGGTCCTGCGCGAAACCTGCGGATCGGATTTTCGAGCCCTGTGCCGGATGGTGCCTCTGGGCGGAGGGCGGGGTATCGCTTGCCTGCGGGACAATCTGCAACGCGTGTCGCCTGCCTGTCACAGGGTGCTGACCTCGGGACTTTAGTGGCTGTTCGAATCCCCGCTGTGAAGAGCCACCCCGAACGGCAACCTGCCTGCGCACCAAACCGTAGGTGATCGCGCGACGGGCCGTCGTGACTGCCCTACTGAACCTTCGATATCTCCGTTTCCGCCAGGCCTGCGGTCTTTGTGCGCCCTTTCCAATATTCCTCGAGGCGCTGCAACAGGACGTAGAAGGACGGGACAAAGAGCACGGCGAGGCAGGTCGAGGCGATCATGCCGCTGAAGACCGATATGCCGATAGATTTGCGGGCGGATGCGCCGGCGCCAGTCGCCAGCACGAGCGGCAGGACGCCGAGGATAAAGGCGAAGGACGTCATCAAAATTGGCCGGAAACGCAAGCGGGCGGCCTCGACGGCCGCATCCAGTATTTCCATGCCTTCCGCCCGCCTTTCCCTAGCATATTCGACGATGAGGATGGCATTCTTCGATGCAAGCGCGATCAGCAGGATAAGGCCGATCTGCGTATAAAGGTTGTTGGCAACGCCGGCTGCCATAAGCGCTGCCACTGTGCCAAGGAGGGCGAGCGGCACGGCGAGAAGGACTGCCAGCGGCAAGATCCAGCTTTCATACTGGCCTGCGAGCACGAAATAGACGAGGAGCATGGCGAGCGCGAAGATGAAATAGATCTGCCCGCCCACGGCCTTCTCCTGATAGGACAGCGCCGTCCATTCGAAGCCTGTGCCCGGTGGCAGTGTCTGATCGGCAATCTGCTCCATGACGTCGAGCGACTGGCCGGAACTGAAGCCTGCGGCAGGCCCGCCAACGATCGTTGCAGACGGGTAGAGATTGTAGAGGCTGATCAGAGATGGGCCTTGTGTCGCGGTGACATCGACGACCGTGCCGAGCGGCACCATCGTGCCGTCACCGGCCTTGACCTTCAGATTGCGGATGTCTTCGGCGCTGACCCGGAAATCGGAAGCGGCTTGCGCATAGACCTGGAAGGTCCGGCCAAATTTGTTGAACTGGGTGACATAGCTCGATCCGACGTAACTGGAGAGAGCCGAGAAAACCTGGCCCACGGTAACCCCTAGCGTCTCCGCCTTGATCCGGTCGACAGAGACTGCGAGTTGCGGCACGTTCGAGCGAAAAGGCGTGCTCAGCCTTTGCAGGGATGACTGAGCACCGCCGTTCTTGACGATCGTGTCGGCAAGCGATTGCAGCAGCGGGTAGTCGGAAATGCCGTTCCTGATCTCGACCTGCATGGTAAAGCCACTGGCATTGCCGACGCCCTGGATCGGAGGTGGCACGACCACCAGCGTCTTGGCGGCGAGCACGCTTTGCAGCGTGCCGTTCAAATGCTGGTAGATCGACAGCAAATCCTGCCCCTTTTCCTTGCCGCGCTCGTCCCAATCCTTCAGCACGACATAGGCGACGCCGGCATTCTGCAGACTGGCATTGTTGTCGAGAACGGAGATGCCGCTGATGGTCAGCACCTGATCGACGCCAGGCGTGGCTTCGGCGATCTTGCCGACCTCTTCCATCACCGCGTCGGTGCGCTCCTTCGATGCGCCGTCGGGCAGCTGCGCACTGATCAGCACATAGCCTTGATCCTCGATGGGCAGAAACGCAGTCGGCAGACGGGCGAGCCCCCAGACGGCGACACCGATCAGCGCAAGTGCGGCTATGACCATGATACCGCTGTGGCGGGTCATCGATCCGATCAGCCCGGCATAGCTGCGTTCACCCCTGTCGTAGACCTTGTTGAAGCCGCGATAGAAGATGTTGCGTTTCTCTGGCGGGACTGGTGGCCGCAGCCAAAGGGCACATTGCGTCGGTTTCAGCGTGACGGCATTGATGGCGCTGATCAGTGCCGTGGCGGCGATGACGAGGGCGAACTGCCGGTAGAGCTGTCCGGTCAGGCCGGGCAGGAAGGCGGCCGGAATGAAAACGGCCATCAGCACCAGCGTAATGCCGATGACCGGGCCAAGCAGCTCCTCCATCGCCTTTTCGGCCGCCTTTCGGCCGGACATGCCGGCCTCGATGTGTCGGGCGACCCCTTCGACAATGACGATGGCATCATCAACGACGATACCGATGGCGAGAACGATGGCAAACAGCGTCGACAGGTTGACGGTGAAACCCAATGCTGCCATGGCCGCGAAGGCGCCGATGATGGTGACCGGAACGGTGGTCGCCGGCACGAGCATCGCCCGCCAATCCTGCAGGAAGACGAGAATGACGATGAGAACGAGAATGCCGGCCTCGATCAAGGTGACGTAAACCTCGTCGATGGAGGCCTCGACGAATTTTGTCGTGTCGAACGGCACGTGATATTCGAGGCCCGGCGGGAAGCTCTTCGAGAGCTCCTGCATTTTCGTGTTCACCACCTGCGCCACCGCGATGGCATTTGCCTCCGGCAGCTGAAAAATGCCGATGCCGGCAGCCGGCCGGCCGTTCTGCATGAAGGACTGACTGTAAGTCTGGGCGCCGAGTTCGACGCGGCCGATATCGCGGATCCGGGTAACACGGCCGCCCTGTCCGCTCTCGACCTTGACGACGATGTTTTCGTAGTCGGCCGCCTCGTTCAATCGGCCATTGACGTTCAGCGTGTATTGGAAGACCTGTCCCTTCGGTACCGGCGGAATGCCGATCTGGCCGGCGGCCACCTCCTGGCTTTGCTGCTGCACGACGCTGACCACATCCTGCGGCGTCAGGCCGCGCGCCTGCAGCAGGTTCGGATCCATCCAGATGCGCATGGCATATTGGCCGGCCCCGAACACGGTGACATTGCCGACACCCGGCAGGCGGGCGAGTTCATTCTGAAGATTGATGACGGCGTAGTTCGACAAGAACAGGCTGTCATAGCGGCTGTCGGGCGAGGTCAGGCTGACGAAGCCGAGGATCGCCGTCGACTTCTTTTGCGTCGTCACGCCCTGAAGCTGCACCGCTTCGGGAAGCGATGACATTGCTATGGCGACGCGGTTTTGCACCAGAACCTGGGCCTGGTCCGGATCCGTTCCGATGGCAAAGGTCACGGTCAGGGAATAGGTGCCGTCGCTTGCGCTCGTCGACTGCATATAGAGCATGTCCTGCACGCCGTTGACCTGTTGTTCGATCGGCAGCGCGACGGTATCGACGAGGGTCTGTGCGCTGGCGCCCGGGAAGCGCGTCGTCACCTGCACCGTTGGCGGAACGACATTCGGATATTGCGCCACAGGCAGCTGGAACAGCGCCACCGCGCCGATGAGCACGAAAACCAACGCCAGAACATTGGCGAGTATCGGTCGCTCGATGAAGAAACGCGAGATCATGCTGTTGTCCTTAGACGTTCAGATGAAGCATGGCGGCGGATTCATTGCGTGGTGGTCTTGGCCTTGGCATCGCCGGCGGAAGCTGCCGGCGGGTTCATTTCTATTTTCTCGGGCGCGATCTTGCCGCCGGGGATGGCCTGCTGGATACCTTGCGTCACGACCCAGTCGGCCGGATCGAGGCCGGAGTCGATGACACGGAGCGCACCTTCGCGCTGGCCGGTCTTGACCTGCTTCTGCTCGATGACGTCATCCTTGCCTAGAACGAGCAGGTAGCTGCCCAGCTGGTTCGTTCCGATGGCGTCGTCGCGCACCAGCAGAGCCTTGTCGTTGTGGCCGACCGGCACCCGGACGCGCACGAAGAGACCAGGCAGCATGGCGTGGTCCTTGTTATCGAAGAGGGCGCGCACCTGAAGCGTGCCTGTAGAGGCATCGAGCTGCGGCGAGACGTAGTCGAGATGTCCCTTATGCGGGTAGCCTTCCTCGGTCTGCAGGCCGAGTTCTGCCGGAATGCTCGGAAGATCCGTCTGCTTGAAGGTGCGCCCCTGCCTTGCCAGGGTTTCCTTGATCATCAGCACCTGGGTTTCGCTGACGTTGAAATAGGCATAAAGCGGATCGGTCTGAACGATGCTGGCGAGTTTGGTGGGACCGGATACGCCGACAAGCGCGCCGATATCGACGAGGTGATCGGTGACGGTGCCGTCGAACGGGGCAAGCACCTCCGTATATCCGAGGTTGATCGTCGCAAGATCGAGATTGGCCTGGGCATTGAGGATGGATGCATTCGCCTCGTCGAGCGTCGCTTTGGCGCTGTCAACCGCGGTCTGGGTGGTGACCTGTTGCTTCGACAGATTGAGCTGCCGGTCGTATTCCTGCTTCGCGCCGACCTGGGACGCTTGTTGCGAGGCGAGCGATGCCTTGGCCTGATCCAGTTGTGCCTGATAAGTGTTGCGCTCAATTCCGAAGAGCTTGGTGCCCTTCATCACCGTCATGCCGTCCTGGTAATCGATCGATTGGACGTAGCCTTGGACGCGCGCCTCGATATCGACGGAGTTGAGCGGCGCCGTGTTGCCGGTGAGTTCGAAATAGAGCGTTACCGGTTGCTGGACCGGCTGGGCGACACGAACCGGAGGTGGAGGAGGGGCAACGTAGGTGTTGCCGCTTTCCTCACAGCCAGCGAGAATTGCCATGCCGGCAAGCATCATGGACAGGTGCAGACCCTGATACAATCTCACACGCATTGCCGCCGCCCCGATGTTTACGAGCCTACTGCATAATTCATAGAAGCAAATCGGTTTTTTGAATTATGCAGCAATTTCAATGATCTACTGCGTCCTTTGCGCGTCTGAAAAGACGCGCGGCGCTGTAGTCTTCATGCGTGCCTCGGTGGAGACGACCCCTCTCCGAAAAGTTCCGGGCATGCGATATTATGTCGCGGCATTGCTAAAAATTGCAATAGCTGCTGGTGCACAATTAAACTGTGAGCTCGTCCTCGATGGATAAGATGACGCGGCTACGGTTTCCCCAGCCGTTCGATGGCAAACTGTAATGGTGCATCCGAAACACGGATCAGCCCGACATATGGGTTGGCCATATCCGAAACCAGGAAGATGGCGCCGGCGACGGACAGGGCGCAGACGAGCAGAATTGACAGCACTGTCGGATTGGCCGGCGCCTGCAGCCCGAAGGTCGCAAAGAGCAGCGAAAGCCAACAGACGAGAACGGTCAGAAAAGCCCAGGGTAAACCCTCTTTGCCGGATTCAACCAACAGCCAGTGGGTTTCGGCCAACATGCCGCTCACTTCCAGCGCACGCGCCTGGAGAGAGTGCTGCACGGCATCCCTCGGCGCCAGGGACCGAAGGTCGGCCTGAACCGCCTCGATGTCCTGATATTCCCCCGGCGCATTGCCGGATGTCTCGTCGGTGGTCTCGGCAGTCCAGCCACGGCTCAGGCGTTTCTCGATGAGTTCACGCAGCAATTGACGCGCCTTGTCGGTTTCCGGCCCGTATTGCGCCATGACGCGGTCAAGCAGGAGTACCCGTGCCGCCGCCGTTCTCATTTCCACTTCGGCGTTGTCATAGGATGACTTGGCGGATGCGATCAGAAGGCCGAGCGCCAGAGCCGACAGCGTTCCCACCACCGCGGTCGCCAGCCTGATGACGTCCTTGGATTCTGCATTGAGATGGTGATCCGGCAAGCGGCCGCGCACGATCAATCCTATCGACGTCGCCATCGACAGAAAAACAAATACCAGCCCGCCAACCAACAGTGAGCCCAAGTCCCATCTCCGTATCGCCGCGTAGGTCCTGCAGCCACCGTGATTGCTTGCAAGCTGTGCAATAGCTCCCGTCATCATAGCGGAAGACAGACCAAGCGCGGAACTCTTTACTTTCCTGATCTTGCGCGGCCGCCATCGAGCGGGTTTCATTGCTGGAAAATCAGCAACATGTAAGCCAGGAAAAGCACCAGATGGACAGCGCCTTGCATGAGGTGCGTGCGGCCGCTGGCAAAGGTGATGATGCTGACGGCAAGAGTGAGCAGGAGCATCACCAGATCTCCATGCTCCAGGCCGAGTGTCACGGGGTGTCCGTAGAGCTGACTGACAACAAGCATTGCCGGTACGGTCAGCCCGATCGTCGACAGCACCGAACCAAGGAAAATGTTGACGGCGCGCTGAAGATTGTTGGCGACGGACGCGCGCACGGCGCTGATTGCCTCGGGTGTCGCGACAAGGATGGCCATGACGACACCGCCAAATGCGGTTGGGGCATGCAGGGTTTCGATAATGTAATCGATCGGTCGGGCAAGCTGTTCGACTAGAAAGACGACCGGACCCATATGGGCGAAAAGCAAAATGGCATGAGGCCAGACCGGTCGATGGCGAGGGACACGTTCGCTGACAGGCTCGTGAAGGTTGCTGTCGTCAGTGAAATAATCCCGATGGCGGCCCGCCTGAAGAAGCAGAAACGTAGCGTAAAGGCCGACCGATATTATGCCCAGTATCAGTTGTCTCGGTGCGGATGGATGCTGTCCGTCCGGGCCTGCAAGAAATGTCGGCATCACCAGGCTCAGGGTTGCCAGCGGAACGATGACACCCAGATAGGCGTTGGCGCCCTGCAGGTTATGCTGCTGTTCCGGTCGCCGCCATGCGCCCAGCAGCAATGACAGGCCGACCATGCCGTTCAGGATGATCATGACGACTGCGAACAGGGTGTCGCGTGCAAGCGTCGGATTGTTCTCGCCGTGAAGCATGACGGCTGATATTGCCATCACCTCGATCGAGGTGATGGCAAGCGTCAGAATGAGCGTGCCGTAGGGCTCCTTCAGCCGCTCAGCCAAATGATCCGCATGCCGGACAACCGACAGAGCGGAGCCAAGGACGGCGGCGAACAGCCACGCGAAAACGACAGTGAACCAAAGGGGATCGGCAAGCCGGCCGAAGAGCTGTTCCTGGAAGGCAAGAAACGCCAGGCTGGTCGCGACGCTGACGCCCAGGAACCATTCCTCGCGCATCAGGCTGGTTGCGCCGACGGCGCGCAATGCCGGACCCTCCGTCATCGAAACCATCCGCCTTCTGGCAAATGCCGCTGCAATGCGATCATCAACACCATTGTGTCCGCCCGCTGTTCCCCTGCCCGTCCCATGAGCAGGCGCAGACGAGGCTGCCTCAAGGCGAACCGAAGCTCAAGTCAGATCGTAAATCACTGATTAAAACTTGCAGGGCTCTGTTGTTCATCACCCACGGATCTCGGCAAAGGAGCAGTCGCGGGCGACCGATCATGCCACGTCACCCGCTATTCGCGGCCGGTCGCCGGGATTGCCGCGCCGGTGACGACGGCTGCGGCCGGCGAAATCAGGAAGGCGACGAGGCGGGCGATCGATTGCGGCGATACCCAGCCGTCCGTCTTCGCATCGGGCATGGCTGCGCGGTTCTCAGGCGTGTCGATCGTGCCGGGCAGGATGCAGTTGGCGGTGATGCGGTCGTCGCGGCATTCGGCAGCGATCGCCTCGGTCAGCCGGATGACGGCGGCTTTCGAGGCGGCGTAAGCGGCCTGCTTGGCGCCAGCCTTCAGGCCGGGCGCGGCGGCGATATGAACGATGCGGCCGTAGCCGGCCGCCTTCATGGTCGTGAGAACCGCGGCGCTGATCGTCAGGGCAGTGCGGGCGTTTGCGGTCATCATCGTCTCCCACTGCGCGGGCGCCTCCGGCCCGACCGGCCCCATCTGGAAACCACCGACGGTGTTGACCAACGCGCTGACGCCGCCAAAGCGCTTGACGGCCCGAGCGACAGCGGCGGCACAGGAAGCATAATCAGTCAGGTCCGTTCCCGCGATCGACAGAAACTCGGTGGAGGCAGGAAGATCGCCGGCCAAGGCTTCCAGCTCATGGCTCGAACGGTTCATGCAGACGAGTTTGGCGCCGGCGCTGGCAAGCTCGCGGACAACGGCGCTGCCGAGGTTGCCGCCGGCTCCGGTGACGATCACGGCTTTCTGGTCTTTCATGGCAATCGATCTCCTGACGGTGCCCGCGCTGGACGGTGCCGCGCATTGTTGATCCAGGCTGTGCGGCAGCGCAAGCCCGCCGCCCAGATGTTTGCAAAACGGCCCGCGAAGCTATCCGCAGGCCGTTCGTCTTTGATCGCCTGTCGGACCAGCTTTCAATGATATTTCGCCCGTTCGCGGTCGAGGATGACAGGCGCGTCGAGGCCGGCGATGGGACGGGTGACATCGGCCGGGATGTCGCCGGTGAGCTGCAGGTCGAGATAGCGGGCACAGCAGACCCGCAGGAAAGACGTGAAGTTGCCGAGATCGTGGCCGGCATCGATCGATTCATGATGCAGCCGGGTGATCAGCTGGACGACATTCATGCCGTCGCGGCGGGCGATTTCCTCCAGCTTCGCCCAGAAGAAGTTCTCCAGCCTGACGCTGGTGACCATGCCGTCGATGCGCAGCGATCGGGTGGCGCTTTCCCAGAGCCGAGCATCCGCCTTGATAAACAGTTCACACATATCGTCCTCCCCGGTGCCGCCCTTCTCAGGCGGCGTTGGTTTCGAGCAGTGCTGCGGCATCGAGCACGGCCATGAACTGGCGCAGCCACGACGGATGCGCCGGCCAAGCGGGCGCCGTGACCAGATTGCCGTCCGAGACTGCATCGCTGATAGCGATGTCGGCATAAATGCCGCCGGCAAGTTCGACCTCCGGCCGGCAGGCGGGATAGGCCGAGCAGGTGCGGCCCTTCAGCACGCCAGCGGCGGCGAGCAGTTGCGCGCCATGGCAGATGGCGGCGACGGGTTTTCCTGCGTCGAAGAAGTGCCGGACGAATTTGAGGACATCGGCATTGAGGCGAAGATATTCTGGCGCGCGGCCGCCGGGGATGACGAGGGCATCGTAATCTTCGGCCCGCACACTGTCGAAAGTGGCGTTCAGCGCAAAATTATGGCCGCGCTTTTCGGAATAGGTCTGGTCGCCTTCGAAATCGTGGATGGCGGTGGCGACGGTCTCGCCAGCGTTCTTGCCGGGGCAGACGGCATGGACCGTATAGCCGCAGGCGAGCAGTGTCTGGAACGGCACCATCGTTTCGTAATCTTCGGTGAAATCACCTGTTATCATCAGGATCTTTGAGGCTGGCATCGTTTCCTCCCTTTGAAACCAACTGGCGGAGCTTAGCAAAGAGCTGTGGAGAGCAGGTACTATGGGAATACTACAGGCGAAATTCCCACCGGTCGAACGACAGCCTCAGACCGCCCTGACCTTCACATCAGGCACTGCGCAGGCCTCGCCGCCGCCGAAGAGGCGGGAGCGGGTGAGGAAGCGCTTCTCGCGGCCATTGTCGAGCGAGAACATGCCGCCGCGGCCGGGCACGACGTCGATGATCAGCTGCGTATGCTTCCACGCCTCGAACTGGCCGGCGCTGATATAAACAGGTACGCCGCCGATCTCGCCGAGCTTGACGTCACTGTCGCCGATCATGAATTCGTTGGCCGGATAACACATCGGCGAGGAGCCGTCGCAGCAGCCGCCGGACTGGTGGAAGAGGATATCGGGATGATCGCGCTTGATTTCTGCGATCAGATCGAGAGCTGCGTCGGTTGCGAGAACACGCGGTTCGCCGTTGACGGTGGTTTCCATCACTCTTCCTCCAAAGTTTCGGGAGGAGAATTCCCCTCCCCAACCCCTCCCCACAAGGGGGAGGGACTTATAATGCCGCTCCGACAGCTCACCACGCCGAAGTTTCGGCAAGAAGATATGTCTTTTTAGAACGAGGCAGTTCAACGGGTTAAGCCCCTCCCCCTTGTGGGGAGGGGTTGGGGAGGGGGGTGAGACCCTCCCACCATGCCGAAGCATCTCAGAAGAAGCCGAGTGCCTTCGGGCTGTAGCTCACCAGCATGTTCTTGGTCTGCTGGTAGTGGTCGAGCATCATCTTATGGGTTTCACGGCCGATGCCCGACTGCTTGTAGCCGCCGAAGGCGGCATGGGCCGGGTAGGTGTGGTAGCAGTTGGTCCAGACGCGGCCGGCCTGGATCTCGCGGCCGAAACGGTAGCAGCGATTGGCATCGCGGCTCCAGACGCCGGCGCCGAGGCCGTAGAGCGTGTCGTTAGCGATTTCGAGCGCTTCCTTCTCGTTCTTGAAGGTCGTCACCGAAACCACCGGCCCGAAGATTTCCTCCTGGAACACGCGCATCTTGTTGTGACCCTTGAAGATCGTCGGCTTGACATAGTAGCCGTTCGCCAGCTCGCCGCCGAGATCGTTGCGCGAGCCGCCGGTCAGCACTTCCGCGCCTTCCTGCTTGCCGATGTCGAGATAGGCGAGGATCTTTTCCAGCTGCTCGGTCGAGGCCTGGGCGCCGATCATCGTTGCGCTATCGAGCGGGTTGCCCTGCTTGATCGCCTCAACGCGTTTGACGGCCTTTTCCATGAAACGGTCGTAGATCGATTCCTGGACGAGGGCGCGGCTCGGGCAGGTGCAGACTTCGCCCTGGTTCAAGGCAAACATCGCAAAGCCTTCGAGCGCCTTGTCGAGGAAGTCGTCGTCTTCCGCCATCACGTCGGCGAAGAAGATGTTCGGCGATTTGCCGCCGAGCTCCAGCGTCACCGGAATGAGGTTCTGGCTGGCATATTGCATGATAAGCCGGCCTGTCGTCGTCTCGCCGGTGAAGGCGATCTTAGCGACGCGCGGGCTGGTCGCCAGCGGCTTGCCGGCTTCGAGGCCGAAACCGTTGACGATGTTGAGGACCCCTGCCGGCAGGAGATCGCCGACGAGTTCAGCCCAGACCAGGATCGAGGCCGGGGTCTGCTCGGCGGGTTTCAGTACGACGCAATTGCCGGCGGCAAGTGCGGGCGCCAGCTTCCAGGTGGCCATCAGGATCGGGAAGTTCCACGGAATGATCTGGCCGACGACGCCGAGCGGCTCATGGAAGTGATAGGCGACAGTGTCGTGGTCAATCTCGCCGATCGAACCTTCCTGGGCGCGAATGCAGGAGGCGAAATAACGGAAATGGTCGATCGCCAGCGGAATGTCGGCCGCCATGGTTTCACGGATCGGCTTGCCATTGTCCCAGGTCTCAGCCTGGGCGAGCAATTCAAGCTTGTCTTCCATGCGCTGGGCGATCTTCATGAGGATATTGGAGCGCTCGGCAACCGAGGTGCGACCCCATTTTTCCTTTGCCGCATGAGCGGCGTCGAGTGCGAGGTTAATGTCCTTTTCATTGGAGCGGGGAATGTCGCAGAGCTTGCCGCCGGTGACGGGCGTGAGGTTTTCGAAGTATTTTCCCTCGACCGGCTCGCGCCATTCGCCGCCGATATAGTTGCCGTATTTCAGCTTGAACGGCGACTCGACGATTTTCTGATGAAGCATGTCATCCTCCCTTGATGATCCAGGTTCCCAAGCGAACCAGTGGGAGGAAAATGAGCATGTTTTGGCGGAGGGACTAGGGCGGGTCTTCCATACCGCAGTGCACAGTGTCGCAGACCTGCGACAGCATCGGGTCACGATTCCTCCAGGAGCGGGACCTTTACACTGATCAGTGGAGATCGAGCTTTTTCATCTTCCTGTGCAGCGTGGCACGGCTGATGCCGAGTGCGATCGCTGCCTGCGAGACATTGCCGCCGGCGCGCGACAACGCCCGCAAGAGTGCCGCCTTCTCCGCCTCGACGATCTCATCCTGCTGGGAGACGCCAGCCTCGTGCAGGGCATCGGCCGCCGGAATGCCGGCGGCGATGCGCTTGTCGTCCAGCTGCAACGCGATGCGGGCGGCGCGCGTTGCGCCGAGCACCAGATCGTGCCTGTCGACGGCGAGCAGGGCGGCAGCGGAATTGGCTCCGGCCGGGACCATCAGGAAACGCGCGCCGGCAAAGGCCGAGCGGAAAAGGTTGAGTTCGATGCGCATCGCCGCATCGCGCACGGTCTGCGTCAGGATCGCCAGCGTCATCTCGTTGACGTCTTCGCGGCATGCGGAGATGTCGAGGGCTGCTGCCACCTGCCCACGATGATCGCGGATCGGCGCGGTCGTGCAGCTGAGGCTGGTGTTCGAGCTGAAAAAATGCTGATCGCGGAAGATGGCGACGGCACGCTCGTCGGCAAGTGCGGTGCCGATGCCGTTGGTGCCGATGCTGGCCTCGGTCCAGACCGAGCCGGTCCAGAGGCCGAGTTCGCGGAATTCCTTGTCGTCTCCGGCAGCGCCCCGGCGTTCCAGCGCGATGCCGTTCTTGTCGGTCAGAAGCAGGCAGCAGCCGGCCCTGCCAACGGTGGTAAAGAGACGATCGAGCTCTTCCGTGGCGCTGGCAATCAGCTGTTCGGACTGCTCGCGCGCGCGGCGGAATTCCTGGTCGGTCAGGCGCAGTGGAGCCCGCTGGTCCTCGGGGGCGAGCTGGTGCATGGTCATGCACCGCCGCCATGAGGCGACGACAGGGGAACTCGCCGCCGCAGAATCGCGCTGGGCAGATGTGTAGACGTGCTCGGCGTGCGCTGAGTGTTCGTGCATCGGCTCCTCCCATCGAATTTCAGCACATTCTGATAGAAAAATGGCTGGTTTGCAATCGGCCGGCGCTGGCGGGCGTCAGCGTGCGGCGCTTTCTGACGAAAGTGACGGAAATCACATTTCGGTGTTTGGGTGGCCATGGTGTAACAAAAGACCCTCTTTCTCGTAGTTCTTTGCAGAAGCAAGGTTTGCCAGACGAGGAGATCCGACCATGCTGAACAGACGATTGTTGCTGACGGGCGCCGCTTTTGGGGCGCTCGCGGTTCACTTGGACTTAGCCGGCAAGGCGATCGCCGCCGAGACGTTTGCGGTGACCCACACCGACGAGGAATGGCGCAAGCTGCTGACGCCGGATCAATATGTCATCCTGCGCCAGGCGGGGACGGAACAGCCCTTCACCAGTGCCTTGCTGCATGAGGAGCGAAAGGGCAATTTCGTCTGCGCTGGCTGCGATCAGGACCTCTTTTCCTCGACCACCAAATTCGACAGCGGCACCGGCTGGCCGAGCTTCTGGGCGCCGCTCGAAAAAGCCGTCGGCACCACGAACGACACGACTTACGGCATGGTGCGCAACGCCGTGCACTGCAGCCGCTGCGGTGGGCATCTCGGCCATGTCTTCGATGATGGCCCGAAGCCAACCGGGCTTCGCTACTGCATGAATGGGCTCGCCATGACATTCCGTCCGGCCTCGGCCTGACTGAGGGATGATCTCACGCGGTGCTGATGACTGCCTGCGCCTAGCGCTGCAACCAGGCTTCGATACCACGGGCTGCCGTCCGGCCGGTCGCCAGGCAGGCGGTGAGGAGATAGCCGCCGGTCGGCGCTTCCCAGTCGAGCATCTCACCGGCGACGAAGGTGCCGGGCAGTGCCTTCAACATGTAGCTGTCGTTGATGCTGCTCCAGCGGATGCCGCCGGCCGAGGAGATCGCTTCGGCGATCGGGCGGGTTTCGATCACCGGCACCGGCAGGGCCTTGATCATGCCGGCGAGACGCTCCGGAACGGTTCGGTCGCGCTCGGGAGCGAGTTCGCGCAACAGCGCCGCCTTGACGCCGTCGAGGCCGGCGCCCTTGCGCAGGCGGTTCGAAAAACTTGATTTGGCGTCCTGCCGTGCAAGGTCGCGGCTCAGCCTGTCGATGGTGCGGCCGGGTGCGAGGTCGAGCGTCAGGGCGGCGCTGCCGTGGATCAGCAGCCGATCGCGGAGGCTGGCGGTGTGGGCATAGATCAGGCTGCCCTCGATGCCGCTCTCGGTGATGACGAATTCGCCGGGAAACGTGCCGGCCTCGGATGTTGCGGTGACCGATTTTACCGGCTCGCCGGCGAAACGCTCGCTGAAGTTCCCGCTCCATCCGACGACGAAGCCGCAATTGGCGGGTTGAAAACTGTGAATTTCCACACCCCTGCCGACCAGCCAAGGCACCCAGGCAGCATCGGAGCCGAGGCGCGGCCAGCTTGCGCCGCCGAGCGCGAGCAGGGCCGCGTCGCAATGGACGATGCTGCGCCCTTCGAGCGTTTCGAAAACATAGCCGTCTTCGGCAAAACCGGTCCAGCGGTGGCGGGTGCGCAGCGTGGCGCCCTGTGCCTCCAGCCGCCTGAGCCAGGCGCGCAGCAAAGGCGAGGCCTTCATCACCTTCGGAAAAACCCGGCCGGACGAGCCGATGAAGGTTTCCGTCCCGAGCTCGCTTGCCCAATTCCTGATATCATCAGGGGTAAACGCATCAAGAGCGGGGCGCAGGCGGGCGGAAGCCGCGGCGAAGCGCGTGGTGAAACGGGCATAATCCTCGGAATGGGTAATGTTGAGACCGGACTTGCCGGCCAGCAGGAACTTGCGGGCAAAGGTCGGCATGGCGTCGTAGACCGTCACCGCATGACCGGAACGGGAAAGCAGTTCGGCAGCCGCGAGACCCGCCGGGCCGCCGCCGATGATCGCAATCCGCTTCTGGTTCATTGATGTCTTCGCCCGATTGTATCTGCGTTCAGTTTTGGCGCGGGCGCGGATCGCCTGCAAGGGCAGAGATCAGTGGTGCGGATGCGTGCACTGGCCGTGATCGGCGAGCACTTCGATGACGCGGCATTGGTCGACGCGGCCGTGGCCGCAGCCTTCCACCATGGTTTCCAGCTCGGCCTTCAGCGCCATCAGGCTGCGGATGCGCTGCTCGACCTCAATGAGGCGGGCCTTGGCGATGGCGTCGGCTGAGGCGCAGGACTGGTGCGGATCGTCCTGCAGGGTGAGCAGCGTGCGGATCGCGTCGATCTCGAAACCGAGTTCGCGGGCGTGGCGGATGAAAGCGAGACGGCTGATATCGGCGGGCTCGAAGGAGCGCTGGTTGCCCTCGCTGCGGCTCGGGGCGGCGAGCAGGCCAATGCTTTCATAATAGCGCACCGTCGGCACCTTGACGCCGCTTTGGCGCGCGGCTTCGCCAATGGTGATCTTTTTCATGATTTTCCTCTTGCACCTCTAGTCGCTATAGGATGTAGGAGAGATGCTTCTGTTTGACAAGGAAGCGGATGATGGCTGAGAGCGAGACACGATACCGGGTTGGCGGCATGGATTGCGCCGCCTGCGCAACCAAGATCGATACGGCGGTCAGACGCGTGGCGGGTGTCGCCGATGTTTCCGTCTCGGTGATGGCGGGCACGATGACCGTGCGGCACGATGGCAGCAGCGATCTCAAGGTGATCGAGAAGAAGGTGACGGGGCTCGGCTATTCCGTCGCGCCGCTTGCCGGAAACGCTGCGCCTGCGCATACTCAGGGCTCACAGCATTGTCACGATCATGGACATGGCTGCGGCGATCACGCGGGCCATGACGACGATCATGCGGTACATGATCATGAAGGTCATAGCCATGACCATCCCCACGATCATGGCGAGAAGGAAATCGAGGGGTTGCACGGGCACGATCATGCGCCGATGGCCGGTCCCTGGTGGCAGAGCAGGAAGGGCCGGCTGACCATCCTTTCGGGTGGAGCACTCGTTGCCGCCTACACCGTCGGCCATCTCGTGCCGGCGATCGCGTCCTACGCCTTCATCGTCGCCATGCTGATCGGGCTGGTGCCGATCGCGCGGCGCGCCATCATGGCCGCCTTCTCAGGCACACCGTTTTCGATCGAGATGCTGATGACGATCGCCGCCGTCGGCGCCGTTATCATCAATGCCGGCGAAGAGGCGGCGACCGTTGTGTTCCTGTTCCTCGTTGGCGAGCTGCTGGAAGGGGTGGCAGCGGGCAAGGCGCGCGAAAGCATCCAGTCGCTGACGGCGCTGGTGCCGAAGACCTCGCTGCTCGAAGACAATGGGCAGACACGGGAGGTGCCGGCGGAAAGCCTTTCGGTCGGGGCCATCATCATGGTTCGTCCTGGCGATCGGATCTCGGCGGACGGCATCATCCTCTCAGGCGAGAGCGCGATCGACGAGGCGCCGGTGACGGGCGAGAGCACGCCAGTGCGTAAGGGCGTCGATGCCGTCGTTTTTGCCGGCACGGTGAATGGCGATGCGGTGCTTAGGGTTCGCGTTACGGCGGCCGCGGCCGACAATACCATCGCCCGCGTCGTCAAGCTGGTGGAGGAGGCGCAGGAATCGAAGGCGCCGACCGAGCGCTTCATCGATCGGTTCTCGCGCTATTACACGCCCGGCGTGGTCGTGGTCGCAGCGCTGGTTGCGGTCGTTCCGCCGCTGCTGTTCGCAGGGCCATGGGGCGAATGGGTCTATAAGGGCCTTGCGATCCTTTTGATCGGCTGCCCCTGCGCGCTCGTCATCTCAACGCCGGCGGCGATCGCTGCCTCGCTTTCATCCGGTGCGCGGCGCGGGCTGCTGATGAAGGGCGGCGCGGTGCTGGAGACGCTCGGCAAGGTGACGATGGTCGCCTTCGACAAAACAGGCACGCTGACGGAAGGCAAGCCTCAGGTGACTGACATCATTTCCTTTGGTCTGACCGAGGCGCAGGTGCTGTCGCGCGCGGCGGTGCTGGAACAGGGTTCCAGCCATCCGCTGGCGCTGGCGATCCTCAACCGCGCCAAGGCGGACGGCGTTCCCGTGCCGCCGGCCTTCGAGCTGGAAGCGCTGCCGGGCAAGGGCGTCAGCGGCAAAGTCGGTGGTGAGACGCTGGACCTCTTGTCGCCGCCCGCCGCCCGCGAGCGCGGGACGCTCAGTGCTGAACAGGATGCACGCATCTCAGCGTTGAACGACGAGGGCAAGAGCGTGTCGGTGCTGCTCGTCAACGGTGTTGTGGCCGGCCTTATCGCCATGCGCGACGAGCCGCGTCAGGATGCCGAGGCCGGGCTCGCTGCCCTCAAATCAGCAGGCGTCAAGGCTATCATGCTGACCGGCGACAACAAGCGGACGGCAGCAGCCGTTGCCGGCATGCTCGGCATCGACTGGCGCGGCGAGATGATGCCGGAGGACAAGCAGCGGGTCGTCGGCGAATTGAAGCGCCAAGGCTTCATCGTCGCCAAGATCGGCGACGGCATCAACGATGCTCCGGCGCTGGCCGCTGCCGATATCGGTATCGCTATGGGCGGCGGCACCGATGTGGCGCTGGAGACGGCGGATGCCGCCGTGCTGCACGGACGTGTCGGCGACGTGGCGCGGATGATCGAACTTTCCAAACGCACGATGCGCAATATCCTGCAGAACATCACCATCGCACTCGGACTAAAGGCGGTGTTTCTGGTGACGACGATCGCCGGCATCACCGGGCTCTGGCCGGCGATCCTCGCCGATACCGGCGCCACCGTGCTGGTGACGATCAACGCGCTGCGGCTGCTTCGAATAAAGATATAAACTTTCCTGACTTCATCCCTCCCGCGCTCGTCACCGGCGGGATGTCCCATCGACGATTCAGGCCCGATCTCGAATCGAAAATCGCGGGACCGGCCATAGATAGGCTCTCCTCGTCAGGACCTTCTCCACAGCCTGCTTTCTTTAAGCTTTCGTTAGCCATGTTTTTCACAGGAACGTAGCGATTTCAAACCTGTCGTAACGCAATGCACAAACCATCCGTTGACGCGAATTTGGATTGGCGTACTATATCTAGTGTTCGAGGTTCCGTCGATTCGTGAGGATCGGCGGCTAAGACGGGAATTCGGTGCGCTTCGCCATCATGGCGCGGCAATGCCGGAGCTGCCCCCGCAACTGTAAGCGGCGAGCAACTGTCCGATTTCAGGTCACTGGAGCATGATGCTCCGGGAAGGCTGGGCAGGCGCTTTGACCCGTGAGCCAGGAGACCTGCCTCGAACGAAACGTCCACGGGCGGGGTGTCGGAAGGTCGCGTTGCATGGCTGCGGGGAATCTCCGCATCGCGTTTCGCAGGCCCGAGCCTCCGCCCCCGAAACCTTCGCATTGAGCCACTTCGGGGTGAAGTCATGTCAGTATCTCAGTTCAGGCCGCCACCCGCTAGAGGTAGAGGGCGGATCACGCCCAGCGGCTGAACGAGCCGCATCGCTGCAAAATACAGAGTGTTTTCGACGGATATCGCGAGATTTCCGATCGATGTCCTGCGTCCCAATCGCGTCGTCACGAGGAATATCATGACCATCACCGTCTACAGCAAGCCTGCCTGCGTCCAATGCACTGCCACCTACCGCGCCCTCGACCGGTTGGGCGTCGATTATGACATCGTCGATATTTCGCAGAATGCCGAAGCGCTCGAGCGGGTCCGCAGCCTCGGCTACATGCAGGCGCCCGTCGTCATCGCCGGCGAGCAGCATTGGGCCGGCTTCCGTCCCGACATGATCAGCGCACTTTCCTGAGGAAAGGCGATGGCTCTGATCGTCTATTATTCCAGCCGGTCCGAGAACACCCATCGGTTCGTCGCCAAGCTCGGACTGCGCGCGGCGCGCATTCCGCCAAATGGCGCAGACGCGTTCCATATCCGCGAACCCTTCGTGCTGATCGTGCCGACCTATAGCGGCGACGGCGGCAAGGGCGCCGTTCCCAAGCAGGTGATCCGTTTCCTCAACGATACGGAAAACCGAGGACACATCCGCGGCGTGATTGCCGCGGGCAACAGCAATTTCGGCGAAACATACGGGCTCGCCGGCGACGTGATCTCAAAGAAGTGCCAGGTGCCTTACCTCTACAGGTTCGAACTGCTGGGCACAGAAGCGGATGTCGCCAACGTCAAACACGGAATGGAACGGTTTTGGACACGGGAATTCTCGAACGCCCTTTGAAAGCAGCGGAAACGCTCGACTACCACGCGCTGAATGCGATGCTGAACCTCTATGACGATCAGGGGCGGATCCAGCTCGACAAGGATCGAATGGCGGCCAAGCAGTATTTCCTGCAGCATGTGAACCAGAACACGGTGTTCTTTCACAATCTCCGGGAAAAGCTCGATTACCTCGTGACCGAGGGCTATTACGAGCAGGAGGTTCTCGACCAGTATTCCTTCAATTTCGTGCGGGATCTGTTCGACCAGGCCTATGCCAAGAAGTTCCGTTTCCCGACCTTCCTCGGCGCCTTCAAATATTACACCAGCTATACGCTGAAGACCTTCGACGGAAAGCGCTATCTCGAGCGCTATGAGGACCGCATCTGCATGGTGGCCCTGGCCTTGGCGCGCGGCGACGAGAGCCTTGCCCGCGACATGGTCGACGAGATCATTTCCGGCCGCTTCCAGCCGGCGACGCCGACCTTCCTCAATGCCGGTAAGAAGCAGCGCGGCGAACTGGTTTCCTGCTTCCTGCTGCGCGTCGAGGACAATATGGAATCGATCGGCCGGTCGATCAATTCGGCGCTGCAATTGTCGAAGCGCGGCGGCGGCGTGGCGCTGTCGCTGACGAATATCCGCGAGGCAGGCGCGCCGATCAAGCATATCGAGAACCAGTCCTCGGGCATCATCCCTGTCATGAAGCTGCTCGAAGACAGTTTTTCCTATGCCAACCAGCTCGGCGCACGGCAGGGCGCGGGGGCCGTCTATCTCAATGCCCATCACCCCGACATCATGCGCTTTCTCGACACCAAGCGCGAAAATGCCGACGAGAAGATCCGCATCAAGACGCTGTCGCTCGGCGTCGTCGTGCCCGATATCACCTTCGAACTCGCGAGGAACAACGAGGACATGTACCTGTTCTCGCCCTATGACGTGGAGCGCGTCTATGGCGTGCCCTTCACCGAGATTTCGGTGACGGAAAAGTACCGCGAGATGGCTGACGACGCCCGCATCTCCAAGAAGAAGATCAAGGCACGCGAATTCTTCCAGGTGCTTGCCGAAATCCAGTTCGAGAGCGGCTATCCCTACATCATGTTCGAGGACACGGTGAACCGGGCAAACCCGATCGCCGGACGTGTTTCGATGAGCAATCTATGCTCGGAAATCCTGCAGGTGAGTGAGGCGAGCGAATATAACGACGACCTCTCCTACAAACATCTCGGCAAGGACATCTCCTGTAATCTCGGCTCGCTGAACATCGCGGCAGCGATGGATTCGGTCGATTTCGGCAAGACGATCGAGACCTCGATCCGGGCGTTGAGTGCTGTTTCCGACATGAGCCACATCTCCTCAGTCCCTTCGATCGAGAAGGGCAATGACGAGAGCCATGCGATCGGCCTCGGCCAGATGAATCTGCACGGCTACCTCGCCCGCGAACGCATCTTCTATGGCTCCGAGGAAGGCGTCGATTTCACCAACATCTATTTCTACACGGTGACCTACCACGCGATCCGCGCCTCGAATCTTTTGGCGGTCGAACGCGGCGCGAGCTTCAAGGGCTTCGAGAACTCGAAATATGCCTCCGGCGACTATTTCGACAAATATACCGACCGGCTCTGGGAGCCTGCGACGGAGAGGGTCAAGGCGCTGTTCGAGACGTCAGGCATTCACATTCCGACGCAGGAAGATTGGGTGGCGTTGAAAAAGGCGGTGATGGCCTCCGGCCTCTATAACCAGAACCTGCAGGCGGTGCCGCCGACAGGCTCGATCTCCTATATCAACCACTCGACCTCCTCGATCCATCCGATCGTCTCGAAGATCGAGATCCGCAAGGAAGGCAAGATCGGCCGCGTCTATTATCCGGCGCCGTTCATGACCAACGACAATCTCGATTATTATCAGGACGCCTACGAGATCGGGCCGGAGAAGATCATCGACACCTATGCAGCGGCGACCCAGCATGTCGACCAGGGCCTGTCGCTGACCTTGTTCTTTCGCGACACGGCAACGACGCGCGACATCAACAAGGCGCAGATCCATGCCTGGAAGAAGGGCATCAAGACGATCTACTACATCCGCCTTCGCCAGATGGCGCTGTCCGGCACCGAGGTGCAGGGCTGCGTATCCTGTACCTTGTGATTTGAATGCTGCTGGCGCTGCAAGGAACGGGAGGGTTCGCAGTTCCCTTCGCCATGCAGATTCTGGCGCCCGAAAAGGACCACCCGATGAACATGCAAATCAAACCCGCTTCCCACGTGCGCGCCGTCAACTGGAACCGCATCGAGGACGACAAGGATCTCGAAGTCTGGAACCGGCTCACCGGCAATTTCTGGCTGCCGGAAAAGGTGCCGCTTTCCAACGACATTCCCTCCTGGGCAACGCTGACGCCGGCCGAGCAGCAGCTGACTATCCGCGTCTTCACTGGATTGACGCTGCTCGACACGATCCAGAACGGCGTCGGTTCCATCCGGCTGATGGAGGATGCGGTAACGCCGCATGAGGAGGCGGTGCTTTCCAACGTCTCCTTCATGGAGGCGGTGCATGCGCGCTCCTATTCGTCGATCTTCTCGACGCTGTGCTCGACGCCCGATGTCGACGATGCCTATCGCTGGTCGGAGGAGAACGAATTCCTGCAGCGGAAATCGGCGCTGATCATGGAGCAGTATCGCTCCGGCGATCCGTTGAAGAAGAAGGTTGCGAGCGTTTTTCTCGAAAGCTTCCTGTTCTATTCCGGCTTCTACCTGCCGATGTACTGGTCGAGCCGGGCCAAGCTGACCAACACGGCCGACATGATCCGGCTGATCATCCGCGACGAGGCGGTGCACGGCTATTATATCGGCTACAAGTTCCAGCGCGAGCTGGAGCGGCTCGGCGAGGAACGGAAGCAGGAGATCAAGGATTTCGGCTTCGAACTGCTGCTCGAACTCTACGACAACGAGGCGAAATATACCGAAGCGCTCTATGACGGCGTCGGGCTGACCGAGGACGTCAAGAAATTCCTGCATTACAATGCCAATAAGGCGCTGATGAACCTTGGCTACGAGGCGCTGTTCCCGGCTGAGGCCTGCAAGGTCAATCCGGCGATCCTGTCGGCGCTTTCGCCGAATGCCGACGAGAACCACGACTTCTTCTCCGGCTCCGGTTCCTCCTATGTCATCGGCAAGGCGGTGGCGACCGAGGACGAGGACTGGGATTTCTGAGGCTTGATCGCCGTCTGCCTCTTATCATTTGCTCTCTCATCGCCCACATTCAGCGGAAACCAAAGCGCGTCGCGATCTTTCAGATACGCTCTTCGCGCTTTAGGCCTTTGTTTTTACGCATGTCGTTATCGCAAAACCGCGGCACACTTTTGCGCGACATGCTCTAAATTCGGTACTCGCCGATATGGCGTAGCGGGAGTTTTTGATGTCGTCTTTTTTGAACAAGGCCGGGACTGCCGTCGAAGCGGAGGAAGGCGTCTGGCCGATCCGCAGAAGACGGATTCTCGACTGGCTGGTGAACGAGACGCGCGGTGAGCGGTTCATCGACAATATCCTGGTGGACATGTGCGAGAAGCTGCTGGCGGCAGGCGTGCCGGTGGCGCGGGTGACATTGCATTTCAGGACGAACCATCCGCAATGGATCGGCGCCCGTATCCTCTGGAAGGAAGGCCTGGCAGAGGCGAAGATCAACACTTTCGCCTATGGTGTCGAAAATACGCCGGAGTTCCTGAAGAGCCCCGTCAACGCGATCCATCAGGGTTCGGAGGAGGTGCGTAGACAGCTGGAAGGCACAGCCGACGGCGACGAGGATTCATTCTATCAGGAACTGCGCGATGACGGCCTCACAGAGTATATCGCCTGGCCCCTCGAGCATACTTTCGGCAAACGGCATGTCGCGACATTTTCGACCAGCCGGCCGGGCGGTTTTACGAGCGAGCATGTCGATTTCCTGCGTGATCTGCTGCCGGCCTTGACGCTCGTCAGCGAAATCCGGCTGAAGAACATCATGGCGCGCACGCTGCTGCAGACCTATGTCGGACCGCATGCGAGCGAACAGATCCTGTCGGGCGTCACGACGCGCGGCAGCGGCGCGACCGTCGGGGCGGCAATCATGATCTGCGACCTGCGCGACTTTACGGCGATCTCCGATCTCTGGCCGCGTGACGATGTCATCCATCTGCTCAACGATTATTTCGACGCCATGTCAGATCCGATCGAGCGGCATGGCGGAGAGATCCTGAAGTTCATGGGTGACGGATTGCTGGCGATCTTCCCGTTAGCCAAGGAAACGGCCTGCCTCGATCTGCTGCAGGCGATCCGCGAAGGGCAGGCGTTGATGGCGCAATTGAACCAGCAATATGCGGGCAACGGCCGCGAACCGCTGCGCTACGGCGTCGGGGTGCATGTCGGCGACGTCATGTACGGCAATATCGGCTCGCGCCGGCGGCTGGATTTCACCGTCATCGGCCCGGCGGTCAATGTCGCCTCGCGACTGGAAACCCTGACCAAGGAGGTCAAGCGTCCGGTGCTCTTGTCGCGGGCCTTTGTCGAAATGGCGGGCTGCGCGAAGGACATGGATAGTCTCGGCACCTTCCCGCTGCGCGGGCTTGGAGAGCCCGTCGATGTTTTCGCCTTTCCGGAGCACGTCGCTGCATGATTTTCAGCGCAGGCAGGCTCATACGCCTCGCTTGTTTCCCCAGAGCAGCACGTGCAATTGCGGCAGTACGCGGACTTCAAACCATTGGTCGGCCGTCACCCTTTCGACAAGCCAGTGCATCCGATCCATCACGCCGTCGATATCAGTGCGTGCGTCATCGTTATCGGGCGGCGGCGGCGTATGATTGCCTGGCTGAAGGAACAACGGAATTTGGGGATAGCGCTGACCCGCCTGTTGGGCGAATTCGTAGTCGGCATCGTCGAAGACAACAATCTTCAATGCGACCTCCGGTCCGCCGGCGGCCAGTTGCAGGCAGTTATCCACCTGATCCCAATCCGTCAGCATTCCGCTCGATGGCGGTTTGGGGCTGACGACCAGGACGTCGAGATCGCGAAACCAGCTCTGGGCTATGCTTCCCTGTGTCTCCAGGGTAAAACGATATCCTCGCGAATGGCCAAGCTCGATAAGCGGCCTTAGGGGCTGTATCGCCGGATTGCCTCCGGAAAGGGAAACCGTCAGTGGCTTTCCACCGGAGAGCTTCATGACCTCGTGCCAGATTGCCTCCGTGGACATGGGAATCCATTGATCCCGGAAGGCGCTATCGACGGCGTGAAGGCTGTCGCACCAGGAACACCGGTAGTCACAGCCGCCTGTCCTCACGAACACCGTCGGCAGCCCGATCAAGGCGCCTTCACCCTGTATGGTCGGGCCAAAGATCTCGCTGACGCGAATGGTCCCGGCGCTCACGGCCTGTACTCCGCCCAGGTTTTCGGCGTCTCGCTTACGCGAACGGACGATGTTTCCGGGAAGTGCTGCTTGCACCAGTCGTAGAAGTGCCTCGCCAGGAACTCGGAGGTGACTTTTGAATGGCCGAAGACGTCGTTCAGGTGACGATGGTCGAAAGTTTCGTCGATGTAGCGCTTGAGCGGCGAGAGGTCGTGATAGTCACGGACGAAGCCATCATCATTCAGGCTTTCCGCAGCCAGCTCGACGACGACGACGTAGTTGTGACCGTGGAGCCGAGCACATTGATGGTCGGCGGGCAGGTGATCCAATTGATGGGAGGCGGAGAGATGAAACTCCTTGGTGATGCGGTACATCAATGCACCTCCGTGGCCGAGTATCGCGACACGGCCGCTCTCCAGAAATCCTGGTCTTCGTATTCCGTGGGATCGGGGACGCCGGCAAGATGGAAAGCTTCACGGCGTTCCACACAGGTTCCGCAGCGCCCACAGTGGAGCTCGCCGCCCTTGTAGCAGGACCAGGTTTCCGAGAACGGCGTGCCGTGTTTTTCGCCGTCAACCACGATCGCCGCTTTGGAAACGTCGACATAGGGTGCAAGCAGTTTGACGCTGGCATAACCTTCCAGCGCTTCGTTTTGCATATGCTGGAAAGCATCGATGAAGCCCGGCCGGCAGTCCGGATAAATGAAGTGGTCGCCGCCATGCACCGCGACGGCAACGGCATCTGCTTTTTGCGCGGCCGCCAAACCGAACGCGATTGCCAGCATGATCGCATTGCGGTTGGGCACGACGGTGGCTTTCATGGTCTCCTCGGCGTAGTGGCCATCCGGAACCTCGACATTGTCGGTCAGGGCCGATCCGCTGAGATGACCGCCGATGCTGGCGATGTCGATAATATGATGGGGAACGGCGAGGCGTGAGGCACATCTGGCGGCGAAGTCGAGTTCCTTGCGATGCCGTTGGCCGTAGTCGAAGGATACGAGACCGATAAGCTGTTGTTCCGCTGCTACCTTGTGGGCAAGCGTAACGGAGTCCAGTCCGCCGGAGCAGACAACGATGGTTTTCATATTTTGGATCCCTTGTTTTGACCGGGTGGGCTGCGACCGGATTGCGCGGTGCTTCTAGGACAATTCACGCGCCATGGAAACAGTTTTGAAGCGTCAGCGTCATTAAGGGATGAGATGACGTTGATTTCACGCCGGTTTTCGTAGCTTCGAGGTTTGATGCCAACCCGAGGTCGTCTAACCGATCGGAAAGTTGATCTGCGGCGGCAGCAGGAGTTGCAGATCCTCGGCATCCGGATTGTTGATGCGCTGCAGCAGCATGCGTCCCAAATCCTCGCCGGCCGCCGTCAGGTCCTCGTGGATCGTGTCGACCTTCGGCTGCAGCTGGGTGAGAAGGCGGGACGTCTCCTTGGCGACGATATCGTAATCGACCGCCAGTATGCGGCCGGCATCGCTCATGCCGCTGATGACGGCGAGCGCCGAAACTTCGCCGGGACAGATGAAGCCATCCGGAGCATCTGGCGCGGCTGCGCGGCTGCGGATGAAGTCACGCAGAACGTCTGCCGGTGTATCGAGATCGACCGCCTCGGGAACCTCATAGGCGATGCCTGCCTCCCGCACCGCCGTCATGAAGCCGTGCAGGATATGCTGGCAGAAGGTCAGCCGCTTCGGCGGCAGGATCACCGCCACCTTTCTGCGGCCTTTGGCGATCAGCCGGCGCGCCGCCTCATAGGCAAAGGTGAAATTGTCGTAGTCGACATAGGGGTGCGGCGTCGAAAATTCAGTGCGGCCATGACAGATGAAGGGAAAGCCGGTTTCGAGCAGCAGGCGGACGCGCGCATCGAGCGGTTCGGTGCGCGTGAAGATCAGCCCGTCGGCGAGGTGGTTGCGGATGATGTATTCGGCGGCCTCGATATCGGTCGTCGACAGGAAATTCGGGGCGACGACCAGATGGTATGAGGTCTCCTTCAGCGCCTTGGCGATGCCGTACATGATCGAGGTGCTGAAACCGACCACTTCCTCGTGCGAATCGAGCAGGATGGCGATGACGTTGGTGCGGCCTGTCTTCAGGCGCTGCGCGGCCCGGTCAGGGAGATAGCCGATTTCGCGGGCGATACGATGCACCCGTTGGCGGGTCTCGAGTGAAATCTGCGGCGCATCCGAAAGCGCCCGTGACACCGTCGTCACCGCAAGGCCGGCGATCGTGGCGATCGTTCGCAAGGTCGGCTTGCCGCGCTTATGCGTGATATCGAGATTTTCGCCGCGCTGCGGCCGGGACGGTTCGGTCACCCTTGGCTTTCCATGCTGGAATTGCCGATACCATAACACGATGAATCAGGCGCGCAATCGACGAATGGAAACGTTTTAAATTTTAGCGTTTTGTTAGCCATAGATTAAATATGAATTATATTCAGTAGCTTAGTGAAATAACCATATTTTTCTCGGGAGTCGAGAAAGGGCTTGACGACCAAAGATTTATAACGTTTTAAATTAGCAACCGCGCGGAGGAGCGCGGCCGTATGCTGACCGCTGCAATGGCGGGAAGCATCGGGCGGCAGGGAGGTCCCGCCGCCGATTTGCAAACGGGAGGAAATTCATGAACAAGTTTTTGAGCTCGGCAGCTGTTGCTGTCGTGATGATGGCTGGCCTCAGTGCTGCCCACGCCGCTGACGTTAAGGAAGTACAGATGCTGCACTGGTGGACGTCTGGCGGCGAGGCGGCGGCGCTGAACGTCTTGAAGCAGGATCTTTCGAAGGAAGGTTTTGCCTGGAAGGATGTGCCTGTTGCCGGCGGTGGCGGCGATGCGGCGATGACGGCGCTGAAGGCGATGGTTGCGGCCGGCACCTATCCGACAGCCTCGCAGATGCTGGGTTATACCGTGCTCGATTATGCCCAGGCCGGCGTCATGGGCGATCTGACCGAGACGGCGAAGAAGGAAGGCTGGGACAAGTCGGTTCCGGCAGCCCTGCAGAAGTTCTCGGTCTATGACGGCAAGTGGGTTGCAGCCCCGGTCAACGTCCACTCGGTCAACTGGCTGTGGATCAACAAGGCGGTGATGGACAAGATCGGCGGCACCCAGCCGAAGACCTTCGACGAGCTGATCGCACTGCTCGACAAGGCCAAGGCCGCAGGTGTCATCCCGCTGGCGCTTGGCGGCCAGAACTGGCAGGAAGCGACGATGTTCGATTCCATCGTGCTGTCGACCGGCGGGCCGGAGTTCTACAAGAAGGCCTTCAACGACCTCGACGAGGAATCGCTGAAGTCCGACACGATGAAGAAGTCGTTCGACAATCTGGCGACGATCATCAAATATGTCGACCCGAACTTCTCGGGCCGCGACTGGAACCTGGCAACCGCCATGGTCATCAAGGGTGACGCGCTGGTGCAGGTGATGGGCGACTGGGCCAAGGGCGAATTCGTCGCCG
>NZ_JBLYZH010000031.1:0-38477 GCF_048551595.1 Rhizobium sp. CRRU65 | reverse complement strand
CTCGCGCACTTCCGGCCAATGATCCAAAACCTCAGGACGAATCTTCATCCAAAGCTTGAATCACAACCAGATTCCTTATGTCCAGGGCTAAACCTAGCGCATATGACCCTAACCCTCTCCCCGTAAAAACGGGGAGAGGGGACGTGCCATGCAAGAGGCCAATGGGGAACGGAAAGGTCGCGGCATACCCCCCTTCGCCCCGTTTACGGGGAGAAGGTGGCGGCAGCCGGATGAGGGGCGGACGGCGGCGGCCGCCCTTTCCTTTTGGGTATCGTCTAACCCGGCCGCCAGCCGATCTCGACGAGAATGTTTCCGGGAGCCGTGCAATAAAACAGCCAGCCGCCGCGCATGGCGGCCGGCCGACCGGACAGCGCAGCACCGGCAGCAGCAAGCCCGGCATGGACCGCATCGACATCCGCCCTCTCGGGCAGAATGAAGCCGATGTGATAGGTCTGGCGTCCCATCTCCACCTGATCGGCGGTGCCGAATTTTGCGATTGCGTGGCTGAGGACGATTTCGAGGCCGGTATCGTCTTCGAGGATCGCCAGGCCGTTCTGGCCGCGCATATCCTTAAGCCTCAGACCGAAATGGCGGATGAAGAAATCCGCCGTGGCAGCGATATCGGGAACGTGGAAATCGAGATGGTTCAAGCGCATGACAGTCTCCGTTCGAAAAAATCCCGGGACTGCCTATTTGCCGTCTCCGCACGCCGCCGGGATCCCGCATCTTCATGCGGATCACGTCGCGGGTTCTCGTGCCATGGCACGGAGCAGAGCTTCCGTGAGAGCGCGCTTGACGCTCGAACGGAAGGGACCGGGCTTACCTCAACCGATCCTGCCTTTTTCGACGATGCCGATCTAGCAGACGACACCGGTTTCGGCAATGGAGGGGTCATCGCGCCTGGAGGATCGGGATTTTCACCCTAACATCCATAGGTGGATGTCGTCCCGCCGGCGCTCGATCACGGCGTCCCCGGCGACGCTTCCCGAAGGATTGAAGCGCGGCATGAGCATTCGTGTCGTGAGCCCTATCCGACGAGGTGTAGAGTGATATTATTCAACGCATTGGGAGGGATGGACATGAAACCTGCAATCATCGGCCTCGTCGGCACGCTCGTTCTGGCGGGATGCAACACCGTCAGCTACAGCGGACCGGGCCTCGAACCCATCCCCGGCAGCATCACCTATAGTGGCCAGCCGCGCAGCAAGCTCACCAAATCACCCCCCGGCTCCGCCTTCCCGCATGACTTCATCGACCAGTACGGCCGGGAGGTGGAAGAAACCTACATCATCCAGCCCGACCGGAGCCTGATCATCGCGCATCGGCAATACAAGCCGATCCGGTTTTTCGGGGATTAGAGCCTTTCCTGGTCAGAGATGAAAAGGAGCGGAGCAGGCATCATAGACCGCAACAGGCGGTTTAGAGGCCATGGGTCTGGATCAAGTCCGCTGTGTCTTCGGCAAAAGCGTCGACCGCCGCTTAACGGACTTCGAGTCCGGATTTCAGCCCGAGCCGGATCAACCCGTCAGGGCCAGCCAATCACCGATCGTTTTTCCGTAACGCTGCGTGGAGCGGATGGCCGGAGCCGGCCGCTGCTGGGTTGCCACCGTCCTTCGGATTTCACGCGGGCTCAGCCCGAATTCGTGGATGAAGGCGCGCGTAAAATTGGCGGCGACCTCGAAACCGGCGGCTTCTGCGATTTCTGAAATCGGCCTGTGGTCGGCCGAATTGCTGAGATCCGCATAGGCCTGCAGCAATCGCCGCTTGCGAATATAATTGAGCACGCCTCCGCTCGCCTCAAACAGTTGATAAAGCCGCGTACGCGAAATCCCCAACGCGCGGCACATCACGTCCGGTGTCAGGTTTTCCGAATGGAGATTGACGTGAATGTAGCGGTGCGCCCGCTCCATCAGTCCCATGTTGGCCTGGTTTTGACCGGTATCAGTCCTTGTGGACGATGCGGCGCCCGCAACGACCATATCGCCGATGGTTTGGATGATCCGGGGCACTTCCTCTATCGTCAGATTGCCGAGGTTCGTTTCGAGGCCCGTGAGATAGCCCGTGAGCAACTCGGCGTGGCTGCCCGAAAGAACCGTGTTGCCGGCGCTCTGGAGAAGGCTCGCATCGCGAGCCAGCATCTCATACGGCAGGAACACGAGCAAAGCTTCGGTATCGGTCGTCCGTCCGCGATAGGGGCTGCCGAGCGACATGAAAAATATCTCGCCGGCACCGGTCTCGGTGACACGACGGTTGACCTCGGTCCAGGCCTGGCCGCTGCGCTGCAGGCCGACGTTCCAATGGTCGATAGGGCTCGATCGAAGCATGGCCTGATCGCGGACATATCTGTGGGCATGCGCGCGCTGCTGGACGATCAGGATATCGCCGAGATGCCAGCCGATCTGCTCCGCGAGGAACCCGTCTTCCGGTGATTTTCCCTCCGGCAGATGAACATCCACGAGCGGCGCCATATGTGCCCGCCAGGCCTGGAATTGTTCTGCCGGTGGTAGGTCCTGCGTCGAGAATCGCAGCGGCACGAGTGCAGGGGAGGCATGGGGCGGGCGTTCCTTGCGCATGGCCGGTTCACGCGGCCAGCGCCGCCGCTCCATATGCGCCGGCCGTTCCTGTTCCGCGGCAGGATCATCGTCGGATTCAGACCCTGTAGCCATCCAATGCCTCCAGCGCATAACCCGACCCGAGCCATGGAAATTGAGAAAAGCAATTGTTTTTGCGGCGGAAATCTCCGCAGAACTCCGTTTGGAAAAACGGAAGTGCCCGAAGAGTCTCCTCCATAAGTTGTTTATCATATTCCTTTTCGCTCTGAAATGTACGGAGCGATAATTTCCAGGACGTGAGGATAACGACAATTGCCTTTCTTAGCTGTATCTAAATAAGCATCGGTTCATTCCAAAAGAAAAACCGGACGAATAAAACATTCGCATGATCGAACGACTTGGTTTCGCGATATGTCGAAGTAAATATCGAATATCCCATAGCAAAATCTGAAAACACGGGAGGTAGTCGTGAACTATCTTGGTAAGATTCGTGCGCGCTCTGTACAGGTTTCTGCTCGTGATGCAAATTGTCCTTCCGGAATACATCGCGCTCCCAAGAGAGTTCTTGTCACCGGCGGTGCAGGTTTCCTCGGATCGCATCTCTGCGAGACGCTTTTGGCCGCCGGACACCAGGTGATCTGCCTCGACAACTTTTCCACCGGCATGCGGCGCAATATCGTCCATCTGAAGCGAGTCGATCGCTTCAATGTCGTCGCCCACGATATCGTCCACCCGCTCGATCTGGAAGTCGACGAGATCTATAACCTCGCCTGCCCGGCATCGCCCCCGCATTATCAGGCCGATCCGATCCATACGACAAAGACCTGCGTGCTGGGCTCCCTCAACCTTCTGGAGCTGGCCGCGCGCACCGGCGCACGTATCCTTCAGGCATCCACCTCCGAAGTCTACGGCGACCCGAACGTCCACCCGCAGGTCGAAAGCTACTGGGGCAACGTCAATTCGTTCGGGCCGCGCTCCTGCTATGACGAGGGCAAGCGCTGCGCCGAGACGCTGTTCTTCGACTTCCACAACACGCACGGCGTCGAGATCAAGATCATCCGCATCTTCAACACCTACGGCCCGCGGATGCGTCCGGACGACGGCCGCGTCGTCTCGAATTTCATCGTCCAGGCCCTGACGGGGCAAGACATCACGATATATGGCGACGGTTCGCAGACCCGCTCGTTCTGTTTCGTCGATGATCTCATCGGCGGCATGGTCCGCATGATGGCCTCACCGTCGTCGCTGACGGGGCCTGTCAATCTCGGCAATCCGGGCGAATTCACGATCCGGGAACTGGCCGAGCAGGTGATCGGATTGACCGGTTCCCGGTCGCAAATCATCCATCGCGCTCTGCCGGTTGACGATCCCCGTCAGCGTCGCCCCGATATTTCGCTTGCCATGCAGGAACTCGACTGGCGGCCGAAGATCGACTTGTCGAGCGGCCTGCGTCAGACGATCGACTATTTCGATGGCGTTCTCACCCGTCCGGCACGCGAGCTGGAGGCGGTCTGATGGATGCGCCCCGGGTCCTGGTCACGGGCGGTGCCGGCTATATCGGCAGCCACACCGCCAAGCTCCTCCGCTCGGAGGGGATTGAGCCTGTCGTCTACGACAATCTCACGACCGGAAACCGTTCGTCCGTGCGCTGGGGGCCTTTCGTCGAAGGTGACGTCCTCGACACGTCATGCCTGATCGAGGTCATCGAGAAATATGCTCCCGATGCCGTCATCCACTTTGCCGCCTCGGCCTACGTCGGCGAGTCCGTGGAAAACCCGGCGAAATATTACAACAACAATGTCTGCGGTGCATTGTCGCTTATCGATGCCTGCCGGCAGACGGGGCTTCAAAACGTCATCTTCTCATCGAGTTGTGCCGTCTACGGCGTCCCGTCCGTGCTGCCGATCGATGAGACGTTGCCGAAGGCTCCGATCAATCCCTACGGCAAGACCAAGCTGATCTTCGAGCATATGCTCGCCGATTATGCGGCGGCCTACGGCCTGCGGTATGTTGCCCTGCGTTATTTCAATGCCTGTGGAGCCGATCCGGACGGCGAGCTTGGCGAATGGCACGTTCCGGAAACCCATCTCATTCCGCGGGCGCTGCTGGCCGCGGCCGGCCGGATTCCGCACCTGGAGATATTCGGCGATGATTACGATACCCCTGACGGGACCTGCATAAGGGACTATATTCACGTCGCAGATCTCGCGCGCGCCCATGTTCAGGCCTTCACCCATCTCGCCAAAGGCGGAGCAAACCTCGCTGTCAACCTCGGCACCGGGCGGGGTTATTCCATCAGGGAAGTCCTGCGCGTGATCCAGGAAACGACCGGCTGCGAAGTCCCGGTCGTCATCCATCCACGCCGTCCGGGCGATCCGCCCAGCCTCTACGCCGACGCCAGCCTGGCCCGCGAGACGCTCTGCTTCCAGCCTCGATATTCCGACCTCGAAACCATCGTGCGGACGGCGGCTCCGTTCTTCGGACTGGAGGTGCGCGCGTGACCGAACTTGCGATTATCCAAGCGACGCACGCTCCGGACCCCTCCCACGAGCCGCTTCTTGTCCCGGTTCTGACCGGACATCGGCGGACCGAATATCTGTTCTCGGCGGCCGTATGGGCCTGCGCCTTCGCCTATTTCTGGATCTGGTGGCTGGAGCCGCGCCATCACGTCGATGCTTTCGGCACAATTACGGTGAGCCTCGTTCTTGCCTGGGTTACCGCGCTGCCGGCCTATTTCATCGTCGTCTTCTATCGGGCGGCAAGACCGAACGGTCCCTTGCGCCTGCCGGCGGGCAGTCGAGTGGCCATGGTCGTGACCAAGGCGCCGGCCGAACCCTTCTCGGTCGTCAGTGAAACCCTGCTGGCAATGCTTGCCCAGGAGGTGGAACACGACACCTGGCTTGCCGACGAAGACCCTTCCCCCGAGACTCTCGACTGGTGCTCCCGTCACGGGGTCCTCGTCTCGACCCGCAAGGGGCGATCCGATTATCATCGGACGTCGTGGCCCCGACGCACGCGGTGCAAGGAAGGCAACCTCGCCTTCTTCTACGACCACTACGGCTACAGCCGCTACGATTTCGTGGCGCAACTCGATGCGGATCATGTTCCCGCGCCCGACTATCTCTTCCACATGCTGCGTCCGTTCGGCGATCCAAAGGTCGGCTATGTCTCGGCCCCCAGCATTTGCGACAAGAACGCTTCCGAAAGCTGGTCGGCACGTGGAAGGCTCTATGCCGAGGCCAGCATGCATGGTTCGCTCCAAGCCGGTTACAATGGCGGCCTGGCGCCGATGTGCATAGGGTCGCATTACGCGGTACGTACCGTCGCCCTCAAACAGATCGGCGGCCTCGGTCCGGAGTTGGCTGAAGACCATTCGACGACATTGATGATGAATGCCGGCGGCTGGCGAGGTGTGCATGCGCTGGATGCCATCGCCCATGGTGACGGCCCCAGAACCTTCAGCGATCTCGTGACGCAGGAATTCCAGTGGTCGCGCAGCCTGGTCATGGTGCTGTTGCGGTACTCGCCGAGCCTCCTCGGCCGGCTGCCGGCCCGGCTCAAGTTCCAGTTCCTCTTTTCGCAACTCTGGTATCCGCTTTTTGCGTTCTTTATGTTGCTCATGTTTGCTTTGCCGATCATCGCGCTCGTGCGCGGCCAGAATTTCGTGACCGTGACCTATCCCGATTTCCTGGCGCATTTCGCACCGCTTTCTATCGCTCTCGTGGTGATGGCTTATCGCTGGCGCGCCAGCAGCTCGTTCCGCCCCTACGACGCCAAGATCCTGAGCTGGGAATGCATGCTCTTTCTCTTCGCCCGCTGGCCCTGGGCGCTCGCCGGCACGCTGGCTGCGGTGCACGATTTTGTGACAGGCTCCTTCGTCGATTTCCGCGTCACGCCGAAAGGCCGGTCCGAAGTCGATCTGCTGCCGGTGCGTGTCCTGGCGCCCTACGCTGTGCTGGCGCTCATGGCGGTATTGCCTGCCCTGGCAATCGGCGATGCCGGCGCCTCCAAGGGCGGTTACTTCTTTACCATCCTGAACGCCGCAATCTACTGCGCGCTGCTGTTGGTCATCGTCGGGCGTCATTCGAAGGAGAATACTGTTGCGGCGGCCCCGCGTTTCTACCGTCCGGCGATGGCGACCGTGCTTCTGGCGCTCGTCGCGTTGCCGGGGGCTGCAACCATCATGCGCGGAAAGGATGCGACCGAGGCACTCGCCTGGGGCAGCGGCCGCCTTCAGCTGTTCGAAGAGCGCTACGCCGCCTCCGGTGCAGGCCGGGGCGGGACCGCCCTGCGCACGATCTTCTTCAAACCACGATGGATTTCCGATCCGGAGGAAATCCAACTGAGAACGGATGCCGCTCACCCGGATGTGCGGCCGAGCGTGGAGGAAGTACACAATGCATAGCCCATCCAAAATAGCCCTGTTGTCGTTAACCGGCCTGTTGCTGTCGGGAGTCGCGGTCCTGCCGACCGCTCTGGGCAGTTCTGCCGAAGGGCAGCCGCTTGCAATGACGACATCGTCCATTGCGCCGCCGACCAAAATGCCGGTCGTCACGAAGGAGTCGATCACGTTCGGCGCCTATGATCCGCACGGAGATTTAGGCGCCTCGCCCGATTCGAAGATCGAACACCTCTTCCTGCCCTGGGAAGATGTCGATCTGCGCACGCTCGCCCTCGCCGACGATTATGCGCAAGCGCGTGGCCGCACCCTGCTGATCTCGGTCGAGCCCTGGACCTGGTCGACCGGTTCGCGCCAAACCTCGCAGGAACTGCTGCACAGCATCCTCAACGGTTCGCGCGATGCGAACATGGCCGCCGTCTGCTCGACTGCTGCCAAGCTGAAAAGTCCGGTCATCATTCGCTGGGGACAGGAAATGGACGAAACCGACAGCCAGTTCTCCTGGTCGCATTGGCAGGGCGACGATTATGCCAAGGCCTATCGCCGGATGGTGGAGGTCTGCAAGGTCCACCTGAAGACGGCCAAATACATGTGGTCACCGAAGGGCAATGAGGGGCTTCAAGCCTTTTATCCCGGCAACGATGTCGTCGATCTCATCGGGCTCTCGGTCTTTGGCCTGGAGCAATACGACAGGGACAAGACTGGCCGCGACCAGACGTTTGCCGAGCACCTTGCGCCCGGATACGCCCGTGTCGCCGGTTACGGCAAGCCCATCATGGTTGCCGAACTCGGATACGAAGGCGGCGATTCCTTCGTGCGAAACTGGGCTGAGAGCGTAACGAAACGCTATCCCCAGTTCCCGGCGCTGAGCGCCGTTGTCTACTTCAACGACCGTGAAGTCTATCCGTGGCCGGACGGCTATGGCCGCCCCGACTGGCGGATCGTCCGCGAAAGCATCAATTGAACAAGAAGGAACCTGAACATGTCCATGCTTCAAAAAATGTTCCTGGCCGTGGTCCTGACCGGCGGTATCGCCACGGCCGCGTCCGCTGCCGGAACCAATGAGCCTGCGGGGATCGAGACCGCAAAACCGATGAGCAGCGCGGAAATCTATCGGCTCTACAACCAGAATTCCTGGATGTGGAAAGCCGGCGCCGGCTACTTCTCCGCAAAGGCGCGTCGCTTTACCGCCTGGTCGCGGGAAAATGGCTCGCCGTCCTTCGGCACGGGCCGCTGGTTCATCACGGAAACGGGTAAACTCTGCTTCAACGCCGACTGGCACGCCAAGACCGGAACGGCGACGGCAATCACCTGCTTCAGCCACCGCAAGAAGGGCGGCCTGATCTATCAGAAACGCGAACCGGACGGTGAATGGTACGTTTTCAAGAGCGCACCGGCACAAGCCACCGACGAATTCGCAAAGCTTCGCCGCGGCGACTACGTGAGGTCTCAATTGGGGGGAATTGAGATGAGCGTCAGTAAGACCAGATAAAGGCGAAGCTAGGGGTTGCGCGCGGCCGAGGCGCCATCTGTGTCCTTGTAGGAGCCGATGCCTGCGCGCAACCCTTTTCATAAAAGATCACGAAGCGCCTTCAAAAGGCGGCGAACGGCCTGAGGGTGAATGGAGCGGGTGAAGGGAATCGAACCCTCGTATTCAGCTTGGGAAGCTGCTGCTCTACCATTGAGCTACACCCGCGATGAAGCGAGATTTCCAACAGATAGGGGCCGCTGTCAAGTCGCGGCCGCCGGGAAGCCTCAGATGCGGAAGTGCTTCGAGAGCTTCAGGCCCTGGGCCTGGTAATTGGAGCCTAGGCCGGAGCCGTAGAGGCTGGCGGGCTTTTCCTGCATGTGTTCGTAGACGAGGCGGCCGACGATCTGGCCGTCTTCGAGGATGAAGGGCACCTCGTGGCTGCGCACTTCGAGCACCGCGCGGCTGCCGCGCCCGCCGGCAGGCGCATGGCCGAAGCCCGGATCGAAGAAGCCGGCATAATGGACGCGGAATTCGCCGACCAGCGGATCGAAGGGGGTCATTTCGGCTGCGTAATCCGGCGGCACGTGCACCGCCTCGCGCGAGACGAGGATATAGAATTCATCGGGATCGAGGATCAGCTCGTTGCGGCCGCGGCTGTGGAGCGGCTCCCAGAAATCGAAGAGGTCGTGCTCGGCCTTCTTGTCGACGTCGACGACGGCGGTGTGATGTTTGCCGCGATAACCGATCAGGCCGTCCTTGTCTCCGGCGAGGTCGATCGACAGGGCGATGCCGCCGCCGGAAACGTTCGGCAGCTTGCTGGCGACCAGCGTCTCGCTCTCATGCAGCTTCAACAGTTCCGGCTCGCCGAGCAGCGCCTGGCCGACGCGGAACCGGATCTGCGACAGCCGCGAGCCGCGGCGCACAACGATCGGGAAGGTGCGCGGGCTGATTTCGAGATAGAGCGGGCCGGAATAGCCTGATGGGATCTTGTCGAATTCCTGGGCGTAGTCGGTAATGACGCGGGTGAAGATATCGAGGCGCCCGGTCGAGCTCTTCGGATTGGCCGAGGCCGACATCTCGGCCGGCAGCGCCAGGCTCTCCATCAGCGGCACGATATAGACGCAGCCCGTTTCGAGCACCGCGCCTTCGGAGAGGTCGATCACGTGCAGGCTCAGCCGGTCAAGCTTGTCGGACACCAGATGCGAGGGGCCTGGCATGAAGCTGGCACGCACCCGAAAAGCCTTGCCGCCCAAGCGCAGGTCGAGGCTTGCCGGCTGGATCTGGTCGCGGTCCAGCTCCCGCTCGGAGATCAGACGCCCCGTTTCGAACAGCGCGGAGATCGCGCGATCCGCCAGAATTCCCGTTTCGCGAGCCATCATGCCTCATCCATCATTTGCCGCCGACAAAACCAAACTCGGGGAATTGACGCAAGCAGCTAACAGCAGTATTGCAGAATTATCCCGTGGTGATTTGGCCGGTCGGCTTGCAGCCACGTTAAACAAGTGGCTAAAAAGACCGGGTTGAAACCGGTCTGCTTTTGCGACCGGTTTTTTTGTTATGTGAAGGTGATGGCATGAGCAAGACCTGGCGCCCGGCAACCCAACTCGTCCACGGTGGCACGCTGCGTTCGCAATATGGCGAGACGTCCGAGGCAATCTATCTCACCCAAGGCTTCGTCTACGAAACGTCCGAGGCGGCCGAAGCCCGCTTCAAGGGCGAGACGGAGGGCTTCATCTACGCCCGCTACGGCAGCCCCACCAACGACATGTTCGAAAAGCGCATGTGCATGCTCGAAGGCGCCGAAGACGCCCGCGCCACCGCTTCCGGCATGGCCGCCGTCACCGCGGCGATCCTCTGCCAGCTGAAATCAGGCGATCATATCGTCGCCGCGCGCGCCCTGTTCGGTTCCTGCCGCTGGGTCGTCGAGACGCTGGCGCCGAAATACGGCATCGACTGCACGCTGATCGACGGCCGGGATCTGGCGAACTGGGAAAAGGCGATCACGCCGAAGACCAAGGTGTTCTTCCTGGAAAGCCCGACCAACCCGACGCTCGAAGTGATCGATATCGCTGGCGTCGCCAAGCTCGCCAACCAGGTCGGCGCCAAGGTCGTCGTCGACAATGTCTTTGCCACGCCACTTTTCCAGAAGCCCCTGGAGCTCGGCGCCCATATCGTCGTTTATTCCGCCACCAAGCATATTGACGGCCAGGGCCGCTGCCTCGGCGGTGTCGTTCTTTCCGACAAGGAATGGATCGACGAGAACCTGCACGACTACTTCCGCCATACTGGGCCGGCCATGTCGCCGTTCAATGCCTGGACACTGTTGAAAGGCATCGAGACGCTGCCGCTGCGCGTGCGCCAGCAGACCGAAAATGCGGCAAAGATCGCCGATTTCCTGGCCGAGCAGGGCAAGGTCGCCAAGGTGATCTATCCCGGCCGCAAGGACCATCCGCAGGCCGATATCATCGCCAAGCAGATGACCGGCGGCTCGACGCTGGTCGCCTTCGAGCTGAAGGGCGGCAAGGATGCGGCCTTTGCGCTGCAGAACGCGCTCGATATCGTCAAGATCTCCAACAATCTCGGCGACAGCAAGAGCCTGATCACCCATCCGGCGACGACGACGCACAAGAACCTGACGGATGAGGCGCGCGCCGAACTCGGCATTTCCCCGGGCACGGTCCGCCTTTCGGCCGGCATCGAGGATACCGACGACCTGATCGAAGATTTCGCCAAGGCGCTTGACAAGGTCTTGGCCTGATCGACAGCCAGAGCGGCCGGACCCCACCCGGGTTCGGCCGGATCTCACTAAAGCGCGTCGCGATCTTTCAGATTCGCTCCTCGCGCTTTAGTTTTTGTTTTTACGCATGTCGTTATCGCAAAACCGCTGCACACTTTTGCGCGACATGCTTGGGGTTCGGCCGTGCCGGACCTCACTGGGTGAGACCGAGGGGGGGGGAACAAGTTTGCCCGCCGCGGCGTTCCGAAACTGAATTAACACTGACAATTAGACTTAACGATCGAAAACCCTTCGGATCACAGCCATTTCAGCGATGATAATTGTTCCGTTTCTTGACGGACAGGGCCTCTTATAAGATACGGGTAAGATATCTTGACTAAGGTGCAAGGCATGTATCGCGCCCTCACAAGAGAGATCGAAGTTGTCGTCGAGCCGTTCTATCTGGAGGAGCAATCCGATCCGGACGACGACCGCTATGTCTGGGGTTACCGGATTGTCATCAGCAACAATTCCGGCATAGCCGTTCGACTGGTCAATCGTTACTGGAACATCACCGACCAGAACGGCCAGGTGGACGAGGTGACCGGTCCCGGCGTCGTCGGCGAGCAGCCGCGGCTCAGCCCCGGCGACACCTACGAATATTCCTCCGGCTGTCCGCTCGACACGCCCTCAGGGCTGATGTTCGGCCATTACCAGATGGAAACGGACGACGGCGAGATGTTCGATGTCGACATCCCCGCCTTCTCGCTGGATTCACCTGGGCTGCTGCGCGTGCTTAATTGAGAGCGTAGGTTCGCGGTCGTTTCGTCGGTGCAAGCACGGCGCGTGGATCCGGCCGGCTACAGCCTTCCAGTCAGTACCAGCATGGACGCCGTACCCTCGGTCGTAGATCCTCGGGCTTGCCCAGTCATCAATCTACTAAAGGTCAAAAGGATCCGAGGCCTGGGTGCCTGGCTTTGCTTGCGGCGCCGGATGTTTTGCGACCGCATCGTTTACCGCCTTTTGGCAGGCGAGCAACTCATCCGCTGCACTGGCGGAATCTTTCAAACCGAGAGCCACAATCTGCTTTCCTCCAAAGCTGGCGCGGAAACTCAGTTTACCAGCGAACTCCTCAATCAAGTCGGGATCCTCGAAATCAATCCATAATGATTTGAGGCCATCGAGATCCAGACCTCTCCCATCAGCCGTCCGTTTAGACTGGTCGAACGAGAGTTCGATGGGATAATGCTTACCTTTCTCCAAGGATTTCCAGTTTGGGTTTCCGAGCAGAATGTAAAGAGGGTTGTCCTTTTTGCGGAAATTGAAGCCAAGACGAAAAATGGTGTCGTCATCAAAGGAAGTCAGAACAAAACAGCCATTGTCTAAAGTCGGGTCGACAGCCACGCTCCAGCCCCCGACCTCTTTCCATGGGACTGTCTGGTCATCAGCCAAGCTCACTGGTGGCATCGCAGCTATGAGCGCGAGTACAAAAAACAAAAGTCTCATCAACGCCCCATCCGCTTTCTTAGGCCAGAACCAATGAAACAGAATAGGTGCACAGTGACTACGCGAAGTCGAGTCACCGTGCTGCATCATCGCTAATCTTTTATTGTTCGCTGTGCGTGTCCTTAACCGCGCCTATTCCGCCGGCTGAAGTTCGGCCGGCTCGAAGCGGTAGGTGGTCGAGCAGAATTCGCAGGTCACGGCGATTTCGCCATCTTCCTGGCTGGCCTCGATCTCCTCGGCCGAAAAGCCCTTCAGCACGCCCTTGATCTTGTCGCGCGAGCAGCTGCAGCGGTCGAAAACCGCGCGCGGTTCGTAGACGCGCACGCCGCGCTCGTGGAACAGGCGGAACAGCAGCCGCTCGGTTCCGACCAGCGGATCGGTGAGTTCATCGGCGTCGATGGTCTCGACCAGCGAACGCGCTTCGAGCCAGGCATCGTCCTCGCCGTGCGGGCGGCTGCCGGTGTCGCCGTCGCCGCCGTGGAGATCCGGCTGGCGCATGCGCTCCGGCGCTTCCGGAAGGAACTGGGCGACGAGGCCGCCTGCCCGCCAGCGATGGCGCGGCTTGCCCGCATCGTCACGGTCGAAGAGTTCGGCCGCGGCAAGACGGACGCGCGTCGGGATCTGCTCCGACTGGCGGAAATAGACGCCGGCAATATCTTCCAGCGTGGTGCCGTCGAGCGGAACGATGCCCTGGTAGGGCTGGCTGAACTTGCCCTGGTCAATGGTGAAGGCGAGCACGCCCTTGCCGAGCAGTTGCTCCGGCTCGGTTTCACCTGACTCGATCGCCTTGTTGAGCAGCGCCTGATCGAAACGGGCGTAGGCGCGGACATTTTCCGGCGTCGAGAAATCGGCGACGAGAAGATCGACCGGGCCGTCGCCCTTGGTCTGCACCGTGAACTTGCCGTCGAACTTCAGCGAGGTGCCGAGCAGCACCGTCAGCACGACGACTTCGGCAAGCAGCCGGGCAACGGGTGCGGGATAATGATGACGCTCGAGGATGGCGTCGAGCATCGGGCCGAGCTGGACGGCGCGGCCGCGCACATCCAGCCCTTCCACCTGGAAGGGGACGACATGGTCATCGCCGGCGAAATCAAACTGGCCGAGGGCGGCTGCAGCTTCTGCCATGGCTTTTAACTCCTAGTTTCAGAGCGATGGGCCAGCGTGCCCTTCGCTCACGCGGTCGCGAGTCTGTCTCTCGCGACGTCCGATTATGGTTCAGATCGCGCCCAGGCACCAAGCAAGAATCGACTTCTGCGCATGAAGACGGTTTTCCGCCTCATCGAAGACCACGGATTGCGGACCGTCGATCACTTCGTCCGTCACTTCCTCACCGCGATGAGCGGGCAGGCAATGCATGAACAATGCATCATTGCCGGCTTTCGCCATCAAGGCCGCGTTGACCTGATAAGGCTGGAAGACATTGTGACCCCGGGCCCGATGTTCCTGATTCATGGAGACCCAGGTATCGGTCACCACGCAATCGACGCCGGCGACCGCACGGTCGGCATCATGGCAAAGCATGATTTCGGCGCCCTCATTGCGGGCCCAGTTCAGATAGTGATCCTTGGGCTCCGAGCCAAGGGGCACGGCCATGTTCATGCGGTAGCCGAAGCGGGCGGCACCCTCGACCAGCGAATGCAGCACATTGTTGCCGTCGCCGGTCCAGGCGATGGTCTTGCCCTTGATCGGGCCGCGGTGCTCTTCGAAGGTCATGATATCGGCCATAATCTGGCAGGGATGGGTGTCATCCGTCAGCGCATTGATGACAGGCACGGTCGCATGCTGGGCCAGCTCGACCAGCCGCGAATGCTCGGTGGTGCGGATCATGATCGCATCGACATAACGCGACAGCACCTTGGCGGTGTCGCCGATCGTCTCGGCGCGGCCGAGCTGCATCTCGGTGCCGGACAGGAACAGCGTTTCGCCGCCGAGCTGGCGCATGCCGACGTCGAAGGAGACGCGGGTGCGCGTCGACGGCTTCTCGAAGATCATCGCCAGCATCTTGCCGGCGAGCGGCTTGTCGCCCTGGCCCGCCTTGAAGGCCTGCTTGCGGGCGAGCGCATCGTTCATGATCGTTCTGAGATCGGCTGATGTGACCGCCGAAAGATCGAGGAAGTGTTTAGGGCTCATATCGTCTTCTTACCTGTGCTGCGCCCGAAGGCGGCAATTTCTTCAAGCCGTCTTCTTGACCTTGGAGGCGCGAATGCTCTCGGCGGCGCGCTCGACGCGGGAAAGGCCCTCGCGGGCTTCCTCGGCGGTGACCACGAGCGGCGGAAGAAGGCGGATGACATTGTCGCCGGCAGGCACGCCGAGCAGATGGGCGGCGCGGATCGCCTGCAGCAGTTCGGCTGAGGGAACGGCAGCCTTGATGCCGAGCAAAAGCCCTTCGCCGCGCACGTCCTCGATCACATCGGGATAACGATCCTTCAGCGAGGCGAGGCCCTGGCGGAAGACAAGTGCTACGTCGCGCACCTGCTGGAGGAAGCCATCGGCAAGGATGATGTCGAGCACGGCGCTGCCGACGGCCATGGCAAGCGGATTGCCGCCATAGGTCGAGCCATGCGTACCGGCCTTCATGCCGGAGGCGGCCTCTGATGTGGCAAGGCAGGCGCCGAGCGGGAAACCGCCGCCGATGCCCTTGGCGACAGCCATGATGTCGGGGGTGACGCCCGACCATTCATGGGCGAAGAGCTTGCCGGTGCGGCCGACGCCGGTCTGGACTTCGTCGAGGATCAACAGCAGGCCGTTCTCGTCGCAGAGCTGGCGAAGCGCCTTCATGAACTCAGGCGTGGCAGGACGGACGCCGCCCTCGCCCTGCACCGGCTCGATGAGGATGCCAGCCGTGGCATCGGTGATCGCGGCGCGGACCGCTTCGATGTCGCCGAAAGCCACCTGATCGAAACCCGGCGCCTTGGGGCCGAAACCTTCGAGATATTTTTCCTGGCCACCGGCGGCGATCGTCGCCAGCGTCCGTCCGTGGAAGGCGCCTTCGAAGGTGATGATATGGAAGCGCTCGGGATGGCCCTTGGAAAACTGGTAGCGGCGCGCCGTCTTGATCGCGCATTCGAGCGCCTCGGCGCCCGAATTGGTGAAGAACACCTTGTCGGCGAAGGTAGCGTCCGTCAGCCGTTTTGCCAGACGCTCCTGGCCGGGGATCTCATAGATGTTCGACAGGTGCCAGACCTTGTCTGCCTGCTCCTTCAGTGCGCCGACCACATGCGGATTGCTGTGGCCGACGGAGGTGACGGCGACGCCGGCGCCGAAATCGAGATATCGCTCGCCAGTTTCGGTGATCAGCCATACGCCCTCGCCTCGCTCGAACCGCAGCGGGGCACGAGAATAGGTGTCATAAAGCGGCGCGGCTTCAGCCATGGCGCGATCTCCATCAAAGTTGCCGGGCAATGACTCCGGCTAAGGAAACCAGGCCCGAAAAATCAAAAATGCCGCCTTGCGGCGGCGAGTGGCACTATTTCCTTTTCGCGCTGCAATGTCAACAAAACGGCGCCCTTAGCGTATGCAGCACAGGTGTACAGCGGCATTTTCAGTCTTCAACAGGCATTATTGCAGAAATGCCACGCAGGGACAGCAAGTTGGGGAAAACTACGAATTCGATTCATCCGGATTCATGCGACTCTTGTCACGGAGTCAGGCTCACACTAGGTTAAAGATCAATTACTAGACTGCATGCGGCGGAACTAGTCACCAAAATTGATCAAGCGTTTCTTGTTTCGGAGCTCCCGGGACAACGGTGAGGGATTCTGCCATCACCAACGCAAAAGGTGGAGACAGGGCATGAACTGGACAGACGAGCGGGTCGAGAAACTCAAGAAGCTTTGGGCCGAAGGACTGAGCGCGAGCCAGATCGCGGCACAACTTGGCGGTGTCAGCCGAAACGCGGTCATCGGTAAAGTGCACCGGCTGTGCCTTCCCGGCCGTGCCAAGGCCGGCGGCACCAACACCGCGGCGCGAACGCCGAAGCGCAATACATCGGCGCCGCGCGCGCCGAACTTCGCCTCTCGCATCACCACCCGCACCGTCACCCGCCAGCAGGGCGCGACGATGCTGAAGGAAGAGATCGAGATCGAAACGATCGAGGAAATGGAATACGTGCCGAGAGGCAATGTGGTGGTGCCGATTTCCCGCCGCCTCGGCCTGACGGAACTGACCGAACGCACCTGCAAGTGGCCGGTCGGCGATCCGCTGAAGGATGACTTCCATTTCTGCGGCTGCGAGTCCCCCGACAATTCGCCCTATTGCGGTTATCACCAGAAGCTTGCCTACCAGCCGGTGAATGAACGCCGCCGGGCAGCGGCGCGGGCCAGCTGAACGGGCTGACCATCGTTAGAATGCAGAAAACGGGCCGAGTGGCCCGTTTTTTTATGCGCGGATGGAAGCTCAGGTTTCCCTCCGTCATGCTCGGCCTTGTGCCGAGCATCTGATCACCTCAACTACTTGAGGGAAAAAACTTTATTTTCAAATACTTCATTTGGCGTGCGCAGATCCTCGGCACAAGGCCGAGGATGACGTCGCGGGTTTTGCCAGGGCTCAGCAGGCTCAGATGAAAGCCCTCAGGCTTCCATCGAATAACCGGCGCCGCGGACGGTGCGGATGACGTCCTGCATGTTGGAGAAATTCAGCGCCTTGCGCAGGCGGCCGACATGGACGTCGACGGTGCGCTCGTCGACATAGATATCGTGGCCCCAGACACCATCCAACAGCTGTGAGCGGGAGAAGACCCGGCCCGGCGACGACATCAGGAATTCCAGCAGGCGGAATTCGGTGGGGCCGAGGCGGACTTCGCGGGTCTTGCGATGGACGCGATGGGTCTCACGGTCGAGCTCGATGTCACCGCATTTCAGCACCGTCGACAGCACCTCGGGACGGGCGCGACGCAGCATCGCCTTGACGCGGGCAACGAGTTCGGGGGTCGAAAAGGGCTTGACGACATAATCGTCGGCGCCCGTCGACAATCCGCGGACACGCTCGCTCTCTTCGCCGCGCGCCGTCAGCATGATGATCGGCAGACGCTCGGTCTCCGGCCGCATGCGCAGGCGCCGGCAGAGCTCGATGCCGGAGACGCCGGGCAGCATCCAATCAAGGATGAGAAGATCGGGCGTGCGCTCCTGAAGCCGCATTTCGGCTTCGTCGCCACGAAGGATGGTATCGACCTCGAAGCCTTCCGCTTCGAGATTGTAGCGAAGAAGCACGCTGAGGGCTTCCTCGTCTTCAACAACTGCAACTCTCGGGATCATGCGTGTCGGTCTCCTCGCGCATGATCCTTAAACCAGGGTGATTTAAGCAATGCATCCTGCGCAAATTTAAAAATTGGCTGCGACCTCTTTGCGCGCCCGGACGGGCGCGCACGCAAGCGGCGGGGTGTGGGCAGTTATTCGGTGACCGCGCCGACGGTGTTGGCGCTGTCGTCCTTCGGCCGATCGCCTTCCGGCTGCGCGCCTGTCGTCATGTAATAGATCGTCTCGGCGATGTTGGTGGCGTGGTCGCCGATGCGCTCGATGTTCTTGGCGCAGAAGAGAAGATGCGTGCAGCTGGTGATGTTGCGCGGATCTTCCATCATGTAGGTCAGGAGCTCGCGGAACAGCGAGGTGTACATCGCGTCGATCTCGTTGTCGCGTTCGCGGATCGCATTCGCCTTGTCGGCGGAACGATTGGTGTAGACGTCGAGCACTTCCTTGAGCTGGACGAGCGCCAGCTCGGACAGATGCTCGAGGCCGCGGGCGAGCTTGCGGGGAACGCCGGTGCTTTGGACGGCGATGACGCGCTTGGCAGTGTTCTTGCCGAGGTCGCCGACGCGTTCGAGATCGGCGGCGATGCGGATCGAACCCATGATTTCGCGCAGGTCCGCGGCCATCGGCTGGCGGCGGGCGATGGTGACGATCGCCTTGTCGCCGATTTCGCGTTCGGCGTGATCGAGGATCACATCGTCGGAGATGACCTTCTGCGCCAGCGCGGTATCGCCGTTGACGAGCGCCCGTACGGCTTCGGCGACCATCTGCTCGGCCAGGCCGCCCATTTCGGAAATCCGCCTGGACAGGAACTTCAGATCATCATCATAGGCAGAATAAATATGTGTCGATGCCATGGGGCTTTATCCTCGAATAACGGAAAGGCTTGGTGACGCCAAAATCAGCCGAAGCGACCCATGATATAGTCCTGGGTGCGCGGATCGTCGGGATTGGTGAACATCTTGTCGGTGTCGTTCTCCTCGACGAGATTGCCGAGGTGGAACATGGCGGTGCGCTGCGAAACACGCGCGGCCTGCTGCATGGAATGGGTGACGATGACGATCGTGTAGTTCTCGCGCAGCTCGTGGATCAGCTCCTCGACCTTGGCGGTGGCGATCGGGTCGAGCGCCGAGCAGGGCTCGTCCATCAGGATGACTTCCGGGCTGACGGCGACGGCACGGGCAATGCAGAGGCGCTGCTGCTGACCGCCCGACAGGCCGGTGCCGGATTCGTGCACGCGGTCCTTGACCTCGTTCCAGAGACCGGCGCGCTGCAGGCTGGTCTCGACGATCTGGTCGAGATCGGCCTTCGACTTGGCAAGGCCATGGATGCGCGGGCCATAGGAGACGTTTTCATAGATCGTCTTCGGGAACGGGTTCGGCTTCTGGAAGACCATGCCGACGCGGGCACGAAGTTCGACGACGTCGATATCGGGATCATAGATATCGTCGGTATCCAGCGTGATCTTGCCGGTGACGCGGCAGCCGTCGATCGTGTCGTTCATGCGGTTGAGGCTACGCAGGAAGGTCGACTTGCCGCAGCCGGACGGGCCGATCAGGGCGGTTACGGTGTTTTCGCGGATGTTCAGGTTCACATCGAATAGCGCGCGCTTTTCGCCGTAGTAAACCGAGACATCCTTTCCGATCATCTTATACGGGACGTTGCTCATCTTGTGATCCAGCGCCTTTTCAACTGCAGCTTCCGTCAACATGTTCATGATCTTGTAACTCCGTTTACCAGCGGCGCTCGAAGCGACGACGCAAGAGGATGGCGCCCATGTTCATGACGATCAGGAACAGGAGCAGGACGATGATGGCACCCGAAGTACGCTCAACGAAGGCACGTTCGGCCTCGTTGGCCCACATATAGACCTGTACGGGCAGAGCCGTCGAGGGATCGAGCGGTGTCGTCGGCGCGTTGGCGACGAAGGCGACCATGCCGATCAGAAGCAGCGGCGCGGTTTCGCCGAGCGCATGCGCCAGGCCGATGATCGTGCCGGTGAGGATGCCGGGCATGGCGAGCGGCAGAACATGGTGGAACACCATCTGCATCTTCGAAGCGCCGAGGCCGAGGGCCGCGGCGCGGATCGACGGCGGCACGGCGCGAAGGGCGGCGCGCGTCGCGATGATGATCGTCGGCAGGGTCATCAGCGTCAGCACCAGGCCGCCGACCAGCGAGGCCGAGCGCGGCAGGCCGATGAAGTTGATGAAGACGGAAAGACCGAGCAGACCGTAGACGATCGAGGGGACCGCAGCGAGGTTGTTGATGTTGACCTCGATCAGGTCCGTCAGCTTGTTCTTCGGTGCGAACTCCTCGAGATAGATCGAGGCGGCGACGCCGATCGGCAGAGCAAGCACGAGGACGATCAGCATCAGGTAGAGCGAGCCGATCAGGGCGACGCCCAGGCCCGCGGCCTCCGGACGGCTGGAATTGCCGTTGACGAAGAGGCCGGTATTGAACTGCTTGTGGAGAGCGCCGCTCGCCTTCAACTCGTTCATCCAGCCGACCTGCTTGTCGTTGACCTTGCGGTTCTTCTCATCGACCGACAGATCGATCTGGCCCTTGTTGGCGCTGTCGACATTGGCGTCGGCAAGCACCGTGACATTGACCGTCTTGCCGATGATGGACGGATCGGCGACGACCATGTCGCGCAGCTGGACCGGCGCACCCTTGGAGAGCATGGCGGATGCATCGCGCACATCGGGACGGCTCGCGGCATTGACGTTCAGCTGCTTGACGATCGCGTCGCGCAGGAGAACCGGATAATTGGCGGCGATCAACACCGAAGGGTCGGTCGCACGCTTGTTGTTCGGGTCGATCGTCTTCTCGGAGAATTCGATCGGCAGGGTGATCGCCGTCTGCTGGAAGGCGGTATAGCCCTTGCCGATCACCGTCCACAGCAGGATGAACAGGAAGACGAGACCGAAGGTGATGGCGGCGATGCCATAGGCCTGGAACCGGCGCTCGGCGGCATAGCGGCGCTTGATGCCGATATCGCGGCGCACCGGCGCCTTGGAAACGGTGACGCCTGATGTGGGAGAAACAATATCCGTCATTCGTACTGCTCCCGGTATTTGCGCACGATGTAGAGCGCATAGATATTGAGGCAAAGCGTGATGCAGAACAGGGTGATGCCAAGGGCGAAGGCAACCAGCGTCTGCGGCGAGGTGAACTCAAGGTCGCCGGTCAGCTGGTTGACGATCTTGACGGTCACCGTCGTCATCGGCTCGAAGGGGTTGATCTGGATGCGGGCGGCGACACCGGCGGCCAGCACGACGATCATGGTTTCGCCGATGGCGCGCGAGGCGGTCATCAGCAAGGCGCCGACAATGCCGGGAAGAGCGGCCGGCAAAACCACTTTCTTGATGGTTTCGGAGCGTGTGGCACCAAGACCGAGCGAACCGTCACGCAAGGTCCGCGGCACGGCGGTGATGATGTCGTCCGACAGCGAGGAGACGTAAGGGATCAGCATGATGCCCATGACGATGCCGGCCGTCAGAACGCTCTGCGCCTGGATGAAGTTGCTGTAGTTGCCGGACAGAAGGCCGCTGATCTGGGCAGAGAAATCGCGCAGGAACGGGCCGACGGTGACGAGCGCGAAGAAGCCGTAGACGATCGTCGGAATGCCGGCGAGCACTTCGAGGAGCGGTTTGGCGACGCCGCGCAGCTTCGGCGAGGCGTATTCGGCCATGTAGATGGCGGCAAAGAGGCCGACCGGCACGGCGACCAGCATGGCGACCAGACCGATATAGATCGTGCCGAGCAGCAGCGGGATCAAGCCGAACTGGCCGAAGGACGAGCTGCCGGCGCCGGCAAAGCGTGGATCCCAGACGGTGCCGAAGAAGAAGTCCATGGCGGGAACGGCCGCAAAGAAGCGGGCGGCTTCCGACAGCATGGAGAAGACGATGCCGATCGTCGTCAGGATGGCGATCGAGGAGGCAAGCAGCAGGCCCCAGAGCATGACGCGCTCGACCCGGTTGCGGGCGCGGAAGCGCGGAGCGATGGAACGCAGCGCATAGAAGGCGCCGGCAACGGCGAGAGCGAAGACGATCGCCGTCATGGCGATGCGGCTCGTCATGCTCATCGCGTTGAGCTTTTTGGCGGCGTCGAGCATGTAAGGCAGCGGCTGGCTGGCAAGCGGCACGCCCTTTTCGAGGAGCTTGGCCTGCAGGGCAGCCGGATCGTTGGCGACCGCGGCAGTTTCATCCGAGGTCAGCATCGTCATGCCGCGGGCAACCGTCGCCACCGTCGAATAGCCGAGATCCTGCTCGACTGCGGCTTGCGCTTTGATGTCGTCGGGGAAAGCACCGCGAACCGAGGACTGGATGATGCCGGGGCTGATGGAGAGCCAGAGGCAGAGGACGAGCAGGGCGGGAAGAACTGCCCAGATCGCCGCATAGGCGCCGTAATAGACCGGCCGTGAATGCAATGCGGAGGATCGGCCTCCGGCAAGCGCCGTGGCACGACTGCACGCGACCAGATAGGCGGCGGCACCGATCACCACAAGGCACAAAAGTATGATGGATGTGCTCATTCGTTACGTCCCCAGGCCCATAGCCCCCAAAAAGCCCGGCAGCTTCATCAGCCTGCCTTCAGCTTCCAATCATGGAGAAGGAATTCCAACCCTGCAGCTCCAGAACCGCTGGCGCGCAGGGACATAAGCAACGCCGGCGCGGGCCAAGAAGGACCGCGCCGGCAAAATGATTACATGGACTTGCCTGCTTCGACGTCCTTGCGGATTGCGTCGCGCTCTGCGTCCGGAGCGGCAACGAGGCCGTATTCGACGAGCGGGCTGTCGGGGCCGATCATCTGGTCGGATACGAAGAAGTTGACGTATTCCTTCAGGCCCGGAACAGCGCCGAGATGTGCCTTCTTGACGTAGAAGAACAGCGGGCGGGAAACCGGGTAGGTGCCGTTGGCGATCGTTTCGGTGGACGGAACGATACCGCTCATGCTCGCAACTTTGAGCTTGTCGGCATTGTTTTCATAGAAGGAAAGGCCGAATACGCCGACGCCGGTCTTATTGGCGGCGATGCGTGCGAGGGTTTCCGGATAGTCGCCGTCGATGTCAACGGCAACGCCGTCCTTGCGGACTGCGACGCAGGCCTTGCCCTGGGCAGCCTTGTCGGCGATTTCCTTGGCGATGACGTCAGTTGCGCCCGAAGCCTTGCAGCCGGCGGCGAGAACGTTCTGTTCGAAAACTTCGCGGGTGCCGTGCTTTTCGCCCGGGATGTAGGCAGCGATATCAACAGCCGGAAGCTTCGGGTTGACTTCCGACCACTTCTTGTAAGGGTTGGCGACGAGCTTGCCGTCGACGACGACCTGGGCTGCGAGGGCCTTGTAGATGTCGGCAGGAACGTAGGCGACGTCAGGGTTGGAAGCGTCGGTTGCGAAGACGATGCCGTCGTAGCCGATCTTGACTTCCTGGATGTCGGTTACGCCGGCAGCCTTGCAGGCTTCGGCTTCGTTCTTGTTGATCGGACGCGAAGCGTTGGCAATGTCGATGGTGTCTTCGCCAACGCCCTTGCAGAATTCCTTCAGACCAGCGCCCGTGCCGCCGGATTCAACGACCGGCGTCTTGAAGTTGGTGAAGGTTTCGCCGAAGGACTCGGCAACGATCTTTGCGTAAGGCAGGACGGTGGACGAACCAGCAACCTGAATCTGGTCGCGGGCGACGGCAGCGCCAGCGAAAGCAGCAGTTGCGGCGAGCGCGGCAACGGTGAGCTTAAAGGTGTTCATGTAAATCTCCCGGCATTTGGGCTTGTGTGAGTGCGGCCTTAGAGAGGCCCTCGCATTGCCTTTTTTCATCGGCGAGACTCTCTTAGCGCTGTAAGCACCGTCCTTTTATGTCAAAGCCGTGAAACATTTGTGACAGGTTACGTTATTGATTTATAATGATTTATTTTAAATAGGCCAAACGATCGTGCCGGGCGGCCGGCAATGTTTGCCGGTCAATCCACCTCGCGTTGTAAAAATGGCTGCAGATAGGCGAGCGGTTGCGGTCACTTCCCGCTTGCGGCCGCCACCTTCTGCCCGCTCGCGGGGCTAAGGGACATGCCGCAGCGTCTCGACTCCCTCTTCTCCCCTCGGGGAGAAGGTGCCCGTAGGGCGGATGAGGGGGCCAGCGAAGCCGGTCTTTCCTATGACCCGGGCAACGGTGCAGGCGTCGTCTCGACCATCGTCAAGGCCCTTGCGCAGGCATCGCGGAATAGGTTTTACGTGAGGTTTTGCCGTGCGGCCCCCTCATCCGCCTGCCGGCACCTTCTCCCCGAGGGGAGAAGAGATTTGCGGCAGCCTCTCCGTTCCTCACGCGACACATACGTCAGAAACGGACGGTAAAATCAGTGCCCTTGCCGACTTCCGACTTGACGATCAGCCGCGCGCGGTGGCGGGTGAGGATGTGCTTGACGATGGCAAGGCCGAGGCCGGTGCCCTTTTTCGAGCGGCTGTCCTCGATGCTGACTCGGTAGAAGCGTTCGGTCAGGCGCGGTACATGCTCGGCCGGAATGCCCGGCCCCTTGTCGACGATGCTGACCTCGACCGGCTGGCCGGTGCCGTTCTTCAGCCAGACATCGACGATCTCGCCCTCCTGGCCGTATTTACAGGCATTTTCCATCAGGTTCTCGAAGACCTGGACAAGTTCGTCGCGGTCGCCCAGCACCTCGACCTTGCCTTCCGGCAAATGCAGGTTGATGTCGACGCCGACATCCTTTGCCAGCGGCACCAGTGAATCCCGGACATGGCCGAGCAGCGGCACCAGATCGATCTTCTCATCAGGCGCGATGTGCGATTTCAGCTCCAGACGGGAGAGCGACAGCAGGTCGTCGACCAGCCTGCTCATGCGCGTCGCCTGATCGAGCATGATATTGAGGAAACGCGTCTGCGCCTTCAGATCGTTCTTCGCCGGCCCCTGGATGGTCTCGATGAAGCCGCGCAGCGAGGCAAGCGGCGTGCGCAGCTCATGGCTGGCATTGGCGACGAAATCCGAGCGCATGCGGTCGATGCGGCGGACCTCCGATATATCGCGGAAGGAGAGGATGAAATAGCGCTCACGTGGACCGTCCTCAGCGGCGAATTCAATGGGGGCGCTGCGCACGATATAAACGCGCTCGGAGGGCAGCCGCTCGGAATGCTCGATCTGGTTCGGCGCGTTGGTGGCGATGGTTTCGCGCACCATGTCGAGCACGCCGGGCGAACGCATACGGGCCGATATATGGGCGCCGAGCGCCACCTCGCCGAAGGCCTTTTCGGCAGCGCGGTTCTGGAAGAGCACCGAGGCGTCTTCCGACAGCAGCATGACGGGGATATCGAGGCCCGAAAGTGTGGCGGAAACTTCCGGCAGGCGGCTTGGCGGCGCCTCCGGCTTGATTTCCACCGGCAGGGCGGGTTCTGCCTCGATGACGGGCGCCTCATTGAACAGCGCGGTGAGGATCATCACAAGCAGCAGGGCGAGCACAACCCACTTGTTCATGCCGGCGGCAAGCGCCGCGAGCGCGCTGAGGATCGCCGCAAGCAGCACCGGCCGTTCGCGCCTTATGCGCGCCAACAGGCTTTTTCTCCATGGAGTTTCGTCTGGCAAGTGCCCTCGCGGCGTCGATTCGTTTTTCGTTATATTGAACTCTGCCTGATAGCGGCAATTCATGACAGAAGTTTTCGGGTTGCCGCGTCCCAAGCGAAAGGCAGCAGCCGAAACCCATGAAAAATGGCCGGCCGGCCGCGAGAGATTTGATTTTCAACGGTAAATATGTTCGCTTGGAGGACGAGAAGCGATCGGGCTGAGGAGGCTGATATGGACGAGGACATCGAAAACAGGGCCGTGGAGCTGGAGATCCGCGGAAAGAAACGCACCTTCGATGTCGACGACCCCGCCCTGCCGAACTGGGTGGACGAGCACGCGCTGGAATCCGGCGACTTCCCTTACAAGAAGAAGCTCAAGGAAGAGGACTATCTGGAGGAGCTGGAGAAGCTGCAGATCGAACTAGTCAAGGTGCAGTTCTGGCTGCAGGCGACCGGCAAGCGGGTGATGGCGCTGTTCGAGGGCCGCGATGCGGCCGGCAAGGGCGGCGCGATCTCGGCCTCCTCGGCGCATATGAACCCACGCCTTGCGCGCGTCGTGGCGCTGACAAAGCCGACCGAGCGCGAACAGGGGCAATGGTATTTTCAGCGTTATGTGGCGCAGTTTCCGACCGCTGGCGAATTCGTGCTGTTCGATCGCTCCTGGTACAACCGCGCCGGCGTCGAGCCGGTCATGGGTTTCTGCACGCCGCAGCAATATGAGGATTTCCTCAAGCAGACGCCGCAGCTCGAAAAGATCATCGCCCATGAGGGCATCTTCTTCTTCAAATTCTATCTCGATATCGGCCGCGAGATGCAGCTCAAACGTTTCCACGACCGTAGGCACGATCCGCTGAAAGTCTGGAAACTGTCGTCGATGGATATCGCGGCGCTGACCAAATGGGGCGACTACAGCGAAAAGCGCGACCGGATGCTGAAGGAAACCCATACGGATTTCGCGCCCTGGACGGTGATCCGCGCCAATGACAAGCGGCGGGCGCGCCTCGAACTCATCCGCCACATGCTGAACAAGATGGATTATGACGGCAAGGACAAAAAGGCGCTCGGCACGGTCGACGAGGAGATCATCGGCTCAGGGCTAGGCTTCCTGAAATAGGGCTTTCCGAACAGGCTGGCCCGCAATCGTCACCGGCTCCGCCGGGACCGGCCTTACTGCCCCGGCAGGATGCGTATGGCGAAGAGGTTGATGCCGCGCGCCTTGCCGTCGAGATCGCTGTTGATCGTCAGCGTGCCCGGCGAATTCGGCGCCAGCGAGCGGTCGAACTTCACCTGCAGCAGCGCATCCGACTTTTCCCGGGTGACGGTAAAGCGGTGACGGGCGCAATTGCCGAGCGTCTGGAAATTGCATTCGACGGTGATCTGCGTCGGCTCGTCGGTGGTGGACTGCAGCGTCAGCGCGATCGTCGAGGATTTTCCGGCCAGCTGCTGCAGCACCGATGGCGGCACGCTGATCGAGACATTGCCATCGGCCGCACCGCTTTCGGAAATCAGCCGTACGGCAGGACCGTCATTCTCGGCGATTTTTTCGGTGCGCGCCCGCGGGCCGCTCTGGATCTTGTCGGCGTCCTCAGGCTTGAACAGCGGGATCCAATCGGCCGAGAAACTGTTCTGCGGATCGATGGTCACCGGCTCATCGGTGTGAGAAGCGGCATTGCCGGCGCTGTCGTCATTGCCGGTAAAATCCTCCGGTTGCGTGCTTGCCGGCGGATTGGCGACGCTGGTGTCGCGCTCGGCCGCCGTCATCAATAGGCCTGACGTATGCGCCCACCAGGCGCCGATGCCGATGAAGGCCAGCAGGACGCACCAGACGAGCAGCCTCGAAAAGAATTTGCGTGGCTTGCGCCGGCCTGCCGCCCGCTCCGGGCGGAAATCCATATTGGTGGCGCGCTGACCACGGGCAAGGCGCTCCTCGCCGACGGGGGCGGCAGCCAGATGATCTGTATTGCCGGCATGCACGTCGTCGAGGCTGGACTCGTCGCCGCGGTGCATAACCTCAGGCGCGCGGGTCTCGCCTGACACCATCGGGCCGTCGAACTCATCGGCTTCGGCCTGGTGAACCGGCGGCGCCGGCATTTCCACGACCGGCGGCACGGGCACTTCAGGCGGTCTCTGGCGGGGATGAAGGCGGTCGCGCTCCTCGCCTTCGATGGCGTGGATGGTGCTTTCCAGGCGGTGGCGGTGATGGGCGACGACCTCGGTGTCGGTGATATCCTGCTTGCGCAGCCCGGCTTCCAGCGCCTGGCGGGCCGACTGATAGATCCTCGCTCGAACCTCTGGATTATCGCGATCGGAATTCTCGAGCGCCGTTCTGATGGCCGTTTCTAATCCGCTCACATTCAGTCCTTCACCTTGAATTCGGCATCGGACTGCAATCCCCGCCGTTCTCCATCAAAATTCGGTAACGGCAAGTGCGGCAAACCGCAAGCCTTGCAGGCCCGGCCGCCATCGATCGGCGGGGATATCGGCAGGTTTCACCGCTTGTGGGCCTTATTCTATTAGCTTTCTCGGACGTATATATTCGGGCTGAAATCGACGAAGGCATGGCAGCCGCTCTTTTATCGCCTTTTCATCTCTGTTATGAGATTGACGTTTTCGTAAACGTCAATGGAAGCGACGAACCATGGCCCTGCCCCCGATCCTCAAGGACAGATTGAGACTGCCGGTCATCGGTTCGCCGCTGTTCATCATTTCGCATCCAGCGCTGACGCTGGCGCAATGCAAGGCCGGCATCGTCGGAGCGTTTCCGGCGCTGAACGTCCGGCCGGAAAGCCAGCTCGACGAATGGCTGGCGGAGATTACCGAGGAGCTCGCCCGCCACGACGCCGCCCATCCGGAGCGGCCGGCCGCCCCCTTTGCCGTCAACCAGATCGTCCACATGTCGAACAAGCGGCTGGAGCACGACCTCTCGCTCTGCGTCAAATACAAGGTGCCGATCGTCATCTCCTCGCTCGGCGCCGTGCCCGAAGTCAACGCCGCCGTGCACTCCTATGGCGGCATCGTGCTGCACGACATTATCAATAACCGCCACGCCCATTCGGCGATCCGCAAGGGTGCGGACGGGCTGATCGCGGTGGCGGCCGGCGCCGGCGGCCATGCCGGGACGTTGTCGCCCTTTGCGCTCGTCCAGGAAATCCGTGAATGGTTCGACGGGCCGCTGCTGCTGGCAGGCGCCATCGCCACCGGCGGCGCTATTCTCGCCGCAGAAGCGATGGGCGCCGACATGGCCTATATCGGCTCGCCCTTCATCGCCACCGAGGAAGCCCGCGCCGCAGCCGCCTACAAGCAGGCGATCGTCGAAGGGGCCGCCAGCGATATCGTCTATTCCAACTATTTCACCGGCGTGCACGGCAACTATCTCAAGCCCTCGATCCTCGCCGCCGGCATGGACCCCGACAACCTGCCGCTTGCCGATGTCTCGAAGATGGATTTCGAGCAGGCTGTCGGCGGCGCCAAGGCCTGGAAGGACATATGGGGCAGCGGCCAGGGCATTAGCGCCGTCAAGGCCGTCGAGCCGGTGGCAAAACTCGTCGACCGGTTGGAGGCCGAATACAGGGCGGCGCGCACCCGGCTGGCGCTCTGAGCGCGCCTTCTTGGTCCCTCCCCTCTTTTTTGCCAAAGCCATGACAGGGTGCTTGAAATCTTCCAACAATGGCTGTATCAGCGCCATGCAAATCGCAGGCCGCATGCTTGGGCCGTGAAATGCCGCTTTAGCTCAGGTGGTAGAGCACATCATTCGTAATGATGGGGTCGCAGGTTCGAGTCCTGCAAGCGGCACCATTTCTTTATAAGCCTCTTTTAAAATCCTTCGTTTACCTTTAGCTGCCTTTGGCCACTCGGCAGCGAAAATTTCAGTAATTAGAGCCTCTTCACTCATAGCGGCTGGGCTGCCCTTCATCTACATATGCGCGACCGATATCGATCGAACGAGAGCAGGTTTGCGATTAGGAGGTTCTATGAGGACATCGCTTTTAAGTATCGCGCTTTTCACATTTAGCTTGTCCGCTGCGCAGGCAGCAGACTTCCCTCTCGCCTCATGTGCTGGATGGAACGGAACGCTTGTCAGCAGGACCGGCACCGATTCAAGCACCGCAATTATGAAAGGAAAGGTCACTCAAGCCGATTTCCGGGAATACTGCGAGCGAGACCCAGGAGGTGAGACAACAGCACATGGCGGCAAACTTACTGTAAAGCAGTGCGTGGCAACGTATACAAAAGCGAATGGGAAAGACACCTATCGCTCCACCGCCAATTGCATCGAAGGCACCCTGTCCTTCGTTCCTCCTCGTGGAGAACCGCTGCGTGTCACTTTCCCATTACCAGAGGACGCAGATGTGTCGTGCGCCTCAGGCATGCCGCCGCTGATCGAGCAGTTCAAGCTCCTCTGCCCTCAGGCGGCGCGGGAGTTTCATTTGATGGATGACGAATGACAGGAGGGCCGTCTCAGCACTCCGGTCAACAAAAAGTTGACTACTCGCGGGAGGGTGTTAATTATAGTTCACGGAAATACACGGTTCTCCAGACAGCCGAATTCCAGAAATGGCTGCGCAAGCTGAAGGATCGGAATGCAAGAGACCGAATTGTCACGCGCATCGTTCGTGCGGAGGCTGGCAATTTGGGCGACCACAAATTCTTCGATGGCATCGGGGAATTGAGGCTCGACTACGGTCCTGGGTATCGTTTGTATTTTGCAATGCAGGGCAGCGTTGTCGTTATTCTCCTGTGCGGGGGCGACAAGGGCAGCCAGGAGCGGGACATCAAGCGAGCAATCGAAATGTCCAAGGAGATATGAGATGGCGCTTGAAATCATCCCTTTTGACGCAACCGAGTTTCTGGACACCGAAGAATCTCAGGCCCATCTCATTGAAGACGCGTTTGAAAGCGGTGATGCAGGTTATATCGCGCACGCATTGGGCGTTGTTGCGAAAGCTCGTGGCATGTCACAAGTCGCCCGGGATGCCGGCGTTACTCGCGAGGCTCTGTACAAATCGCTCAGTGAAAAAGGCGACCCAAAACTCTCGACGCTCATCGGCGTAGCTGCAGCTCTCGGATACAAGCTGACAGCGACGCGTGTGGGTGATTCAGATACGCGCGAGGACGAGCGCCGATCTGCTTAGCAGGCACGATCCAAACAATTCGGACGCTGCGGCCGATTTGGCTTCAAACAAAATTTCGAGCCTCGACAGCCGCTTTCTCTGCCCATCACGGAGATACAGGTCCAGTAGTCGCCCAAGCCGTTATCTGTCCCAATCAAACGACCGTGAAATCCGCAACTACGACAGGAACAATGCCCCCACCAAGCTGGTTTTCTCCCGTGAGACAACAAGCATGGAGAAAATCATGCCCTGCAAGTTCATCGCAATATCGCTGCTTTCGATCGGTCTGGCCGGCCCGGCGCTGGCGCAGACGGCCGGGGGTGCGGATGCCAATGGGCGGCTTTCGGTGGCACCGATTATAGGCGGATCGGGGAGTTCGGGCGCCGGTTCGGCCGGCGCGGGGTCGGCGGGCACTGGTTCTGTCGGCGGCGGTGCAACGGGCACCGGGTCGGTGGGGACTGGGTCTGTCGGAACCGATTCCGGCACCACCGGCAGCACGACTGGCAATGGCGGCGTCAATCTCAACAGCGGCCGCAGCACGATCAATCCCGGCGGGGTCAATCCCAACCTGCAGCAGACGCCGGGTTGCACCAGCGGCAGCGCGGACACCGGCTCGCGGGGCGAGGCATGCCCGCAATGAGGATGAGGTGGCGGTTCGCCTTCCCTTCTGACAAAACGGAGGCCCGGAGCGGAATGGCGCCGGGCCGTTGCTTTCGGCCGCCGCTTCCCTGACATCACGCGAAAACAACCGGTGCTGTCAGAAACCGGTCGCGGCCTGCTTTACCGGCCGGGCTTGAGGTCGTAAAAGGACGGCATCACTCCGCAAGCGGCGCATCGCCCCACATCTCGCCAGCCTGCCGATATTTCCGGCATCTGCGGAGCACCCGAAGAGGATCGTCATGTCGAATGCAGCGCAACGCTCGAACCGCGTGCTTATCGTCGCCACCATCATGCTCGCGACCTTCATGGTGGCGATCGAGGCGACGATCGTAGCGACCGCGATGCCGCGCATCGTCGGGGAGCTCGGCGGCTTTTCCTATTATAGCTGGGTGTTTTCGGCCTTCCTGCTGGCGCAGTCGACGACGACTGTTATCTACGGCAAGCTTTCCGACATTTTCGGGCGCAAGCCGGTGCTGATCGGCGGCATCCTGATCTTCCTGGTCGGCTCTTTGCTCTGCGGGCTTGCCTGGTCGATGATGTCGCTGGTGCTGTTCCGGCTGCTGCAGGGGCTGGGCGCCGGCGCCATCCAGCCGGTGACGACGACGATCATCGGCGATCTCTTCAAGCTCGAGGAGCGCGGCCGCGTGCAGGGCTTCATGGCGACCGTCTGGGCGACGTCGGCTGTCGTCGGGCCGCTGGCCGGCGGCATCATCGTCGACAACATCTCCTGGGCCTGGATCTTCTGGATCAACCTGCCGATCGGCGTCATCTCGATCATCGCCTTCATGGTCTTCCTCAAGGAGGACGTGGCGCACAAGCAGGCAAAGATCGATTACCTCGGATCAGTGCTGTTTTCGATCTCGATCGTCGCACTTCTCGTCATGCTGACGGAAACCGATGCCAGCGCCTGGATCCTGATTTCGCTTTTCGCCGTCTTCGTGATCGCGGGCATCCTCTTTCTCGCCCAGGAGAAGCGGGCGCCGGAGCCGATCATCTCGATCCCGCTCTGGAGCCGCAGGCTGATTGCGACCAGCAATGCGGCGACGCTGCTGGCCGGCATGGCGCTGATCGGGCTTTCGACGATCCTGCCGCTCTACGTGCAGGGCGTACTTGGCCGCTCGCCTCTTGTCGCGGGGTTCACGCTCACCATGCTCGTTGTCGGCTGGCCCTTGGCGGTGATGCTCTCCGGCCGTTTCTACAGGGCCTTCGGCATCCAGCGTACCTTGCGCGTCGGCAGCCTGATGTTTCCCTTCGGCGCCTGTTTCCTGTTGTTCCTGACACAGGAAAGCTCGCCGATCGTTGCCGGCGCCGGCTCCTTCTTCATGGGCTTCGGCATGGGTCTCATCAGCCTCACCAGCATCGTGCTGGTGCAGGACAGCGTCGAATGGTCGATGCGCGGCAGCGCCACGGCCTCGATCATCTTTTCCCGCAGCCTCGGCAATACGCTCGGCGCCACCGTGCTCGGCGCCATCCTCAATGCCGGCATCAACCATTATGCGAGCGGCGAGGCGGCGGCCGGCCTGCACGAGGCGCTGAACCAGCCGACCGGGCTCTCGGCCCTCGCCGCCGATCCGGCCATCCGCTCGATCTTCAATGCGGCGCTGCACTGGAGCTTCTGGGGCGTGGTCGTCGTCGCGGTGCTGACCTTCTTCACCACCTGGCTGATCCCGGTCGGGCCGAGCCAGAAACGCGAGGGGACGGCTGTCGCCAGCGAGGCGGCATCGCATTAAGCGGTTCAGCTCGTGGAAGCGCAGAAATGCTGTGTTTTCACACCGATGGATTGTGTTGGGAGAGTTGTCGAACGATGAGTGTTTTCGTGTTGCTCTTGGGGTTTCCGGGCGTCGGCAAGCTGACAATCGCCAAAGAACTCGGCTCGCTTATATCAGCAAAGGTCGTCGATAATCACTGGTTCAACAACCCGATCTTGCGCCTCCTCGACGAGGAGGGGACCGCTCCGCTGCCGAAGGGCATATGGGAGTACACCGGCAGGGTCCGGCAGGCCGTCCTGGATGCGATCACCGCCTATAGCGGCCCGTCGGCGAATTTCATTTTCACCCATGCCGGTGTCGAAGGCGATGAGCGGAGCACACGGACCTACGAGCAGTTCGTCGAAGCCGCCAGACAGCGCGCCGCGGTCTTCGTTCCGGTGAGATTGCTGTGTGCCGAAGAAGAATTGGCGCGTCGCGTTTCGGCTCCCGCACGGCGCGACCACTTGAAAACGACCGACGTCGAGACGTCGAGGAGCCGAAGCCAACAGGCCGTTTTTCTCAATATCCCGCACCAACACGCGCTGACGTTGGATGTGACGCTCACGTCGCCCTTGGAAAGTGCTGCGGCATTACGGGATCATGTTGTGACATGCCTGCCGAACGGGCGCTGATTGTGTAATTGCATGCAACGAAAGAGGATATTCCGAAGTGTGGTGTCGTCATCGACGTCACTCTCCCGCTCACGGTCGTCGTCGATGAGATTCTCTTGAAATGCGGAGAGGTGGACCAAGGGGCAAATTAGACTCGGCGTCGCGCGACAAATCGCTACGATTCCGATTCAAGGAATTCTGCAGTTTGGCTATCGCGTGCCTGTGATCACAGTTGCCGTTGAGCGAAGGTAAACCTTGCCATCGCTGACGGATTGTAGCGCCAGTTCCAGAACCTCGCCGCGGATTTTCTCCCGTGTCGCCGCATCTGCCCTGGATAGTCCAGCGACGACAGGCGCGGCGACCTCAGTCATGAAGTCCCAGTAGCGCGCCGGGGTATCGTGCACCATCATCGCCGACACCTCCTCCTCGGCGACATCGAGAAGGCCCGCCTCTTTGAAGGTCTCGACCATCATGCCTTCCCCGGCACAGCGGAACAGGCCCGGAGAGCCGGGTGGTGGCGCTGATATGTCCACGTGGCGGGCGATCGTGCCCATGATCGTGGTCGCCCATGGATTTTTGGCAGGCGCGCTCCAGACGGCTGCGCTGACACGCGCACCGGGTTCTGCCACGCGTGCCATCTCCTTGGCGGCGGCAGCGATGTCAGGGAAGAACATAAACCCAAACCGGCACAGGACGGCGTCGAAACTGGCATCGGCAAAAGGCAACGTTCCCGCATCGCATAGGCGAGTTTCGAAGTTTTTGAGGCCACGTCTGGCCGCATTTTCGGCGGCAGCAGTCAGCATATTTTCCGAGAGATCGGTGACGACGACATGACCCTCGGGGATTGCCGCCGCCGCCGTCAGGCCGGGTTCGCCAGTGCCAGCTGCTATGTCGAGCACGTTAAAGCCGTTGGAGAGATTTGCGCGCCGGAGCATGGCGTCACCAAACGGGGCGAGCCAGCTGAGAACCAGGCTGTCCCATTTCTTCCAGCCGGCAGAAAACTTGTCCCAGGTCTCACGTTGATGGTTACGGATATCGTCGAGATTTGCTGACATGCACCGGCTCCCCCTACGTTCAACCGGCAAAGCCGGGAACGTCGGTACTATGCGCCGCTGATGTCGGGATTCAATGGAAATAAGCGCAATCGGGCCAACCGCCAGGCATGACCAAACCTGTTGGGACAGAGTGATGAATTGACCAAGACTATCGGAGCTTTTATACAATAGCTTTTGCGAAACTCCGGATTGGCCAAAATTAATCCTTTTAAATCAATAGGCTTCTCCTGGATGGTGCAAATCAAGAATGCGGAACCAGCGGATTGCTGAAGCGATGCAGTCCAGCTGTATGCATCAGCCATGGAGAAAGAAAATTATAAAGATCATGGTCTTGCTGCACAGCGCCGATGGCATGGCTTGGCAGTCTCCCCCCAAAGGCACCAGCCTGAAGACACTGAGCGAAGCCGAGGAGCAAGGCTTCATCTTGATCCGCGGGGAATTTCAGAAACGCCAATTCCGTCTGACAGAGCTGGGCTCCAACTATGTCGAGCGCGACAAGCGGCGTCTGGAAGCGCGCAGGCTCTGAACCGATAGTGCCGGCTAAGCGCGAATTGAACGCATAAGCCAGGCTTCCGACGGCCGAAAGGCCAGTCTGACAATCGCGCTTCGCAACAGGAGCGGTCATCCCCGCATGGGAAGTACCAGCTTACAGAGCATGCTGGGCTTACAGCGCATCCCGGATATCGAAGCGAACAATTTTATCGCCCTGCATGCGGAAGATGTGCGTCACGGTCTTGTCCTTCAGGCCATGAGCCCGCCCTTCCAGCGGCCGGCCATCGAGGTCGAAGACCGACTGGATCACCTCGACAGCGATAGCGCCGTCTGGCGTTTCCTCAAAGGCCACCGGCTCGACGTGTGGACTGATGACGGCCCATTGGCGTGTCCAATAATCGCGTACAGCCTCACGACCATGAACATGGCCACCATCCATGCCGTTGGCCCAGGCGACATCATCGGAAAGCACGGCAAGCACAGCGTCGATGTCTCTGGCGTTGAAGCTGGCATAGATGCGCTTGATCATTTCGACGTCATTTTGAGACATATCGTTTCCTCAGTGGAGATTGAAACATTCGCTGTGCGGCATCGAAACGCCATTGCCTCGTGCCGCGCATCAAGTTACATACGTACATATATATCTTACGGTCAAGCGCAGGCAAGGGGTAAGCCGAATGGACGACGACGTGCTTTCAACGCCGGGGCATCTCGTCAGTCTTGCGGCGCGGGGCTTTGCCCGTCTCAGCGAGTCACGCCTTAAACCGCTCGGCTTCGGTGTCGGCCAGTTGCCGGTGCTGGTCGCGCTGCAAGATGGCAAAGCCAGCACTCAACGCGACCTCGCCCGCTTTGCCAGGATCGAGCAACCGCCGATGGCGCAGATGCTCGCACGCATGGAGAGGGATGGCTTGATCAAGCGGACACGCGACCCGGCTGACCGCCGCAGCAGCCGTATCGTGCTGACGAAAACTGCACAGGAACGTATGCCGAAGGCAATTGCGGCCCTATTCCAAGGGAATCGTGAGGCACTGGCCGGGTTCACGGATGCGGAAGCGGGACAACTTGCAGATCTGCTGACGCGGCTGATCGACAATCTGGATCAAATTGCGAGCGCAGAGCCTTCGTCAGGTGTTTGATGGTTTTGTGGCCAAACGGACAGTGTCTATTCGGGGACTGTGCCGCCTTCATTCGCGGTCGTACTGCCTTTCGGCGGGGAGCGCCGCTTCTCCAAAACGCGTGACAGCAAGTTCCGTTTTCTCTTGCGCTTGATCAGGTCGATATCGCTGACAAGCTTTGCGCCGCCCTCGCGCCGCTCGAGCGTGATCTTGCGGCTATGGAAGACTTCCAGCTCAGCGCGATGCGCGACGCTCAGGATGGTGACTTCAGGCAATTCATCGATCACCATCTGCATCATCTTATCCTGGCTCTTCTCATCGAGTGCTGCCGTTGCTTCATCCAGCACGATGATATCGGGTTGGTGCAGCAGCAGACGCGCAAAGGCGAGCCGCTGCTTTTCGCCACCCGACAAGGTCTGGTCCCAGGGCGCATCTTCCTCGATCTTGTCGTTCAGATAATCCAGTCCCACCTTGTCGAGAGCCGCCTTGATCTCGTCCAGCGGCCAGCTATCGGCGGCGCCCGGATAGGCGACCGCACGGCGAAGCGTGCCCGAAGGGATATAGGGCCGTTGCGGCAACATGAATAATCGCCGGTCGGCATGGAAATTGACGCTGCCGCCGCCCCACGGCCAAAGACCCGCGATGGCCCGCACCAGCGTGCTCTTGCCCGACCCGGATTCACCGGACACAAGCACCCGCTCGCCGGGCTCGATTTCGACCCGGGTTTCCGTCACCACGGCGGTGCCATCGTCAAGCGACACGGAGAGATCGTTGAGGCTGAGCATCGCCTCGCCTTCGGTTTCACCATGCTTGATGCGCCCGAGCGAGTCGCTCTGTTCGGCGCGCTCCAGCCCGTCGAGCGACATCATCAGCGAGGCGATGCGCCGTGCACAGGCATTCCAATCGGCAAGACGGGGATAGTTGTCGACCAGCCAGCCGAACGCGCCCTGAACGATGGCAAAAGCAGAGGCGGCCTGCATGACCTGTCCGAGGCTCATGCTGCCTTCGAGAAATTTTGGTGCGCAAAGCAGGACCGGGACGACTGGCGCAATCAGCATCGACCCATGCGACACAAGCGTTGTGCGCATGTGCTGGCGGGCAAGCAGCGCCCATTGCCTTAGCACATTGGCGAAGGTCTTATCGAGGTCGTTACGCTCCTCCTCTTCGCCGCCGAGAAGCGCGATGCTCTCGCCGTTTTCCCTGACATGCGTCAGCGTGTAGCGAAACTCGGCTTCTGCTTGATTTTTGGCCTCGGAGACGTGGACGAAATAGCGGCCGATGACCGCCATCGAAGTAGAGGTGATCGCGGCGTAGAGGACCGCAGTGACGACGAGAAAGCCGGGAATGGTAACGGGGAAACCTGCGATCGGCAGAGTGAGAGCCCCGCCGATCGTCCAGAGCACCACGATGAAGGTCGAGGCCGCCAGAAATGCGGAAATGACACCGGCGATGAAATCGACGGGTGCTTCGGTGGCAATCCGCAAATCCTCGGAAATGCGCGCTTCCGGGTTCTTGTGGTCGCCGCCGATGAGATTCAACTGATAGTAACGGCCGTTTGCAAGCCAGCGCGCGATGACTGATGTTGTCAGCCAGGAACGCCAGCGACGTTGGATCATCATGCGAACGGCGACCTGTATCGTGACAATGGCGACGGTTCCGAGCACAAGCGGCACGAATACGGCGCTCAGGAAATAGACGGTGCCGGCATCGTGTCGCTCTATGGCGTCGAAGATCCCGCGGTTCCACAGATTGATTCCGTACTGGAAGCCGACATTCATGCCGATCAGGGCCAATAGCCCGATCGAGAAGGGCCAAGCGAACTTGTCGCCACCGCGACCCCAGTAACGGCGCGCGCTGATCCAGAAACGTTTGAGCAGATACCGCTTGCGCGCCTGCTCGGCCTCTTCAGGTGTCAACTCCGGATCGGGCTCGATGGCATCTGGTGGCGGCATGACCTCGACAGTCGATGCCGTCTCCTGGGGCGAGTTCCCGGCACCGTGCGGTTCGGTGCCGTCGACCGATTTCGGTTTAAGTTTAGCGTCGGCCATAAGCGCGATAACGGCTTACACATCGAAATGTTTCATGATGGCTGCCATCCGCAGTATCGAAAACATCTGCCCCTCACCCTAACCCTCATATGCGCTAGGTTAAGCGAGCGTGTAGATCGTCGCATTGTTTTCGGCGTCGTCGCGGCGGCTCACAGAGGTGGCGACGACTTCGCGTGACGAGATTACAGACGGC
>NZ_JBLYZH010000030.1:0-46485 GCF_048551595.1 Rhizobium sp. CRRU65 | reverse complement strand
CCGCTCGCGCACTTCCGGCCAATGATCCAAAACCTCAGGACGAATCTTCATCCAAAGCTTGAATCACAACCAGATTCCTTATGTCCAGGGCTAAACCTAGCGCATATGACCCTAACCCTCTCCCCGTTCTGACGGGGAGAGGGGACGTGCCATACGAGACGCGATAGAGGGACGGAGAGGTCGCGGCATATCCCCTTCGCCCCGCAAACGGGGGTCCGAAGGACGCGTCGAGACCCGTGGCTCGACCCCGGTTGGTGCCGGCAGGCGGATGAGGGGGCTGGCATCGGCGATCTCTGGGCCGAGATGTCCCCCGCTCAGGCGTTCTCTGTGGCGACTTGCGGCAGGGATTGCAGCAGGGTCTGGCGGGCGGAGTGCAGATGGGCGCGGCAGGCGGTTTCGATTGCTGGTTGGTCGCCGGATTCCAGCGCTGCGATATAATCCAGATGTTCGTGGATGGCGCGCTCGTTGCGCTGGCGGGCGGCGGCCTTGTTCCACTGGTAGTGATAGTGGAAGACGATGGCGATCGCGTCGTAGAAATCGGCGATGAAGCGGTTCTTCGAGGCGCGGTGGATCAGCAAGTGGAAGCGTTCGTCGAGGACGGAGAAATCCTTGAAGCGCTGGTTGATGTCGGCAAGCATGGCGTGATGTTCGTCGCGCATAGCGGCAAGATCGGCCCAGCTTTGATTATCCCTGGGAAGCCGGCCGAATTCGGCGGCGGAATGCAGCTCGAACATTTCGCGCACATCGGCAAGCTCGAGGGCGAATTCGCGGGTGAACCCTTTGAGCGTCCAGTGGCTGTTCGGCCGTTTCTCAATGAGGCCGAAGCGGGAGAAGCGGATCAGGAATTCGCGCACGCTGGTGGTGCCGGTGCCGATCTCGCGGGCAAGCTCCAACTCGTTGATCTGCATACCGGGTGCTGCATCATCGGCAAGGATGCGCTGCATGAAGCTGCGCTCGATGATATCATGCAGGGAGTCGGTTTCTTCGGAGGGAAAGAGATCATGGTCAGTCGGCTGGCGCAGCACGATCTTCTGGCGTTTGTTCCAGCGGATGATGCCTTCTTCGCTGAGCCGTGTGAGGATGGCGCGCGCCGTCGAGCGGCTGACGCCGAGTTGGGCGGCGATCTCCGGTTCCGACGGCAGCGCCGTATCCGTGCGCAGGGCTACGGCATACCTGTTATAGGCTTCCTTGAAGACCGTATTCTGCCTTGCCACCAGACCCCGCTTTCCGCCCTCGTATCCACCGCCCGCTCTCCAGCAGGGCAGAAAAATCGGGGCTTGTTCAAACGACCTTTAGCTTATTTCCGGTCGCCTGCGGCTCATTGCCTCCCTCGTCCACAGGATCAATATTCCCGTTGACTTGAAAATGTTTATTGTAGATAAAAAACAAAATCAATGCGCTTTCGCCGATGCAGCGAGCCTTTCCCAGGGAGAATAAATTGGACAAACTGCCTTGGATCATCCTTTCGGCCGGCGACAATGTCGCGGTCGCAACGGCGGCAATCGCGCCGGGTTCGACGGTTGCCGGCATTCAGACCCGTGAGAAGATCGACCCCGGCCACAAGGTGGCGATAGCGGATATTCCGCTCGGGGGACCCGTGGTCAAATACGGACAGGCGATCGGCCGCACGACGGCCGAGGTCAAGGCCGGCGACCATGTGCACAGCCACAACCTGCATTTCGAAAACGACCGGCTGGCGGCAACCGCCAATTCGGCGCCGGAAGCGGCGACAGCCGACGACGTCGGGCGCACCTTCATGGGCTATCGCCGCGCCGACGGGCGGGCGGCAACGCGCAACTATATCGGCATCATCGCCAGCGTGAACTGTTCCACCACGGTCTGCCGGGCAATCGCCGACGAGGCGAACCGGACGATCCTGCCGCATTATGAAGGCATCGACGGTTTTGTGCCGATCGTGCACGACCAGGGCTGCGGCATGAGCTCGACCGGCGACGGCATGAACGTGCTGCACCGGACGCTCGCCGGCTATACAAGGCACGTGAATTTCGGCGGCGTGTTGATGATCGGCCTCGGCTGCGAGGTCAACCAGCTGACGCTCTACGGCCAGAGTGGTGCCGGCGCCTCGAAGCGGCATTTCAACATCCAGGATGCCGGCGGGTCGCGCCGCGCGGTCGAGCGCGCCATGGGCATGCTGCGCGAAATCGCCGCCGATGTCGGCAAAGAAAAGCGCGTGCCGATGTCGATCGGCGAGATCATCATCGGCCTCCAATGCGGCGGCTCGGATGGCTTTTCCGGCATCACCGCCAATCCGGCGCTCGGTGTCGCGGCCGATCTGCTGGCAGCGGCCGGCGGCACGGCGATCCTGTCGGAAACCTCGGAAATCTATGGTGCCGAACATCTGCTGCGCAGCCGCGCCGTCAGCGACGAGGTGGCAAAGAAGCTCGACGACAAGATCGCCTGGTGGGAAGATTACGTCGCCCTGCACGGCGCCTCGCTCGACAACAACCCCTCGCCCGGCAACAAGCGCGGTGGCCTCACAACCATCCTCGAAAAGTCGCTCGGCGCGGTTGCCAAAGGCGGGCGTTCGCCGCTGACGGCGGTCTATGGTTATGCCGAGCGGGTCACGGCCCCCGGCCTCGTCTTCATGGACACGCCCGGCTACGACCCGGTCTCGGCGACCGGCCAGGTGGCCGGCGGGGCGAACATGATCGCCTTTACCACTGGCCGCGGGAGCTGCTTCGGTTGCCGGCCGGCGCCGTCGCTGAAGCTTTCCAGCAATTCGGCGCTCTATGCCTCGATGGAAGAGGATATGGACATCGATTGCGGCACGATCGCCACGGGTGACGCGACGATCAGCGGCAAGGGCCGCGAGATCTTCGACCTCATCGTCGATACGGCATCAGGCAAGAAGACCAAGAGCGAGCTCTTCGGCTACGGCGACAATGAATTCGTGCCGTGGCATCTGGGTGCGACGCTGTAATCTCTGTTTTTACGCAATCCCGGACGGAAAACCGCTTCACACTTTTCCTGGGATTGATTTGAAGTACGCAATCCCGGACGGAAAACCGCTTCACACTTTTCCTGGGATTGCTCCAGATAGTTCAGCTTCTTCGTGAGGAGGAATGATGAAGACGAGACAGATCGGCAAGACCAAGCTGGAGGTGACCGAAATCAGCTTCGGTGCGGCCGCTCTCGGCGGTCTCTACCGCGCATGCCCGCGCGAGGTGGCGATGGACACGCTGCAGGCGGCCTGGGATAGCGGCATCCGCTATTTCGATGTGGCGCCCTGGTATGGGCTCGGCCTTGCCGAACGGCGGGTCGGCGATTTCTTGCGCGACCAGCCGGATGGCAGTTACGTGCTTTCTACCAAGGTCGGCCGGCTGCTTCGGCCGGTGCCGACCGGCACCGTGCCTGATTACAGCTATGTCGATCCGCTCTCCTTCGATGCCGATTACGACTATTCCTATGACGGCATCATGCGCTCGGTCGAATTCAGCTATGCGCGCCTCGGACTCAACCGCATCGATATTCTCTATGTGCACGATCTCGGCGTCTACACGCATGGCGCGGCGAAGAATGCGGTCCACCAGAAGCAGTTTCTCGATTCCGGCGTGAAGGCGCTGGAGGAACTCAAGTCGTCTGGCGCGATCTCCGCCTTCGGCCTCGGCGTCAACGAAGTGCCGGTCTGCCTCGACGTTATGCGCCATTCCGATCTCGACTGCATCCTGATGGCTGGCCGCTACACGCTGCTCGACCGCTCGGCCGTCGCCGAACTGCTGCCGCTTTGCCGGCAGAAGGGCACGTCGCTCGTCGTCGGCGGCGTCTTCAACTCCGGCATCCTCGCCACCGGTCCGGTACCGGGTTCGCATTTCGACTATATGCCGGCTGATGACGATGTGCTTGCCAAAGTCGGCGCGATGGAGGCGATCGCCAAACGCCACGGCGTGCCGCTGGCAGCGCCCGCCCTGCAGTTTCCGCTGCGCGAACCGATCGTCGCATCGGTGCTGATCGGCACGGCGAAGCCGTCGAGCCTGACGCGCAACATGGAGATCGTCGAGCCGCGGCTTGCCGACGCGATCTACGCCGAATTCGAACCCTATACGCTGGTCGCGCCGCCGCTCGGCGCCGAAGCTGTGCGAGTCTGAGGAGAGATTATGCTCAAGGGTATTCATCCGCTGCTTGGCCCCGACCTGCTCCATGCATTGAAGACCATGGGACATGGCGACGATATCGTCATATCGGACGCCAATTTTCCCTCGGGCTCGATGGGCCCGCCGGTCATTCGCGCCGACGGCGTCAGCGCCACTGACATGGCCGCGGCCATCCTGACCCATATGCCGCTCGACACTTTCGTGCCGGAAGCGGCGTGGCGGATGGAGGTGGTCGGCGATCCCGATGCGATGCCGGAGGTCTGCACCGAATTCCAGCAGATCGTTTCCAAGCACGCCGGCGATTTCCGCATCGTGCCGGTGGAGCGTTTTGCGTTTTACGCGATGGCCCGCAAGGCGACCTACATCGTCGCGACGACGGAATTTCGGCTGTACGGCAACCTGATTTTGAAAAAGGGCGTCGTCCATCCGCACGAGGTCGATCAAGCCTGATCCCTATTTTAGTGTATCGTTGTATTGGAATAAAATCAGTTGCTTGGCGGGAGTTTACCGAAGAAAAAAAGCCTGTTTGGCGCTCTTGCAATTTGATTGCGCCTCGGCTAGCTTCACCTGGCAAATGTTTTTTATCGATAAAAATCGTCCGCCTGCGTTCAGCGGTCGATTTATTCGGAGGAGAACGCACCCTGAGAGGAGAACCCTTATGAGTTTCGTGAAATCCCTTCTGTCCCGCCGCGCCTTTACCGCGCTTGCGGGCGCCGCAGTTATCGCCTCGGCGATGCCGGCACCGTCGTTTGCGGCCGACGTGACGATCCCGATCATCGTCAAGGACACGACGTCCTTCTACTGGCAGATCGTTCTGGCCGGCGCCCGCAAGGCCGGCAAGGATCTCGGCGTCAACGTGCCGGAACTCGGCGCTCAGGCCGAATCCGACGTCAACGGCCAGATCAGCATTCTTGAGAACGCCGTTGCCGGCAAGCCGGCGGCCGTCGTCATTTCGCCGACCGAATTCAAGGCGCTCGGCAAGCCGATCGATGAAGCGGCCAAGTCGGTTCCGATCATCGGCATCGACTCGGGCGCCGACTCCAAGGCGTTCAAGTCGTTCCTGACGACCGACAACGTTCAGGGCGGCCGCATCGCCGCTGACGGTCTGGCCGCCGCCATCAAGGGCGCCACCGGCAAGGAAGAGGGCGAAATCGTCATCCTCACCAACCTTCCGGGCGTCGGCTCGCTGGAACAGCGCCGCGAAGGCTTCCTGGATCAGGTGAAGACCAAGTATCCCGGCCTGAAGGTCATTGCCGACAAGTACGGCGACGGCCAGGCAACGACCGGCCTCAACATGATGACCGACCTGATCACGGCAAATCCGAACCTCGTCGGCATCTTCGCCTCGAACCTGATCATGGCGCAGGGCGTTGGCCAGGCGATCGCCGAAAACAAGCTCGGCGAGAAGATCAAGGTCATCGGCTTTGACAGCGACGACAAGACGGTCGGCTTCCTCAAGGATGGTGCGATTGCCGGCCTCGTCGTTCAGGACCCCTACCGCATGGGTTATGACGGCGTGAAGACCGCGCTTGCCGTCTCCAAGGGCGAGAAGGTCGAAGAGAATGTCGACACCGGTGCAAACCTCGTCACCAAGGCGAATATGGCCGACCCGAAGATCGACGCGCTGCTGAACCCGAAGATCAAGTAATAACGACAGACAAGCCGCGCCGGCTTCAAAAACCGGCGCGGCTTTTTCCATCCGTGCTATGTTTTGCGGGGGATGGAGAGCAGACGCGACACAAGGAGGAGAGGTCCCATGATCGGACTGGAAGAGGTCAGTCATCGCCATGATGACAGTGCGACGCTGAAAGAAGCCAATCGAATTCCCGCCGGATCGCCTATCCTCGAACTCAAGGGCCTGCAGAAGAATTACGGTCATGTGCAGGCGCTGAAGCCAGCGACGCTGACCTTTCTCGCCGGCGAAATCCACGCCATCGTCGGTGAAAACGGCGCCGGCAAATCCACCCTCATCAAATTGCTGACCGGCGTCATCACCCGCACCGCCGGCGAAGTGCTGTGGTGCGGCCAGCCGGTGGGGCTGGCGACGCCGAACGAGGCGATCGCCCGCGGCATCAACGCCGTGCACCAGGAAGTCGTGCTCTGCCGGCACCTGACGGTCGCCGCCAATCTCTTCCTCGGCGATGAAGTCAACCGCTTCGGCCTGATGCGCAAGAAGCAGATGGAGAAGATGGCGCAGGCCGTGCTCGACGATCTCGGCTTCGGCCTGCCGGCCGGTGCGCTGTTGAGCTCGCTGACCATCGGCCAGCAGCAGCTGGTGGCCACGGCGCGCGCAGCGATGCGCGGCACGCAATTCCTGATCTTCGACGAACCGACTGCCTATCTCACCCGCCAGGAATCGGCGCAGCTCTTCAAGCTGATCCGCCGGCTGCAGGGCGAAGGCGTCACCATCGTCTATATCAGCCACCGCATGGAGGAAGTCTTCGAGCTTGCCGACCGTGTCTCGGTGCTGCGCGACGGCACGCATGTCGGCACGCGCCTGATCGGCGAGACCAACGATGCCGAACTGATCTCGCTGATGATCAACCGCTCGATCGAACAGATCTACCACAAGGAAAAGATTGCGATCGGCGAGACGATCCTCACGGTCAACGGCCTCTCCGGCCCGGGCTTCGAAGATGTGTCGCTCAGCGTCAAGGCGGGACAGATCGTCGGCCTCTACGGCCTGATCGGCGCCGGGCGCAGCGAATTCGCCCTCGGGCTCTACGGCCGCCAGCCGACGACAGCAGGCGATGTCGAATGGATGGGCAAACGTGTCGACATCCGCAACGAACGCACGGCGATGGAGCTCGGCATTGCGCTGGCGCCGGAAAGCCGGCGCGATCAGGGGCTTTGCCTCAACCTGCCGATCGGCCTCAACATCAACCTGCCGGTGTTCGGGCGGCTGAGCCACGGGCCGGTGATCAATCACACGCGCGAATCGGCCAATGCCGACCAGCAGATCCGCAATCTCAGCATCAAGACGCCGAGCCGGCGCGTTCCGGCCTCCAGCATGTCGGGCGGCAACCAGCAGAAGATCGTCATCGGCAAGTGGCTGAGCCATGGCGCCCGGCTTTTCATCTTCGACGAGCCGACCGTCGGCGTCGACGTCGGCACCAAGGCGGAAATCTACCGGCTGTTCGCCAAGCTTCTGAAGGACGGCGCGGGCATCATCCTGATCTCCTCCTATCTGCCCGAGGTCTACGAACTGGCCGACCGGCTGCACGTCTTCCGCGCCGGCAAAATCGTCGCGAGCCATGATTATCACGCGGCGACGCATGAAGAAGTGCTCAGCGAAGCGATCGGCGTCTGAGCCAAAAGAATAAGAGGGAGAAAATTCATGACTGCCACCCCCACCGAAATCGTCGCACCGCCGCCGCGCCGGAAAATGAACATCCTGTTCGGCCTGACGCTGATCGGCCTGCTGATCTTCCTCTGGATCGTGCTTGGCGTCGTCACCCCGAGCTTCTGGACGCCGCTCAACATCTCCAACCTGCTGCGTCAGGGTGCGATGACGGCGATCCTGGCGCTCGGCCAGACCTTCGTCATCATCACCGCCGGCATCGATCTTTCGGTCGGCGCCATCGTCGGCTTCTGCACCGTGATCATCGCCTGGCTGCTGCAGGCGGGCGTGCCGGTCTGGGGGGCGATCGCGCTGACGCTGCTCATGGGTGTGGCGATCGGCGCCTTCCATGGCTTCGGCATCGTGCATATGGGCCTGCCGCCCTTTATCATCACGCTGGCAACCCTGACATCGCTGCGCGGCATCGGCCTGCTGATCACCAACGGCTCGACGATCAACATCACCAATGAGGGCTTCAGCAATTTCGCCCGCGCCGATCTGCTCAGTATTCCGAGCCTGTTCTGGATGGTCATCCTGGTGGCGGTCCCATCCTTCATCTTCCTGCATCTGAGCCGCTGGGGCCGGTATCTCTTCGCGGTCGGTTCGAACGCCGAGGCGGCGCGCCTTTCCGGCGTCAACGTCAAGGGCATGATCTACCTCGCCTATATCCTGTCTGCCTCCTTCGCCGCCTTCGTCGGCGTGCTGCTCGCCTCGCGCATCGCGATCGGCAATGCGACGCAGGCCGACGGCTGGGAACTGCAGGCGATCGCCTCCTCCGTCATCGGCGGCACCAGCCTGTTCGGCGCGGTCGGCTCGGTGCACGGCCCACTGATCGGCGCCTTCATTCTCGCCACCATCAACAACGGCGCGAACCTTCTGAACGTCAACTCCTTCTGGCAGCGTATCATCACCGGTCTGCTGATCATCGTGATCGTGTTCTTCGACCAGCTGCGCCGCCGCCGGAGCAATTGAGAGGCGAGCAAGAGATCGCTGCCTGCCCCTCATCCGCCTGCCGGCACCTTCTCCCCGTTTTGACGGGGAGAAGGGGATATGCCGCAAACCTCTCCGTCCCCATTGACGTCGTGCAGGGCACGTCCCCTCGCCCCGTTTACGGGGAGAGGGTTAGGGTGAGGGGCAGCTATCCGCACGAACCGAACAGCAGTGGCACGACACAGAGTAAAGAACCAGGAATGCGAGACCCGTCATGAAAGCAGTTCTTTGCCGGGAGCCCGGCGTGCTCGATATCGTCGAGCGTCCTTCGCCTGCGGCTCCCGCCGCCGGCTGGGTGCGGCTTGCCGTCAGCCATGTCGGCATTTGCGGCACCGACTACCACATCTTCGAGGGCAAACATCCCTTCCTCGAATATCCCCGGGTGATGGGGCACGAGATCTCCGCGACGGTGCTGGAAGCCGGCGATGGTGTGACTATCGCGGTCGGCACGCCTGTCATCGTCAATCCCTATCTCTCCTGCGGGCAATGTATCGCCTGCCGGCAGGGCAAGCCGAATTGCTGCACCAATATCAAGGTGCTCGGCGTCCATACCGACGGCGCCTTCTGCGAGGAGATTTCAGTCCCGGCCGAGAACCTCTACGCCGCCAAGGGTGTAAGCCTCGAAGCGGCGGCGACGACCGAGTTCCTGGCGATCGGCGCTCATGCGGTGCGCCGTTCGATGACCGGTGCCGGAGCCCGGGCGCTCGTCATCGGCGCCGGGCCGATCGGCCTCGGGGCGGCGATCTTCTCGCGCATCGCAGGCCATGAGGTGACGCTGCTCGATACCAGCACCGAGCGGCTGCAGATGGCGTCGGAGCGTTTCGGCTTCACCTCCGGCATCGTTGCCAACGAGGCGACAGCGGAGGCCGTACAGGAAAAGACCAATGGCGACGGTTTCGACGTGGTCTTCGATGCGACGGGTTACGGCCCTTCGATGGAAAAGGCCTTCTCCTTCGTCGCCCATGGCGGCGCGCTGGTGCTGGTCAGCGTCGTCAAGGACGATATCCGCTTCTCCGATCCCGAATTCCACAAGCGCGAGATGATGGTGATCGGCAGCCGCAACGCCACCCGCGTCGATTTCGAGCATGTCGCGGATTCGATCGCCAAAGGGCTGGTGCCGGTGGACAAACTGATCACCCACCGCACGACGCTTGCCGATGCGCCGCGCGATCTCGCGCGCTGGGCGCATGAGAAGAATGGGCTGATCAAGGCTGTGATCAGTATTGGTGGTTAGGGCGTTTCCAGCGAACGCGTGACGTGGTTTCCGTCCGCTTCGCGCCGGCGGCTGCCCCTCACCCTAACCTTGCCGGGGTCGAGCCACTGGTCTCGACCCGTCCTGCGGACCCCCGTAAAACGGGGCGAGGGGACGTGCCCTGCGAGAGCTGGGCGGGGGACGGAGAGGTCGCGGCATATCCCCTTCGCCCCGCAAGCGGGGAGAAGGTGGCGGCAGCCGGATGAGGGCAAGCCGCGGTCGCTAAACTCCCGCCTCGATCGCCCTGCGCATCTGCCTGACGACGGCGACATCCGTCTTGTTTGTGCTTCTCGCCTCGAAACCAAAAGCGACCGCGCGCGGATCGGCGCTTTCGACCGGTGAACTGCAGGAGCCGTGGACCTCGCGGGCGCCGGTCGCCTTCAATATCTCGCCGACATTGGTGGGGCGGATGCCGCTGCCGGGCATGATGGCGATGCGGCCGGCGGCCTTTGCCGAAATGCGCTTCAGCGTGTCGAGGCCGTCTACCGCCTTCAGCGCGCAGCCTGATGTCAGGATGCGTTCGCAGCCGAGCTCGACCGCCTGCTCCAGCGCCTGGTCGGCATCCGGCACCAGATCAAAAGCGCGATGCAGCGTCGAGCCGAGGCCGGCGGCATACGTCTTCAAACGGTGGATCAACGGCATGTCGAGCGTACCATCCGGCCGGTTGGCGCCGATGACGACGCCGGCAAGGCCTGATGTGCGCACGGCATCGATATCGATCATCATCGCTTCCGCATCCGCCCCGTCGAAAATGAAGGGCCCGGCGTGAGGGCGGATCATCGCATAGACCGGAATGGGCGCACGGGCGGCAATCCGCATCAGGCTCGGCAGCGGCGTCAGGCCGCCGAGCTCCAGCGCCGAGCAGAGCTCGATGCGCCCGGCACCACCCTCGATCGCGGCGGCAAGGCCCTCGGCGCTGTCCACGCATACCTCAAGCAAGATCGTCATGTTGCGGTCTCCCTAGCTCCGCCGTGGCTTAAGCCACGGCTGCGGTTCGCACGACCGCTTCAGAGGTAATTCTCGCCGCCGCTTCGATGATGACAGTGCAGGCATCGGCGGCGGCTTTGCGATGGTTGAAGGCGACGTGATAGGACATCGGCAGATGCTCGTCGAGATCGACGATGCGCACCTTGTCGGCGATCGGCATGGCGCTGACCCGGCCGAGGAAAGAGACGTAACCGTGATTGGCGACGAGATCGACGATGACAGGCAGCGAATCTGCCGCGGTGATATCCTGGCCGCGCCGGCGCCGGTTGGGCGCGCGTTCATAGCTGAAGGCCATGGCTGCATGGCCGAGGCCGGTGCGCGGGCTCGGCATGCAGATCGGGTGGCCGGCGACGAGATCGCTGATACTGGTCTCGGTACTGTCAGGCGGCGCGATCACTACCATATCGGTCTGCAGCAATTCGCGATGGCGGAAGTTTTCGAGGCCGAAGACCGAATCCAGGATTGCGACATCGATGCGGCCGTTCTTCAGCGCCTCGCGCAGATCGTCGGCGGTCATCGACACCAGCGAGATCGCATTGTTGTTGCGGCGCGCATTCCATTCGGAGACCAGCGATCCCAGACAGCGTGCCACCCAGCTTTCCGATCCGGTCGGAATGATCGAGCCGATGCGCAGCGACCGGGCGGTGCGCCGATAACGCTCGTCGGCCGACGATTTGAGATCGTTCCACGCCTGGCTGATCGCCATGAATACCTGGTAGGCGCGCCTGCCCTCCTCCGTCAGCACCGAGCCCTGCGCCTGCCGCTCGAACAGGCGATGGCCTAAAAATTTCTCAAGATTGGCAAGCTGAAGCGAAAGCTGCGGCTGACCGAGGCGAAGACGGCGGGCGGCCCGGTTGATGCTACCCTGGTCGGCAACTTCGAGAAAACGCTCCATCGTGACGATCTTGACGGGAATGCGGGACGGCCAGGCCTCGTCGATCCCGGCCGCGGGGTCGTGACCGGCCCATTGGCCGAGCTCGGCGATCACAGCCATGATCGGCTTCAGGCCTTCCAGCACCCTGCCGCTCGCAATCAGCGTCGCCAGCTCGCCGGAGGCGCGTTCGGTCAGCTTCATCGCCAGTTCGGTCTCGAGATTATGAATTGCCGTCGAGACGGTGGAGGGCGACAGCTGGAACCGCCGCGCGGTCTCGCGGACCGAACCGGAGGTCAGGACATGGCTTGCGATGAACAAGGCACCAAGATGCAAACGGCCACCTCCGGAAAGCGCTGGAAAAACCGGAAGATATGATGTGTTCAGGAAAAAAGATATCCCTGCCTCCGAAGAGGCGGGCTATCGTTCGATCATAGAAAAATCCGGGCGGCGGGAATCCGCAACAGAGCCTGGGAATATCGTGGAAACACGCAAGGGGACAAAAACAAATCGCGCCGGCCTTGGAAAAGGGAATGCGTTTCCGCGCGCGGAGGTGCATTCGCCGCCATAATCGTGCAGCGACCGCAAATACTGGAGGGGGCTTGCATCGATTTTTCGGGCATGCACGCTATTTCCATCACGCACGCAATTCCGGCATGATGGCGACTTGGTCGCCTTCGCCGGCGGATTTCCTATGCGCAAGCCTCCCGGCGGGGCTTGGGCCACTGCATAATTCCTTAAATCGGTATCGATTTGAGATAAAATTATGCAGCAATTCAAAGTGCTACAACGTCCTTTGCACGTCTGAAAGACGTGCGGCGCTGTAGGTCAACGGTTTTTGAAAAAGGGGACTTTCCATGCTGAAGAAACTCGCACTTGCCGTTTCGCTCTCCGCCTTTGCAGCGGGTGCGGCCCATGCTGCAGACGTCGTCGTCTCGTCGAAGATCGACACGGAAGGCACGCTGCTCGGCAACGTCATTGCGCTCGCTCTCGAAGCGAACGGCATCAAGACGCAGGACCGCATTGCGCTTGGCGCGACACCGGTCGTGCGCAAGGCGATCACCGCCGGCGAAATCGACATCTATCCCGAATATACCGGCAATGCCGGCTTCTTCTTCAACAAGGCCGATGACGCCGCCTGGAAGAACATCGACCAGGGCTATGAGCTGGCGAAGAAGCTCGATTACGATGCCAACAAGATCGTCTGGCTGACGCCCTCGCCTGCCAACAACACCTGGGCGCTCGCCGTGCGCAGCGATGTTGCCGGCCCGAACAAGCTGAAGAGCCTCACGGACTTCGGCAAATGGGTTGCCGGCGGCGGTGCCGCCAAGCTTGCCGCCTCCGCCGAATTCGTCAATTCGGCCGGCGCGCTTCCCGCCTTCCAGACGACCTACGGTTTCCAGCTGAAGCCCGACCAGATGGTCGTTCTCTCCGGCGGTGACACAGCGGCAACGATCAAGGCAGCCGCCGACCAGACGAACGGCGTCAACACCGCCATGGTCTACGGCACCGACGGCGCCATCGAAGCGGCCGAACTTACCGTTCTCGAAGACGACAAGAACGTGCAGCAGGTCTATGCCCCGACGCCGATCATCCGCGAAGAGGTGTTGAAGGCCAATCCGAAGATCGATGAAGTGCTCTCGCCGATCTTCAAGAGCCTGACCGCCGACGAGTTGCGCAAGCTCAACGCCAAGATCCAGGTCGACGGCGAGCCGGCAAAGTCGGTCGCCGAAGCCTATCTCAAGGAAAAAGGCTTCCTGAAGTAGTCATTGCCCGCTCCGCCCGATTACGGGCGGAGCTTTCTTTCCTGACAGGATTGGGATTCATGGCAGAAACCTTAGCGGTCCGCAGGCTGGACCGGCTCGGCGTGGTTCTGGTGGCCGGCGGCATCGCGGCAACAGCACTGCTGCCCTTCATCTACGTGAAGGCAAACCGCATCGCCGCCGGCAAGCCGATGCTGCTGATGCAGCTTCTTCCCCAGCCTTCCGTCGTCATCCTGACCGTGCTTCTCCTTCTCACCGCCTTCGCCACGCTGTTCCTCACCAATGCGATCGCGCGGCTTGTCATCGCCACACTCTGCCTTGCGGCGCTGATCGTTGCGATCGGCCTCGTCTCGACAGCGGCAACGCCACCCGGCAGCACGGTGGCGCGGATGACGCCCGGCGGCGGCTTCTGGGTGCTGTTTGCCGTGATCGGCCTCGTCATATCCGATGCGCTGGTGAAGGTCCGGTTGGCGCCGTGGATGCGGGTCGCAGCCCTGGCCGCCTATACGGCGCTGCTCTTCATTTCGCTCTCCTCCGGCCTGCTCGACAGCCTTTCGATCATGAAGGAATTTTCGACACGGGCTCCGCAGTTCGAAACCGAAGCGATCTCGCATCTGCTGCTGGCGTTCGGCTCGCTTGCCATCGCCATTGTTCTCGGCCTGCCGCTCGGCATTCTCTGCTTCTGGGTGCCGAAGCTGCGAGCCATCGTGCTGCAAGGCCTCAGCCTCATTCAGACGATCCCGAGTCTGGCACTCTTCGGCCTGTTGATGCTGCCGCTCGGCTATCTCGCCACCCATGTGCCGCTCGCCGCCGCGATCGGCATCCGCGGCATCGGCACGGCGCCTGCCTTGATTGCACTGGTGCTCTATTCGCTGCTGCCGATCGTCGCCAACACCGTTGTCGGCCTGCAGGGCGTCGATCCCTCGGTGCGGGATGCTGCGGCCGGCATGGGGCTGACACGCTTGCAGATCCTTGTTGGAATCGACATGCCGCTCGCCTTCCCGGTTATCCTCACCGGTATCCGCATCGTGCTGGTGCAGGCGATCGGTATGGTGACGATTGCCGCACTGATCGGCGGCGGCGGCTTCGGCATCTTCATCTTCCAGGGGCTCGGCCAGACGGCCATGGACCTCGTCCTGCTCGGCGCCGTGCCGACCGTCTTCTTCGCCTTCTCATCGGCCGTCATCCTCGATGCGGTCATCGAAAGCATCCGGGGATCTGCCGCATGACCATGATCGAGATCAGGAACGTCACCAAGCGCTACGGCACGGCCACCGTCGTCGACGACGTCTCGATGAGCGTCGAGAAGGGCGAGATCACTGTCATCGTCGGCACGTCTGGCTCCGGCAAATCGACGCTGATGCGGATGATCAACCGGCTGGTGCCGATCACCGAAGGCGAGATCTTCGTCGGCGGACAGAATGTGATGGACGTTCCGGTGACCGAGCTTCGCCGCAAGATCGGCTATGCGATCCAGGGGCACGGCCTCTTTCCGCACCGGACCGTGGCGCAGAATATCGCCACCGTGCCGCAGCTTCTCGATTGGGATTCCGCCCGCATCGCCAAGCGGGTCGAGGAACTGCTCGGGCTCTTCAACCTCGATCCGGCAACATTTGCCGATAAATATCCGCATCAGCTCTCCGGCGGCCAGCAGCAGCGCGTCGGTGTCGCCCGGGCGCTGGCGGCCGAACCGGAGCTGCTGTTGATGGACGAGCCCTTCGGCGCGCTCGATCCCGTCATCCGCGGCAAGGCGCAGGACGACCTGCTGGCGATCCAGAAACAGTTCGGCACGACTGTCATCCTCGTCACCCACGACATGGACGAGGCCTTCCATCTCGGCAACCAGATCGCGGTGATGAGCGAGGGTAGATTGCTGCAATGCTCGACGCCGGAAAAGATCCTCACCGAACCCGCCGATCCCTTCGTGCAGCAATTGACCGGCACCTCCGACCGGGCGCTGAAGCTGATGTCGTTGCTGCCGCTGAAGGAAAGCATGGAGCCGGCAAAGAACGGTCTCGCCTATGCCCTGCCGCAATCGCTCAGCCTGCGTGATGCGCTGGCCGAGATGATCTGGCAGGGGGTCGACGAGGCGGCGGTGCAGGATGCGCAAAAGGCGCCGGTGGGATCGATCTCGATGACGCGGCTGCTCGAACTGGGCCGTAAGGCATGAAGCTCGTCGTCGCCAATCTCTTCCGCCTGGCGGCGCTGGCTTTGCTGCTCATCCTGCTGTTCAGGACGGAGTGGCTTTCCTTCATGCTGGCGCCGCTGACCAGCAACAATGCGCCTGCCGTCTATAGGCAGAACAGCCTTGCTTCGCTGGCCGCCGGCCATCTGCAGCTGGTGATCGGATCGATCGTCTGCAGCGCCGTGCTCGCCGTTGTCGGCGGCATCTTCGTGACACGGGAAAGCGGGGCTGACTTCCTGCCGCTGTCGCGCGCCATCGCCAATGCGGGGCAGACTTTTCCGCCGGTCGCCGTGCTGGCGCTCGCCGTTCCCGCGACCGGCTTCGGCGCCATGCCGACGCTGATCGCGCTCTTTCTCTACGGGCTGCTGCCGATCTTCGAAAACACTGTTGCCGGCTTGAAGCAGGTTTCGCCGCAGGTTCTCGATGCCGCCGACGGCATGGGAATGAACGGCACGCAGCGGCTGCTGCGGGTCGAGTTGCCGCTTGCCCTGCCGCTGATCCTCGAAGGACTGAAGGTTGCGACCGTGATCAATATCGGCACGGCGACGATCGGCTCGACGGTTGCCGCAAAGGGCCTCGGCGAGGTCATTATCGCCGGGCTGATCTCCGACAATACCGCCTTCATCCTGCAGGGCGGCCTGATCGTCGGCCTGATGGCGGTGCTGATCTATGACGCCATGGGCTTGATCGAAGGAGCGATTACGCGAAGAATCGGCTTGCGCGCGGCGTAGGAGGACGGGTACCAAGACCGCCGTGATGGATGACAAAGGGAGGCAGAATTGGCGAAGATGATCCACTCCATGATCCGCGTTCTCGATGAGGCGCGCTCCGTCGAATTCTACGAGAGGGCCTTCGGCCTTTCGGTCGCCGACCGCGTCGATTTCGAGACCTTCACGCTGATTTATATGAGCAATGCCGAGACCGGCTTCGAGCTGGAACTGACGGTCAACAAGGGCCGGACCGCGCCCTATGACCTCGGCAATGCCTATGGCCATCTCGCCGTCTCCGTCGAAGAGGTGGCGGTCGAGCGCGAGCGGCTGTCGAAGCTCGGGCTCAAGCCGGGTGAATTGGTAGAGCTCAACCGCGACGGCAAGCTCTTCGGCCTGTTTTTCTTCATCAGCGATCCGGATGGCTACAAGATCGAGGTGCTGCAGCGCCACGGCCGGTTTCTCTGAGGCATCTCATGCCGAACCACCGGCACGTTCCAATCCATAGATAATCCCACAGCTTCAAGCGGCATGCATCAGGAGCCCGCCATGATCGAAAAGACTGCGCTCAATTCCGGCTGGACGCTCTCCTGTAACGATACAGTAAGGCTCGGCCTGCCGGCTGCAATACCCGCGACGGTGCCGGGCTGCGTGCATCTCGACCTTCTCGCCAACCGGCTGATCCCCGATCCCTATATCGACGTCAACGAGATCACCAATGACTGGATCGGCAAGACCGACTGGACCTATCGCTGCAGTTTCGAGGCGATGCATGACGATGCCAGGGTGCAGGAACTGGTCTTCGACGGGCTCGATACGGTCGCGGTGATATCCCTCAACGGCGAAGAGATCGGCTGCACCTTCAACATGCACCGTACCTATCGTTTCGATGTTTCCCGGCTTCTGAAGGCTGGCCAGAACGAACTCACCGTCACCTTCCGCTCCGCCTACGCCTATGGCGCGGAGATGGAAAAACATTACGGCTACCGTCCCAACAACTACCCGGGACCGGGCAATCTGATGCGCAAGATGGCCTGTAATTTCGGCTGGGACTGGGGGCCGACGCTGGTGACGGCAGGCCTCTGGAAGCCGGTCCGGCTGGAAAGTTGGGATCGGGCGCGGCTTGCCGAAACACGGGTATCGGCAATACTTTCCGGCGGCGACGGCCTAGTGAAGGTCCATGCCCGGCTGGCGCGGCATGGAGATAAGACGCCGTTGAGGCTCGTTGCCGAAATCGGCGGCGTGAGCAAGACGGTGGCGATTGCGCCTGATGAAGACGCGGTTTCCTTCGAGCTTGCCCTCCCCTCGCCGCAGCTCTGGTGGCCGCACCATCTCGGCGCGCAGCCGCTCTATCCAATGACGCTGAGGCTGTTCGACGAGGCCAGCGACGATCTGCTCGACAGCTATCAGCGTGAACTCGGTTTCCGCTCGCTGCGGCTCGATACCGCAGCCGACGACCATGGCTCGGCCTTTACCTTCATCATCAACGACGTGCCGCTCTTCATCTGCGGGGCAAACTGGATTCCGGACGATTGTTTTCCCCCGCGGTTGACGGCCGAGCGTTATGCCGCGCGGATCGAGGAAGCAAAGGCCGCCAATATTCATATGCTGCGCGTCTGGGGCGGCGGCATCTTCGAGGCCGACGAGTTCTATGAGGCCTGCGACCGCAAGGGCATGCTGGTCTGGCAGGATTTCCTCTTTGCCTGCGCCGCCTATCCGGAGGAAGAGCCGCTCAGAAGCGAGGTCGAGGCGGAGGTGCGCGACAATGTCGTGCGGCTGATGCCGCATGCCTCGCTCGTCCTCTGGAACGGCAACAACGAGAACATCTGGGGCTTCGACGAATGGGGCTGGCGGCCGATCATCAAGGCGGGCGAAAGCTGGGGGCTCGGCTACTATCTCGACCTGTTGCCGAAACTCTGCGCCGAACTCGATCCGGACCGGCCCTATTATCCCGGCAGCCCCTATTCCGGCTCGATGGAGATCGAACCGAATGCCGACGGCCATGGCTGCAAACATGTCTGGGACGTGTGGAACGATGTCGGCTACGAGGTCTACCGCAATTATATCCCGCGCTTCTGCTCCGAATTCGGCTGGCAGGCACCGGCTGCCTGGGCGACGATCGAAGAAAGCGTGCATGATGCGCCGCTGACGCCGCAATCGAACGGCGTCTTCCACCATCAGAAGGCAACGGAGGGCAATGACAAGCTGATCCGCGGCCTGTCCGGCCATCTGCCGGAGCCCAAGACGATGGACGACTGGCACTTCGCCACCCAACTCAACCAGGCGCGCGCCATCCGCTTCGGCGTCGAGCACATGCGCTCGCATCGGGATATCTGCAAGGGTGCGGTGGTCTGGCAGTTCAACGATTGCTGGCCGGTGACCTCCTGGGCCGCCCTCGATTCGGCCGGACGCCGCAAGCCGCTCTGGTATGCGCTGAAGGCGGCCTATGATCCGCGCCTGCTGACGATCCAGCCGCGCGGCGGCGGGCTTTCGGCGGTTGCGGTCAATGAACGAACGCTGTTCTGGCGGGCGAAGATAAGCGGCAAACGCATGACGCTCGACGGCACCGTGCTTGCCGAATTCGAATTCTGGCGCTTGCTCTGCGACCGTTTCGAAGCAAAGGAATTTCCGCTGCCCGAGGAGATCGTCACCCCCGACTTACCGAAGAACGAGCTCATCGTCGTGCAGATGCTGGACAGACGGGCCTTCCACTATTTCGTCGAGGATATCGAGCTTGCCTTGCCGGCGCCGCGGCTGACGGTCGATGTCGTCGGGATCGACGGCGGGTATGAGGTCAAGGTGACGGCGCAAAACTTCCTCAAGGATCTCTGCCTGATGGCCGATCGACTGGATCCGGATGCCGTTGTCGATTCGATGCTGGTGACGCTGCTGCCGGGCGAGAGCCATGTGTTTGTGGTCAAGACGACAAAGGCGATCGGGGCAGACGGCATTGTCTTCGGCACCGTTCTACGGTCGGCCAACGATCTCACCGCCGGGCGCTAGGAAAGCCCCTTGCATGTTCAATTTGCACTGATTGTTGGATGATTGGTGCGCACTCCGGCGGATGGCCATCCGCCGGAGTGCGGACGGCCGGGACCGCAGGCCCCTTGGCTTGAACCGGGGATGGGATTGGTCCGGCCGTCCTCGCGTTTGTCCTGAACAGATGATGGGGAGCAAGTCCCGCATGCAAGGCAAGGTTTCGTTCCAAGAAGACGCGATGCCGGTAGTTTATGCCGGTGTGGACGTGAGTAAAGAGTGGCTCGATATTCATCTGCATCCGCTGGGCGAAAGCCGGCGGTTTAGCAATGACAAGACCGGCATCCGCCAGCTGAAACGGCTGCTGGCCAGGCATCGGCCCAAAAACATCGTGATGGAGGCAACCGGCAAGTTCCATCGCCCCGCCCATCGCTCGCTTTGGCTCGATGGCTTTGCCGTCGCCGTGGTCGATCCGCTGCGCGCCCGCATGTTTGCCCGTGCCTGCGGCTATCTCGCCAAGACCGACCGTCTCGATGCCCGTTTCCTGGCGCTCCTGGCCGAGAGCCTGCGCCCGCCGGCCGACACGCCACCAAGTCCTCACGTTGAGGCCTTGCAGGAGCTGGTCAATGCACGATCGGCAGCCAAATGCGACATCACCGCCCTGCAGAACCGCAGCAAGACTGCCACCACCGCCCTTCTGCGCGGCGAACTCAACCGTCTCGTGCGTCGGCTGGAACAGCATGTCGAACGTCTCGACAAAGAGATCGAGCGACGTGTCGGCGAGGATCCGCAGCTCTACCGCAAGGCCGAGATCCTCACCTCCATTCCCGGCATCGGCCGCGTCACGGCCCTGGCATTGATGGCCGGCATGGACGAGTTGGGCAGTTGTTCGGGCAAGCAGGCCGCCATGCTGGCAGGGCTTGCCCCAATCGCTAACGACAGCGGTGCCCGAACCGGACGTCGTTCCATCCGCGCCGGCAGGCCCGCACCCCGGCGCGCGCTCTACATGGCCGCCTTGTCGGCCCGTCGATACAATCCCACCCTTGCTCGTTTCGCAGACACACTCAAAGCCGCAGGAAAACCAGCGAAGGTCATCTTGGTCGCCGTCATGCGTAAATTGCTCGTTCTGGCAAACTGCCTTCTATCTCAGGATCGCCTCTGGACCCCAAATCCCCCTTGACAACCAACACAGATTCTCATCCGGCTGCCGCCACCTTCTCCCCGCTCGCGGGGCGAAGGGGATATGCCGCGGCCTCTCGGTTCCCCGCCAGCCTCTCGCAGGGCACGTCCCCTCTCCCCGTTTTTACGGGGAGAGGGTTAGGGTGAGGGGCGGCGGTCGGCACGAGCCAAACACTAAAAAGGCCCCGCATCCGCGGGGCCCTTCCAGCTCGGCCTATCGGACGACGTTACATCCAGTAGGGCGGCACGCCGTAGTAATCATAGACCCGGCGGCCATTGTCGTTGTACCAGGTGTCGTCATCGTCCGAATAGCTCGGGGCGCCTTCGATCTGCTCCTTGGTCAGGTCGATGCGATAGCCATCCAGCTGGGTGTCGTAGTTCAGCTTTTCCCAGGGAAGCGGATAGTGATCATGACCGATGCCCAGGAAGCCGCCGAAGCTCAGCACGGCATAGGCAACACGGCCGTCGAGCTTTCCGATGATCAGGCGTTCGATCGAGCCGATATGCTTGCCATCGGCCCCATAGACACGGGTGCCCTCGACGCGGTCGCTGGCGATCAGCGAGTGCGTGACCTTGACATTCGGGTCACGGCGGGTGGCGTCAGTATCCTGGTTCAACATTGTGCACCTCCTTTTGGTGTTTCCTCATGGTGAGTATGCAAGATCAACGTCACGGCGGACTCAAAGTTCCCCATCCTCTCCATGATCGTGTGCTGGCAGAATGTTGACGTTTACGTCAAGGTTAGTATAGCTTCATTCGGCTTGAACCATTCAGGCAATGGCATAAGCTGCCGGACTGGAAGATGGAGGATCTTTCTGGTTATCTGCCGAATGATGTCGGCGCGGCGGCCGCAGGGGAGAGAGACAGATGAACAGCATTTCCGTCCATCCAAACGGCGCCAGGCCGGACAAGCCCTGGCTTGCCGCCTACCCCGATATCGTTCCGGCAGAGATTCCGCCGCTGGAATATGCCTCGCTTGCCGAACTGCTGGAAAAATCCTGCGCCCGTTATGCCGACCGGACCGCCTTTTCCAGCATGGGCAAGGGGATGCGCTACCGCGAACTGGAGAGCCAGACGCGCAAACTCGCCGCCTGGCTGCAGAGCACCGGCCTTCAGAAGGGCGACCGCGTCGCTGTGATGATGCCGAACGTGCTGCAGAACCCGATTGCCACCTATGCCATCCTGCGCGCCGGCCTCGTGGTGGTGAACGTCAACCCGCTCTATACGCCGCGCGAACTCGAACACCAGTTGAAGGATTCCGGCGCCAAGGCGATCTTCGTGCTGGAAAATTTCGCACGCACGGTCGAGCAGGTTCTCAACAAGACGGACCTTCGCCACGTCGTTGTCACCTCGCTCGGGGAAATGCTGGGGCCGAAGGGGCTGATCGTCAATTTCGTCGTGCGCAAGGTGAAGAAGCTCGTTCCCTCCTGGTCGATCCCTCAGCACAAGAGCTTCGGCCAGGTGCTCCGTGAAGGTGCGGGAAAAAAGCTCCAGCCGGTGACGCTGACGGGCAGCGATATCGCTTTCCTGCAATATACCGGCGGCACGACGGGCGTTGCCAAGGGCGCGGTGCTGACGCATCAGAACCTGCTTGCCAACAAGGCGCAGCTGTCGCTCTGGCTTCGATCGGCCTTCGAGCGCAAGAAAGAGCCGGAGGTGCTGAATTTCCTCTGCGCCCTGCCGCTCTACCACATCTTTGCGCTGACGGTGAATTCGCTGATGGGCATGTCGCTCGGCGCCCACAATATCCTGATCGCCAATCCACGCGACATTCCCGGTCTCGTCAAGGAATTCGAAAAGTCGAAGGTGCATATCTTCCCCGGCCTCAACACGCTGTTCAATGCGCTGATGAACAATGCCGATTTCGCCAAGCTCGACTTCTCCTCGCTGATCATGTCGCTCGGCGGCGGCATGGCTGTGCAGCGCCCGGTCGCCGACCGCTGGCTGAAGATGACAGGCACGGCAGTGACAGAGGGGTACGGCCTTTCCGAGACATCGCCCGTTGCCACCGCCAACCGCTTCGATTCGCCCGAGTTCACCGGCACGATCGGGCTGCCGCTTCCCTCCACCGAACTCGACATCCGCGACGAAGCTGGCAATTCGCTACCGCTCGGCGACGTCGGCGAGATCTGCATCCGCGGGCCGCAGGTGATGGCCGGCTACTGGCAGAAGCCGGAGGAGACGGCGCGGGTGATGACCGATGACGGCTATTTCCGCTCGGGCGACATGGGCTTCATGGACGACCGCGGCTATACCAAGATCGTCGACCGCAAGAAGGACATGATCCTCGTCTCCGGCTTCAACGTCTATCCGAACGAGATCGAGGAAGTCGCCGCCATGCATGCCGGCATCCTCGAGGCCGCAGCCATCGGCGTGCCGGACGGACATTCCGGCGAGGCGGTCAAACTCTTCGTCGTCAGGAAGGATCCGAACCTGACGGAAGCCGAGGTGAAAGCCCATTGCATCGCCAACCTCACCAACTACAAGCGGCCGCGCTTCATCGAGTTCCGCACCGAGCTGCCGAAGTCGCCTGTTGGTAAGATCCTGCGCAAGGACCTGCGCGGCTGAATTCGACGATTTGATGAATTAGAGGCTTTCCTGAAGGTGCCATCCGCTTGCCGCGGGTGGCTTTTTTCCATTTCGACAGGTGGCTGAACTTGATTTGCGGGTGAGAAAGCGAATAGTTTCCGCAACCTTTCCGCCTCCAAAGGAGCCTCCCATGAACGCCATCGTCGAACAGCTGAAAAGCACCGCTGATGCCACCAAGGCAACCGATATCCGTGCCGCCTTCGCCACCGATTCGCAGCGCTTTTCGCGCTTTTCCGTCGCGCTTGACGACCTGCTGATGGATTTTTCCAAGACGGCGGTGAATGACGACATCCTCAAGCTCTTGGTGAAGCTCGCCGAAGACGGCGGCGTCGAGACGAAGCGCGAGGAAATGTTCTCCGGCAAGACGATCAATTTCACCGAGGATCGCGCCGTTCTGCACACCGCGCTGCGCAACCGCTCCAACACGCCGGTGCTGGTCGACGGCAAGGATGTCATGCCCGACGTCAATGCGGTGCTTGCCGCCATGGGCAAGTTTGCCGACGACGTCCGCTCCGGCACGCTGAAGGGTGCGACCGGCAAGGCGATCACCGATGTCGTCAATATCGGCATCGGCGGCTCGGATCTCGGCCCTGTGATGGCGACGCTGGCGCTTGCCCCCTTCCATGACGGTCCGCGCGCGCATTTCGTCTCCAATATCGACGGCGCCCATATCGCCGATATCCTGAAGCTGGTGCAGCCGGAAACGACGCTGTTCATCGTCGCCTCGAAGACCTTCACCACCGTCGAGACGATGACCAATGCGCAGACGGCGCGCAATTTCATCGCCAAGGCGCTCGGCGAAGCGGCCGTGCAGCACCACTTCGCCGCCGTCTCGACGGCGCTCGACAAGGTCGCCGCCTTCGGCATCGACAGCGCCCGCGTCTTCGGCTTCTGGGACTGGGTCGGCGGCCGTTACTCGATCTGGTCGGCGATCGGCCTGCCGCTGATGATCGCAGTCGGCCCTGAGAATTTCGGCAAGTTCCTCGACGGAGCCCACGCCGTCGACAATCATTTCCGTAAGGCGCCGATTACCGAAAACCTGCCTGTGCTGCTCGGCCTGATCGGCTTCTACCATCGCAATGTGCTGGGCTACCCCACCCGCGCCATCCTGCCCTACGACCAGCGCCTGTCGCGTTTCCCGGCCTATCTGCAGCAGCTCGACATGGAATCGAACGGCAAGGGCGTCACCATCGACGGCACGCCGGTCGAAGGCAATTCCGGCCCCGTCGTCTGGGGCGAGCCCGGCACCAACGGCCAGCACGCCTTCTACCAGCTCATCCATCAGGGCACGAGCATCATCCCCGCGGAGTTCATGATCGCTGCCAACGCCTTCGAGCCGGAGCTGCGCCACCAGCACCAGCTCTTGATCTCCAACGTTCTCGCCCAGTCGGAAGCGCTGATGAAAGGGCGCACCTTCGCAGAGGCCAAAAAGCAGCTGACCGACAAGGGCATGGACGACAAAAAGGCCGATTTCATCGCGCCGCACCGTGTCTTTAACGGCAACCGGCCGTCGATCACCTTCGTCTACGACAAGCTGACCCCTTATGCGCTCGGCCGGCTGATCGCGCTTTACGAACACCGCGTCTTCGTCGAAGGCGTGCTCTTCCGCATCAACTCCTTCGACCAGTGGGGCGTCGAGCTCGGCAAGGAACTGGCAACGGGTCTGCTGCCTGTCGTCGAAGGCAAGGAAAGTGCGGCATCGCATGACTCTTCGACGCAGGGCCTGGTTGCGGCACTGGCGAAGCTGGCGAAGTAAGCGATCGAGATTGCCCCTCACCCTAACCTTGCCGGGGTCAAGCCACTCGTCTCGACCCGTCCTCCGGACCCCCGTTCTGACGGGAAGAGGGACGTGCCCTGCGAAAGGCGAGTGAGGAACGGAGAGGTCACGGCATATTTCCTTCTCCCCGTCAGAACGGGGAGAGGGCGCCGGCAGGCGCGCTGACGCTGGCTCCAACCTTACAAATCAATCTCACGCGCCGGGGCGGATTGGCGCCAACATCGACATTGCCGCCGCAATGGCGAACTGATAGCGGTCGGCCTGGCACATCCCTTTTGATGGGGCCCACGGTGCGAAACCGGATGAACGTTCTCCTAATCAAAAAATTATAGAATGAATTCTTTCAATTCGTTGGAATCGCCCTAGATTCAAGCAAAATCTGTGCGGAAAATGCGCCGTTCGTTGTTCTTGTTGGCATCTGCACCCGGCGCTCGCGTCCGGGTCGGCTCTGTCGATGTCGGCGCCTTCACTGCATGGTCCCTGCCCAAGTTCAGGAGATGCCTCAAGACGCTCGTCACCCAGCGTTTTCATGGCCTATCTTCACCAAAGGAAGCTCATGAGCCGTCTTGTCGTCGTTTCCAATCGTGTTCCCATGCCGGCCAAAGATGGGAGCGCCGCTGCCGGCGGCCTGGCCGTCGCGCTGCAGGCAGCCCTGCAGGAGCGGGGCGGCATCTGGATGGGATGGTCGGGAGAATCGAGCGGGGACAGGGAACCTGGCCCGCTGTCACAGCTGCAGAAGGGCAACATCACCTATGCGCTGACCGATCTCACCGACACCGACGTCGAGGAATATTATCGCGGCTTCGCAAACCGGGTTCTCTGGCCCATCTGCCACTACCGCCTGGACCTCGCCGAATATGGCCGGAAGGAAATGGCCGGCTATTTCCGCGTCAACCGCTTCTTCGCCCACAGGTTGGCGCCGATGATCGAGCCGGACGACATCATCTGGGTTCATGATTACCACCTCATTCCGCTGGCGGCCGAACTGCGCCAAATGGGGCTGAAAAACCGGATCGGCTTCTTCCTGCACATTCCCTGGCCGCCGGCCGACATTCTCGTCACGATGCCCGTCCATGAGGAAATCATGCGCGGGCTCTCGCATTACGATCTCGTCGGCTTCCAGACCGACTACGACCTCCAGAACTTTGCCGGGTATCTCAGAAGGGAGGGAATTGGCGACGACCTCGGAAATGGATTGTTCGATTCCCATGGGCGGATATTCAAGGCCGGCGCCTATCCGATCGGGATCGAAACTGCTGCCTTCGCCGAATTCGCCGAGAGAGCCGCAAACAATATCATGGTACAGAAGACCCGGCGCAGCGTTGAAGGCCGGGACATGATCATCGGGGTCGACCGCCTCGATTATTCGAAGGGCATCATTCAGCGGCTGGAAGCGTTCGAAACCTTCCTCACCAGCAATCCTGCCTACCAGAACAAGGTCACCTATCTGCAGGTCACGCCAAAATCGCGATCGGAAGTTCCCGAATACGAGCATATGCAGGGGATGGTCGCCGAACAGGCCGGCCGTGTCAACGGCGCCATCGGAACGGTCGACTGGGTGCCGATCCGCTATGTCAACCGATCGATCAGCCGCAACGTGCTTGCCGGCCTCTACCGGCTGGCGACGATCGGGCTGGTCACGCCGTTGCGCGACGGCATGAACCTCGTCGCCAAGGAATATGTCGCCGCCCAGGACCCGGATCGCCCGGGCGTATTGGTGCTATCGCGCTTCGCCGGTGCGGCTCGCGAGTTGAAGGGCGCACTGCTGGTCAATCCTTACGATGTCGAAGGCACTGCCAATGCCATCGCCAAGGGCCTTGCCATGTCGCTGGAGGAGCGCCGCGACCGCTGGAGCATGATGATGGAGCATCTGCTAACCCACGACGTCTCGCTTTGGTGCGAAAACTTCTTGGGGGATCTCGTGCTTGCTCCCGAGCTTCGACCGGAGCGTGACTCCCGGATAGGCTCCTGATCGATCGACGTCGACCCGTCCTTCGGACCCGAGGGAAGAAGAGGGAATCGAGACGTAGCGGCAAGGAGGAGGCACTTACGGGCGAGATTCCGCGTGACCTGCTGCGTGATGTGGCGGATGACTGTCGCCCGCCGTTTCAGTTGCGTTGACGCGTCTCAACCCTCGCCTTGGCACGATCGTATGTGGCAGCTTGATCGCCGAAGCCAGACCGAGCCTTGCCAGCAGCCCGATGAAATACCAACCGAGATCCAGCTGCCCCGGCTCGATGCCGAGCCGCGCCGAATCCGGAAAGGCGTGATGATTGCCGTGGAAGCTCTCGCCGAAAGTCACCAGCCCGAAACGCGGGAGGTTATAGCCCTGTACCGCGACATCATCGACACTCCAGCCCTGATGGCCGTCTCGATGCGCGAAATGGCCGACCAGCCAGTGTCCGGTCAGCGACACCGATATCCGCACGGCAATACCCCAGACCACCCATGGCAGTCCGCCGAGCGCAAAGAGCGCGAGTCCCAAGGGAATCTGCTGCGCCATCCATGTCGCCTCCAGAAAACGATAGAAGCGGTCGCGCCGCTCGCGCTCCTCGAGGACGAAACGCGGCGGATGGTCCAGCGCCACGATGCAATGCATCTGCCAGAAGGCATCGATGAAGAAAGACCGCCGATGGGCATAGAGGTCATGGCAGTCTCGCTGCCGTTGCGCCCAGTCGCGAATGTCGTGCGCGTAGATCATACCGAAGGGGCCGGCCATGCCGACCACCGTACCGAGATAGATGAGAAAGTGCTCGATCCAGGTATGAGTGCTGAATGAGCGATGGATCAGCAGCCGGTGCATGCCGACCGAATGACCAAGGCAGATCGTGATGGCGGTCAAGAGGATAAAGACGGCAAAGGCGCTCCAGGTGAAGGTCAGTGGACCACCAATGACGGCAATCAAGGTCATGGCGGTGATCCAGATCGACTTTGCGGGCATCCAGACCACTCTGCCCTTCACCGCATCGCTGCTGTTGTCAATCATTCGTCCAGTGGAAATACTGCTCATGACAAACTCCTTCCCATCGGGCGCATTCTCTACTTGAACATCGCCTACCAATTCATTATTTAAGAAATTACCTAATTACTTTGCACGAACGAAAACAATTAAGCAATGCATTAACTTCTTAATTGATTAACGGATCGATGCGATGATGCCGCAGGCACGGAGACCGGACTTGGACGAAGAGACTTTCGATGACGCTGTAGAAGGCCGCTCCGTCAGCGCCGCCCAGCGGGTATTCCACGCGCTTTCCAGTGCGCCGCGCCGGAAGATCCTCGCCTATCTCTCGGCATCGGGTCTGACCGCTGGCGAGATCGCTGACCGCTTCAGCATGTCCAAGCCAGCCGTTTCGCAGCATCTTTCCATCCTCGAAGCTGCGGGTCTGATCAGACGAGAGAAACAGGGCCAGTTCGTCCACTATTCCCTGATCGAGAACAATCTCGTCAACACGCTCAACGGCTTCGTGCAGGAGGTCTGCCCGGTCGGTCGGCCGATCAAGAAGGAAAGTCAGGCGCGCACCCGGGGCGGATTGGTGCCGGCGAAGCCCGCGAAATAAGCGTTCGAGATTTGCCCCTCACCCTAACCCTCTCCCCGCGAAGAACGGGGAGAGGGGACGTGCCATACCGGACGTCAAGGGGAACGGAGAGGCCGCGGCACATCCCCTTCGCCCCGTGTTTACGGAGAAAGGTGCCGACAAGAGGATGAGAGGCGGAGGCTTGCTCGAGCCTTAAAGACCGATCTCGCGCGCCCAGGGCGGATTGGCGCCGGCGCGGGAGACGGTGACGGCGGCGGCTTTGGCGCCGAGGGTCAGGGCGTTGCGCAGCGCCTGCTCATCCAGCGAGGAGACTTGGCGCTTGGTCAGCAGATTATCCATCTTCAGCGACGCCAGGATGCCGGCATCGAAGGTATCGCCGGCGCCGACCGTGTCGACGACGGTGACGCGCTCGCTCGGCACTGTTACCTTGCGCTCCTTGGTATAACCGGAAGCGCCTTCCGCGCCCTTGGTGATGACGACGAGCTTGGCGCCGTGGTTCAGCCAATGGGCGGCGAGCGCATCATGGTCGCCCTGCAGGCCGAACCATTCGAGATCCTCATCGGAGAATTTGACGATGTCGGCTTTGCCGGCCATGCGCTTGATGCGGGCCATATGCGACGGCTTGTCCTTGATGAAACCGGGACGGATATTCGGATCGAGCGAGATGACGCGGCTTGCGGCTTCGCGGTCGAGCAAGGCTTCGTAGGTTTCGCCGCAGGGGCTCGGAATCAGGCTGATTGCGCCGAAATGCAGCGCCTCGCAATCGTCGCCGAGATCGGGCAGGTCGGCCGTGGTGATCATCCGGCCGGCCGTGCCCTCGTCGTAGAAGGCATAGGTCGCCTGGCCGTTCACCAGCTTGACGAAGGCGATCGTCGAGGGACGCGACGTGATGGCGCATGGGCTGTAATCGACATTGCTCGCCTTCAGCGTCTCAAGCAGGATTTCGCCCATCATGTCATCGGCGATGCCGGTGAAGAAGGCGGTCGGGATGCCGAGGCGGCCGAGCGCGATGGCGGTGTTGAAGATTGCGCCGCCGGCATAGGGCGCAAAGCCCTTTTCGCCGAGCGTCGTGTCCCTCGGCAGCATGTCGATCAAGGCTTCGCCGCAGCACAAAATCATCGTATTCCTCCAACAGCACTTATACGTTCATCAACCGATTAAGCGAGCTTTTGTCAACTGGCTAGAGCGAAAGCTCACTCACCCCGCCATTCCTTCCCGACCAAGCGAGCGGCGCATCGAGGAAGGCCTCGACTTCCGAAAGCGTCTTGTCGTCGAAGAGCTTCTGCGCCTTGGCAACGGCCAGAACATTACGCCAGGTGGCGATGTGATGCAGCCTGACCTTGCCGTCGGCAAAGCGCTGTTCGCCAAAAATGCCGTAGAAGAACAGCGCGATGCCGTGATCGACGATACCGCCGGCGGCACGGACCGCATCGATGAACTTGAACATGCTGCCGCCTGCTGTCGTCAGGTCTTCGATGACGAGCACGCGCGACCCTTCCGGCATATTGCCTTCGATCTGGGCATTGCGGCCATGGCCCTTCGGCTGCTTGCGGACATAGATCATCGGCAGGCCGAGACGATCGGCAAGCAGGGCGGCGAAGGGGATGCCGGCGGTCTCACCGCCGGCGATGCAATCGAACTGCTCGAAGCCGCCATCGCGCAGCAGGGTGCTGGCGGCGAAATCCATCACCGTCGAGCGGATGCGCGGGAAGGAGAGCAGCTTGCGGCAATCGATATAAACAGGGCTCGCCATGCCGGAGGAGAGTTTATAGGGCTGGGCGGCATTGAAATGCACCGCCTTGATTTCCCAGAGCATCTTGGCCAGCAATTCAGCCATCACGGCGCGGTCGGGAAATGTGGTCTGGATCATGCGGCTCTCCTTCGGCTTGGATCCTTGCGGGAATAGCAGCAAGAGCCCGACGTTTCCAGACGAAAGGCGGGGCTATTGCAGCAGACTGCCGATATCAACGATCTGCATCTTCTTGAACAGGGCGATCGCCTGGGCGCCCTCCTCCGCATCCAGCGAAACGGCATAACGCACGGCGGCGGCAAGCAACTGCATCGTCAGCCGGGCGATCACGAGCAACTCCCTGCGGTCGCGATCCGGCCATAGACGGATAAGCACGGCGAGAAATGCCTGGGCATGAAATTCCATGTCCTCGGCATCGACCTGTTGCAGCAGCTTGTCGGTATGGGTCGCATGCCAGATGTCGCGCATGACAGGCTCGCGGCGGAAGAAGGCGTAATATTCGTCGACGATATTAGCGAGCGCGCCCTGCAGGGCCGCAGCGTCGGTCACCTTCGCCAGCTCCTCTTCGACACACCGCCTGCCCTCTTCGTTGAAGCGCTCGGCCAATGTGCGGATGATCGAGGTCTTGTCGGGGAAATATTGGTAGAGGGCGCCGAAGGAAAGGCCGGCCTTTTCGACGATCTCGCTCATCTTCAGGCCGTCGCTGCCATGGCTTTCGATCAGCTCGGCGGCCACGGTGAGGATCTTTTCGAAGCGCTCGCGGCCACGCTGCTGGCTGGGGATGCGGCGCAGCTGGCCGGTAGACTCCTGCTGGCGCCTGCGCGTTGCGACCGGCTGTTCCGACATGCTCTTTCCTTTTTCCACGTTGACAAACAAAATAAGAGAGATTATCTCATTTTGCAAATGAGAGAATTTCTCTTGTTTGAAAGTTTGGGAGGAGTTTTGACATGCAGACTTCCGAAATCGTCCTCGTTGGTGGATCGGGAAAGACCGGCAGCCGCATCATCAAGCGTCTGGAAGAGCGCGGCCTCACCGTTCGTGCGGCGTCGCGCTCCAGCGCACGGCCCTTCGACTGGGAGGACAGGTCGACCTGGCGCGGCGCGCTTGACGGCGCATCGAGCGCCTATGTCGCCTTCCAGCCGGATCTTTCCGTCGCCTGGGCGGCGGAAGCGATCGAAGCGCTCGCCAGGGTCGCTGTGGAATGCGGCCTTGAGCATATCGTGCTGCTTTCCGGCCGCGGCGAAGAGGGCGCGCAGCGAAGCGAAGCGGCGCTGAAAGCTTCCGGCATAAACACCACCATCCTGCGCGCCTCCTGGTTCTGCCAGAACTTCAGCGAGGGCGCCTTTGTCGAGCAGATCATTGGCGGCCGGCTGCAATTGCCGGCAGGCGAGATCAGCGAACCTTTCATCGATGCCGACGACATCGCCGATGCCGCCGTCGCCGCCTTGACCGATCCCGGCCATCGCAACAAGACTTACGAACTGACCGGCCCGCGGGCGCTGACATTCCGTCAGGCGGTCGCCGAGATCGCCCAGGCCGCCGGGCGGCCGATCGAATATGAGCAGGTGTCGATGGCGGATTTCACCGGCGGGCTTGCGGATGCCGGCCTGCCGCAGGGCCTGATCGATCTTCTGGAGGAGCTTTTCAGCCAGGTGCTCGATGGGCGCAATTCCGGCACCATGGGCGGTGTCGCCGAAATTCTCGGCCGTCCCGCCACCGATTTCAGCGAATATGCCCGCCGGACCGCGGCAACCGGACTATGGAGCGCCTGACCATGCAGATCTTTCTCACCCTCTTCCTCGTGGCCGCGGCGATCGGCAGCGGCCTCGTCGCCGGCATCTTCTTCGCCTTCTCGACCTTCATCATGACCGCCTTCTCGCGGATCCCGGCAGAGCAAGGCATTGCGGCGATGAACTCGATCAACGTGACGATCGTCCGCTCGCCCTTCATGGGCCTCTTCGTGCCGACGGCGATCCTCTGCCTCGTCATCGCCGTGCTCGCCCTGATCGACTGGCGCGGCGGGGCATCCTTTCTGATGCTGGCGGGTGCAGCTCTCTACATCATCGCCTCCTTCCTCTCGACCATCATCTTCAACGTGCCGATGAACGATGCGCTGGCAAAGGTCGGCGGCAATGGGCCGGAAGCGGTTCAGCTCTGGGCCACCTATGTCAGGGACTGGACGTGGTGGAACCATGTGCGGACGATCGCCTCGCTGCTTGCCTCCGTCGCCTTCGTGCGGGCGTTGATGATCGTCTGAATGGTTGCTTCCCGGCGATCCGACGCGCCTTTCAGGAATCGGGTGGTTGGCCCCGGGCGGGCATGCGATGTTGGGCAATCGCCGCGAAAGGACCGTTATGTTTACGCTTCACGATTATCTGCCGTCGCAAAATGGCTGGAAGGTCCGGGTTTTGCTCGGCCTGCTCGACATGCCCTATCACAGCCGTATCGTCTCGATCTTCGAGGGCGAGAGCCGCACCGAGGCGTTCCTGGAACTCAATCCGGTGGGCGCCATCCCAGTTCTCGAACTCGACGATGGCCGTGCGATCGCCGAATCCAATGCGATCCTCACCTATCTTGCCGAGGGCACGCGCTTCCTGCCGTCAGATCACTATCTGCGCGCCAAGGTCATGCAATGGCTGTTTTTCGAACAGTATCATGTCGAGCCGGTCATCGGCTCGCTGCGCTTCTGGACGTTGACGGGACGGCTGGAGCGTAACCAGAGCATGGTCGCGGGCAAGCGCGAAGCCGCAGCCCGCGCGCTTGCCGCCATCGATCGCAGCCTCAGCGACAGCCTATTTCTTGTCGGCCAGCAGCTGACGATCGCGGATATCGCGGTTTACGCCTATAGCCACCGGGCCGAGGATTGCGGCTTTTCTCTCGCAGCCTATTCCGCCTTCGCCGCCTGGTCCGGTCGCGTTCGGGATGCCATCGGCGCCGATCATCCGGTCTATCCCTATAGTATGGACCCACATTCGGCCGGCTAAGACAAAGTCCTACTCGTTCCGGCTATTTGCCAGCATCCCGGGTGCGGAACGCGCGCCAGGCTGAGATCACAGCGAGCAACAAGAACAGCCCTGCCAAACCAGCCCACAGAGAGCCGCCTTGCGTTAGATTGTCACCGTCGGGAGTGAGGCAACTGGATAGGGCCTGCGATATGCAATCTCGGAACTTCCAGTACCTTTCATAGAATAACCATCCGAAAAAAATCGACAGGAACGCTAAAATCAGGACCGAAACACATTTCATCTGGTTCCCACCCTGCCGACCAGGACTCATTTCCATTGAAACAACGTCGATGGTGTGACTGTAGGTTCCAAGGACGGAGATGCAAGCGCCGACATCCAAGGGAGCGCCATCCTTGTAGTTTGTCGTTGGTGTATAAGGGGGTTCCGCGACCTCTTAGACGCAGCCAAAATGGTTTTTGCTGCCTGATCGTGCCCCTTGAAGCCGCCAGCCGAAATGTGTCACAGAGTGATTGACATGTTGCGATGTAAAGAGCGGTACGTTGTCCATGGGGTCGAAGGAAGAGAGTGTCGAATGGCCGCTCGGTAAACCGGGCGGGATCCTTCTGACCATGCTGTTTTTGCCGACTGTACTTGCCATTTTCGTCCAGATATCCGGCTTTAACTTTCTGCCGTCAAACGAGTGGATTTCCAAGGCGGCCCTTCCTGCTCTCGCCGTCGGCGTGGTCTCTGCGGCATTGCCGTTCTGGCTTATTTTGAGGAGCAGGCACGACACCGACGGCGTGAAGAAAGGTTTCGGCCTGCTAATCGCTCCGGTTGCTGGTTATTTCCTCGGAAAGCATCTCGTCGTCATCGCTGTGCCGATGCTATTCGCCGTGATCGCTGGCCATCAGGTAGAGCTTTCCTTCACCGTCGTCGACGCACATGAATGGGGAGACTCAAAATGTCGGACACCGGTTCAGGTCGAAGGGGTTCCGATGTTATTCGACGAAATTTGCCGTGTCCCTGATGACATCAGGCGAGAACTTGGACCGCTACACCGGATCGCCGTTTCGGGCCGGGGCACCAGTTGGGGTGTCTTTGTGGAAAGTCTGCGCCGGATAGATTGAAGAAACGCCACTGCACAACACCACTTGGCCGTGGGGTGTACAACGAGACGACAGTCCGGGATCAAGACGCCGTGCGCGGACGCCTCAGAGTTCAACGCCGGTCTTGGTCGCCCCGGGCACTGAAGCTCTTTAGCGGCAGGTCTGCACACGATCGCGGCTTCCAACCTTCGAACTGCCCCCTCTTTGTCACCTGTAAGCCAAGCTGCCCTGGACTATGTCTGCTCGCAAAAGGCGATGCGGTTGCTGAAGGGGTCGATGACGGTCATCTCGAGCCCCCACGGCGCTTGCTCGACGCCGGGCTTCATGTAGCGGTAGTCCTTGCCTGAGAGCTCGGCGTGATAGGCCCGCACATTGGCGACGCGGACGAAGGCCTTGGCGCCGGGGCTGGCGTCGCCGGAATGTTCGCTGAGGTGCAGCGCCATGCCGTCGCGCGAGACCTGGCAATAGAGTGGGAAGTTTTCGCCGAAACGGTGCTCCCAATCGAGATGGAAGCCGAGAAAGCCGCAATAGAACTCCATGGCCTTTTCGACAGAGAAGATGCGGAAGATCGGCATCGGCGGCTCGATGCCGATGGCAGAGGGGTTAGCCCCCGCCGCATCGATCTTTGCCGAGAGGATATTCCACTGATCGAGCCCGAACTGCCGGGCGACGATTTCGAGCGTCTCGCTGTGGGTGAGCGAAATGTCGCGGTCGGCAAGGGCCTGCCGCAATGTCTTTGCCATGAGCTTGGCATCGCGAAAATCGCGCATGATGTCATCCTTCCGTTGGCGGCAAACAGGAAGATCAGTGCCCGCGTCTGCTGACCCGTTCGCCATCGATCGCCAAACGGCAAGGGATGTGAAGGATGTTGTCTGGATGCATTCACCTTAACGCAGAAGCGTCGCGGGGCGGCTGGCCGCATCCGGCCGAGGGCGATAATATGAGAGGGTCGGTCAGGAATCAAGACGCGGTGCGTGTTGCCTCGACGGGAACCGCCTTGAGGTAGCTGGCAAGCTCGACCCGGTTGCGGCCGGCGCGCTTGGCGACATAGAGCGCCTTGTCGGCGGCACTCAGCATGGTGTCGAAATCCAAGCTCTTCGAACGGCCGGGGGCGACGCCGACGCTGACCGTGCATGTCAGCACCTCGTCGTCGATATGGATCTCGCGCACCTCGAACGCCCGGCGGATGCGCTCGGCCGTGAGTTCCGCCCGGCCGGGCATGATCTCCTTCAGCACCAGCACGAATTCCTCGCCGCCGAGCCGGGCAGCGGTGTCGCCGGTGCGGCAATGCGCCGAAAGTTCGCCGGAAAAGACATTGAGCACGCGGTCGCCGGCGGCATGGCCGAAGCGATCGTTGACGGATTTGAAATGGTCGATATCGAAGACGATGACGGCCGTCGTAGTTCCCATCGGGCGCGTGCCGTATTGGTCGAAGAGGGCCCGGCGGTTGAGCAGGCCGGTCAGCGGATCGGTGATCGCATCGAGGCGATGGCGGGCAGCGAGCCGCCATTGATGCAGCGCCAGCGACAGCGCGCCGATCCCGGTCATGCCGGCGATGCAGACGGCAAGGCTCAGGTCTTCGGCCCAGTTGCTGGGGGCTTTGCCGAGCACCAGCTTGCCGTCTGAAATCAGCACCGCGGCGCAGAGAACGAAGGAGATCGCCGTCAACGTATAGAGCACTGTGATGCCGAGGAGCGGCGCCGGTGCTTCGGCACGGGCGAGCCAGTATTGCCGGGCGGTGGCAAAGAGCAAAAGGGCGATGGCGAGATTGTCGGCGATGAAGGCCATGCCGTCATAGCCTGACAGCATCGGCACGACGGAGAAGACCATCGCCGCAAGCGCGCGGATCGCGATGGCGGGGAGAGACACCCGGCCGGTGAGGAATTGTTTGCCGGCGCCCCAGATGGTGGCAAAACCGGCATGAAACAGCACGAAATTGGCGACGCCGAGCCATGTCTCCGGCGTATCGACATAGGCGCTATAGACAAAAATGCCGCTGACGACGAGGACAAGGCCGACGGTGGCGGTGAGCAACACGGTTTCCGAGCGACGGACAAGCCAGCTGCCCATCAGCGTCACCGCAAGGCAGGCCGCGGAGACGCCGAGCGCCAACAGGAGGGAGTTATAGTCAAGCATCATGCTTTTCAGTCTCCGCAGCTATTGTCGCTTCGAATGGCAGCTTATGGGTCCGCGAGGAGGAATGTCTTATGCATCCGTTAACAAATGATGCACCGCACAATACAAATGTTACGCGTTTAACGTCGCGCCGAAGTTTAAGATGAATATTCTATTTAAAATTGAAATCCGAAAGCTTACGCCTGCTGTACCACCTGCCAATGCAGGGGAAACATCGGATCGAACACCGTCACGGGACCGGCGCCGGTTTCAATCCTCGCGGGAAAGACGACCGGGTCGGCCTGCCTCGCCAGGGTGATGCGCTCCTCGTTCGGCTGAAGCCCGTACCAGGCCGGCCCGTTCAGCGACACGAAGGCTTCGAGCCGCTCCAGAGCGCCCTCCTGCTCGAAGACATGGGCGAGGCAGCTCATCGTATTGACCGAGGTATAGATGCCGGCGCAGCCGCAGGCGCATTCCTTCAGCGGATCGACATGCGGGGCGGAATCCGTGCCGAGGAAGAAGCGGGCATCACCGCTGACGGCCGCCGCACGCAAGGCCAGCCGGTGGTTTTCGCGCTTGGCGACGGGCAGGCAGTAATAGTGCGGGCGGATGCCGCCGACGAGGATGGCGTTGCGGTTGATGATCAGATGGTGGGTGGTGATCGAACCGGCGAGATTGCCCTTGGCCGTCTTGATGTAATCGACGCCATCGGATGTCGTCACATGCTCCATCGTCACCTTCAGCTCCGGCAGGCGCTGGCGCAGCGGATCGAGCACGGTTTCGATGAAGACGGCCTCGCGATCGAAGATATCGACCTCCGGCGTCGTCACCTCGCCATGGACGCAGAGCGGCAGGCCGATCTTTGCCATGCGCTCCAACACCGGCATCGCCTTTTCCATATCGCGGACGCCGCCATGCGAATTGGTCGTGGCGCCGGCGGGATAAAGCTTGACGGCGGTGATGAGGCCGCTGTTCTTCCCCTCCTCGACGTCATCGGGGCTGGTATGTTCGGTCAGATAAAGCGTCATCAGCGGCTGGAAGCGATGGCCATCAGGCAAGGCCTTGAGGATACGTTCGCGATAGGCCTTGGCGTCAGCTGACGTGACGACCGGCGGCACGAGATTGGGCATGATGATGGCGCGGGCGAAGGTGCGGCTCGTATCGGCGATCACGCCCTCCAGCATGGCGCCGTCGCGCAGATGCAGGTGCCAGTCATCAGGACGGCGGATGGTGATCGATTGCATGGCAGGCCTCCGAAGCGATGCGTCTGCCGTCTCGATAACACTAAAGCGCGCCGCATTGAAATTGAATCATGCGACGCGCTTTAGCTCTTTTTTCATGCGTGTCGCGCGGCATTACGCCAGCGCGATCTCCAGCGTCACATCGGCCGGGCGGCGGTTTTCGAGGATCAACCGGCCGTTCGGCAGGTCGTTGCCGTAGACCTTGGCGTTGGCGGCCTCCTCGGTCAGGTTGTAACCGCGCCAGCGCGCCCAGAGCCGCTCCTCGAGCACCTCGATCGGCGGCGCCAGCATGATCGAAAAGTCGAAGACGCCTTCGAGTTCGGCCCATTTGCCCAGCGAAAAGAGCAGATAATTGCCCTCGACGATGATGAAGCGGTGATCCGGGGAAACAGGGCGGGCCGAGGCGATGGCGAGTTCACGCGAGCGGTCGAAGACCGGCACCAGAACCTCCTGATCGGCCAGCCTGACGGCGCGAATGATATCGAGGAAACCGCGGACATCGAAGGTCTCGGGAATCCCCTTGCGCGCCAGCAGGCCGCGTTCGATCAGGATGGCGTTGTCCATGTGGAAGCCATCCATCGGCAGGACTTCGGCACTTTCGCCCTTGGCCTTCAGCGCTTCCGCCAGATTGTCGGCCATGGTCGATTTGCCGGCACCCGGCGGTCCGGCGATGGCGACCAGGAAACGCTTGGAATGGCCGGCGCGGTCAAGAACTGCGCCGGCGATTTCATCGATGCGTGCATTCATGCGGCGACGGGCTCCGTCGGCACCGCCTTGGCGCCGGTCATGAAGGCGACGGCGTCGGACATGGTGTATTCCTTCGGATCGATCACCGTCAGCCGCCGGCCGAGACGGTGGATATGGATCCGGTCGGCCACCTCGAAGACATGCGGCATGTTGTGGGAGATCAGCACGATCGGCAGGCCGCGGGCGCGCACGTCGAGGATCAGCTCCAGCACGCGGCGGCTTTCCTTGACGCCAAGCGCGGCCGTCGGTTCATCCATGATGATGACCTTCGAGCCGAAGGCGGCGGCACGGGCGACCGCAACACCCTGGCGCTGACCGCCGGAGAGCGTTTCCACTGCCTGGTTGATGTTCTGGATGGTCATCAGGCCGAGTTCGGACAGCTTGTTGCGCGCCAGCTTTTCCATGGCCGGCCGGTCGAGCATGCGGAACATCGAGCCGAGCACGCCCGGTTTGCGGATCTCGCGGCCGAGGAACATGTTGTCGGCGATCGACAGCGCCGGCGACAAAGCAAGATTCTGATAGACGGTCTCGATGCCGGCGTCGCGCGCCTCCATCGGCGAGCGGAACTGCACCTGCCGGCCTTCGAGGGTAATCACCCCCTCGTCCGGGGTAACCGCGCCCGATATTGCCTTGATGAGCGAGGATTTGCCGGCGCCGTTATCGCCGATGACGGCGAGGATTTCACCCGGATAGAGGTCGAAATCGGCATTGTCGAGCGCGGTCACGCGTCCATAACGCTTGACGAGACCGCGGGCGGTGAGAAGGGGTTCGCGAGCCATGATTACACCGAAACCTTTCTGATCCACTGATCGATGGCGACGGCGGCGATGATCAGCACGCCTGTCAAAAGGACTTTCCATTGCGGGTCGGCGCCGAGCATGTTGAGGCCCATCGACACGACGCCGACGATCATCGCACCGAAGAGCGTGCCGAGAATGGAGCCGCGGCCGCCGAACAGCGAGATGCCGCCGATCACAGTCGCGGTGATTGCCTGAAGGTTAAAATCGGTGACGGCCGAGGACGGCGAGATCGAGCCGTTGCGGCCGATCGAGACCCAGGCGGCCAAGCCGGCAATGACGCCTGATATGGCGTAAACGGTCAGCAGCACCTTTTTGGTCTGAATGCCGGAGAGCTTGGCCGCCTCCGGATCGTCGCCGACGGCATAGACATGCCGGCCCCAGGCGGTGTGATTGAGGACATACCAGAGCACCACGACGAGCAGCACCATGGCGATGACGCCAAGGGTCAGCACGGCGCTGCCGAGCTTGAAGCTCACGGCGAAAAGATGAAGCAGCGGCGCCTTTTCGTCGACGTCGGTGTCGCGGATCGTCTCATTGGCGGAATAGATGAAATTCGTCGCCATGACGATGTTCCAGGTGCCGAGCGTGACGATGAAGGGCGGCAGCTTCATGTAGGCGACGAGGAAGCCGTTCAGCAATCCGCAAAGGCCGCCGACAAGCATGCCGGCTGCGACCGCGATCGGCGTCGGTATGCCGTAGGTGATGGCGACATTGCCCATGATGACCGCCGAGATCACCATGATGACGCCGATCGAAAGATCGATGCCGGCGGTCAGGATGACCAGCGTCTGGGCGGCGCCGAGAATACCGACGATGGCGATCTGCTGCAGGATGAGCGTCAGCGTATAGGACGAGAAGAACCGTCCGCCGATGGTGATCCCGAAGATGACGATCGCCAGCACCAGCACGATCAGCGGCACGGCGGCCGGCGTCGAGTGCAGAAAATGCTGCGCGCGCTTGATCAGCGAGACTTTCTCGTGCTCGAAGGAGGCAACGCTCTTGTCGCTGCCGTCGAGGACACGTTCGAATTCCTGTGTTCCGGTCATGGTTCCTCCTCCGCATCCGCGCGCCGAACTCGCGCGGGGGCCGTCACCGATATCCATCCGGTCTTTGATTAGCCGGTTCGTGAGGCGACGGCACATCGTCCGTCGAAAACGGCCGGGGATCAAGCCCCGGCCGGTCTGCTTTCAGCAATCAGGGCTCAGCCCCAGCACTTGTCCGTGCCTTCCTTGGTGTCGATCGACTTGACGCCGGAAACCGGCTTGTCGGTGACGAGCGAGACGCCGGTGTCGTAGAAGGACTTGCCTTCGGTCGGCTTCGGCTTTTCACCGCTGTCGGCGAACTTCTTGATCGCTTCGACGCCAAGGGCTGCCATCATCAGCGGATATTGCTGCGAGGTGGCGCCGATGACGCCTTCCTTGACCGACTTCACGCCCGGGCAACCGCCGTCGACCGACACGATCAGCACGTTCTTTTCCATGCCGACGGCCTTCAGCGCCTGATAGGCGCCGACAGCGGCCGGCTCGTTGATCGTGTGGATGACGTTGATGCTCGGATCCTTCTGCAGAAGGTTTTCCATGGCCTTGCGGCCGCCTTCTTCATTGCCGTTGGTCACGTCATGACCGACGATACGAGCATCGTCCTCGTCGCCGATCTTGTTCGGGTCCTTCGGATCGATGCCGAAGCCCATCATGAAGCCCTGGTCGCGCAGAACGTCGACCGTCGGCTGCGACGGGGTCAGGTCGAGGAAGCCGACCTTGGCATCCTTGGCCTTGTCGCCCATCGTTTCCTTGGCCCACTGGCCGATCAGCTTGCCGGCAAGCAGGTTGTCGGTGGCGAAGGTGGCGTCGGCGGCATCGGCCGGCTCGAGCGGCGTGTCGAGCGCGATGACCAGCAGGCCGGCATCACGGGCCTTCTTGACCGAAGACACGATGCCCTTGGTGTCGGAAGCAGCAATCAAGATGCCCTTTGCGCCGTCGGCAATGCAGCTTTCGATCGCGGCCACCTGGCTTTCGCTGTCACCGTCGACCTTGCCGGCATAGGACTTCAGCGAGACGCCGAGTTCCTTGGCCTTGGCGGTCGCACCTTCCTTCATCTTGACGAAGAAGGGGTTGGTGTCGGTCTTGGTGATCAGGCAGGCAGCAACGTCAGCCGCCATGACAGGAGCGGAAAAGGTGACACCAAGCGCGAGCGCGCCGAAAGCGAGAACAGATTTCTTCATGGAACTCCTCCCAGAGTTTGCCGGCGCCGCCCCTGCGGGGCCGGAAGCTTAAGATATGACACTTCGCCGTGGATCGCTAATGCCTCCCAGCGGTCCCGTGCCCTTGACGACGGCAATTAAGAGCGAAAAGAAATCGGCTTGTCAATAAATAAATCCAATTGAATTATTAATTCGATGTGGCATGCTCCATCGAATTCGGGCATAGGCCAACGATCGGGAGGAGCGGCCATGTCGACCTTGGATGGACCGGAACACACGCCGGTCCCGCCACCAATTCTGAATCCGGCCGGAGGTGCGAACCAGGTCAGGGTGCGAGCCTATAACGAACGGCTCGTGCTGTCGCTGGTGCGTCTCTACGGCGCACTGTCGAAGGCCGATATCGCACGCCGCAGCGGGCTGTCGGCGCAGACTGTCTCCGTCATCATGCGGGTGCTGGAAAAGGAAGGGCTGCTGTCGCGCGGGGAACCGGTGCGCGGCCGTGTCGGCCAGCCGTCGATCCCGATGCATATCAATCCCGATGCCGTCTATTCCTTCGGCCTGAAGATGGGCCGGCGCAGCGCCGATCTGGTGCTGATGGATTTCGTCGGCCGCATCCGCATGCAGCTGCACCGGACCTATGCCTATCCGCTGCCGGATGAAATCCTCGCCTTCGTCACCTCGGGCATCCGGGAGCTGGAAGACCGGCTCGACGACAAGCAACGTAGCCGCATCGCCGGCCTCGGCATCGCCGCCCCTTTCGAGCTTTGGAACTGGGCCGAAGAGGTGGGCGCCCCGCCGGGCGCCATGGAGGTCTGGCGCGACGTCGACCTGCAGGCCGACATCGCCGCCCGCGTCTCCCATCCGGTCTTCATGCAGAACGATGCGACCAGCGCCTGCGGCGCCGAACTGGTCTTCGGCGTCGGACCGTCCTACCCAGATTTCGTCTATTTCTTCATCGGCTCCTTCATCGGCGGCGGCATCGTGCTCAATTCGGCGATCTTTTCCGGCCGCACCGGCACGGCGGGCGCGATCGGGCCGCTGCCGGTGCGCGGCAAGAACGGCGAGACGATGCAGCTGCTCGAAATCGCCTCGATCTTCGTGCTCGAAAACATGCTGCGCGAGCGCGGCATCGATCCCGAGCCGCTCTGGTATTCGGCCGACGGCTGGGTGGATTTCGGCGAGCCGATGGAAGCCTGGATCCAGGACAGCGCCAAGGCGCTGGCGCAGGCGATCGTTGCCGCCGCCTCGATCGTCGATTTCAGCGCGGCTGTGATCGACGGCGGCTTTCCCGATTGGGTGCGCAGCCGGGTGGTGCAGGCCACGATCGACGAAGCCGCCAAGCTCGACCTGCAGGGCGTCGTCATGCCCGAAATCATCGAGGGCGCGGTCGGCGCGCAGGCGCGCGCCATCGGCGGCGCCAGCCTGCCGATCTTTGCGCGTTACCTCACCGACCAGAACGTACTCTTCAAGGAGGTAGACCATGCTGAAAGGACTTGACCCGCTGCTGAGCCCGGAGCTGCTTTTGACGCTTCGCGCCATGGGTCACGGCGACGAGATCGCCATCGTCGACGGCAATTATCCGGGCGTCGAACATGCCCGCCGGCTGATCCGGCTCGACGGCCACCACCTCATCCCGGTCCTCAATGCCGTGCTCAGCGTGCTGCCGATCGACGACTTCGTGGCGGAAGCGATCTTCCGCTCGACCGTCAAGGCCGAGCGCGACAAGCTCGACCCCGTGCATGAGGAGATGATCGACTGCTGCGCCCGCCACGAGCCGCACCGGCAGGTGGTGCCGCTGATCGGCCAGGATTTCTACGGAAGGGTGAAGACCGCCCATGCGTTGATCCAGACTGGCGAGCCCAGGCTCTATGCAAACATCATCCTGCGCAAGGGCGTGATCTATCCGAAAGAGCCGGGCACCCATGCCGCGGCCGGAGTCGATCCGTTCGTCTATTAGAATAATTCCGGCAAAAGTGCACAGCGGTTTGGTCGTCGGTAAGCTTTGGCTTTCGGTCCTGCTGAAGGTCAGTCTTTCGCCATTCGTTCGATGGATGTTATGGTGCGGTGGTTGCGTTGGTCCGCCGCGCCGGCAAACCGCTCGGCAAGCCAAATGCTGCGAACGGCGCCTCACCACCAGGAGCGAACGTCGCGCGGCTCTATGGACACGTGCGGGATCAGGCCGGTGAAGCGATGAGGAGACGGGTCTCACATGGCACCAGACATGCGCACGGTCCCTCGTCGCAGCACCACTGGTCTGCGCAAGTTTCTGGATCCTGAGCAGCAGCGCGATTGGGTAGAAGGCGAGGCGGATTTGATCGACGCCGAAGAGCGCTCGGAGTCCCTGGAACAGCGGTTCAAATACGTCGCCCGGTACGAGAAGCTGCTTCGTCGCCCGCAGGCGCAAGACGTTCTGGAAATTCTCAGGGTATATGGGCAAACCTGCATCCCCATCCCTCGCAAGACCGAGCGTCACTACTGGTCGGTTTCTTGTCTGCCCTCGACCTCAGACAAGCCGCTCATCCGCGTCAATGCGAGCTGGATGGAGCTTTTCACGCTCTATGCCGACGGCGAGGACCTGCGTGCACGATTCCTGGTGCATCTTTCGCATTTCACTACGGACCATTCACCCGCGCAGGGCGATGTCGACGAGCCTTTTCTCGAGCACTGCGTCACGACGCCCGAAGACGTCGGTTATTTTTTTCCGCGCGGCGAGGACATTTTCGGCATCACTGTGCGGGGCTCGGCCTCGATCCGCAAATTCCTCGCGGAGCGCCGCATCTTGCGCGCCATTCGGACTTTCAATGTGACGCACATGAACCGAGGTCGGAACGCCTATCAGGCGAGCCACTGCTACAGCCTGGCGGATACCATGCTGGCAGATTGATCGCTCCGGGATGCGCCCGGCACCCATCCGGGGTCTGACGGCGGTCGGTTCGATGCCGATCCTCCGGCGGATTCTTCAGCCGATCGAAAGAATGGCTGTGTGCGGCGACCGATGGACCGGAACCGAATCCTCATCCAATTTGCGGCAAAGATATCCATTGTGCGCAGCGAAACTCCCGTGCCTTCGCAAAGGCAATCCACCATTAACCTACCAGGCGCATAGACGATCTTTGGGATTTGTCGGTGCTGCGCGGCTTCATCAGCCACTGCGATACCGGCCCTCTTAATTCCGCCCGAATGAATTGAGGCGGTCTTCGATCACGGCGTAGGACCGCCGATGCCGTGAAGTTGCGCCATCCGTCATCGGCATTCGGTGATACGAGCGTACCAAACTGGCCATGACGGCTCTTCACACAACAGGAGCCTGTTCATATGCCTCGCAGCCAACCAACCAGACCGCAGATCGAGATCGTTGCCTGGCTCGCGATCTTCCTGCTTCTCTTCTGCCTATCTTGGCTCTTCCAATGGCATGAAGGGCTGGATGAGTTTATCGAGAAGCATCATGACTATCCGCTGGACCACGCGCTCCTCGCCCTGAATATCTCCGGGTTTCTCGGGCTCATCTATTCCGCGCTGAGGATCCGGGATCTTTCGAGGGAGGTTCATCGCAGGCTGCAGGCCGAAAAGAACGTAGACTGGATTGCCTGTCACGACACGCTGACCGAACTGCCTAACCGCAGATTTCTGGATTCTATATGCGCGCAGGCGATGAGCGATCAGAGGGCACAAGAGACCTATGCCGTGTTCAGCATCGATCTCGACGGCTTCAAGAAGGTCAATGATCTCCTGGGGCATGATCACGGTGATGCGGTGCTGAAGACTGTTGCTCAGCGGCTCTCTTCCCTCTTTCCCCGTGAGCGCGTTTTCCGCCTTGGGGGAGACGAGTTCGTTGTTCTGGCGCGGCGCACTGGAAATCCCGATCTTGTTGCGTTGGGGAACCGCATCGTGACCGTGATCGGCAAGCCGTTCACATTCAATGGTGTCGCCGTCGACCTCGGCGCCAGTGTCGGCTTCGCGCTTTTTCCGGAGAACGGCGATGACCTCGGTCAGGTCATTCGACATTCCGACTGTGCGATGTATGTCGCCAAAAAGCAGGGGCGCAATCTGGTGAAGCCCTTCGTGCCTTCGATGCAGGACGAGTTGGCGAAGCGGGTCCGGCTGGAAGCTGATCTGAGAGCAGCCATCAAGAAGGCAGAGATCGTTCCCTACTATCAGCCGCTCGTGGACCTGAAAACGAATAGGATTATCGGCTTCGAGGCCTTGGCACGCTGGAAGACGGCCTCCGGCGAATTCATCCCACCGAACGAATTCATTCCGGTGGCAGAGGAAGCCGGTCTGATCGTCGAATTGACAGACCAGTTGCTTCGCCACGCCTGCGCCGATGCGCTTTCCTGGCCAAATGAGCTCGTCCTGTCATTCAACCTTTCTCCGATTCAACTGAGCGACCGACTGCTGGGGCTTAGAATTCTCAAGATATTGGGCGATGTCGGTCTGCCGGCGCACAGGGTCGAGCTTGAGGTGACGGAGAGCGCCATCATCCAAGACGCCGTCACTGCGCGAATCGTCCTCGACGATCTGGTGAACGCGGGGGTCAGGATTGCTCTCGACGACTTTGGAACAGGTTATTCCAGCCTCTCACAACTATCCAACTACCGGTTCGATAAGATAAAGATCGACAGGAGTTTCGTCTCTTCATTCGAAACCAACGATAAGCAGGACAAGGTGATCAAGGCCATCATCGCTCTCGGTGCGGGACTTGGCGTGACGATAACCGCCGAGGGTATCGAAGAAGAGAGCCAGCTTCAGCGGCTTCAGGATCTGGGTTGCGACATCGGCCAAGGATATCTGCTTGGTAGGCCAGCGCCGGCAGCGGAGCTTGCCACAGATCACGTCAGCACCAGAATTTTGCAACGCGGTTGATGGGCCGCGGCGTGTCGGATTCAGCCGCGAGATGCTCGAGGCTGTCGTCGAACAAGCGCTGTCCACCTGGCCGACCGGCCGTCCATGCTCTCCGAAACATCATCTTAAAGCTTAAGAGAGAAGCACGCCGGCCGTCGTCGCCTCCGTGACATCCTCGGGTCAAGCGGCGCATCCAACGAAGCATCGTGCGGACGCTGACACCTCGCCAGCGCCCGGAGCGGCGGCGTTTAAGAGAGCCTCATCCTGAGGTGCCCCGCAGGGGCCTCGAAGGACGAGGCGGGTATTGCGGCGCCGGATCATGCAAGGAGCGGCGTTGCGGCGTGTCCTTCGAGGCCCCTGCGGGGCACCTCAGCAACCGTGTTGTTGGGGCTGGTTCCATGGGGTTCGTCTTTTAAGAATAGTGTTGATCATGATGATGAGCTTTCGCATGGCGGCGACGATGGCGACCTTG
>NZ_JBLYZH010000029.1:0-48450 GCF_048551595.1 Rhizobium sp. CRRU65 | reverse complement strand
GCAGCCGCTCGTCCATGATGCCAGTCTCTCTCCAAACCATCGCCGGGCCCTCCCGGCTGCTAGAGAACTGTCACCTATGTAAACGGTCCGTTCTGTTACCTATCTATCCGGGTCGGACACCTGCCGGCCATCTCCCCCACGGGTGGGGAGATCACAAGTGGCCTACCTTCCTGCTCATCTATCGTTTTGCTGTGTTGCGACGCTGATTGTTTGGGGAAGCCGGTGCAGCCAACCAATCTCCCCACCTGTGGGGGAGATGCCCGGCAGGGCAGAGGGGGGCGACCGCGGCAGGCGGTTCGCCAAAAGATCTCTGATACGCGAAATGGCCGGGCGGGAGCCCGGCCATCTCATGCATGGCTTCCGGTCGGGAGAGGGCCGTCAGCCGATCTTGATGAGCTTGCCTTCCTTGACGGACTGGACCGCGGCATCGGCGAGTGCCAGCGCTGCGAGACCATCGGCGCCTGATGGAGATATCTTCGAGCCCTTCTCGATCGCCGAAATGAAGCTGGCGATCTCGTTGGCATAGGCTTCGGTGTAGCGGGTCATGAAGAAATCGTGCAGCGGCGGGCGGGTATAGCCGTCGCCGTTTGCGACTTCGATCGAAACAGGACGCTGGTTTTCGGCCGAGACGAGGCCCTTGGAGCCGTGTGCCTCGATACGCTGGTCATAGCCATAGGTGGCGCGGCGGGAGTTGGAGATGATCGCCTGCTTGCCGGATGCGGTCTGCAGGATCACCGAAACGCTGTCATAGTCGCCAGCTTCGCCGATCGCCTTGTCGACGAGAACAGCAGCGGTCGCGAAAACCGACACCGGTTCTTCGCCGAGCAGGAAGCGGGCCATGTCGAAATCGTGAATCGTCATGTCGCGGAAGATACCGCCCGAGCGCTTGATGTAATCGACCGGCGGGGCGCCGGGATCGCGCGAGGTGATGGTCACCATCTCGACATCGCCGATCTTGCCTTCGTCGATGACCTTGCGGACAGCCATGAAATGCGGGTCGAAGCGGCGGTTGAAGCCAACCATCAGCTTGGCGCCGGTCTCTTCCACCACCTTGATGCAGGCCTTGACGCGGGCGACGTCGAGATCGATCGGCTTTTCGCAGAAGATCGCCTTGCCGGCGCGGGCGAAGCGCTCGATCAGGTCGGCATGGGTATCCGTCGGCGTGCAGATGACGACGGCGTCGATATCCTTGGCTGCCTCGATCGCCTCGATGGTGCGGACCTCGCAGCCATAGGCGGAGGCGATCGCGTCGGCTGCCTGCGGAAAGGCGTCTGCGACCGCAACGAGCTTTGCATTGGCGTCGCCGCTGACAGCCTTTGCATGAACTTTGCCAATGCGGCCGGCGCCGAGAAGACCAAATCTCACTGTCATTCTAACCTCCCTTGAATTCGGAACAAATAAACCGAACTGCCAAAATTATGGAATTTTCATTCCACCTTCTGTGGACCGCGTCAAGCCCGCGGATCTTTCACATTTGCAAGATTCGAACCAGGCCTGTCCTGGTCGGATTGAACTATTCTGCCGGAGCAGGTTTTGGTCAGGGCAGAGCCGATCGCTTCTGATCCTGGCGGAAAGATGCCCGGCCTTTCAGCCAAGAGAATACTTTAATCTGACCAGGAAAGGCTCTAGAGACAATCACGGCATGGGCCGAAGGCAGTGCGACAAATGCGACCGCGGGGCAGGAATGCAACTCATAGATCCGAATCATCCGGCATATCGGCGCCTCTGGGTGCGAATTGCCATTGTTGCCGTCTGCTTCGGCTGGGCCGTGGTCGAACTTGTCACCGGCGATCCGTTCTGGGCGGTGCTGGCCGGCGGGGCAGGCGCCTATTCCTTCTATATATTGTTCTGGACCTTCAATCCGCAGCCTCCGGCCATCGAGCTGCCCGTGCAGCCGGACCCCGAGGACGAGGACGAACCCGCGGCGGCCGCTGAAAAACCTCCTAAGGACGGGCAGGCGGAATAGTCAGCGGCTCAATCGCCGCAGCGCTTCGTCGATCAGCAGATTGGCCAGCATCATGCGCTTCGTCGCATTGTCGCGAAAGAGCAATTCTATGCCATCGGGATGATTGGCGCGCGTGAAGGCGCGGCGCTTTTCACGGAGCGTCAGCGGCCTACCGGCACCTTTGGTTCCGCGTGCTCATTGTCGTCGTCTGTTTTGGATGGGCGATCGTCGAATTCGTCGGCGGCGACCCTTTCTGGGCGTGCTGGCCGGCGGTGCGGGTGTCTATTCCTTCTATATGCCGATCTGGCTATATGCTGATCTGGCCTTCGATCCGGCGCCGCCCGAGACTGCAGTCGTCACACCCGATGACGCGGACGGGAACGAGCCGGCAGGTGACGAAGAGAAGAAGGCCGAATAATCAAAGCGTGCCGCGATCTTTCCGATGCGCGCCACGCTTGACGTCTGGCTTGATACTCTCGCAAAACCGACGCACGGCTTCGCGTGCAGCCAGCCCGATCCCTGGCGCATTCCCGTCCTGTCAGAGTGACAATTCCTTGGCTTGCGCGTCGATCTTTTCGCAGGCATTCCCGAATGGATCGTGCATCGGTACCAGCGGCGAAACGCCGAGCAGGAGAAGCGCCTTCAAATGTGACCAGCCACCTCCCAGCAACGGCGCAAAGGATGTCATCACGATGCGTTCCTTGCCATAGAGACGCTCGTACTCTGGAAAATTGCAGAAGTTCTCGTGATTGCTGTTCTTCAGATGGAAGGACTCGGCCTCAGCACCTTCGGCAAGGATAGCTTCGTGCGTATCGAGCATGACGGCATAGTACTCGATCGATACGTCGGCGGCGGGAGTGACCGATGCAATCGTCGTGCCGTTCACGAGGTCCTTTACCTGGATCAGAATGCCGTTCAGGTGCAGCGCATGGCCAGGCGACAGATAGAGATCCGAATGGGGTGCGTGCCCGCCCAGTGCGTGGCGTGAAACCCGGATAGGCACGACGTCCTTCTGCCAGCGCGCGCCGCTCTTCTTGAAGCTTTGGCGGCCGACCCACTTTACGGAACGCGTGCTACCGTCAGGAAGGGCAACGCGATCGCCGATGCGCAGATCCTCGACAGGCTTCTCACCGCAATCCGTGAGGATCGCCGTTCCCCGCAGGAAACATTGTGCGCCGCTCCCGCTGCCGCCACCGCCACTGGAGCCACCACTTCCGCCTGAGCCACCGCTCCCGCCAGAGCCTCCACCGGAGCCGCCCCGTCCCCAAAGCCGCCCCAGCGCATTGGCCGGAGAGGTGGTAATTGCTGCGGCCAAGGCGGCCACGCCGGCAATACGAGCTCCGGCGGCTGCGGCTACACCTAGAAAATGTCTGCGCGCAGTGTTGCGTGGTAGCTTCGGATCTTCCGTAGATGACATGTCGGCGCTCTCCTGAAAAACATTTACACCGCCCTATGTTACACTGGGTTGTATCGCATTCAATTTCGCTAAATTGCGCTAGGTCCTACCGAAAAGGGCGTAGGCATGGTCTATTGGGGTCCCGAAATACGCTATTGCCGCTGCCAAAAAGCGGAAGATTTATCTGCTACCCGAACGCGAAAGAATCAAACTGATTACCATGGCCACAGGTTGAAACGCAGGAAAAGCAGCCCATATAGAATTCGCGAATCGAGCCGGAAACGGCGGCTCTTCCAAAGCCTCGGAACGTTTGTCTGCGTTCGAGAAAGCTTCAGCTGTGCGGCAGCCGGCGCATCGCCTCGTCGATCAGCAGATTGGCGATCATCATGCGCCTGTTGGCATTGTCGCGGAAAGGCTCTGCGATGCCATCAGGATGATTGGCCTTGGCAAAGGCGCGCCGCTTCTCGTTCAGCGTCTGTTGGGTATCGGCGGCAGCGATCGCGAGTTCCGCGGCGATCTCTTCCGGAGCGATGCGGGCGAGATGGTCCGGCATGACGGGCTCGGGTGGGGGCGCAGGCGCCGGTTCCTCCGCGATCGCGGCGGCGGGATCGAGTTCCAGATTGTCGAAATAGGCCTGGCCGACGCGTTGCGAGACGGCCGAGACGCCCTCCATGACATCGAAGGCAAGCCCGGTGCCAAGACCGGAGACGCGATGGACGGCCGGCGCTTCGGCGTCTTCGGCCGTCTCGTCCTCCGCCTTCAGCCGCTCGAGGACTGATTGAAATACCGACTGTCCGAACAGCATCCCGCCTTCCTTGAGAGCATTTCCGTTTTTCTTCGAACCACGGAAATGCTCTATCTCCTTGTTCACGCAATTCCTGGGAAAGTCGCTTCGCGCTTTTCCCGGCAAAACCGCTGCACACTTTTGCTGGAATTGCTCGAGGCGCATTAAAAGAGAGCAAGATGGTGCAGGGCTTGCGGGTGTCGTCAGCCGGCCTGCTTGCGGCTCTCCTCAAGGATGATGTCGTAGAGCAGCCTTGCGCTCGGCGGCAGCGCCCGTTCCCTCGCCGTGATCATGCTGTAGGGCTTGACGTTGATGTCGAAATCGATCGGCAGCATGCGCACATCCGAGGCATTCGAGCCTTGGCTGGCAAGGAACTGGGCGACGTCGACGGCGACCGGAGCGATCGCATCGGTCTCGCAGATGATGGCGCAGGTCAGAAGCAGCGAGGAGGTGTTGACGATGTTTTCGGGCAGCGCCACGCCACGCGACAGGAAAACGTCCTCGATCGTGCGGCGCAGCAGCGTGCCGGGCGGCTGGAACACCCAGTCGTAATCCCTGACGTCGGCGAGGCTGCTCATCTTGTGCTTCATAAGCGGATGGCGGCTGCGCACGATCAGGCAAGCCCGCTCGATGCCGATCTCCGTCACCTCGAACAGGCGCGGGTTGAGATCATCGGGAATGCGGCCGATGATGAAGTCATGGCGGGCGGCGAGCAGTTCGCGGGCAAGCACATTGCTCGTCTCCACCTGGATGTTGATTTCGATGCCGGGATAAGCCTTGCGCACCTTGTTGATCGCCGGCACGACGAGGCTCATGGCCGGCGCGGTCACCGCGCCGATGAAGACCGAACCGCCCTTGCCGCTTTTCAATTCGCCAATCTCGCGGCTCGCCTCGCGCAGCTCCAGGAGGATCTTCCGAGCCCTTCGGGCAAGCGCTGCGCCGAAGGTCGTCAGAACCACGCCGCGGGCCACCCGCTCATAGAGCGACGTCTTGGTGATCGATTCCATTTCGGACAACATCCGCGATGCGGCGGGCTGCGAAATGTTCAGGACTTCCGCAGCTGCGGAAATCTGTCCGCTATCTTCGATTGCGACGATCATGCGCAGGTGATTCAGCTTAAGTCCTGCACGCAAAAGGCTGTCATCGCCGAAATTATCGCTGTGGATATCGACGTGATCCATCAAAAATGGCTCAGAAATAACCGTCATGGTTGCAGCCTCCTCGCTGCGCTCCATCAAAAGTAATACTTTTTAACGATATACCAAAATTGTTATGCACGTTAGCACTTATTCTATTTGACAGTTATAGGAATCCATACCAGTTTGCCGCCGTGTGCTGGTTGGCACTCAACACGTGTGAGATCGTGGAGGAGACCTACTTCGTTTCTCACCATCTGAAGTAACTATCCAATACGGAACCTGCCACAGTTTCGGGGCGGGCGATTTTTCGTCCGCTGCTTATTAACAAGGGAGAGAGAAATGAAATCCATTATCTCATTGATGGCTGCGGCTGCCTTCGGCGTCGCTTCGTTCGTTGCACCGGCTCTGGCCGCGGATAAGGGCACTGTCGGCATCGCAATGCCGACCAAGGCTTCTGCCCGCTGGATCGACGACGGCAACAACATCGTCAAGCAGCTCCAGGCTGCCGGTTACGGCACTGACCTGCAGTATGGCGACGACGACATTCCGAACCAGCTTTCGCAGATCGAAAACATGGTCACCAAGGGTGCCAAGGTTCTCGTCATCGCTTCGATCGACGGCACGACGCTTTCCGACGTTCTCCAGAAGGCACACGACGCCGGCATCAAGGTCATCGCTTATGACCGTCTGATCCGCGATTCGGGCAACGTCGACTACTACGCGACGTTCGACAACTTCCAGGTCGGCGTTCTGCAGGCTGGCTCCATCGTTGACGGCCTCGGCCTCAAGGACGGCAAGGGCCCGTTCAACATCGAACTGTTCGGCGGCTCGCCTGACGACAACAACGCCTTCTTCTTCTATGATGGCGCCATGTCCGTCCTGCAGCCTTACATCGACAGCGGCAAGCTCGTCGTGAAGTCCGGCCAGACCGGCATGGACAAGGTCGGCACGCTGCGTTGGGATCCGGCAACGGCCCAGGCCCGCATGGACAACCTGCTCTCGGCTAACTACACCGACGCCAAGGTCGATGCCGTTCTGTCGCCTTACGACGGTCTGTCCATCGGTATCATCTCCTCGCTGAAGGGCGTTGGTTACGGTACTGCGGCTCAGCCGCTCCCGATCGTCACCGGTCAGGACGCTGAAATCCCGTCGGTCAAGTCGATCATCGCTGGCGAACAGCACTCGACGATCTTCAAGGACACCCGCGAACTCGCCAAGGTCACTGTTGCCATGGTCGACGCTGTGATGTCCGGCAAGGATCCGGAGGTCAACGACACGAAGACCTACGACAACGGCGTCAAGGTCGTCCCGTCCTATCTGCTGAAGCCGGTTGCCGTCGACAAGACCAACTACAAGCAGATTCTCGTCGACAGCGGTTACTACTCTGAAGACAAGCTGAAGTAATGAGAAGGACCGGAGCCCGCGCTTGCGGGTTCCGGTCTTCGATTTTATGATCGCCCGGCTGGTTAACGGCTGCAGGCGCTGGAACTTTGACTATGGACAATACTATCCTCGAAATGCGGAGCATCACCAAGACGTTCCCGGGCGTCAAGGCGCTGGAGAATGTGAACCTCAAGGTTCGCCAGGGTGAAATCCACGCATTGGTGGGCGAAAACGGGGCCGGCAAATCGACCCTGATGAAGGTGCTATCCGGCGTCTATCCGACAGGAAGCTATGAAGGCGACATCATCTACGAAGGTGAGACGCGCAACTTCAAGGTCCTGAAGGACTCCGAAGAAATCGGCATCGTCATCATTCACCAGGAACTGGCGCTCGTGCCGTTGCTGTCGATCGGCGAAAACATCTTCCTTGGCAACGAGAATGCCAAGAGCGGCGTCATCAGCTGGGACGAGACATTCAACCGCACCAAGCAGCTGCTGAAGAAAGTAGGCCTGTCCGAATCTCCGAACACGCTGGTCACCGACATCGGCGTCGGCAAGCAGCAGCTCGTCGAGATCGCCAAGGCGCTGTCGAAGAGCGTCAAGCTGCTCATCCTGGACGAGCCGACCGCCTCGCTGAATGAACGCGATTCCGACGCGCTGCTCACTCTGCTCATGGAGTTCCGCAAGCAGGGCATCACCTCCATCATCATTTCCCACAAGCTGAACGAGATCCGCAAGGTCGCCGACCAGATCACGGTCCTGCGCGACGGCATGACGGTCAAGACGCTCGACTGTCACGCGGACGAGATCAGCGAAGACATCATCATCCGCAACATGGTCGGCCGCGATCTTGAAGACCGCTATCCGCCGCGTTCGGTGCCGATCGGCGAAACCATTCTCGAAGTGAAGAACTGGAACGCCTACCACCAGCAGCACCGCGACCGTCAGGTCCTGCACAATATCAACGTCACCGTCCGCAAGGGCGAAGTCGTCGGCATCGCCGGCCTGATGGGGGCAGGGCGCACAGAATTCGCCATGAGCCTGTTCGGCAAGGCCTATGGCCACAAGGTTTCGGGCGAGGCGCTGATGCACGGCAAGCCGGTCGATGTCAGCACCGTGCGCAAGGCAATCGATGCCGGGCTCGCCTACGTCACCGAAGACCGCAAGCAGCTCGGCCTCGTGCTCAACGACACGATCCTGCACAACACGACGCTCGTCAATTTGGCGGCGGTGTCGAATGCGTCCGTTATCGACAGCTTCAAGGAAGCGCGGGTTGCGACCGACTATCGGTCGAAGTTGCGTATCCGTTCCTCCAGCATTTTCCAGGAGACGGTCAATCTTTCCGGCGGCAACCAGCAGAAGGTGGTGCTGTCGAAATGGCTGTTCTCCAATCCCGATATTTTGATCCTCGACGAGCCGACGCGCGGCATCGATGTTGGCGCAAAATACGAAATCTATACTATCATCAACCAGCTTGCCGCCGATGGAAAGGGCGTTCTGATGATCTCGTCGGAAATGCCCGAACTGCTCGGCACGTGTGACCGCATCTACGTGATGAACGAAGGACGCATCGTCGCGGAACTGCCGAAGGGAGAAGCAAGCCAGGAAACCATCATGCGCGCTATCATGCGCTCAGGGGAGAAGAAACAATGACGCCGATCAATCAACCCATCGCAGAGCAAGGGCGTGTCGTCTCCATCGGAGACTACGTTCGCGGCAACATCCGCGAATATGGCATGTTTATCGCGCTTATCGCGATCATGGTGTTCTTCCAGTTTTCGACCGGTGGCGTTCTCTTCAGGCCGCTCAACCTGACAAACATCATTCTGCAGAACTCGTTCATCGTCATCATGGCGCTCGGCATGCTGCTGGTGATCGTTGCCGGCCATATCGATCTTTCGGTGGGATCGGTCGTCGGCTTTATCGGCGCTATCGCCGGCGTAATGACGGTGCAATGGCACACCAATTATGTTCTGGCGGGTATCGTCTGCCTTGCCATGGGCGCGCTTGTCGGCGGCATCCAGGGCTATTTCGTCGCGTATCACAAGATCCCGTCCTTCATCGTCACGTTGGCCGGCATGCTGGTCTTCCGCGGCCTGACGCTGTTCGTGATGACGGCATCGGGGACCGGCACCAGCATCGGTCCTTTCCCGCCGGCTTTCCAGCTGATCAGCATCGGCTTCCTGCCGAACGCTTTCGATATGGGCGGCATCAACTCGACCTCGATCATTCTGACCGTTGTCGGCGCCGTAACCCTCTTCTATCTGGCATGGCGCAAGCGCCTATCGAATGAAAAGCATGGCAATGATGTCGAGCCGCTGGGCTTTTTCCTCGCCCAGAACGCCCTCGTCACGCTCGCCATTCTGGCGCTCGGCTACCAGCTGTCGATCTATCGCGGCTTCCCGAACGTGCTGATGGTCATGCTTGTTCTGGTGGCCGCCTATGCCTTCATTACCCGCCGGACGACGATCGGCCGCCGCATCTACGCCATGGGCGGCAATGAGAAGGCGACGAAGCTTTCCGGTATCAACACCGAGCGGCTGACCTTCCTGACGTTCGCAAATATGGGTCTGCTTGCCGGACTGGCCGGACTGATCGTTGCCCTGCGTCTCAACTCGGCGACGGCCAAGGGCGGCTTTGGTCTTGAACTCGACGTGATCGCGGCCTGCTTCATCGGCGGCGCATCCGCCCAGGGCGGCGTCGGCAAGGTGACCGGCGCTGTTATCGGGGCTCTGATCATGGGCATCATGAACAACGGCATGTCGATCCACGGTCTCGGCACGGACTCGCAGCAGATGGTCAAGGGTGCGGTGCTTCTCGCTGCCGTGTTCTTCGACGTCTACAATAAAAACAAGGGCTGAGCGTCTCAAGGCGTCAGCCAGGCATTCGCAGTCATATGAATGATGGATTCCGGCTCCTGATGGAGCCGGACAGGCGGAGCTTTTTCCTGTCTTCGCCGAAACGAGAAGGATCGAAGACGTGCTTATTTCACAGATCAAGGCTGTAAACGGAGAGATCATCGTCGCCGTGCGTGAGCAGGGCGGCGCTGCAAGGTCGATCAAGAACGCCGTCAGCGTCTATGCGCTGGCGATGGAAGCCGCAGACGGCGGCAAGTCTCTTGCCTCAGTCATCGAAGCGCATGGCTACGGGGACGCCGTCGATCTTGAAAAGGCCTATGCGGAAGACCGCTTCCTTCCGCCGATCACCCATCCAGATGCCGCGCACCTGCATCTGACCGGCACCGGCCTGACACATTTGGGCTCGGCAGCAACGCGCGATTCCATGCACAAGAAGACCACCGAGGCCGCCGAGGAAACCCTCACGGACTCGATGAAGATGTTCAAGATGGGCCTTGAGAACGGCAAGCCGAAGGCCGGCGAAAAGGGCGTCCAGCCCGAATGGTTCTACAAGGGCAACGGCCATGGCGCCGCAGCCCCTGGCGCGCCCCTCCTCTCGCCCTCCTTCGCGCTCGACGGCGGTGAAGAGCCGGAGATGGCCGGCATCTACGTGATCGGCAAGGACGGCTCGCCCTTCCGTATCGGTTTTGCGCTGTCGAACGAATTTTCCGATCACGTCACCGAGCGGATCAACTATCTCTATCTCGCCCATTCGAAGCTGCGCCCGGCCAGCTTCGGCCCGGAAATCCGTGTCGGCGCTGCCCCGGAGGATATTCGCGGCACCTCGCGCATCAAGCGCGGCGACAAGGTGATCTTCGAAAAGCCGTTCCTATCCGGTGAGGCGAACATGTCGCACACCTTCGCCAATCTGGAATATCACCATTTCAAATATGGCCTCTTCCGTGCTCCGGGCGATGTGCATGTCCATATGTTCGGCACGGCGACCCTTTCCTTTGCCGACGGCGTCAAGACCGAAGAGGGCGACGTCTTCGAGATCGAAGTTGCCGAATTCGGCCTGGCGCTCCGCAATCCGCTGAAGGTGGCCGCCGAGGAAGAGATCGCCGTCAGGCAGCTCTGAATTCAAGACCTGGCCGCATCCGGCGGCCGGCTCTTTGCTCGTAAACGGTAAAGGAGGCTTGTTAAGCCCATGACCATTTATCAAAACCTGATCGCCGGCGAATGGGTCGGCTCGAACGCGACGAAGAATATCAACCCATCGGATACGAATGAGGTCGTCGGCCTCTATGCCGATGGCAGCGCAGACGACACGAGAAACGCCATTGCTGCCGCCAAGGCTGCCTTCCCAGCCTGGTCGCGCTCCGGCATCTGGGAGCGCCACGTCATCCTGAAGAAGACAGGCGACGAGATCATGGCGCGCAAGGATGAGCTCGGTGCGCTGCTTGCCCGCGAAGAAGGCAAGACGCTGCCGGAAGCCACCGGCGAGGTGATCCGCGCGTCGCAGATTTTCGAATTCTTCGCCGGCGAGGCACTGCGGCTGGCCGGTGAGGTCCTTCCGTCGGTTCGCCCGAATATCGGTGTCGAGATCACCCGCGAGGCGCTCGGCGTCATCGGCATCATTACGCCGTGGAACTTCCCGATCGCCATTCCCGCCTGGAAGATCGCGCCGGCGCTCTGCTACGGCAACACTATCGTCTTCAAGCCGGCCGAACTGGTGCCCGCCTGTTCCTGGGCGATCGTCGATATCCTGCACCGCGCCGGCCTGCCGAAGGGCGTGCTGAACCTCGTCATGGGCAAGGGCTCGGTCGTCGGCCAGGCCATGCTCGAAAGCCCCGACGTTCACGGCATCACCTTCACCGGTTCCACCGGCACCGGCAGACGCGTCGCCGCCGCCTCCATCGAGCATAACCGCAAGTTCCAGCTGGAAATGGGCGGCAAGAACCCGATGGTCGTGCTCGACGATGCCGATCTCAACGTCGCCGTCGAGGCGGCCGCCAATTCCGGCTTCTTCTCGACCGGCCAGCGTTGCACCGCTTCCTCGCGGCTGATCGTCACCGAAGGCATTCACGACAAGTTCGTCGCCGCGCTGACCGATAAGCTGAAGACGCTGGTCGTCGACAACGCCCTGAAGGCCGGCACTCATATCGGCCCCGTCGTCGATGAGCGGCAGTTGAAGACCGATACGGACTATATCGAGATCGGCAAGTCGGAAGGCGCCAAACTCGCCTTTGGCGGCGAGGTGATCTCCCGCGAAACGCCCGGCTTCTATCTGCAGCCGACGCTGTTCACCGAAGCGACCAACCAGATGCGGATCTCGCGCGAGGAGATCTTCGGGCCCGTGGTGTCGGTAATCCGGGCGAAGGATTACGACGAGGCGCTGGCGACGGCCAATGACACGCCGTTCGGCCTTTCGGCCGGCATCGCCACGACTAGCCTGAAACATGCCACGCATTTCAAGCGCAATTCCGAGGCCGGCATGGTGATGGTCAACCTGCCGACGGCAGGCGTCGATTTCCACGTGCCGTTCGGCGGCCGCAAGGGCTCGTCTTACGGCCCGCGCGAGCAGGGCAAGTACGCCGCCGAATTCTACACAACCGTCAAGACCGCCTACACCCTGGCTTGAGACAAGTGCGATAACCCGGGCCGTACGAGGCGGTCCGGCGATATCCTGAAGGATAGAGACTATGAAAAAGAAAGCGGAATGGCCGCGCAGGCTGAGGTCGCAGGAATGGTACGGCGGTACGAGCCGCGACGTGATTTATCACCGCGGCTGGCTTAAGAACCAGGGTTATCCGCACGACCTGTTCGACGGCCGGCCGGTGATCGGCATCCTCAACACCTGGTCGGATATGACCCCCTGCAACGGTCATCTCAGAGAGCTCGCCGAGAAGGTGAAGGCGGGCGTATGGGAGGCCGGCGGCTTCCCGCTCGAGGTGCCGGTGTTCTCGGCATCCGAAAACACCTTCCGCCCGACCGCGATGATGTACCGCAATCTTGCCGCGTTGGCGGTAGAAGAGGCGATCCGCGGCCAGCCGATGGATGGCTGCGTATTGTTGGTTGGCTGCGACAAGACCACGCCGTCGCTTATCATGGGGGCGGCTTCCTGCGACCTGCCTTCTATCGTCGTCACAGGCGGACCGATGCTAAACGGCTATTTCCGTGGCGAACGGGTCGGCTCGGGCACGCATCTGTGGAAGTTTTCCGAAATGGTGAAGGCCGGCGAGATGACGCAGGCCGAATTCCTCGAGGCTGAGGCCTCGATGAGCCGTTCGTCGGGCACCTGCAACACCATGGGCACCGCCTCCACCATGGCTTCCATGGCCGAGGCACTCGGCATGGCTCTGTCAGGCAACGCCGCGATCCCGGGCGTCGATTCCCGCCGCAAGGTCATGGCGCAGCTGACCGGCCGGCGTATCGTGCAGATGGTCAAGGATGACCTGAAGCCCTCCGAGATCATGACGAAGCAAGCCTTCGAGAATGCCATCCGCACCAACGCGGCCATCGGCGGATCGACCAACGCCGTCATCCACCTGCTCGCCATTGCCGGCCGTGTCGGCATCGATCTTTCGCTTGACGACTGGGATCGCTGCGGCCGTGACGTCCCGACCATCGTCAACCTGATGCCGTCGGGCAAGTATCTGATGGAGGAGTTCTTCTATGCCGGCGGCCTGCCGGTGGTGCTGAAGCGCCTCGGCGAGGCGGGCCTGCTGCACAAGGATGCGCTGACGGTATCCGGCGAAACCGTCTGGGACGAGGTCAAGGACGTCGTCAACTGGAACGAAGACGTTATCCTTCCGGCCGAAAAGGCGCTGACAGCTTCGGGCGGCATCGTCGTGCTGCGCGGCAATCTCGCGCCGAAGGGCGCGGTGTTGAAGCCTTCGGCGGCTTCGCCACATCTGCTGGTGCACCGGGGCAGGGCGGTCGTGTTTGAGGACATCGACGACTACAAGGCCAAGATAAACGACGAGAACCTCGACATCGACGAAACCTGCATCATGGTCATGAAGAACTGTGGGCCGAAGGGCTATCCCGGGATGGCCGAGGTCGGCAACATGGGTCTGCCGCCGAAGGTGCTCAAGAAGGGCATCCTCGACATGGTGCGTATTTCCGACGCCCGCATGTCCGGAACTGCCTACGGTACCGTCGTGCTGCACACCTCGCCGGAAGCGGCGGTCGGCGGTCCGCTCGCAGTCGTGAAAAACGGCGACATGATCGAGCTGGATGTGCCGAACCGTCGTCTGCATCTCGACATTTCCGATGAGGAACTGGCGCGGCGGCTCGCTGAGTGGCAGCCGAACCATGATCTGCCCACATCCGGCTATGCCTTCCTGCATCAGCAGCATGTCGAAGGGGCCGATACCGGCGCCGATCTCGACTTCCTGAAGGGATGTCGTGGAAACGCGGTCGGCAAGGACAGCCATTAACAGGTGCAATCAGGACAGTGAATCGACGAAGAGGCGGGGTATCACCCCGCCTCTTTTTTTGTCCGCCGGTTCCTTGCAGGCTAATGGTGATCAGGCGTTTGAGACCACCATGCTGTGATCTTCGTCGGCGCCATGTTCGAAGAGCGCGCGGATTGCCGGCCATTTGCGGCGGAAAGCGGCGACGCAGGCGGGGTCGAAATGCGATCCGCTGCAGGCGATGATTTCCTCGTAAGCCCGCTCGATCGGCCAGGCCTGCTTGTAGGGCCGGTCGGAGCAGAGCGCTTCGAAGACGTCGGCGACGGCGACGATGCGCGCTTCGATCGGGATGGCGTCGCCGGACAGGCCCTTTGGATAGCCGGTTCCGTCCCATTTCTCATGATGGCCGGCGATGATGGCGGTCGCGACGCGGGAGAGCTCGGCGGAGCTGTTGGCCAGAATGGCGACGCCGATTGGGACATGCTCGCGCATGCGTTCGATCTCGTGCCGCTCGAGCTTGCCCGGCTTCTGCAAGATGGCATCGGGAATGGCGATCTTGCCGATATCGTGCAGGGGAGCAGCGAGATAGATATTGCGCCGCTGGATGCGATCGAGGCCGAGGCCTTCGGCGATCAGCTCGGCGATATTGGCGACGCGCTCGATATGGTCGCCGGTATTGCCGTCGCGCGAGGCCATCGCTTGGGCAAGGCACCAGATGATCTCCTGCTCGCGCATGTCGGCCTGTTCGGTGGCGTGGCGGAAGGCCATGTCCAGTGATTTCGCCCGGTCGGCAAGCGCCAGCTGGGCCTTGTGCAGGGCCATCAGGTTGAGGACGCGTGCCTGCAGTTCCAAGGGGTCGAAGGGCTTGGCGAGAAAATCCGTGGCGCCGGCCTCCAGCGCTTCCAGCCGAACCGACCGCTTCGCCTGCGAGGTGATCATCACGACGGGCACATCCTCATAACCCGGCTGGCGCCGCAGCCTGCGGATCATCTCGATACCGTTCATCTCAGGCATCATATAATCCACCAGCACAACGTCGAAATCGACCTCCCGGCAGCGGGCAAGGGCTTCGAGCGGATTGGTGAAGCTTTCGACCACACAGCCGGCGAAACCACAGACTGCGGTCTCAAGGGCGAGAAGGCTGGATTCGCTGTCGTCGACGATAAGAAGAGGCATGGACGATCCCGTTAAATCCCAGAAGCAAACAGGCTGCCCTCATCGGAGGGCGCGTTCGTCGCCTCATCCATGCCGGCAACTGAAGATCATTATGAAAGCTTGCATCATGCCGCTTCTTAAACGACGCCTGCCGAAATACACTAGGCGTCGCCGCAGACAAGCTTGTGCCTGCGGCCTTAAAATAGAGTTAGTCTGCAATGAAAAATTGACGAACGGCAATTATGACGTGTGATGGGTGTCGGAAAACAGCGGAATTTCGAGACCGTCGGTCGCTATATTCAAGTCCAACATGTTTGTTTCGCGACGAGTTCGGCAGCTATTCTACCGGCCAATCGCAGGGTGCGATAAAGCTGCATGTATGTTCAGCTCTGGCTCTGGCTTTGCATCTGTCCGCCGTCCTCGACCTTCACGGTGACCGTCAGCGTTTCGCCCGGCGTGCCGATGCGCATGCCTGAAATCGGCGCGGCATCACGATAGCAGAGGCCGGAGGCGACTCTGATGTAACGGGCATCCGGGCAGATCTCGTTGGCGGGATCGAAGCCGACCCAGCCGAGGCCGGGAATATGGGCCTCTGCCCAGGCATGGGTCGCCGCCTGTTCGATCTTTTCCTCCATCATCAAATAACCGGAGATGTAACGCGCCGGCACCTGCAGGGCGCGGGCGGCGGCGATGAAAATATGCGCATGGTCCTGACAGACGCCGCTCTTCCTCTCCAGCGCCTGCTCGGCCGTCGTCTCGGTATTGCTGGTGCCGGGCCTATAATCGACCGTTTCGTGGATCGCCGCCATCAGCGCATGCATGCGGGCGAGCTCGTTATCGCCACCGACGCCCTTGATCAGTTCCTTCACCAGCTTGCCACCCTTTGTCAGCGGTGTGTCGCGCAGGAAGAGCCAAAGCGGGCAGAAGCCGGTATGCGGACCGGTGACGCCGTTGTTGTCCCCCGTCTCGACCTCGCCTTCGGCGAGGATACGCGTCACCTCTTGTTCGCCTTCCAGCGAGACTAGATTGACGTGATTGCCGTACTGGTCGTCATATTCGACCTCCGGCGTAGCGCCCTCGACCTTCAGGGCCCAGCCGAGTACTTTTTGAGTGGAGTTCGTTGGCGGCGTCAGCCGCAGCCGTTGCAGCGAGAACTGCGCCGGTTCGTCGTAGCGGTATTCGGTGAGGTGGCTGATCTTCAGTCTCATGTTGTTATCCGCTTATACATAGAACCGGTAGCCATCGGAAATTTCCGCGCCGAGCTTGTTGTTGCGCGAGACGAAATCCTCCAGGAACTCGTGCAGGCCCTGATCCATGATATCCCGGATCGCCCTCGTCTGCAGCGTGGTGCGGATTGAATCCGCGGTATCGTGGGCAGGGAGCCGCGCCTCGTAATCCTGGGCAAGATAGCCGAGATTGCTGACGATCTTCTCGTAGCAATAGGCAAGCGAGCGTGGCATCTGGACATTCAGCGTCAAGAAGTCGGCGATGTTCATCGCCCGGTATTCGCCGTCATAGGCCCAACTATAGGCGCGGTGCGCGGAGACCGATCGCAGGATCGATTCCCACTGCACATTGTCGAGGGAGGAGCCGACGGCCGAGACCGAGGGCAGCAGCACGTAATATTTCACGTCGAGGATGCGGCTGGTATTGTCGGCCCGCTCGATGAAGGTGCCGATGCGGGCAAAATTATAGAGCTCGTTGCGCAGTGTCGAGCCATGGAAGGCACCGCGGATGAGGCCGGCGCGGCGCTTGATGACATCGATCACCTCGGGCATTTCAGCCGCCTTGACGCGCTTTTCGAGCAGCGACTTCAAGTCGATCCAGCATTCGTTGGTGGCTTCCCAGGTCTCCCGCGTCAGCGCCGTGCGCACCATGCGGGCATTGTTGCGGCCGGAATCGATGCAAGACATGACGCTCGACGGATTGGTGCGATCGCGCAGGAGATAGTCGATCGCGTCGGCGTTGGTCAGCTTGTTATGGCCCTCATCATAAGCCTCGCGCACGCCCGCACTTTGTAGAACGCCATCCCAATTGTCATCACCGGTGCTGCTGCGGGTCAGCGACATGCGCAACCCCGCATCGATCAGGCGGGCTATATTTTCGGCGCGCTCGATGTAACGAAACATCCAGTAGAGGCCGTTTGCTGTTCTTCCGAGCATCAGTCCTCCAATACCCAAGTGTCTTTGGTGCCGCCGCCCTGGCTGGAATTGACCACCAGCGAGCCCTGCTTCAGCGCTACGCGGGTGAGCCCGCCCGGAATGATCTGCACCTTGTCGGATACAAGCACATAGGGGCGAAGGTCGACATGGCGCGGCGCAATGCCCTTGTTGACGAGGATCGGCACCGTGGAGAGCGACAGCGTTGGCTGGGCGATGTAATTGTTCGGTTTGGCCTTCAGCTTTTCGGCGAAATCGGCGCGCTCCTTCTTCGATGCCGTCGGGCCGACCAGCATGCCGTAGCCGCCGGAGCCGTGCACCTCCTTGACCACCAGCTCTTCCAGGTGTTCCAGCACATATTTCAGGCTGTCGGCTTCCGAACAGCGCCAGGTCGGCACGTTTTCGAGCAGCGCCTTGCGGCCGGTATAGAATTCGACGATCTCGGGCATATAGGAGTAGATCGCCTTGTCGTCGCAAATGCCGGTGCCCGGCGCATTGGCGATGGTGATGTTGCCGGAGCGGTAGACATCCATGATGCCGGGAATGCCGAGCGCGGAATCGGACCGGAAGGTCAGGGGATCGAGGAAGTCATCGTCGACGCGGCGGTAGAGCACGTCGATCGCCTCGTAACCGCGTGTCGTCCTCATTTTCACCTTGCCGTCGATGACGCGCAGATCCGCGCCTTCGACCAGTTCGACGCCCATCATGTCGGCGAGGAACGAATGCTCGTAATACGCGGAATTGTAAATGCCCGGCGTCAGCACGGCGACGCGCGGCTTGCCCTTGCAGCCGGGAGGGGCAAGCGAGGCGAGGCTCTGACGCAGCAGGTAGGGATAATCCTCGACACGTTGCACCTTGTTCTCATGAAAGAGCTCAGGGAACATCTGCATCATGGTTTCCCGGTTTTCCAGCATGTAGCTGACACCGGAGGGCGTGCGGGCATTATCCTCCAGCACGTAAAACTGGTCCTCTCCGGTGCGCACGATGTCGGTGCCGACGATGTGGGTATAGACGCCGCCGGGCGGCCGGAAACCGATCATTTCGGGGATGAAGGTGACGTTATTCTCGATCAGCTCACGCGGAACGCGGCCGGCGCGGATGATCTCCTGCTTATGGTAGATATCGTCGAGAAAGGCGTTGAGCGCGATCACCCGCTGCTCGATGCCTTGGGCGAGCTTGCGCCATTCGCGGGCGGAGATGATGCGGGGAATGATGTCGAAGGGGATGAGCTTTTCGGAACTGTCGGCATGGCCGTAGACCGCGAAGGTGATGCCGGTCTTCCGGAAGATGTTTTCCGCATCGCGGGACTTGGCAATCAGATGCGCCCGGTCTTGGCTGTTGTACCACTCGAAGTATTTGTCGTAAGGCGGGCGAGGGCTTTCGTCCCCGGTAATCATTTCATCAAATGCCAAAAGCGCGGCTCCCCTTTTTGTTCATTTGAATACAACGCAAATGGCAATGCAAGAACCATGCGCAGTTCAGGGAAAAGATTTTGCGCTGCGGGAAACGGGTGAAAATCTGGGCATTTAAAGTGATGCGCTGCGGCATGGCGGATATTCATCCAAGGTGTCTGCGCAAAATCTGAGCATGTGACCGTTTTTCGTTCTGTCAAGGCGATCGAATATGGTCATGTGTGCGAGGCTCGCCGCCCCTTGCCGAACCGCCATCGGTCTCTGCATCAGTGAAATTTCAAATAAGCATCAACCCTTCGCTTTTGACTACAGCCGCCGGGTGGGGCTATCAGCACGGCGAACCCTCCTCTGTCGAGCCGCGCGCCCCATGTCCCTCGATCGCCTTGCCCCCGCCGTTTTCGTCCTGCTCTGGTCTACGGGCTGGGTGGTGGCGAAATATGCCTCGCTGCATTCCGAGCCCTTCACCTTTCTTTCGATACGTTATGCGCTGTCGGCGGCGGCATTCCTGGCACTCTGCCTTGTGGTGCGGGCGCAATGGCCCAGCCGGGCGAGGGCGCTGCGCGCCGTCTATTCCGGCTTCTTCCTTCATGGTTTCTATCTCGCCGGTCTCTGGTGGGCGATCGCCAATGGCGTGCCGGCCGGCATATCGGGCATCATCGCGGCGCTACAGCCACTGTTGACGGCAATGGCAGCTCCCTTCCTCATCGGCGAGCGGCTGCAGCCGGCACAAAAACTAGGCCTTGCCCTCGGCTTTATCGGCATTGCCATCGCCATTTCGCCGAAGCTACTCGATCCGGCGACCGCCGATCTCACACATGCCGCCCTGCCGCTGGCGATCAACCTGGTCGCCATGGCGTCCGTCACCTACGGCACGCTTTATCAGAAGAAACACCTGCAATCCGGCGACCTCAGAACCATCGCGACCTTGCAATATATCGGCGCACTGATCCTCACCCTGCCGCTGTCGTTGATCTTCGAGCACCAGCATTTCGACGGCGCCGCGCAGGCTTATGGCGCGCTGGTCTGGTCGGTCTTCGGCCTGTCGATGGGCGGCGTCGGACTGCTGCTCTATCTGATCCGCCGGGGTCAGGTGTCACGCGCCGCCTCGCTGATCTATCTGATGCCGCCAGCGGTTGCTCTCGAAGCCTTTATCGCCTTCGGAGAGCCGCTGACCCTGCCGTTGGTCGTCGGTACCGTGGTGGTCGTGACAGGCGTCTATCTTACGAACCGCAGGGCGTCCAGCGAGCACAGGCCTGCGGAGGTTTAGAGCGCCGTGCGTCCTTTCGGACGCCCAAAGCACGATGCGCTAGATAACAAAAAGGCCGGAGATCCCCGGCCTTTTGCTTTTCAATCTTTCAACGATCAGGCGCGTTCGCGGCGCTGGCCGCCGCCGTTGCGGGAGCCACCGCGGTGGTTGCCGCCGTTGCCGTCGCGGCGTGGTTCGCCAGCCTGGGCCTGCTGCGGGCCGCGGTCCTCGCCGTGCTTGCGGGCCGGGCGGCCGTGGGCATGGCGGCTGTTGCCGCGGTGATGACCGCTCGGCTCACCATTGGCATGGGCGCCGTGATGGGCCGGACGCTGCGGCTTTGCAGAGGCGCGGAAATCGGAGGTCGAGGCCAGATCGTTGTCGGGGCCGAGATCCGGCGTCGTTTCACCGCGGCGCTGACCGCGGAAATCCTCGTTGCGGTTGGTCTGGCGTTCCGGACGCGGACGACGCTCCTCGCCGCCGGCGCGGACTTCGCTGCCTTCACCTTCGCGGCGCGGGCGGCGTTCCTGACGGTTGCCGCGATGCTCGGAGCGATTCTGGTCGCCACGGCCTTCGCCACGACCCTGACCTTCGCGACCCTGGCCGCCATTGCGATTGCGGTTGTTGCCGTTGCCGTTGGCGCGACGGGGGCCGCCGCTGATGTTTGCCGGCGCTTCGCCGCTTGCGACAGTGATGTCGATGCCCATCAGGCGCTCGATATCACGCAGCAGCTTGGCTTCGTCGGGAGCGCAGAAAGCGATGGCGATGCCGTCGCGGCCGGCACGCGCCGTGCGGCCGATGCGATGCACATAGGCGTCGGGCACTTCAGGCAGGTCGTAGTTGTAGACGTGGCTGACGGCCGGAATGTCGATGCCGCGGGCGGCGACGTCGGTGGCGATCAGCGTCTTGATGCTGCCGTCGCGGAAGGCCTTCAGCGCCCGCTCGCGCTGACCCTGGCTCTTGTTGCCGTGGATCGAGGCGACGGAATAGCCGATGTTTTCGAGATGCTTCATCAGCTTCTCGGCACCATGCTTGGTGCGCAGGAAGACCATGGCGCGGCCATCGGGGTTTTCGGTCAGCGACTTGCGCAGCAGCTCCGTCTTGTCGTTCTTGCCGGCGACGAAATGAACGTACTGCTCGACCTTGTCGGCAGCCTTACCTGGAGGCGTGACTTCGACCTTGACGGGATCGACGAGATATTCGCCGGCAAGATCGGCGATCGCCTTCGGCATGGTCGCCGAGAACAGCATGGTCTGACGCTTTTTCGGCACCATCTTGGCGATCTTGCGCAGATCGTGGACGAAGCCGAGGTCGAGCATCTGGTCGGCTTCGTCGAGCACGAGATAGCGAACGGCAGTCAGCGTGATCGCGCGGCGATTGATGAGGTCGAGCAGGCGGCCGGGCGTGGCGACGAGAATGTCTGTGCCCTTTTCAAGCTGAAGCTGCTGCTTGTTGATCGAGACGCCGCCGACGACGACATTGATGCGCAGCGACGACTTGCGGATGAACTTCTTCAGGCTCTCGGCGATCTGGTTCACCAGTTCGCGGGTCGGCGCAAGGATCAGCGTGCGCGTCGTGCGGTTGTCGGGGCGGCGTTCATCGGCGAGCAGCTTTTCGATAAGCGGCAGGCCGAAAGCGGCGGTCTTGCCGGTGCCGGTCTGGGCAAGGCCGATCAGGTCGCGGCCTTCGAGGAGGAGAGGAATTGAATGTTCCTGGATGGGCGTCGGCGTTTCGATGCCGAGCTGGAACAAAGTAGCGACGATCGGCTTGGAGACACCAAGCGATTCAAAATTAGTCAAGGTATAACCTTTCGGGGCGCCACAATGACTATCGCCGGAACGCACCATGCGATCCGGTTTCATTCTGGCGTCAAGAACCCCGCGTGAAGTGGGAACTTGTGAGTTGGAAAAAGCTTTCCAGCGCTTCTGGCCGCTCATGGGAGTGCGGCGCTCTATCGAAATGCGCTTTTGTCCCTTCTTCCTGCATCTGTATTTTTCAGCAGGGGCACGCTCACGCGGCGGCCGGAAGGGTGAAAGCTGACCCGCATTTGGGCTAGTTCGCGTGGAAAGTCAAGTGCGGTGCACAAGAAAGCCTCAGCCTTGGTCAGGTGAGGGCATGACGAGGACGAAGCTTTGCGATGCTGTCTCTGCGCCGTTGACGAGGATGGCGATGCGATGTTCGCCTGGATAATAGCGCCGCGTCGTGATTGGCCGCATGGCGTGACGACGCTCAACTGTATGGCTTTGCCCCGGAGCGAGCAAGATCGCCTTGCACTTGAACACCTTGGGTGAGAGCGAACCGTCGCTCTTCACATGGTGAACGGCGTAGTCGATCATCAGCGACTGCGCTCGCTCGCCTGCATTCGTCACCCGGATTTCGAAATCCAGCCCTTCGCCGAACATCACCTCGCCGTTTACGAGCCGCAGTTCGCATTCGAGCGAATCGCTGGCCGCGAAGCCGAAATTGGCGAGCGCCTGCGCGTGGCCGTTCTTCATCAGCGTGCGTGAGGCATGTTTCAGCAGCCAGCGGCGTTCGGGCGAAGCGCCTTCGATATGACTGGCGATGAACGCGGCGACCAGATCCGGGTGGTCCTTGGCGACGTCGTTCAGGCTGTTGGCCACGGAGCGGCGCACATAATCCTCCGGATCATCCATCAGCGCGGTCAGGATGGGCAGGATCGGAGCCGGATCCTTGACGAGCTGCGGCAGGCGCATCGCCCAGGGCAGGCGCGGCCGCGTTCCCTCGCTCGCCAGCCGGCGTACATGCTGGTCGGGATCGTCGACCCAGCCGGAAATGATGGCCAGCGCGCGCTGCTGGTCGCGGTGGATGAAGGGGCGGATACCGAATTCGGCGGTGAAATGCGGCGTCAGCGCCTTCAGGAGCTCGAGCCCGAGATCGAAATGATCAAGGCCGCGTGCGGCGATGAACTGATTGATCGGCAGCAGCATCCAGCCGGAGAGCCCCGGACTCCCGGCAGTGGGCAGGCTGGCCTTGAAAATGGCTGCGGCCTCCCGGAAATCACCGGGAAGCGTGGCAAACAGCGCGTCGCGGATAAGCGCCGAGCGCTCCATCAGCTCCAGCGCTCCGAGGCCATCGGTCGCCAGCATCACGAAGCGTTTTTTATCGAAAGTTGGCGCGTTGCCGGCAATGCGATCGGCCATATCGCCGACCAATGCCTCATGCAGCAGGTTCTTGAGCGGTTCCGGCATGCTGGTCCTTCCTCTCTATGCGGCCGCCGCATGCCGGCCGCAAGGGCAACATGGTCTGCGAAACATCTGGCGATTTGCTATCGGAGAATAGAGTGATCGCACCCGCTCGAGCAATCGTGTGCAGATAGCGGGGGTGTGCGTGTGGCGCGAGTTAGCGTAGCGGTGCCGTCGATTTCCTTGGAATAAGTGTGGGGGCCGAGATCCGAATACGCTCGTCGGCGGGACTGTTGTCGCCGGCAAGAAGATCGAGGGCGTTTGCTGCAATTTGCTCAAACGGCACCCGCAACGTCGTGAGCGGCGTAGGGAGGTGGCCGACAATCGGAATGTCGTTATAGCCTACGATCGAGATGTCCTGCGGCACGGAAAGACCAAGTTTCGTCAGTCCCGACAACGCGCCGATAGCGGTATTGTCGTTGACGGCGAAAATAGCGGTTGGGCGGGGATTAAGATGCATCAGGGTTTCGACGGCCACCGCACCGGACTCGATGCCGAATGTCGAGGGAATGATGTATGAGGGATCTGCCTTCAATCCAGCTTCTTCCAGGGCGTGGCGGAAACCCTCCACGCGTCCCCGCGAACTGGAGGCATAGGATGGACCGGCGATGACGCCAATTCTGCGATGGCCGAGATCGAGGAGGTGGCGGGCGGCGAGGTACCCACCGAGCCTGTCATCGCCGACCGACGAGAGGCTGTGGCCATCCGTCCGGAGCGCCAGGACATAAGGAATACCGCGTTTTGCCAGCTCGTCCGGAAAGTCATCGTCTTCCCGCGCTGTCGAAAGAATCAGACCATCGACGCCGCGTTTCAGCAGAGACTCGGCCGCAAGCCGGTCTGCCTTTGGCTTGTCGTCGGTCGTTGCGACAATCGCGAAGCGGCCGCTACGGCTGCAGGCCTTGGCCAGTGCTTCATAAAGCATGGCCATGACCGTATCCGTCAGCCTGGGCACGATCACCCCGATTGTCATCGTGTTGCCGCGCCTGAGGCTCGCTGCGGAAACATCCCGAACGTATCCGAGCTCTTCGGCAACCTTGCGCACGCGACGCGCTGTCTCGCTGTCGGAGCGGGGAAGCCTCTCGTCCAGTATGCGGGACACGGTAGATTTGGAGACACCGGCTGCGGCAGCGACGCCGTGAATAGTGACGCGGGTCTGTCCCGGAACTTCATCCGTCTTTGAACTCATTGAGCCTTTTCCATTCGAGTCGGCAATCGGCCGTCGCCATTCTGAGCATGCACCAAAAAAGATATTGACTCCAGAGAATTCGAGAACGATAGTGGGAACGTTCCCGTAAACGATCCTATATCGGTCGCGAGTGAACCGCGATCGCACGAAGGAGGAGACCAATATGCAACCGATGGATATGCGCGGGCTGAGCCCGGCCCCCGTTACCGCTTTCACCCGCGACGGTGAAGTTGATCACAAAGCCAACGCCAAACTCGCCAAATGGCTAGTTTCGATGGAAGGCGTCAAAAGCCTCGTCATCCTCGGCCATGCCGGCGAAGGCACCTTCCTCACGGAAGAGGAGCGCCTTGCTCTCATCCGCACCTATGTCGAAGCTGTCGACGGTGCCGTTCCGATCATTGCCGGGATTACCGGTGAAGGCACGAAGGTCGCCGCTGAAGAGGCGAGGAAATGCAAGGCTGCGGGTGCCACCGGCGCACTCGTCTATCCGAACCACGGCTGGCTGCGTTTCGGCTTTCAGAAGGGAGCGCCCCAGGATCGCTACAAGGCAATCTGGCAGGAGTCTGGCCTCCAGTGCATCCTGTTCCAGTATCCCGACGCCACCAAAGCATCATACGATCTCGAAACACAGCTTGCGATTGCCACACAGGAAGGCGTCGTCGCCACCAAGAACGGCGTGCGCAATATGAAGCGCTGGTATGTCGAAATTCCAGAGCTGAAGAAGGCCAATCCAAAGCTGCAGGTTCTGAGCTGCCACGATGAATGGCTGCTGCCGACCATGTTCGATGTCGACGGTCTGCTCGTCGGTTATGGCAATATTGCGCCGGAGCTGCTCATCGACCTGATCAAAGCCGGCAAGGCGCAGGACTATCCGGAAGCGCGCAAGATCTTCGAGCGCCTTCTTCCGGTGACGCGTGCCGTCTATCACCGCGGCTCTCACATGGAAGGCACCGTGGCCCTGAAACTTGGACTCGTGCACCGCGGTATCCTTGACCACGCTACGATCCGCGAGCCGCTGAAGAACCTTGGCGAAAAGGCCGAAGCAGAGATCTTCGCCGCCTTCGACGCCGCCGGAATTGGCCGCGTTGACCAGTTGCTGGCTGCCGAGTGACCTCTTTGACGCCCCTGCGCAGGTCGCAGGGGCGCATTCCGATGGGAGGAAACCATGGGAACCCGCCGAGTCAGGCTTAATAGCTTTGAAAGCCATTGCCCTGACAGGACGAACTGACACGCAGTAGCAACCATCAAGCAGGAGCGCCCCTGGCCGGGAGAGTGGTAGGCCACGGGGCGAGAAGGAGGAACCAATGAATGTCATGCAGCCTATGCCGGCTGAGACGGCGAATGCCGCTGATCGACAGGCCGAAATCAGCGCTCGTCTGGAGCGCCTTCCCATCACCCGTGAGGTATTTTGGGCGCGCAATATCGTCGGCGCCGCAACGTTCTTCGACGGCTACACGGTCATCGCCATCGCTTATGCCATGCCCGTCCTCGTGCGCGAGTGGGGTCTGACCCCCTCGCAGACCGGCATGATCCTGTCGATGGGCTATCTGGGGCAGTTGATCGGTGCGATCCTGTTTGGCTGGCTCGCCGAGAAGGTCGGCCGGCTGAAAGTTCTTCTGTTCACTATCCTGCTTTTCGTCAGCATGGATGTGGCATGCCTGTTCGCTGCCGGGGCCGGCATGATGATGGCCTTCCGTTTCGTCCAGGGGATCGGCACGGGCGGCGAGGTTCCGGTCGCCAGCGCCTATATCAACGAGTTGATCGGATCGAAGGGGCGCGGCAAGTTCTTCCTCCTTTATGAGGTCATGTTCCTGCTGGGCCTCGTCGGCGCCGGGCTGATCGGCTACTTCATGGTGCCGGTTTACGGCTGGAAGGCGATGTTCGTCGTCGGTCTCGTTCCCGCACTTATCATGATTCCTCTACGCTGGTTCCTGAAGGAATCACCGCGTTGGCTAGCTGCCAACGGCCGCTATGGCGAAGCAAACGCTATCGTTACCCGCATGGAAGAAAGTGCTCGTGCAGCCGGCAAGGAATTGCCCGAACCGAAGCTCATCCAGGCGCCGGCCCGCCGCCAGTCGGACTGGCGCGAACTCTTCCAGGGCATTTACTTGAAGCGGACACTTTCCATCTGGGTCATGTGGTTTACCGCCTATACGGTCGCCAACGGTACGATCACCTGGCTGCCGACCCTGTATCGACAGGTTTTCAACCTGCCGCTTCAAACCAGCATCTTCTATGGTTTCCTGACGTCGGTCGGCGGCGTGATCGCCGCCGTCATCTGCGCGCTGCTCATCGACAAAGTGGGACGCAAGCGCTGGTACACCGGTGCGCTGCTTCTCGCTCCCCTGCCGCTGCTGGCTCTCGCATGGCTCGGCGCGACCTCTCCTATCCAGGTTTTGGTTCTAGCCGGTCTCGCTTATGCGATCGTCCAGACCGTCACATTCTCCCTTTACCTGTACTCGGCAGAGATCTACCCGACACGCCTCAGGGCTTTGGGAACCGGAACCGGCAGTGCCTGGCTTCGCCTGGGATCATCGGCCGGCCCGATCCTCGTCGGCACGGTGATGTCTTCCATGGGCATCCAGTATGTCTTTGCGAGCTTCGCAGCCATTCTGATTGTCGGTGCAATCGTCACGATGTTGTTTGCGGTCGAAACCAAGGACCGCGTGTTGGAGGAGCTTTCTCCGTAACGGTTGAAAATGCGATCTGCTCAGCTTTGATCTGGCGGATGGAAATCCGCCAGTTTCATTTGGTCGCCGTTGAGGGCACTGGGTCGGCGCCGCCGGGAGGGTCAAGCGGCGCCGGATGCGGTTTTCGCTATCGCTGGCAGACTTTGACGCGATGGGGATTGCCCCAATCGTCGTGCAACCATTCGAAGTGGCAATAGTCCGGCCGGTAATAGGTACGGTAAACGGGGTAAGGGCGGTAAGCGGGATAGGCCGGATAGACCGGGTAGGCGGGACGGGCTGCCTCCGACAGCAGGGCGCCACCGACGACGCCGGCGGCAAGGCCGCCCCAGAAGGCATCGCGTGGACGGGCATCGGCGGTGGTGGCGGTGGCGAGCGAGGCGCCGGCAAAGGTCAGCGTGATCAGGCCCGTCGCCATGGTCTTATGAAGAACGGACATAGTATTTTCCTTTCATGGGCATGGCTTCCATAAAGCCATGCCGGAGACTCGGCCCGGATCGCGGCGGCGCAATGGCCGCGCAAGCGGTTTTGGCATTAAATTTTCGTCATGATTTCAGCGGATCCCGACATCGAAAGGAATTATGGCGGGCGTCCTTTCAGTCTCGTGCAAGCCGGGGCTGGTAATCTCGAATTGTCTTCAGCTTGGTGAGCCTGGCTCCTAAAATTCCGCTGTCGAAATTTATGGTTAAAACCTTGTTAAAAGCCTTGGCGTTATAGTTTTTCTAGTCGATATTTCATTCATTGCGGGAGCGATATTTTTTGAAATCAGCCGGGGAACTTCTTGAGTTGGCTTGCCGCCGGATCGCTGATCTGGATACCCCGGCCTATGTCAAGAACAGCGAGCTGCGTTATGTCGCCGTCAACGAGGCCTATGCCCGTTTTCTGGGCCGCGAGATTTCCGATTTCATCGGCAGGCGCAGCCGCGAGCTCCTCGATCGCCCCGAGGAAGAGGATCGTGAGGATAAGGAACGCCGAGCGCTGGTGTTCGGCACCGAGGAAAACGCCATCTGCTTCGATGCGGCGGGCCTCAGTCATGAACGCATCCAGATCGAAAGCTTCTCGCCATCGCTGGATCGGGCCTACGTGCTCGGCATTTTTGAAGTGCGCGAACCGACGCGCCGGGCGATCGGCGATCCAGGGATCGCTAGCGATCCTGGCATGACGGGCGACGCCGGCGTCGCTGCCGATTTCGCTCGTGTGCGCGAGGCACTGGAACAGCTCGACTATCCGATTGGCATCTTTGCGGGGGATGGCCGCCCCCTGGTCGTCAATGCCGCCTATCGCAACGACGCAAAGCCTGCGGCTGTCAGCGACGCGGCCTGGCACGAGAGCGTCAATGAACTCGACCTGCTGCGCACCATTCTGGAGGACCTGCCGGTGGCAGCCTTCGTGCGCGACGAGAAGCATCGCCTCGTCTATGCCAACCAGTATTACGAGACCTTCAGCGGCCATAGCCGTTCCCGGGTGTTGGGGCTGACCGAACATGAAATGTTCGGGCTGGACGGCGGCGAGGCGATCTATCAGGAAAACCTGCTGGCGCTGGAAGGCGGCACGTCTAAGGAAATCGAAAGCCTGTTGCCGAGCAAGGACGGCCACATCTATTCCGTCCTTTCGCGCGTCAATCGCGTCGTGACAGCGGACGGACGGCCCTATGTCGTCGGCTCTTTTTCGGACATCTCGCCACTCAAGGACCGAGAGAAGGCGCTGATCGAAGCGCAGAAACACAAAGAGGTGCTGCACCGGGATATCGAGAATATCCTGCGCTCGCTGCCGGTCGGCGTGCTGATCCTCGATAACGACCACCGGATCCTCTACGTCAACGACGAGTTCTACGGCATCTGGGAGCTGCCACTCGACGATCCCTTCGACGGCCGCCCGTTCATCGACGTCATCCGCCGCAATTATGAGCTCGGTCGTTACGACGGCACTCAGACGCCCGAGGAGATCTACGATTTCCGCAAGCATCTGTTCGAGACCGAGGAGCCCGAGCCGATTGAGCTCGGCTGGGCGGGCGGCAAATCCGTCATCTTCGATAGCCGCCGTATCTCGAACGACCGGATCCTGCTGACCTATGCCGACATCACGGCCGTGCGTGAGCGGGAAAAGGAGATCCACGAGGCCCGTGCCGCGCTGGAGCGGCTCGGCGAAATGATGCGCGATGCGACCCATGCCATGCCGCAGGGCCTAGCCGTTGTTCAGGACGGCATCATCAAGATGTCCAATGAGGCGTTGGCTCATATCCTGGAGATTCCCGCCACCTATATCGAGACCGGGCAGGGTTGGCTCGGCATGTTCGAGTTCTGCGCGGCGCGCGGCGACTTCCACGAGGACGCGGCCGAGATTCTGCAAGGTTGGCGCGACAATATCGCGGCCAGGTTGCCGATCTCCACGGCCTTCCATGTCGGCGGCGAGCGCTGGGTGAACATGGATGCGACGGTCAGCAAGGGGCAACACTGGGTGGCGCTCTTCACCGACGTCACCGAGCTCAAGGGCCGCGAGGAAGAGCTACGCCAACTGCTGTCGCGCGCCGAAGCCGCCGATCGCGCCAAATCCGAATTCCTTGCCAATATGAGCCATGAGATCCGCACACCGATGAACGGCGTGCTCGGCATGGCGGAGCTGCTCGCCAAGACCAATCTCGATACGCGCCAGAAAACCTTCGTCGATATCATCGTCAAGTCGGGTAACGCGCTGCTGACGATCATCAACGATATCCTCGACTTCTCGAAGATCGACGCCGGGCAGATGAAACTGCGCAAGGCCGCCTTCGATATCACCGAAGCGGTGGAGGACGTGGCGACACTCTTGTCCTCGCACGCCGCCGAGAAGAACATCGAACTCCTGGTGCGGGCCGCACCCGATCTGCCCGCCGCTGTGATCGGCGACGCCGGGCGTTTCCGCCAGATCGTCACCAATCTCGTCGGCAACGCCGTCAAGTTCACCGAGCGCGGCCATGTCTTCGTCGATGTCGGCTTCCAACCGGCCGCCGGCGGCGAGATCATGGCGTGCATCCGCATCGAGGATACCGGGATCGGCATTCCGCCGGAGAAGCTCGAATCGGTCTTTGATAAATTCTCGCAGGTGGACGCCTCGTCGACCCGGCGGCATGAAGGAACCGGCCTCGGTCTTGCGATCACCGCCGGGCTCGTCGACCTTTTCGGCGGTTATCTCAACGTCGAAAGCGAATGGGGCAAGGGCTCCGTCTTCACCATTAACCTGCCGTTTGCGGTGGCGGCCGCCCGCCTTGAGCCGAAGCCGTTGCCGATCAATGTGCAGGGTGCGCGTATCCTCGTCGTCGACGACAATGAAGTAAACCGGCGAATCCTCACCGAGCAGCTGTCTCTGTGGGGCTTTGACGGCGTGGCCGCCGAGGGCGGCGGCACCGGGCTTGCGATCCTGGAGGCGGCGGCCGGTCTCGGCGTCACCGTCGATGCTGTCGTGCTCGACTATCACATGCCCGATATGAACGGCGCCGATGTCGCGCGCCGGCTGCGCGCCGATCCCCGCTTCGTCGAACTGCCGATCATCTTCCTGACGTCGATGGATATTTCGGGCACCGAAAAGGAATTCGCGGCGCTGAACGGCCACGCGCATCTGATGAAGCCGGCGCGCGCCAACGTGCTGCGCAACACGGTCGTCGAAGTGGTGCGCGCCAGCCGCGTCAAGCAGGCTTCCGAAGCTGAGATTGCCCGGCTGCAGACGGAAGCGGCCGCGCCGGAGCCGGCGCCTATGCCGCAGAAGCGGGCCGCTGAATTCGTCGACGTGCTCGTTGCCGAGGACAACGAGGTCAACCAGATCGTCTTCACGCAGATCCTGCAAGGCACGGGTCTTTCCTTCCTCGTCGTCGACAATGGCAAGGAGGCGGTCGCCGCCTGGGAGCGGCATACGCCGCGCATTATCATGATGGACGTCTCAATGCCCGTCATGAACGGCCATCAGGCGACCCAGACGATCCGCGAACGGGAAAAGGGGCAGGGCCACCGGGTGCCGATCATCGGCGTCACCGCCCATGCGCTCGAAAGCGACCGCGAACTCTGCCTCGATGCCGGCATGGACGACTACATGTCGAAGCCGATCAGCCCCGAACTGCTCGAGGAAAAAATCCGCCAGTGGCTCGGAACGAGCGAGCAGCAGCCGGAGCGCACCAGCTACTGACCTCCGGATAATTTTTATGAACGGTGATGGTTGGTGGGTAGTGCTTCAGCGCCCAACATTTTTACGCCGCAGAGCATTTCGCGCTTGCCGGCAAAGCCCTTGCGGCGCTCGACGGCAAAGCCTGCGGCGATGAGGTTGCGGCGCACGAAGCCGGCCGCCGCATAGGTGGCGAAGGTGCCACCGGCTGCGCTTTTCTCGCAGACGAGCCGCATCAGTTGCTCCGACCACATATCGCTGTTGCGCGACGGGGCGAAGCCGTCGAGATACCAGGCGTCGAAGCCGGGCGTGGCCGCCGCCACGCCCTCCAAGGCATGGCCGCAGACCACGCTGAGCGTCGTCTGGGCATCGAGATCGAGTCGCACGATACCGGCCGGTATTTCCGGCCACGCCGCTGTCAGCGCCTCGCGCTCGGCCTCGATCTCCGGCCAGTGCGACAGTGCCCGACCGATCTCCTCGCCGCGCATCGGGTGGAGTTCGAAGGAGATGAAATGCAGGTGCTGGCCGTCCGTACGGTGGAGCTTCCATTGCCGCCAGGTCTCGGCGAAGTTCAGGCCGGTGCCGAAGCCGAGTTCGCCGATCAGGAAGTGCTTCCGCCCGCTCCATCGTTCCGGCAGGTCGTTGCCGGCGAGAAAAACATGGCCGCATTCCAGCCGCCCGTCGGTCTGGCAATAAAAATGATCGCCAAAGGCGGTGGAATAGGGCATATCGCCGTCGCGCCATTCGAGCGGCTGCGGGGCGCCTGCGCCAATCTGATCGGGGTTCACGTCTGTCATGGAAAAAGCCGATAGTCCTGCGCCGGTCTCAGGTCAATCGTCCTGCGAATTGCTGATCGTCGGCGGCGGCATCATGGGGCTCTGGGCGGCCGTCCATGCCGAGCGCCGTGGCATCCGTACCTTTGTCGCGGACGCCGGCAGCCTAGGCGGAGGTGCGAGCGGCGGCCTGCTCGGGGCGCTGATGCCGCACATGCCGGACCGGTGGTCGGAGAAGAAGCAGTTCCAATTCGATGCGCTGGTCTCGCTCGAAGCCGAGATCGCCGCGCTCGAAGCCGAGACCGGACTTTCCGCTGGCTACCGCCGTTCCGGACGGCTGATCCCGCTGCCGAAGCCGCATCTCAACAAAATAGCGCGCGGCCATTTCGAGGACGCCGAACACCATTGGCGATCAGGCGACCGCCGTTTCCAGTGGTATGTGCTTGACAGGCCGCCGGTCGACGGCTGGATCGAGGCGTCCGCCGGCGAGAGCGGCTTCGTGCACGACACGCTCGCCGCCCGCGTTGCGCCCCGCTTGCTGATCGCGATGCACACAGCCTTCCTGCGGCGGGCAAGGCATGTCAGGCTCATGGAGCATGCCGGGGTCACCGGCCTTGATCCCGAACGCGGCATTGCCGAGGTCGGCGGCGAGACCATTGCCTTCGGGCGCTGCATCATCGCCGCCGGCCACCGGTCCTTTCCACTGCTCGAAGGCCTGACGCCGGGGCTGAAACAGCCACTCGGCCAAGCTGTGAAGGGGCAGGCGGCGCTGCTCAAGGCCGATATCGATCCTGCCTTGCCGACCATCTTCCTCGATGGGCTTTATGTCGTGGCCCATGAGGGCGGACATGCCGCGATCGGCAGCACCAGCGAGAACCGTTTCGACGATCCTACTTCCACCGATGCCCAGCTCGACGCACTGATCGACGCGGCGCGTGCGATCGTGCCGGCGCTTCGTTCCGCGCCGGTCGTCGAGCGCTGGGCGGGGCTTCGCCCGAAGGCGATCGACCGCGATCCAATGGTGGGCTGCCACCCTGACCATCCGCGCCTGATCGCGCTGACCGGCGGCTTCAAGGTCAGTTTCGGCCTCGCGCACCTGCTGGCGGAGGCGGCGATATGTATCGCAGGCGATGAACCTCACGAATTTTCGCTGCCGCAAAGCTTCGCGATTTCGAGCCATATCGCGGTGGCTTCACGTTAAACGTGAATTAGCCGCTGCTCTGCTTCGTTATTCTGTCATGCAAATCACCTATCTGCTTGCGCATCGACAGCGTCGGATCTGAACGGCGCTCACTTCCTTGATGGAGGAAATTGCATGCGCTATGCCATTTGCTTCACGCCTCCGGCGAGCGACCCGTTGTCGCTCGTGGCCGCCAATTGGCTTGGCCGAAACGTGTTTTCGGGCGATATGATGGAGCCTCCGGCAGTTCGTGGCCTCGGTATTCACGAGATCGCCTTCCATACCGCCGTGCCGCGGCGCTACGGCTTTCATGGTGTTTTGAAGGCGCCCTTTCATCTGTCCCACGACATGCCCGAATCGCAACTCCTGCGCGACCTGATGCGTTTTTCCGGAACCTTCGTTCCTTTTCGGATTCCGCGTATCGAAGTCGCCCGGCTCGGCAATTTCTACAGCCTGCTGCCGAGCACTCCCTGCGAGCAGATCCAGTATCTCGCCTCGGCGATCGTGCAGGAATTCGATCGTTTTCGCGCACCGCTCAGCGAGGCCGAGATTGAACGCAGCGATCCGGACGGGCTGTCGGCGACGCAATTTTCCAATCTGCATCGCTGGGGCAATCCCTATGTGATGGAGGAGTTCCGCTTCCATATGCCGGTGACAGGCCCCGTCAACGCGATCGACATGCCGCGCATCGAGCCGGTGTTGCGGAGGATCTTCGAGCCTGTCCTCTGCGAACCTGTCATGGTTTCCAACGTTGCCCTGATGATCGAAGAGGGCACTGGCGGTCCTTTCCGCGTTCATTCGCTGCATCCGATGGGCAAGGTCAGCGCGCGCAAAATCGCTTGAATCGGCAGATGAGCTAAAGGCTTGTGCCGTAAAGGCAAATCCGGCGGAGCAGTTTCCGTCTCGACATTCCGGCTGCGGATGCTACCGTTCCCCGTCTTTTCAGAAGGTGATTTGATGGTATCCGAGACTTATCCGCGCAATCTTGTCGGTTATGGGCGTCTGACGCCCGATCCGAAATGGCCGGACGAGGCACGCGTCGCCGTGCAGTTCGTCATCAATTACGAGGAGGGCGGCGAAAGCTCGATCCTCGACGGCGACCCGGCTTCGGAAAGCCTGCTGTCGGAGATCGTCGGTGCGGCCGCCTGGCCAGGGCAGCGCAACCTCAACATGGAATCGATCTATGAGTATGGTTCGCGTGCCGGCTTCTGGCGGCTCTGGCGGATGTTCACCGATCTCAAGGTGCAGGCGACTGTCTACGGCGTGACGCTGGCGATGGCCCGCAACCCCGAGGCCGTCGCTGCGATGAAGGAGGCCGGCTGGGAGATCGCCAGCCACGGCTACCGCTGGCTGGAATACAAGGATTTTCCAGAAGAATTGGAGCGCAAGCATATCCTCGAAGCCGTGCGCCTGCACACCGAACTTACCGGCGAGCGGCCCTACGGCATGTATCAGGGCAAGCCTTCCGACAATACGCTTCGGCTGGTGCAGGAGGAGGGCGGTTTCCTCTATTCCTCCGATTCTTATGCCGACGACCTGCCTTACTGGGTGAAGGGCGTCGACGGGAAACCCTTCCTGATCATCCCCTATACGCTCGAAACCAACGACATGCGTTTTGCGACGCCGCAGGGCTTCAATGCCGGCGATCAGTTCTTCACCTATCTGAAGGACGCCTTCGATACACTTTATGAGGAAGGCAAGGCGGGCAGTCCGAAGATGATGTCGGTCGGCTTGCATTGCCGCCTCGTCGGACGTCCCGGCCGGGCGGCAGCGCTGAAGCGCTTCATCGAATATGTGCTGAAGCACGACAAGGTCTGGATTCCGCGCCGCATCGAGATCGCCGAGCATTGGCACAAGCACCATCAGCCGGAAGCGCTCTGATGATGTCGCGCGAGGATTTCGTCTCCCGCTTCGGCGGCGTCTTTGAACATTCGCCTTTCATCGCCGAGCGCGCCTATGACGCCGGCCACGTGACGGAGCCGCTGACGGCGACCGGCGTGCATGCGTCGCTAACCGCTGTCTTCCGGGCGGCAAGCCCGCAGGAGCGCCTCGGCGTGCTCAGCGCCCATCCCGACCTTGCCGGGCGCCTCGCGATAGCAGGTGAACTCACCGAAGACAGCCGGAAGGAACAGTCCGGCGCCGGTCTCGACCGCCTGAGCCCAGCCGAACATGCCCGCTTCACCGAACTCAATTCGGCCTATGTCGAAAAATTCGGCTTTCCCTTCATCATCGCCGTCAAGGGGCTCGGCAAGGACGATATCCTGTCGGCCTTCGAAACACGGATCGGCAATGGCAAGGGCGAAGAATTTGCGACCGCGACGGCGCAAGTCGAGCGGATCGCGCTGCTGCGCCTGATGACCATGCTGCCGGAGGCCGAATGAACGAGCGGCGCGCGATCGACTATCTCAATGAGATGTATGAGGCAGCATCCGAAGCGCTGTCTTTCGTCGGCGGAATGGATGGGGCGGCGTTTGCCGGGGACAAGCTCACTTTCAAGGCGGTCACCTTTTGCCACTTCACCATCGGTGCCGCGGCATCCCGCTTGCTGGTGACTCATCCGGAATTTGCGACCGAGCATCCCGATCTGCCGTGGACGAAAATCTGCGGCACGGGCAACCGTATCCTCGACGGCGTCTTCGATCTCGATCCTTCCGACATCTGGGAGGCAACGTATCGCACACTGCCGGAGCTTCTTTCGGCGATCGATGCCATCCGTCACTGGCATGCCGAAGGTGAGTGAGCGATTGCCCCCACATCTCGACATCCGTCCGCTTACGAGATCCGCCTTTGCTCCCTTCGGTGAGGTGATCGAAGCCGATCCCGCCTCGATGCGGCTCATCAATGGCGGCACGACGGAGCGTTTCCATGCACTCGCCGCCACTGAGGCGACGGGCGAGGGTGCGCGCGTCATCATCAACCTCTTTCGCGGCCAGCCGCGCAACTTCCCCTATGAAGTCACCATGATGGAGCGCCATCCTTTCGGCAGCCAGAGTTTCTCGCCGGTCTCGGGCCGTCCTTTTCTCGTCGTCGTCTCCGAGGATGAGAACGGTCGCCCGGGCAGGCCGCAAGTGTTTCTGGCGCGCGGCGATCAGGGCGTGAACTATCGCCGCAACGTCTGGCACCATCCGCTGATGGCGCTCGGCCAAGCCTCAGATTTCCTTGTCGTCGACCGTGATGGGCCGGGCAATAATCTGGAAGAATACTTCTTCGAAACCCCTTATATCATCAAAGAGCCAGCCCCATGACCGGACTGACCACACATGTTCTCGACACCGCTCTCGGCAAGCCGGCCGAGGGCTTGAGGATCGATCTTTTCCAGCTTGACGGCGAGATTCGCAGGCATCTGAAGACGGTGGAGACCAATGCCGACGGCCGGGTCGACGGCGGCCCCATCCTCATTGGCGAAAATTTTCGGGCCGGCACCTATGAACTGGTCTTCCATGCCGGCGATTATCTGAGGGCCAGCGGCACGCCGCTGCCGCATCCCGCTTTCCTCGATCTCGTGCCGATCCGCTTCGGCATTGCCGATGTCACGGCGCACTACCATGTGCCGTTGCTGATTTCGCCCTATGGCTATTCCACCTACCGAGGGAGTTAAAAAATGCGGTTTGCAGCAATTGCCGATATCCACGGAAACCATCTGGCGCTCGAGGCCGTGCTTGCGGATATTCATGCGCAGGGGATCGATGAGATCGTCAATCTCGGCGATTTCTTCAGCGGCCCGCTGGAGGCCGGCAGGACAGCAGATTTGCTGATGCCGCTTAGCCTGACCTCGGTTCGCGGCAATCACGACCGCTACCTGATCGAACAGGACCCGGCGGCGATGCATATTTCGGATGCGGCCGCCTACAGTCAATTGTCGCCGTCTCATCTTAGTTGGATCCGAAGCCTGCCGTTCGATACCGTCTATCGCGGCGAGGTCTATCTCTGCCACGCAACGCCGAAGGACGACAATCTCTACTGGCTGGAATCGGTGTCGCCGGAGGGCGTCGTCTTCTTGAAGTCGATCGAAGCGATCGAGGCGCTGGCCGAAGGCACTGACCTGCCGCTGATCCTCTGTGGCCACAGCCACATTCCCCGCGCTGTGCGCCTCTCCGATGGCCGCCTGATCGTCAATCCGGGCAGCGTCGGCTGCCCGGCCTATGACGACGAACTGCCTTATTACCACAAGGTGGAGGCTGGCCATCCGCTGGCGAGCTACGCCATTCTGGAAAAGACGGCAGCCGGATGGACATGGCAGTTCCGAACCGTCGCCTATGACCAGATAGCGATGTCGGCACTGGCCGCCGAAAGGGGCCGTGCCGACTGGGCAGGCGCGCTGGCAACGGGTTGGGTGAGATAGAGCACGATGCCGAAAGTGTGTGCGGTTTTCGGGCGACATCATGCTCTAACTATTTACAGGATTCAGATATTAGGCCGAACCGGCCTAATATCATCCTGTTCTAGTCCAGATCCGCTTGCGCGGCGATCAGTCCTTCTTCGGTGCCGGCTTCGGCGCCGGAGGGATGATCGTTTGTGTCGGAGTTGCTGTCGGCATTGCAGTCTTTGCCGGGGCGGAAGCTGGCGTTGCCGGTCTTGCCGGTTTTGCGCCATCGAGATTTCCAAGAAGGGATGAGATTGCATCGTCGCCGTCGAAGCCGGCTTCCTTCAGCAATTTGTCCAGGATCGGTTTGTTCGCCTGATAGGAGAGGAGCTGGCTGGCCAGTCCTTCGCCGAGCCCGATGCCGTTTCCGCCGGTCGCTCCGTTTCCGCGGCCGAGCATGCCGCCGGTATCGAATATCCTGATGTCGGAGATCTTCTCGATCGGCTTGACCGCTTCGGCGAGCGCCTGCGGAATGATGCGGATCCGTTCGCGGGTGATCTCGAACTCGATGATAGCAGAGCTCAACTTGTTGCGCGCGTCGTTGAGCAATGCCTCGCTCTCGGCCGCGGCCTTGCCGGTTTCGAGAATGCCCTTGGCCTTGATGATCGCCGCATCCGCCTCGGCGGTCGCGAGCGTCTTGATGGCCTCGGCCTGGTCGCTTGCCGCCTGTTTTTCGGCTTCGGCGCCGACGGTGACGGCGGTCGCTTCCGTCTCGGCTTTCTTGCGTGCGTCGATGACGGCAATCTGCTTTTCGCGTTCGGCAATCTCGATCGCCTTGGCGGTGCCGACTTTTTCCTCCGCCGCTATCGCCAGCGCGCGGGCCGTTTCCGCAGCCGCCTTCGCCTCGGATTCTTCACGGCTCTTGTTGGCAACGGCGATGGAGCTTTCCTGTGCCACGATCTGGAGGTCGCGCTTGGCTTCGGTTTCGCGTTGCTGGACGGCGCGGGCGGCGTCGATGTTGGCGCTTTCGCGAGCCTGTTTGGCAGATGCCTCGCGTTCGGCGATCGCCTGTTCGGAAGCGATGCGGGCTTCCTCCTCGGCGCGTTTTGCGGCCTGCTCCTGCTGCGCGGTTTCGGCGCGTGTCGCCGCGGATTTGTTGGCGATGTCCCGTTCCTGGCTGAGTTCGGCTTCCCGCTTGGTCCGCTCGATGGTCAGCGATTGCTGGCGGGCCTCGAGATCCTTCTGGGCGATGGCGACTTCGGTGTCGCGAACGATCTCGTTCCGCTCCTTCTTGCGTCCCTCGGTGATGCGGGTCAATGCCGCAAGGCCTTGCGCGTCGAAGAAGTTGTTGGCGTTGAAATGCTTGATATCGGTCTGGTCGAGGCGTGTCAGCGACACGGATTCGAGTTCGAGGCCGTTCGACTGGAGATCGGCGCCGACAGCTTCCTGCACGGCCTTGACGAAATCCATGCGCTGTTCCTGCAGCGCGTCGAGATTCATCGTCGCGGCCACCGAGCGAAGGCCGTCGACGAATTTCGCCTCGATCAGGATGCGGAGAGCCTCGGCGTCGTTGGTGCGGTTGCCGAGTGTCTGAGCTGCAAGCGCAATCGAGGAGGCATCGGGTTTCACGCGCACATAGAACTCGGCGCCGATATCGACGCGCATGCGGTCCTTGGTGATCAGTGCATCGCCTTCACCGCGGCGAACCTCGAGCCGCAGCGTCTTCAGGTTGACCCGGGCGGTCGAATGGAAGATCGGCAGAACGACCGAACCGCCGTCGAGCACGACCTTCTGGCCGCCGAGACCGGTGCGCACATAGGCCTCATCGCGGCTGGAGCGCGTGTAAAGAGAAGCGAGGACAAAACCGATGCCGAAGATCAGAACAATCCCAATGCCGGCTGGTAGAATAACGTCGTACATCATTGCTGCTCCCTCAAAGATTGATTGTCCGCATCGGTGGGGTCGACCGGCGCGGGAATGGCGATAAACACATTTGCCTTGTGATCGACGAGAAGAACCAAAGCGCCGATCGCGAGTGGACCTTCGCCCTTGGCGGCTCGGGCTCGAAGCACATGCCAGTTTCCATGCTGATCCTTGACGCGGACGCGGCCCGGCAATCCCTGATCGAGCGGGCCGATCGACACCTCGGCTGTCCGGCCGAGCAACGCGTCGAGATCGACCGCATAGGTTTCGTCGTGCGGTACGATCCGCGCCACGGTTCTGCTCGACGCCCTGACCATGGGGATGGTTGCGAGCGCGGCAGGTATGACGGCTATCAAGCTTGGCAGCGGCGCCCAGAAGGCGTTGGCGACGGCCTGCAACGCAAAGCCCGTCATCGCGAAGAAGCCGAGCGTCAGCATCATGAGAATCAGTAGCGGAACACCGCCGAGATTGAGCCAGGAGAGATAAGCCAGAATGCCGTCATGGCCATGAACCTCTGGCTTTCCTAGGAATTCCGTCATCGAAAAACCCATGACCATCGCGAGCATCTCGATCGCGGTCAGGCCGACAAGGATCGCTGCGGCGATGGCGAAGGGCGCACATTCAGGGGCGAAAAGGAGTGCCATCGTGTTATCGGTTATCCGCCTTGAAGCGTGCGAGCCGGGCTTCGATTGCCTGTTCGCGGTGCAGCCGGTCGAGTTCGTCCAATTCGGAACTGTGGCCATGCTCGCCAGCGGGAACTCCGGTCAGCCGCGAGACCGCCGCAGCAGCGCGCGCAGCATCTGCACCCGGTGCGGGCTGGCTGTGACCGGCCGCTGCCTGTTCGGGATGCCGTGCGAGACTGCGTTTGAAATCAGCAAGGCGGGCGTCCGCCTCGCGGCGCGTGGCGAGCACGGCCTGCAAGGCTTTCTGGCCTTCGTCCACCTGTTCCCTAGCATCGGCCAGTGCCTTATCGAGCGCTGCGATCTGGGATTCGAGATCGATCTGGCGGGCAACGCCGGCCTTTGCCAGGTCATCCCGCTGAGACGAGACGGCGATGCGGATCTTTTGGTCGAGCGCGTTCAGGTCTTCGACGATTTCGTCTTTGCGGCTCTGGATGCGGTATTCCTCCGCACGCGCCTTGCCGAGATCGGTGCGGGCCTCATCCGCCGCTGCGTCGATCTCGCGGATCGCCTGTTCGATGACGGCAATCTTGTTGACGCCTTCCGCCTTGTCGATCGCCGCATTCGCGATGCCCGCGATCAGACGGCCCATGCGTGAGAGAATGCCTTCGTTCGTCATGTTTTCCTCCATCCGAGCGGAATTCGGCGTAACGCCAATGTGAATCTCGTAGCGATCCTGGCCTGCAACGAGATAGGCCGGAAAAATACTCTCCCATCCCCGTGAATAACCCGCGACATCGAAGGGCACGGCAACACGTCCGTGCACCGTGGCGATCGTCAAGTCCGAGGGACCTTTGATGGCGAAGAGCTTGTCGTCGAGCGGCAGATGCAGCGGATCGGCGGTGACGCCGCGATTGGCGGCGAAATCGCGAAGGCCGAGCGTGACCAACCTTGCCGGCAGGCCCGTCTGGTCGCGGACGGTTTCATAGGCAAGGTCATGCAGCACGACGAGATTTGCGCCGGTCCTGTCGGAGACGAGGCCGGTCAGGATTTCGATCATCCTGAGATAGGCGGCAATGGTGTCGTCCAGCGCCTGCCGGGCAGTGTCGTCAGGTGTCAGTGTGTAGCGCAGCAGCGATGGATGCGGTGTCTTGCCTGTGGTAGCCATGGGTAAAACATAAAGCACCGCTTTTGTGCTTTCAAGAGGTCGCGCTAAAAATACAACCTAAGCTTAACGTGCGGTTAGAAGGACTGAGGCAGCGTCCAGTATCGAGATATTTGGGGAGCCGTTGCTACATACGTCGCTATTGGCAGCTTTACTGCCGGCCGTCGATGATTGAAGAATTCACATCGTTGATGTCGCGCTTGCCGCAGAGCGCCATGGTGATGTCCATCTCCTTGCGGATGATGCCGAGTGCCAGCGATACGCCTTCCTTGCCCATGGCGCCGAGACCATAAAGGAAGGGGCGGCCGATATAGGTACCTTTGGCGCCGAGTGCCACGGCCTTCAGCACGTCCTGGCCGGAGCGGATGCCGCCGTCGAGATGGATCTCGATACGGTCGCCGACGGCATCGACGATCTTCGGCAGCATGCTGATCGAGGAGGGGGCGCCGTCAAGCTGGCGCCCGCCATGATTGGAGACGACGATCGCATCGGCGCCGGTGTCGGCGGCTGCCTTCGCATCCTCCGGATCGAGTATGCCCTTGATGATCAGCGGGCCGCCCCATTGTTCCTTGATCCAGGCGACATCCGCCCAGGACAGCCGCGGATCGAACTGCTCGTGCGTCCATGCGGAGAGCGAGGCGATATTGGTGACATTTTTCGCATGGCCAACGATATTGCCGAAGTTGCGGCGCTTGGTCTGCAGCATGTCCAGGCACCAGAAGGGCCGGGTCGCCATCTGCCAGACGTGTTTCGGGGTGAATTTCGGCGGCGCCGACAGGCCGTTGCGCAGATCCTTATGCCGCTGGCCGAGGATCTGCAGATCGGCGGTCAACACCAGTGCCGAGCATCCGGCGGCCTTGGCGCGGTTGATGAGGTTGACGACGAAATCCTTGTCCCTCATCACGTAGAGTTGGAACCAGAAGGGGCGCGTCGTCGCTGACGCCACGTCCTCGATCGAGCAGATGCTCATCGTCGAAAGCGTGAAGGGAACGCCGAACTCCTCGGCGGCGCGTGCCGCCAGCATCTCGCCATCGGCATGTTGCATGCCGGTCAGGCCGGTTGGCGCCAGCGCCACCGGCATCGACACTTTCTGGCCGATCATCGTCGTCGCCAGTGTGCGGTTGGTCATGTCGACCATCACTCGCTGGCGCAGCTTGATCTGGCTGAAATCGCTCTCGTTGGCTGCATAGGTCGATTCCGTCCAGGCACCCGAATCCGCATAGTCGAAAAACATCTTCGGCACACGGCGCCGTGCGAGCTTTTTCAGGTCAGCGATGGTGAGCGGAGCGGCCATGAATCGAACCTTCACATCTGAATGCGGCCATCGGCCATAACATGAATTTGGCAGGAGCGTTACGGGAAACTGGCCGTGCCGGGCTGCTTTCACGGTCCGAATTCGAGAGTAACAGGGCGTGTCATTGAAGCTCCTTCTTCAACGCAATGCCGGCCACATAGGTCTCGGCGATCGCCCGGTCGTCGCCCATCGTCTGCAGCAGGAAGAGTTCTTCGGACAGCGTCTTCACCACTTCCATCTTCAGCGCCATGGCCGGTGTCGCTGTTGCATCGAGAACGACGAGATCGGCCTCGGTGCCGGGTTCCAGTGTGCCGATCCGGTCCGCCAGCGACAGGGCTTCGGCATTGCCACGCGTCATCAGGTAATAGCTTTCCAGCGGGTTCAGCCGTTCGCCGAGCAACTGCTGGATTTTGTAGGCTTCGTCCATCGTCCGCAGCATCGAATAGCTGGAACCGCCGCCGATATCGGTCGCTACCCCGATGCGAACAGGCTTTTCCCGCCGCGCCAGCGCCTTCAGTGGAAACAGGCCGGAGCCGAGGAAGAGGTTCGAGGTCGGGCAGTGGACGGCGACGGCGCCCGCCTCGCTCATGGCATCGGCTTCGCGCTCGGACAGGTGGATGGCGTGGCCGAAGAGGCTTTTCGGCCCGAGCAGGCCGTAGTGGGCGTAGATGTCGGTATAGTCGAGCGCGTCGGGATAGAGCTCGCAGGTGAATTTGATCTCGTCGTGGTTTTCCGAAAGATGCGTCTGGATGTGCAGGTCAGGAAATTCACGGGCAAGCGCTGATGTCGCTTCCATCTGCGCCGGTGTCGAGGTGATGGCGAAGCGCGGAGTGATGGCGACGTGGTTGCGGCCCTTGCAGTGCCAGTCCGATATCACCTGGCGGGTCTCGTCATAGCCCATCTCGGGCGTGTCGAGCAGGCCCTGCGGGGCATTGCGGTCCATCATCACCTTGCCGCCGACCATGCGCATGTTGCGCCTCAGCGCCTCGGCAAAGAAGGCGTCGGCCGAGGTCTTGTGCACGGAGCAATAGGCGACCGCCGTCGTCGTGCCGTGGCGGATCAGTTCGTCATAGAAATGCGTGGCGATCCTTTCAGCATGGGCGCTTTCGACGAAACGGCACTCCTCGGGAAAGGTATATGTATTCAGCCATTCGAGCAGGTTGGCGGCGTAGGAGGCAATCACCTGCATCTGCGGAAAATGCAGGTGCATGTCGATGAAGCCCGGCATGATCAGATGCGGGCGGTGGTCGATCTCGGCCGTGTCCGCGGATGCTTTTGCCTTGACGTCGGCATAGGGGCCGACCGCCGCGATCAGCCCATCTTCGACCAGCAGGCCGCCATCCTCTTCGTAAAGATAGCTTTGGCTGTCGGCGAGGCTCAGCGGCGCGCGATGGAAGGAAAGCAGGCGGCCGCGCAGGAGTGTCGTCGTCATTGTTGCTTGCCTTCGACTGCGCTCTCGAACCAGGCGACCAGCAGCTTGCGCTCGTCCGGCGTGATATCGGTGATGTTGCCGGGCGGCATGGCATGGCTGCGGCCCGCCTGTATATAGATCTCGCGGGCATGGGCGGCGATTTCCGCGTCGTTTTCGAGCATCACGCCCTTGGGCGGCCGCGCGATACCCTCATAGACCGGCTCGGCCGCGTGGCACATGGAACAGCGCGTCGAGACCAGTTGCTTGACGGCGGGGAAATGCGGATCGCCGGCGAATTGCTGGAAGGCGGGCGCGACGGCTGGCGCATCCGTTTCGCCGGTCAGCAGCTTCGGCACGGTCGAAAGCCAGATGATCAGGATGAAGAGAATGACGGTGACGATCCAGGTCCAGGTCGGCCGGCCTTTCCTGGCATGCGTCGTGTTGAACCAGTGGCGGATGGTGACGCCCATCAGAAAGACCAGAGCCGCGATCACCCAGTTGAACTGCGTACCGAAGGAGAGCGGATAATGGTTCGACAGCATGAAGAAGATGACGGGCAGCGTCAGGTAGTTGTTATGCAGCGAACGCTGCTTGGCGACCTGCCCATATTTGGGATCGGGAACCCTTCCGGCGATGAGGTCGGCGACGACGATCTTCTGGTTCGGAATGATGATCATGAAGACGTTGGCCGACATGATTGTCGCGGTGAAGGCGCCGAGATGCAGGAATGCGGCGCGGCCGGTGAAAAGCTGCGTATAGCCCCAGGCCATGAAGACGAGCACGACATAGAGCACCGCCATCAGCCCCCAGGTATTCCGCCCGAGCGGCGACTTGCAGAGCAGATCGTAGACGACCCAGCCGAGGGCAAGCGACCCTAGCGAGATCAGGATTGCGACGGGCGGGCTGATATCCAGCACATGCCGATCGATCAGGAAGAGGTCGGCGCCGCCGTAATAGACGATGCACAGCATCAGGAAGCCGGAAATCCAGGTGAAATAGCTCTCGTATTTGAACCAGGTCAGGTGCTCCGGCATCTGGGCGGGCGCCACCAGATATTTCTGGATATGATAGAAGCCGCCGCCATGGACCTGCCATTCCTCGCCATAGGCGCCGGGCGGTAGATGCGGGCGTTTCACCAGTCCGAGATCGAGCGCGATGAAATAGAAGGACGATCCGATCCAGGCGATCGCGGTAATGACATGGAACCAACGCGCCGCGAAGGCGAGCCATTCCCATGCTATGGCATATTCATACATCGAGTTCCCCTATCTTCCTCCGACTCGCGACATTGCGGAAATTTTGGCGGGGAGGGAAGAGGAGATTGAACGACTGCACACGCGCAACGACCGGCGCGGCCAAAGGAGCAATGGAATGATCACCGCGCTCTACAGCGATCAAGTCATCGCCGAAAACGCGCCGATGGACCGCCGGCTTGCCGCGCTCATCCTCTCGCGTGGGAACCGCGTCGGCTATATCACGTCCGGTCCGGACCCGCAGCGGGCGTTTTTCGATGAGAAGCGGCGTTATTACATGACGTACGGGCTTCTTCTCGATCCTTTCGTCGATCTCGACACACTCTCCGGCGACGAGGAGATCAACCGGCTGCTTTCCTGCGACGCCATCCATCTTTCCGGCGGTCATACCGGCGATTTTCTGAGAAGGCTGCGACAAAGCGGCATGCTGGACAAGTTGCGCTCATGGGCACTGGACGATGGCATTCTCATCGGAACCAGCGCCGGGGCGATTTTGATGGCGCCGACAATCGCCATCGATGCGTTCTTTTCCGGCGGTTCGCCTGATGCGGTGCAGGATGGCGCGGCTCTTGATCTCCTGCCCTTCGAATTCTTCCCGCATCTGAACGACGATCCCGGCTATCTCTCCGCGCTGCTGCGCTACAGCGAGACGACGGCAAGACCCATTCTCGCGTGCCGGGACGGCGAAGGTCTCATCCTCGGCAACGGACTCGTCGAGATCTTCGGCGCTCCGCTGATGATTTCCGGCGGTTTTGCCGAAGCTGCCGATCGCAGCCGCATCGCCGATCTGCTGTCGCGTGCCTAAAAGCTGCCGAGAAGGCTGTGTATTATCCCTGCCTTATACTTGATCTGCTAATTCAGCAGGCCTTGAACTACGACGACTCGATTACAGTTATTTTGCGGGCCGCCGGAATAAAATAAGAACCGTTAGATCATCGGCGGCGCATTCATCGACGGAGAAGATGCCCATGCGCAGCATTCTGACGTGTGTGATGATTGCGTATGCGTCGTTGGCGACGGCTCACGACGCACCTTCGGGGTGGAGTTATGACCCCTATTGTTGCAACGGCGACAGTCATAATGGCGATTGCCAGATGATCCCTTCGAAAAGCGTGGCGGTGACGCCGGGCGGATATCGTGTGACGCTGCTGCCGGGCGACCATCGGCTGGTCACGCATGCTCATGTCTTCCTGTTGCCGATGACGAAGGCGATGCAATCCGGCGACAATGACTACCATCTCTGTCTGTTCCCGAATGAGGACACGCCGCGCTGTTTTTATGCGCCGGAGATGGGATATTGAGGGTGGAGCACAAGACCGGACCCGGCTCACGAACCGGGTCCGGCATGTCGTTGTCCGAAAAATACTTTTAGGCGACATGCATCAATTGCCGGCTGCCTTCATCTCCTCCAGGATCCAGTTGCGGAAGGCCTTGATCTTGGGCACGTTGCGACGGTTTTCGGGGTAGACGAGCCAGTAGGCCTTGCCGTCGCTGCGGGTCAGTTCGAAGGGCTGATAGAGCCGGCCGAGCGCGATCTCAGCCGCATAGAAGGCCGGATGCAGAATGGCGACGCCATGGCCGGCGATCGCCGCATCGGCTTCCACCGCCTGGGAGCCGAGCTGGTTGCGCGGGCGCCGATCGAGATCCGTCTCCGTGATGCCGGCTGCCTCGAACCATTGTTTCCACCAGATGTCGCCGGCGTCGAAGAGATCGAACTTCAGGAGATCTCGCGGTTCATTGATGCCGCCTGCTGTCTCCGCTAGCTTCGGGCTCAGCATCGGCGTGAATTCCAGGCCCATCAGCCGGTGCAGCGCCAGCCCCGGCCAGTTGCCGTCGCCCCAGCGGATGCCGACATCGATCTGCTCGCGGCCGAAGTCGATAATATCCGAACTCGCCTGAAACCGCACAGCGATCGCCGGATGTTTCAAGTGGAAGGAGCCAAGGCGCGGCGCCAGCCACTTCGAGGCGAAGGTATGGGTCGAACTGATGGCGAGCGTGCCTTCGACGCTGTCGCGCGCCGTCGCCATCGCGTCGTGCAGCATGGCGAAAGCTTCGGTTACCTTCGGCGCCAGCCGCTCGCCGGTGTCTGTCAGTGCGATCTGGCGCGGACGACGCAGGAAGAGCGGCTCGGCGACATTCTCCTCCAGCAGTTTGATCTGATAGCTGACGGCGGTCTGCGTCATGCCGAGCTCGTTGCCTGCCTTGGTGAAACTTCCAAGCCGGGCAGCGGCCTCGAAGACGCGCAACGCATTCAGCGGGAATTGTTTCGACAGTTTCATGGATAAGTTCTCTTGATGCAAACAGACGGTCGTTCGATTGGAATTGCAGCATTTTTGGCCGCAAACTGCAACTCCTACCATCAAACCATCGAGGTGATGTCATGGATTGCTATGCTATCGAACAGAGCCCGCCGCAGCCGACCATCGGAATTTTCCGGCGCATCGGCGGCCGGCTGGCGCGGATCTGGCGCATGCCCAGCCTTGATCTCGATACGGCGCCAGATCGCGTCAAGCGCGACCTCGGCTTCCTCGACGGGCGCGATCCCTATTACGAAGACGAGCGCATGCGGTAGGCGCCAAGCGCCGTCAGGATCTCGGCGGCGGTCATTGCGGCGATCACTTCAGGGCGCTTGTCCCTGACCGCCGCGCCGCCGATCGGCAGCGTCAGCCGCTCCATCCAGCCGCGCTCACCGCCGCCTTCGCGGGAAAGCCAGCTGGCGAAGGTGGCGCGCTTGGTCGCCGAGCCGATCATACCGGCATAGGCGAGATCCGTTCTTTCAAGCGCTTCGCGGGCGACGAGGAAATCCAGCGCGTGATCGTGCGTCAGGATGACAACCGCGCCGCCGGCCGGAATAGCCTTCACCAGTGCTTCCGGCATCGGCACGAGCCGCGTTTTCGTCTCGGGAGGCAGGTTGGCGAGTTCCTCCTGCCGCGTCTCGACGACCGTCACCGATAGCGGCAACGGCGCAAGGGCTATTGCCAGCGCCCGGCCGACATGGCCGGCACCGAAAAGATAGACCTCTGGCAGACGCTCGATCTCACTGGTTAGCCTGGCTTCGATTTCGTCAGCAACCACCTGCGTCACCCGGCGAAACCGCAACTGCGTGCGCCCACCGCAGCACTGGCCGATATCAGGCCCGAGCGGGATATCCATCTCCGCCACCCCGCCGGTTCCCTCCAAGATGTCCCGCGCATTCGCGATCGCCATGAACTCGAACTGCCCGCCGCCGATCGTGCCCCACAATGCGGTTTGCGATACCAGCATGAAGGTACCGGCCTCGCGTGGGGTCGAGCCCTGCGTGCCGGTGATATCGACCAGGATCGCGTCGGGGTGGGCGGTGAGGAAGGGGAGGATGTCTGTCATCGGTGGATTGCCGATGGGTTGGTGGGTGTGTCACCCCCCTCTGTCCTGCCGGACATCTCCCCCACAAGGGGGGAGATCAGTATGAGGC
>NZ_JBLYZH010000028.1:0-61363 GCF_048551595.1 Rhizobium sp. CRRU65 | reverse complement strand
TCACCCCATCCCGTCTCTCCCGGCCACCATCCTTGCCCGGGCTTAAACGCTGGAGCCACCAACGGTCATCAGCGCTCGACGCTTCTGCCTGCCAAACCGGCAGCGCCATCGAATCTGCCCCACTTACCCCCAGCAAGCTGGAGATTGGCAATTTGGCGAGATCGTAAGACATTGAAATCATGGTAAACACGTCATTAACCAGAAGCGATATCGATGCTAGCTTCCGTCATCGCTCGGGATTTTCTGAAAAGTTATAACCATCGATAAGTAGCTCTTATCGGAAGTGATACGTACAGATGGATTGTACGCACGGGTTTACGGTGCTATCGTGCAGCTTGAGAGGCAAAATCGGAGCGCACGATGTCCCAGACCAGCTACAAGATCAGCGAAGCGCGGAAAAATTTCGCCGAGGTGCTCGAGCGCGCCAACCAGGGCGAAGAAATCATTATCATGCGGGGCAGTGAGATCTATGCCCGCATCGGCCCAGCCGATGGCGGCAAGCGCCCCTTCGGCTTGCTGCGCCAGCGCGGCCTGCCCGACGACCTGTTCGACGAGGTAGATGCCGAGCAGGCGGCAATCGACGCCGGCGACTGGACCGATGATGTCGGCGTCTGGCAGGGTGGTCCATCCGACCGCCAGTCCCAGCCATGAAGATTCTGCTCGACAGCCACGCTGTCTACTGGTGGACAATCGGCAGCGAGCGGCTGTCCGGGATGGCCCGGTCGCTGATCGAGGACAAGGCCAACAGCGTCCTCGTCAGCGCCGTGTCCTTCTACGAGCTCGACAACAAGATGCGTTTGAAAAAGCTCGATCTTAAACCGCAGGAACTGCGCGCTGCCGTCTCTGACAGTGGCCTACAGACACTTGCCATCACCGACCTGCACGCCGAACTGGCGGCAAGCTTCGACTGGGATCACCGCGATCCCTGGGACCGCATTCTCGCCGCCCAGACGCGGTTGGAACATTGTGCCTTCGTGTCGCTCGACACCGCCTTCGATGCGGTGCTGCACGAACGCGTATGGTAAGGAGGTTGGTGATGATGATATTCGCTGATGTCCAGGAAGCCGCGGAACGCTTGGAGGAGCTCATCGAATTGGCCCGTCAGGACGAGGTCTATGTGTGCCGGGACGGACGACCTGTTGCAAGGCTCACCGCGTTTTCTTCGAGCCCTGTTCTCGGATCTGACCAGCCCACGAAGAGCCTTGGCGACGGGGTAGCGGCCGCTTCAGCCAGCAGGATCGCCGAGGCCGGAAGACCTTCTTCGCTCGATGATGTCTGGGCTATTGCTGCGACAGGCAGGCCGAAAGACGTGGATCTGACGTCCGCGCACGATGACTTCTACGACGCAGACGGCGCGCCGCGATGAGTGTCACGCATTCTGCATCCGTCACCAGCCGCGCCGAGGCCCTGGACACCATCGCAGCCGTGCTGCCGATCGACCGCCGTGACAAGCTCGCCGAGCTCTTGACCGACCAGGATGTCGAGACGCTGCGGCATCTCGTCAATGCCGGTATGGGCGACAACACGCTGCGGGCACTGACCTCCGACCTCGCCTATCTCGAAGCCTGGTCGCTTGCGGCGACGGGTAGCGCCCTGCCCTGGCCAGCGGCGGAGGCGCTGCTGCTTAAATTTGTCGCCCACCATCTGTGGGATCCGCAACGGCGCGAAAACGACCCCGAGCATGGCATGCCGGCCGATGTCGAAGACGTCTTGCGCTTTCGCGGCTTCCTGAGGTCTCTGGGGCCACACGCACCCGACACGGTGCGGCGGCGCCTCGCCAACTGGTCGACGCTGACCAAATGGCGCGGCCTCGACGGCGCCTTCACCTCCCCTGCCCTGAAGTCGGCGATCCGGCTGGCGGTGCGCGCCGTGCCGCGGCCACGCCGCCGCAAAAGCGCCAAGGCGGTCACCGGCGAGGTGCTGGCCAGGCTGCTCGCGACCTGCAGGAGTGACAGTTTGCGCGACGTTCGCGATCGGGCGATCCTAATGGTCGCCTTCGCCTCCGGCGGTCGTCGTCGCAGCGAAGTCGCGGGTCTGCGCCGGGAGCAACTGACGGTCGAGGCGCCGGTCACCGGTGAGGACGACATCCCCCTCCCCTCGCTCGCCATCCATCTTGGCCGCACCAAGAATTCCGGTGCCAGCCAGGACGAGGTCGTCTATCTGACCGGCCGGCCGGTGGACGCGCTGAATGCCTGGTTGACGGCTGCAAAAGTCGACGGCGGCAGCGTGTTTCGAGCGATCGATCGCTGGGGCAATGTATCCCGACGGGCGCTCGACCCAAAAGCGGTCAACGATATCGTCAAGCGGCGGGTGGCAGAGGCTGGGCTGGAGCCTGGGGAGTTTTCGGCGCATGGACTTCGGTCGGGCTATCTGACGGAGGCTGCGAACCGCGGCATCCCGCTTCCCGAAGCCATGGAGCAATCGCGCCACCGCTCTGTGCAGCAGGCATCCAGCTACTATAACAACGCTACGCGGCGAAGCGGTCGCGCTGCTCGAATGCTCTAGGTGGCTCCATCTAAATGTCCGGTAATTTATCGGACATTATTCGACAGGCTTGAAAATGAAGAAGATTGCGCATAGAAATCTAGAAAGAACGCTATTTTTCTAGACGGAAATTATCGGAATGAGCCTCAGCATCAAGGATCCGGAAGCCCATCGCTTGGCGCAGGCGATCTCCCACGCCACGGGAGAAAGCATGACCCGCGTTGTCACCGAGGCGCTGCGCGAGCGGTTCGCGAAGATCGAACGGCGAAAGGGGCGTGCCAGCGTCGAGGAGCTCCTGGCGATCGCCGATCGCGCCGCAGCGCACGTCAAACGCCCCTATGTCGACCATGCCGAGTTCCTTTACGACGAGAACGGCCTGCCGAAATGATCATCGATACCTCGGCCCTGGTCGCAATCCTCTACCGTGAGCCCGAGGCGGCGAGTTTCGTTAAGATCATCCATGACGCGGAGCTCACGCGGATCAGCGTCGCCAATTACGTCGAGTTGTCGATGGTGGTCGAGGGTCAGCTCGGCCCCGACGGCATGCGCCAGGCCGAGGCCTTCTTCCGGCGCGCCGGCATCATCATCGAGCCTGTCACGCTCGAGCATGGCGAATTGGCAAGGCAGGCGTTTCTCGATTTCGGAAAAGGTCGTCACAAGGCCGGTCTCAACTTTGGCGACTGCTTTGCCTATGCTCTGGCGAAAGCGTCCGGCGAGCCGCTGCTGTTCAAGGGCAACGATTTCGCTCAAACCGATGTCCGGGCGGCGTGATCATGGCGGAAGAGAGACTGCAGTCAGGAGTTGAGGCCCTACCGCCTGCGAATGAGCCCCTCCCCTGCCGCTGCCGCGATGGCTTTTCGCCCGTTGTTGCGTCCGGCGCAGCCGGCTTGGTGGATGGCACCCTCTTCGGCCTCTTCTTGGCACGAGAAGATTTTCCGCTGCCCCGATCGATGTCACGGGTGAAGGTATCCCACGATACGGTGTGGCAGTTCCTGCGGCGTGAGGGATTGCGGTTCAAAAAAACACTGTTCGCCCTTGACCGGGCGCGCGCTGACGTCGCGCAACGGCGACAGCGCTGGCGATCCTGGCAGTCTGGCCTCGATCCAAGACGGCTGGTCTTTATCGATGAAACCTGGATCAAGACCAACATGGCGGCGCTTCGAGGGTGGGGGCCGAAGGGCAAACGCCTGCGCAGCTTCGCCCCGCACGGACATTGGCGCACCCTGACTTTCCTCGGCGCGTTGCGCTGCGATCGGCTCACCGCACCCTGTGTCTTCGATGGACTCGATCAAGGGTGAGTGCTTTCGCGCCTATGTCGAGCAGCAACTCGTACCAGTGCTCAAACCCGGCGACATCGTCGTGATGGATAATCTCGTAGCAGCCTGCAGAGTTTTGCCCGAGCTTAGCTATCTATCGGCGCCGCCCGCACGGAGCCGAAGGCCTATCCAACTTTCCGCCCGGCCGGCGCATTTGCCCGCAGAAGCGCCATCAGCATTGGGCCGATCGCGAATTCGCCCTTTTCGCTTCGCCGCGTCAGGCCACGAAGATAGCCACCGGCCGAATTAATGTGGCCGCCTCGCTCCAGGATGCATGCCATTACGGTCGCGGCGTTTTCCGGACCCATCACATTGGCGGCCTCTTCGTAGGCCGATGGACTGACGCCCAGCATCGATCGAACGATGACGGCTGCGGCCATCAGATCGCGCCAGTTGCGGATTGCGCCATCCGGCCCATAGGCAAGGATTTCCGGGCAGGCCTGCAGAACCAGGCCGAGCGGGAAGGATTTCAGTCCGCCACCATCGTTGCGGCCCCCCGGCCGTCGACTTTGCTCTTCCTCCATCTGATGGAAGGGATGGGTTGCCTTACCCCTTCCCTTCTCTGCCGTCACGGCCCCTCGGTCGTTGTCTGGCTCAGCTATCGCGCCCTGCTTCGTTTCGAAGCCTGGTTCAAATTCAGGTTTAGATTCGGGATTTGAATTCTGTATGTGACGCTCGATATAATCGGCATTGCCGCGCTGTTTTGCTGATTTAACCCGACTTTCCAGCCGGTTAAGAATATCTGTGCGCAGACCCGTCAATTCGTCGAGCAACAGTTCAAGCTGCGCTGTCGTCGGCGATCGCGGCAGGCTTTCGATCAGGTCCCGGAATTCGCGGTATAGGCCTTGCCAATCCCCAGGGATCTCTTCTTCAACGGCCGCTTCGATCAGTTTTGCAATGTCACGGCGGCAAAGGGTGATGCGTTCACGCAGACGCTGGACATGCAGCCGCTCAGCCATAACCTCGGCCGCGAGCTGTTCGATCTCCTCGGCACGGGCAAGCAGCGGCGCCAGCGAGAAGCCGAACGCCTCATCGACCTCCCCTGCCCTGTCCCTGCGGACGTAACGCTTGCCGTTGGGGCTATCCTTGCGTACCAGAAGACCCGCCTCGACGAGCGCGGCGAGATGACGCCGCACAGTCTGTTCGGCCATGCCATGCGTTCTGAGCGAAAGCTGGATATTCGACGGGAAGACGATCAAGCCGTTTCCCTGGGCCAGCTCATTCTTCGGATAGAAGCTCAAAAGAGCGTTGAGCACGGCAAGCGCCCGATCGCCGATGCCGAGCAGCGGCTTTGCTTCGCACAGCGCGCGAAACAATTTCCACTTATCGACCGACTGATCCGGTTTGATTTCTCCGGCCATGACCTGGCTTGCGAGCATGCCGAGCGTCATCGACCGCCGCCCAAAGGGCGTCGTCACACTTCCGGTTTCCATATCTTCCACCTCAACGAGGCAAAAGAAATCCGCTCACCAAAACGGCGCCAAAAACTCTTGACAGCGATTCTCGGAAGTGCGATTCTCGGAGGTGTTCAAGACTACGAGGAAAGCTTCCGTGACGGTGACGTTCGGGGGCTTTTTTCTTTTGCGCGTTATCTCCTATCCGGATTGTCAGCTGACAACCGGTCTAACTGCCTCATTTTCCCTCGTTTTCCTCTTCGAACTCGGCGGCGAGGCCTATCAACCGCTGAGCCAGGAATTCCGAAAACGCCGCCGATTTGACGGTGATGCGAAAGGTTTTGCCGGACCGGGCCACCAAAGCAAGCGGCGCGCCGCCTTGGGTCCGGAGCGTTTGCTCGGCCCGCTGAGGTGCACTCTTCTCCTCTACCGCCTTCCAGATGACATCGAAGCGGCTGTTGGTCTCCAACGTCACGAAATCAGCAGCTCTGATGGCAGCCTGCGCCTTTTTCTGCCCGCCCGTCTCCCTGAATTTCTCGGCAAACGCCAACCAGCGCGGGCGTCCGACCTTGGGGGCCGGCCCGATGGCGAGAATGATCTCGGGATCGATCGTCTGAGCCACCTGCAGGAGCCTTGACGTTTCCGGCTTGTCTGTCGCCAGCGCCTTGGAAATCATGTCACGGCTGAAGCCATGCTCGTCCATGCGGCGTGCAAACAGTGCCCGCTCTATAAAACTCAAGTCGACACGGGGGCCGTTCTCCTGACCCTGTGCAAGGATAAGCTCTTCATCTGTGAGCTTACGTACAACGGCCTTAACAGGAACCCCGATCTCTGCGGCCGCCCGCAGGCGCCTGTGGCCATAGGCGGCCTGGTAGTGCCCGGCCCTTGCCGGGTCCGGACGCACCAGAATTGGAACCTGCTGTCCGCTTTCCTGGATGGACTGCTTCAATCGCTCGAACTCGGCATCCTTGTCGACCGGGATGCGGTCGCGGATGAACGACATTTCGACCGCAGCCGGATCGATCTCCAACACCTTGTCGCCGGAAGCCAGCGATTCCCGCAGTGCCTTGGCGGCGGCTGCTTCCTCTCCCAGCCGTCCAAGCGACAGGTTCATCGCCTTGACCGCTCCCGAAGGCCGATGCGGCTGTTGCACGCTTGGCACGTCCGGCCGTGTCGGTTCGACAGCGCCGACCATGCTTTTCAGGATGTCGCGTCCTTTTGGGCTCATGTCCTGCTCCATGCGCTGCGAATGAGTTGCTCGACCTCGGCATTGACGCTGTCGACGGATTCCACCCCGCGGTCATAGGTCTGGCGATGCATCGTTTCGCGTCCGGCCTCGTAGATCGTCTGTTTCGACAGGCCAGCATCCGAGACCGCTGTCGACTTGACCATCATCGAGGTCAGCACACGCTCGCCAAACAGGCTGCGCAGGAAGGCAACGATCTGCGCCTGCGGTCCATCATTGGACTCATAGCGGGTGACCAGATAGCGCATCCAGTCGTAATCAAGATTGCCGCCTGCCTGCTTGACCACGGCCAGAAGGTCGGAGGTCATCGTCAGGAACTGGTTCATCGACGCAACGTCGAGCATCTGCGGATGGACGGTGATAAGGACGGAGGTGGCGGCACAAAGAGCAGAGAGCGTCAGAAAGCCGAGGGTGGGGGGGCAATCGATGATGACGACATCGTAGCTCTGCTCCAGCGAATGCAGCGCATTGCCGACCCGCATGAAGAACATGTCCTTGTCGTCGCGGTTGGTGTCGGCGAGCGCCTTTGGCGTATCGTGTTCGAACTCGTGCAGTTCGAGATTGCCGGGAATGAGATCGAGCCCCGGAAAATAGGTCTGGCGGACGATGTCGGCTACGTCGCGGCGCGTTTCGTCATATTTGATGGCACCGTAAAGCGTCTCGTTTTCGCCGACGTCGAATTCGGGTTGATATCCGAGCATCGCCGACATCGACGCCTGCGGATCGAGGTCGACGGCGAGCACGCGGTAGCCGCGAAGAGCCAGGAACTGCGCCAGGTGGATTGATGTCGTCGTCTTGCCGGAGCCACCTTTGAAATTGGTGACGGCGATCACCTGGAGATGGTCACCCGGCCGGCGCATCGGCAGATAGGACGGTTTGGTGCGCCCGAGATGGTGGCGCATCGCATGGATTTCCTCAAGCGAGAAGACCCGTCGACCGGCCGCCGTCTTTTCCGGATTGATGCTTTCCACCTGGGCGGCAAGGTGGCGAACATAGCTGTCGGTAACGCCGAGCAGCTTGGCAGTCTCGGTGCTGCTGAACCGCCGTAGCGATTTGCGGGCGTCGGGCGAAAACAACCGCTCGAACAGCACCTGCAATTGGCTGCTGAGCATCGTCGAGTCCTGCGCGATGGTCTCGTCGATCGAGACTCGACTCGCTCTCTTGGCTTTCTCAACAATCGCGGCCTTAGTCGGCATTCACGCAAATCCTGATAAATCGGGTCATTTTGCGCAAATGATCGTGAGTCTGCCGATTCCGTCAAGCGATTTCTTGGTTAGCCAATGGATAACAGACAGGATTGAACGAAAAAATCATGTGGAATTCCGGAATCTTAGCTCAATTGTCAGCTGACAATGGCGGCGGTGCCCGCACCCGTCGATGCCAGACGCTAACGCAGGTGCCGACTCACCGGAAAACAACATCCACTGCTTGAGCACGTCGGACCAGACAATCCGTTTCTCATTTATAGGCAGATGAACGGCACAGGCCTTCGGTTTCCATCCCGCGGACAGGTTCGTTGCCGGCGGACTTGTCATTTGTGTCCTGGGTTGCGGCATCGCGCCGTGGCTGCGCAAGGCCGAGCATTTGTTCGAGACGGCCAGCATTGAGCGGAGCGCTTATTCCCTTGAAATTCATGATCCATCTTTCGTCTGCGCATCGATTGCGTGAAGCCTTGGAGATAAGCGCAATTTGAAGCCGCCGAGAACCGCCCGCCGGCGTTATCACCATCTTTTCCAAGCACGCGCGAAGGGGAGGGGAGAGCCCCATCTTCAAGCGCCGATCCGAAACGCGGCCTTTGGCGGCGACGCTCGCCGCTCGGGTCTCTTCCCCGCGCAAGGATAGAAGAGGGGCGCGCAGGAGCGGCCTGACATGCGAAAGGCCCCATCTTATCGGCACCGGCGAACTAGGCTATCGCAGATCATGCGGCACCAGAATTCGGAGACTGCGATATGGGTTTTACCACGGGCAAGGGTGCTGCTGCGGACCAACGGGGGAGGGGACCCGCAGCCCGAATTTTCGTGCCGATCGAAGTCGGTGAGATACTGGGAGCGGCTGGCGTCAAGGGGTTCCGGTTCGTTGGTACAGACATCCGATAATCGCCAGGCCAGGTCGATGGCACCAGTCTAGTCACGTGCCGGGTTGAGCGCGAACAGGGTTGCAGACATCCCAGGCTGTCATCAACCGCCACGATGAATACAGCGCATGCTAGGCGAATCAGGTTTCGGCGAGTATCATCGACAGTGCTCGCAGCGATCGTACCGAGATATTGCTGACGTTATTGGTAGCCCGGGCGACAGATCTCACCTCCAGGTTGGCAAAGCCGCCGTCTTCTAGCGGAACTTATTGGCGCGTTCGCTTCCGTCCACGGAATTCCTTCTTGTTTACCTGCTATTTACCATAACGCGGCACGCCGGCGGCAAAGCCTAATCGCGGATCGCAAGCATCGCGGCCGCTCCAGCGTTCCTTACGTAGAGTGGCGCGAGGCAGGCATTCCACTATCGCACTTTCGTGCCCTCGCGATTGGTAAAGTGCGCATTGCCCAACCCCGTGCCTATGGTCAGCACGGCCCATCTCGACACGTCGCTCATAAAAGGGATCTGCGACAATCCCTGCACGACTGCATCGTTGTGCATCATCACGAATGTGCTGTCGTCGCCGATCTCAGGAATGGCCTTCATCAGTGCGGCGGGAAGGTTGAAACTGTCGCTCTCCCAGTTTCCGCCCGGCAGGTTTTGTCCGCCACGTTCGATTGAACCATCGGCTTTGATGATGCCGGGGCATGCTATCCCGATGATCGGCGCTGGCTTGAGATTGGCCTTCTCGGCCTTGCCGATCAGATCCCGCAACATCGCCGCCAACCTTTCGATCGTGGCGGTGCGGCTTGGCTCATCGTCGGCATGACGCCAGATGGTGGATTCCCAGACGCTTGCATCCGCGAAATTCGGCACGTCGTCCTTTCCGAATTTAACGACGCCGGCGCGAACGTTCGTGCCGCCGATATCAACGGCGAGGATCGCCTCGTGGCCCTTGAACATCCAGCGCGGCATCAGGTGGATCGCACCGATCAGTCCGGCCTCATCGGGGTGATGTACGATCGGCACGACTTCGACGTCGACGCCGGCCGCTTTAAGAATGACCATGGTCCTGGCGATTGTCAGTTCGCCAAAGTGGCTCCGACGAAAGCCGCCGCCAACGACGATGCGTTCTGTCTTTCCCCAGCCTTTGTCTTTCAGAAACTTTGCTATCACATCGGCAAAGTCTTGCGCAAAATCCTCCACTGCCCCCATGACCAACGCCGCCGCCGCCAAATCATCGCCCTTCAAAATAGCGTCGATTTTTTTCTTGGAGAGTTTCTCCGTCGCGGTCTTGCCGATCGGGTCGTCTCCAACCTTGCGGATGCGTTTTCTCCAATCGTCGAGCTTTTGTTGGAACGTCTTTTTGTTGGCGTTGTCGCCAACGAAGCCATCCTTGTCACGCAGTTCGTTATTGTAATCGTCGATCGCTACCAATGGCAGGTTTAAAGCGCCATGTGCCAACGGGGCATTGATCTCATCACGGGGATCGGAACTGCTTTTGGCCATCAATGTACCTTCTACGGCGCGAGTGCTCGAACGGGCGGCGAGATACAACGCGAACTATCCTCTGGATGTTCCGGACTCTGAAAAATCACCTTGCCCTTGCCGGTTGGCGACCTAGCTTCAATGATTGCAGAGTTTGGAGAATGCCGTGCAGGACGATGCCGCTACACAGGAAATGCTTTCACTGGTCTTGGAGGAACCGGACCGCTGGGCAATGTTTCTCGATATCGACGGAACGCTGCTCAATCTTGCACCCACACCGGATGCGATAGAGGTTCCAGAGGCGCTTCCTGGACAACTTCATCGCCTGTCGAACAAGCTCGGCGGCGCCTTGGCGCTGGTCACCGGACGGTCTCTTGCTTATGCAGACGCGCTGTTCAAACCCTTTGCATTTCCGACAGCAGGCCTGCACGGCGCCGAAATCAGGAACGCCGCCGGAATGCAGACGCTCGAGGCGACACCCGAGTTTCAGGCGTTGAAACATGCGCTGACCGCTGAAGCCGAGCACTACCCTGGCGTCCTGATCGAGGACAAGGGCGCGGCCGTTGCCGCCCACTACCGGCTGGCGCCGGAATATGAAAAGGTGCTCGAAGACCGCATGCACCACTATGCGGAGCTCGCCGGGCCGAACTGGGCATTGCAGCTCGGCAAGATGGTATTCGAGCTGCGCCCGGCACGGTCGAGCAAGGGCGATGCGCTGGAGCGGTTCTTCCAGTCCGACCCGTTCAAGAACCGCTCGCCGATTACCATTGGCGATGATCTGACCGACGAGTCGATGTTTGCGATCGCCAATGCGCGTGGTGGCGTTTCCGTGCGTGTCGGCGCGATCGGCGCTCCGAGCTGCGCCACGAGCCGGCTGTCCTCTTCTGCGCTGGTCAGAAACGTGATTGCCGCCTTGGCCGCCTGAGGTACGCCGTTGGACGATGTGCATGCGGGTTGCTGTCGTCTTTACACCGGCTGCGCAGTGTCAATTGTCAAAAAAGTATCGGTTTTACCCGGGAATCGTGGTGGCGGGCACGACACGAGACCATTACACTCTCCTTAACAATAAAGCCAAAAAGGGAACTTGGCGGACGGCCTGGAACAGTCCTTGGAGGAGGAAACAATGGAACCCGACTTGGAAGTGGTTCAGATCCGGCCCGGCGAATCTTTCGCGACGAAGGCGCATGGCTATCCCTACCATACGGTTCGCTGGCATTTTCATCCGGAATACGAACTTCATCTCGTCGTGGCGACGACGGGACGCTATTTCGTCGGCGACTTCATCGGCGAATTTGAACCGGGCAACCTTGTGCTTGCCGGACCTAATCTTCCCCATAACTGGATCAGCGATGTCCCGAAAGGATCGAGCATTCCGCTTCGATGCCAGCTCATCCAGTTCAGCGAGAATTTCATCAGCGGTACTATGAAGGTGCTGGCCGAACTCGGGCCCTTCGATCCGGTTCTTGAAGCCTCGCGGCGCGGCGTGCTCTTCGGCGCCGATACCAGCCGGCAGGTGGCTCCCCTGATGAACGAGGTGCAGCAGGCACACGGTGTGCGTCGTATCGAGCTGTTCATGATGATCGTCGGCCTGCTCAGCCGGGCGCAGGATTCCCAGCTTCTCGCCAGCCCGAGCTATCTGCCCGATCCATCTGGCTACATGTCTGCCGGCATCAACAAGGCGCTCGCCTATATCAGAGAGAACCTGACGAAATCCTTCGACGAAGCCGATCTGGCGACGATTGCTGACCAGTCGACCGGCGCCTTTTCGCGCGCATTCCGCCGCCATACCGGCATGTCGCTGGTACAGTATGTGAAACGCCTGCGCATCAATCTCGCCTGCCAGATCCTGATGAGCGATGACCACGCATCGATCACCGATATCTGCTTCGAGGTCGGCTTCAACAATCTGTCCAACTTCAACCGGCAGTTTCTCGCGGAAAAGGGCATGACGCCTTCTCGCTTCAGGCGGTTGTTGGGCGACAATATCAACGTGGCAAAGGCGGCCTAGAGGAGCCGAACGAGCACGTCCAAAGGACGAGGGAGGACGAGGAGGAGGAACCAATACTGACACTGACTTGAACGGGGGCACGCGATGAGCGGCTCGCGATTGGAAATGCTTGTCCTCAAAGACGTCAAACCGCCGGGGCAGGCGCGACCGTTCCTTCAGCCGAACGGCCACAGCAGAACAGTGCGATCACAACACAATTTTTTCAACGGGAGGAGATGGAAATGATGAAATTCTCAACAAAGGCGGCAGGCGCCGCGGTATTTGTCCTGTCCTTGCTTGGTGGTACTTCCGCCTTTGCGCAAACCGCCGTTGCGGATGCGACAGTGGCATTCCTCATGCCCGACCAGGGATCGACCCGCTACGAGGAGCACGACCACCCGGGCTTCGTCGCGGAAATGAAGAAGCTTTGTGCGTCGTGCAAGGTTCTCTATCAGAACGCCGATGCCGATATCGCAAAACAACAGCAACAGTTCAATTCGGCCATCACGCAAGGCGCCAAGGTCATCGTGCTGGACCCGGTGGATTCGGCGGCCGCCGCATCGCTCGTCCAGCTTGCACAGAGCCAGGGTGTCAAGGTCATTGCCTATGACCGCCCGATCCCGAAAGGCAAGGCCGATTTTTACGTCTCCTTCGACAACAAGGCGATCGGCAAGGCAATTGCGGAATCGCTCGTCCAGCATCTGAAGGCGCAGAACGTGCCGACCGATGGCGGCGGCATCCTGCAGATCAATGGTTCGCCGACCGATGCGGCTGCCGGGCTGATCAAGGACGGCATTCACGAGGGTCTGGCGAGCGGCGGTTACAAGACGCTTGCCGAATTCGACACGCCGAACTGGCAGCCCGCGAACGCCCAGCAATGGGCGGGCGGCCAGATCACCCGTTTCGGCAAACAGATCGTCGGCGTGGTCGCTGCCAATGACGGCACTGGGGGTGGCGCCATCGCAGCCTTCAAGGCAGCAGGTGTCGATCCGGTGCCGCCGGTCACCGGCAATGATGCGACGATCGCGGCTCTACAGCTGATCATCGCAGGGGATCAGTACAATACGATTTCAAAGCCGAGCGAAATCGTCGCCGCTGCCGCTGCCGACGTCGCCGTGAAGCTTCTGGCCGGAGAAACGATCAAGGCCGAAATGACGCTCTACGACACGCCGGCGCAGCTCTTCGTCCCTGCCGTCGTTACTGCTGAAAACCTCAAGGCCGAGATCATCGACAAGAAGATCAACACCGCCGAGGAACTGTGCACCGGCCGCTATGCCGACGGCTGCAAGAAGCTCGGCATCACCAAATAATAGAGCCAAGGGAATGCGCGGCCGGACCACCGGTCGCGCTTCCGATTTTTCCTTTTTCGAAAGGCCAGGCGATGTCTGAAACCTCTCATACTCCTGACCCTTCCCGTCAGCCTGTCCTCAGTCTGCGTGGAATATCGAAGAACTTCGGGGCAGTGTCGGCGCTCACCGATATCGACCTCGACGTGTATGCCGGCGAGGTGGTGGCGCTGGTGGGCGACAACGGCGCTGGCAAATCGACGCTGGTCAAGATCCTGGCCGGCGTGCATCAGCCAAGTTCGGGCACGATCTTCTTCGAAAGCAAGCCGGCCAACCTGTCGAGCCCAAGTGCTGCGCTCGACCTCGGCATCGCAACCGTCTTCCAGGATCTGGCGCTTTGCGAAAATCTGGACGTCGTCGCCAATATCTTCCTCGGCAAGGAACTCAACCCATTTCAGCTGGATGAGGTTGCGATGGAGATTGCCGCCTGGAAGCTCTTGAACGAGCTCTCGGCCCGCATTCCGAGCGTGCGCGAACCTGTTGCCTCACTCTCCGGCGGACAGCGCCAGACGGTCGCGATCGCCCGATCGCTGCTGCTCGAGCCGAAACTGATCATGCTCGACGAACCCACAGCTGCGCTGGGCGTTGCCCAGACCGCCGAAGTGCTCGACCTCATCGAGCGCGTGCGTGAGCGCGGCCTCGCCGTCATCATGATCAGCCACAATATGGAGGATGTTCGTGCCGTCGCCGACCGAATTGTCGTCCTTCGGCTCGGCCGCAACAATGGCACCATGCTACCCGACGCATCCAATGAGCAGCTCGTCAGCGCCATCACCGGTGCATCCAACAATTCCGTCTCCCGCCGCGCGTCGCGCCGCCAGGCGCAAAGCCAACAGAACGAGGAGGGCAGGCCATGATGAAGACCATCCAGAATGAGCCGGCGGCACCTGCGCTGCTCGACCGAAGTGACGAAAGAGTACGCCACGACGATAGCCTTACCGGCTCGATCCGCGCCTTTGGGGATCGCATCCGCTCAGGCGATCTCGGTTCGCTGCCGGTCATTGTCGGCCTGGCGATCATCTGGACGGTGTTCCAGGCGCTCAATCCGGTGTTTCTCTCGAGCAGCAACCTCGTCAACATGCTGTTCGACTGCTCGACGGTCGGTGTCATCTCACTCGGCATCGTCTGCATTCTGATGGTGGGTGAGATCGACCTTTCCGTCGGCTCCGTCAGCGGCTTCGCCTCGGCACTGGTCGGCGTCTTCTGGGTCAACCAGGGCTGGCCGGTGGTTCTCGCGGTCCTCGCCGCCATGATCGTCGGCGTCCTGATCGGCTCGCTCTACGCATTTCTCTTCAACCGCTTCGGCATGCCGAGCTTCGTGTCGACGCTGTCCGGGCTGCTCGCGGTTCTCGGCCTGCAGCTCTATATCCTCGGAGCGACCGGTTCGATCAATCTTCCCTATGGTTCCTGGCTCGTGAGTTTCGGTCAGATCATGGTCATGCCGGACCCGATCGCCTATCTGCTGGTGGCACTTGCCGGCATTGCCTTCTTCTTCGCTAGCTATCGCACCTCGGCGCGCCGGCGGGCGGCCGGCCTGTCAGCGAAATCGGCCCGCGGGCTGCTTCTACGCGCCGTCATCATCACACTCGCCGTGGAAGCTGTCACGTTCTATCTTAACCAGTCGCGCGGCATTCCGTGGATGTTCGGCCTTTTCGTCGGGCTCACCAGCGCGATGAATTATGCGCTGACGCGCACCAAATGGGGACGCTCGATGCATGCCGTCGGCGGCAACAGGGAGGCCGCCCGTCGTTCCGGCATCAACGTCTCGCGCATCTATACGAGCGCTTTCGTCATGTGCGCTCTGCTTGCGGCAACCGGCGGCGTTCTCTCCGCCGCACGGCTGGCGACGGCAAGTCAGCAAGCCGGCACCGGCGACGTCAATCTCAATGCCATCGCCGCAGCAGTTATCGGCGGCACGAGCCTGTTTGGCGGGCGAGGCAGTGCCTATTCAGCCCTTCTCGGCATCATCGTCATTCAGTCGATTGCCAGCGGGCTGACGCTTCTCGATCTGTCATCGTCACTTCGATACATGATCACCGGCGCTGTCCTTGCCGTCGCCGTCATCGTCGACTCGCTGGCACGCCGCTCGCGAATTTCGCACGGCCGAGCCTAAAGCAACTGAGAAAACAGAGGAAGAAAATGGGACAGGATCTGTCTGGAAAAGTCGCGGCCGTCACCGGAGCGGCGTCGGGTATCGGCCTGGAATGCGCCAAGGCTTTGCTTGCCGCCGGCGTTCGGGTGGTGCTGGTCGACCGTAACGAGGAAGCGTTGCGGGAAATCTGCTCGAAACTCGACGCCAACGCCATTCCCTTGGTCATCGATCTCACCGATCCGAAAAGCGTCGAACGGATGATGCCTGAGATACTGGAAAAAACCGGCCAACTGGATATCTTCCACGCCAATGCCGGCTCTTATATCGGCGGCGAAGTGCTGGGCGGAGATCCTGATGCCTGGGACCGGATGCTCAATCTGAACATCAACGCCGCATTCCGTTCGGTGCATGCCGTCCTGCCGCATATGGTCGAGCGCAAGACCGGGGATATCATCCTGACGAGTTCCGTTGCCGGCATGATCCCTGTCGTCTGGGAGCCGATCTACACCGCCTCGAAACACGCGGTCCAGGCATTCGTCCACACGCTGCGGCGGCAGGTGGCCAAGCATGGCTTGCGCGTCGGCGCCGTCGCTCCAGGCCCAGTCGTCACCGCCCTTCTCAGCGATTGGCCACAGGAGAAGTTGGACGAGGCACTCGCAGCCGGCGGCCTGATGGAGGCGAACGAAGTGGCCGAAGCCGTGCTCTTCATGCTGACGCGCCCACGCAACATTACGATCCGCGATCTCGTCATCCTGCCGCAGAGCGCCGACATCTGACGAAAGTGCATCCGTCTTCAACACTCGCGAACCCACTCAAGAGGAAACGGCCATGATCTTCGACAGATTTCGCCTGAACGGACAGGTGGCGCTGGTGACCGGCGGCACGCGCGGCATCGGGCTTGCCATCGCCGAGGCGCTCGGCGAGGCGGGCGCCAAAGTCATCATCACGGGCAGAACCCGCAATCTGGCCGCGGAAGACCAGCTCTCCAGGGCCGGCGTCGATTGCGATTTCATCGCCGTCGACCTGATGAAGGAAAGCGCTGCCGACGAACTCGTCGCTGAGACTCTTTCGCGGGCGGGGCGGCTCGACATCCTCGTCAACAATGCCGGCATCGCCATTCACGGCGACAGCGGCGAATTCTCCGATGCCATCTGGCGCGAAATCATGACGGTCAACGTCGACGCCGTCTTTCGCGCCTGCCGCGCCGCATTAGCACCGATGCGGCGCCAAGGCGGCGGCGCCATCCTCAATATCGGCTCGATATCGGGCATCGTGTCCAACATTCCCCAGAACCAGGTCGCCTATAACACCTCGAAGGCGGCGGTCCACATGATGACGAAGAGCCTCGCCAGCGAGGTTGCCGCTGAAAACATCCGCGTCAACGCCATCGCCCCCGGCTATATCGAGACCGATCTGTCGCGCGGCGGCATCGACAATCCCGACTGGTTCCCGACCTGGCGCAGCATGACCCCGATGGGACGCGTCGGGCAGCCGGAGGAGGTGGCGGGTGCCGCAATGTTCCTCTGCTCGGCGGCAGCAAGTTATGTCACCGGCGAAGTGCTGGTTATCGACGGCGGTTATACAACGCGCTGAAACCCGAAGACGGGGAGGGCGGCTCGCAGCCGCTTGGTTGGTGCGAGCCGCCGATTGTCCTCCGCGCGATCTTCTGATTGTGACACAGATGCAGACACTTCGCGGCTATCGGGGCCTTACCATCTCACGCTCGCGCGCAGTCCGAAAACCGCTCCCGTTTTTCGGCATCGTGCTCTAATTTAGGCAATCCAGCATCCACTGGACGCCAAAGCGATCCGTGAGCTTGCCATAATAGCTTCCCCATGGCTGGACGGCGAGTGGTGTCGTGATCTTGCCGCCCTCGGCCAGCCGTGCAAAGAGGCTGGCGGTACTGTCGCGGTCTTCCATGATCAGCATGTGGGCGGAGCCTCGCATCGGCTCGGCGTCATGATTGTCCGAAGCGAAGAACAGAACGTCGGGTCCTTCGAAGCGGGCATGCATCACCTTCCCGCGCATGGCTTCGGGGGCAGCGGACATTCCGTCTGCATCGTGCCGCTTCAATTGCGTGACTTGGCCAAGCCCGCATTCGGTGTAGAAAGCAAGCGCTTGCTCGCAGCCGTTGGCGAAGAACAAGTAGTTGGCAAGCTGCATGGCTTCACTCCCGTACCGTTCCGGACCATGACGCCTCAGTGTCCGCGCCCCGGCGCAGCGGGTCCGGGGCTTTTGCGCATTCCACAGTCATTGCGTCGCGCCACCTTGGATAGCGGCGACAAGATCGGCATTGCTATAGCTGCGGCTGGCGATGCCCCACGCCCCCTCGGGCGCGTAGATGATGTTCGACCATATGTGTTCTCGCCTGAGCCGGCCCTCGGCGGCTTGTTCGACGACGTCGGCTGCTTTTTCGAAGAAGGCCTGCCTGGTCTCTGCACTTACCAGCGCAATCTCAGGCAGCTTGAGTTCGATGAAAGCCGCAGCAATCGGCTTTCCCGCAGCAAGCACATGCTCGCGCGGCAGCACGTTGATGGTGCCGATGACATTGGCCGTCATGAAAGTGTTGCCGGTCAAGCCCGCGGCATCAAGCAACGCGTCTGTCAATCCGGCAAAAGCCTGCGCCTGGCCCTCCAGCGAGAGCAGGCCTTCAGGTACGGTGAGCGTGATGGGCATCGGATTGTCTCCCTGTTTGAACCATGACCGCTTTTGATATATACCGATCACTCTTTATGCATACACATCGATCACTCTCTTAGCAAGACATAAAGAGTGCTCGCTCTTAAAAAGGACGGACATGCGCTACAGTGCCGAGCATAAGCAGGAGACCCGAACGCGGGTCATTGCCGCGGCTGGACGGGTTTTCAGACAGGAAGGCTATGGCGGTGCGGGCATCGATGCATTGACCAAGGCGGCAGGCGTGACCAACGGCGCCTTCTACGGACATTTCAAGTCCAAGGGGGAAGCCTTTCGAACCGCCGTGCTAACCGGCCTAGAAGAGCTGCGGCAAGGAATTGCGGGGTTAAAGGCCAGTCAACCGAAAGACTGGCTGGCGACATTCGTCGGCTACTATCTCGGCTATAAAAGAACCTGCGATCTGGGTGAGAGCTGCGCTCTGCCGAGCCTTTCCCCCGACGTGGTGCGCGCAGACGATGAAACACGAAGCGCCTATACGGTGGAACTCAAACGTCTCATCGAGGAAATTGCGGCCGGCTTGCCGGAGGGTGAGGTATCGGGTCAACCTCAAACGCGCCGGGAAGACCAGGCGATCTTGCTGCTCGCCATGCTCAGTGGCGGTGTGACCCTCGCCCGCGCTGCTTCCGACCCGGCGCTGTCCAAACGCATTGCAGACGTCATCGCGAAGGCTGCGCTGACGGCGATAGACCCTGGAAACTGATCCCTCCCTCAGGGCAGCGCGGGCTTGAAATCCGTGGAGCGGGTCTCGAAGACAAATCGCGGCTCGGCGTCGAGAAGCGCAGTCAGTTCCGCCGCACATCGCTTCGGCGCGACCTCAGCCAGATAAAATTTGCAAAGGTATGGTGATTTCGAACTCGGTACCGGCGCCGGTCGCTCGCAGCAGGCGGATCGCGCCACCATGGGAGCTCAGCATGGCGCCGACGATACTGAGGCCCATACCGGTGCCACCCTGTTCGCGGCGCGTTGAGTAAAACGGCTGAAAGATGCGTTGGCGATTTACCTCGGAGATACCGCTGCCGTCGTCACGGACAAGAATGACGGCAGCTCGGGCGTCGGTCGATACTCTGATTTCCAACAGCGTGGCGCCGTGCTGAAGAGCGTTGTCGGCAAGATTGGCAAAGACGATGCCGGCTGCCTCCTGGGGAAGAGCAACCGATATTTCCGTATCACCTGAGCCGGAAACACGGAGGGCGGGAAACCGTCCGCGCAGTGAGGATAAAATCTCGGTGACGCTGCTTTTGCCTTCGGCCACGGGCGTTTCCGCCTGGGCAAGCTCCCTTAGCCGCTGCAACAACGCGTCGAGCCGGACGGCATCGGCGACGATGTTGTCGAGAAAGTGCAAACGCTGCACCTTCGTCATCGGCTTTTCGGCATCATCGTCACGCAGAAGCTCCGCCGCGCCGCGGATCGCCGTCAGTGGCGATTTCAGTTCATGGGAGACATGGGCGGCAAAGGAACGCACGTATTCGGTGCGATCGACCAGTTTTCCGGCAAGATCAAGGAAGCTTTGCGACAGCACAGCGATCTCGCGCGTTCCATAGCTTTCCAGCGGCCGGATTGCTCCCTTGCCGCCGCGGGCGATCTCTTCCGTTCGGGCGATCAAAGCGTCGATAGGCCCTGTGATGGTGCGCGTCAGCACATAAGCAACGCCGAGCGTCAGCATGAAGACGACGGCGAGGGCGCCGATTTCCGCCGGCGCCATCCGGTTCGAACTCGCTTCCACGGCGCGAAACCAGATGACGATCAGGATTGGCAGCGCCATGACCGCGAGAAGCACGACGTAGACAATCAGCGCCAGTGTCGGCCGCCATTTCGTCCTGACTTTCGGTGCCGACATCAGGCCTTCCTCCCGATTTCACGGCCGAGTTTGAAGCCGATGCCGTGAACGGTTGCGATAATCACCTGGCCGCCGGCCACCAGGAACTTGGCCCGGATGTTGCGGATATGGCTGTCAATCGTCCGGTCAGCGACATAGGTACCGGCGCCATAGGCCGCTTCCATCAGTTGTTCGCGGCTGAAGACCATATCGGGGCGTGACAACAATGCGTCCAGGATTGCGAATTCAAGCGCTGTCATTGCGATGGTGTTCTCGCCAAACATGACCGTCCTGCCGCGGCGATCCAGGCTGAGCTCACCGGCGACAAGGGTGGCGTGGCGTCTGTCAGGCTCTGCCCCATTGCTGCTGCGCTTCAAAATCGCCTTGACCCTAGCCACGAGTTCGCGCGGGCTGAACGGTTTGGTGACATAATCGTCTCCACCTATTTCGAGACCCAGTATCCTGTCGATCTCCTCGTCACGCGCCGAAAGAAACAGGATCGGCAATCCCGACGTCTTGCGGATCTGGCGGCAGACTTCCAGACCGTCCATCTCGGGCATGCCGATATCGAGGATGATGAGATCGATGTTGCCACGGCGGAAGGCCGCCATCGCCTCGGTGCCGTTGCGGGCTGCCATCCAGGCCAGGCCAGCCCGCTCAAGGGCGAAGCAGATCACGTCGCGGATGTGAGGTTCGTCATCGACGACGAGAATGCGGGGCGCCATCACCGGTCCTGCGTTGATATGTCGTGCCTGTTGTTATCGTTCTCGCACTATCTTGCAATGGCGGCGGGAGACAGAAGATAGGCCTCCAGCCGCGAAGAACGAAAACTCCAGCTCCGCCAGTCTCGGGGGCGATGCTCGAATTTCCAGACGAGCGAGCCCCGGATAAGCTGTGCTTCGCTGATCTTGTCGGTTCTGTATTCCGGTAGCGCGCGAATATGGAGATCAAGGGCCGGAATGGCGGAAGGGCCAAGCGTGGAGAGATAATAAATATCGAGCGGCGGGCCATCGTGGCTGATCTCCTGGCTGTGGGCGACATTGAAGCGGGCGATGACATCAGGGAGATCAATGAAGGCACTGATATAGAGCACGGCAATCAGGGAAGCGAGGTTGGCGGCGATCAGCCACTCGTTGGATCGGTTGAGCAGAATGCGCAGCAGGATCAAGACAAGGCCGATAGCGACGAGGCCCATCCAGAGACCGGCGGCAACGCGCAGTTCCGTCAGCGAATAGGCCTCGACGTAAAGTCCAAGCCGCAGCATCGAGGACAGGCAGAGAAGGACGTTCTGGCCGATCCAGGCGTGGACGAGGCCGCGGATCAGCGAACTTTGATCGCCGGGGCCGCCGTGACGCATGGCGAGGAGAACGAAACCGGCGGCCAGAAGCGCCGTCGCAATCAGCGGATAGGCGCCGCGATGAGCATATTCGGCATGGCTCATGTGATCGGGCAGGTCTGCGCCGCCCCAGAGATAGACGAGATCGAGAAGTGTCTGCACGGCAAAGAGGGCGTTGAAGAGGAACAGCGACCGCAGCAGGGAGGCCCGGCCGAGCGGTGCATTCCTGGTCGGCACGATGACGAACGCCCTGCCGGCTTGCGACCTCGCGGTGCGACGCTTCAGGCGCGGCCGCAATAGCGCCCAGATCACAGCGGCGATCATCATCCAGAAGCCGATCCGCCACAGGTCGAGAAATTGCAACAGAACGGCAAAACGGATACTGCGCAACGCGATCTCGATAAGCGGGTTCGCCGCTGCAAAGAGGAACACGAAGACTGCGGCGAGAGCGAGCGGCATGATCCAGAGGCCGACGCCCTGCCAAACGACGGTGAAGGAGAAACGTTTGGCCGGCGCCTTGAGATATTTCCTAAAATCGTCGGCAAGCCGCAAGGGAATGATGAGAGTGAAACGGAGAAACACCAGCGGCAGACCGGTCAGATTGCGAGGCATAAGCCTGGCGCCGACGAGAGCAACCGCTATCAGCGCGCTGAGGCAAAGGGCGATGCCGGTTAGTGAGGGGGCTTCCAGTAGAGGTGCCGATGCCAGAACCGAAAAACCAAACAGGAGAGCAGCGATTGACGGCGCGCGGATCTTCCCGGCCAAAAGTAGAATGCCGGCGCAGACGGCGAGCGCAAACAGGAAAAGGTTTATGCCGGGCATCTCACCAAAGATCAGAAAATCAGCCAGCGCCACCAGCGCAAACAGGCCGACAATCCGGCTAGTGCCACGCCTGATGGGCATTGCTTCCGTCAGCGTGCCGGTTGTGTCCATTGGTGCTCCTCTCGTAGATGCCGCTTTTCGATGACGATGAGCATGTCTACCGGGCTGGCGTTAGAGGCGGCTTCTCGCGGCCAGCCTGCCTCCGTCAGCCACCATCCGTCATTGCGGAGGCGATCTGGCAAAGCGGGCGGTGTGACGCCGGGCGGGATGGGGTCCTTGCTCATGGCGGAAGAATGCCGCGCCGAATTGCAGATTTTGTGCAGAGAGTAAGCAGCATTTCAGGAAAATCGCTCGGACCCATCAGGGTATGCAGTGGCCCTATCAACCACATCCCGTATGGAAACCGCTATCGATGCCAGCGGCGTGATCCCGACCAGATAAGGCGGCAGACCCGATGGCCGTAAGATCGGCAATGCCCCGTCTAACCGCGTGTCCTCGCCATCGGCGATCAGCAAAGCCTGGCCAATGGCATCGGCCAGCCGGGTGGACGGCTGTCGCAGATATGGGCCGCAGGCGACGGTCTCTCCGACGGCCAGGGAAAATGCCGTGGCAGGATGAAGAGCGTCACCCGATCAGGCGGTGTCTTGCACCACCGTCTCGGTCACGTGCGAAGATATCGAAGAAATGGAGAAGGCCTTATCTGAACCTTGGCGCGCGCTTGGCATTGTGAAGCAATTCGGAGGCGGTCGCGAACGGCCCGAAGAGTTTGAGCAGCAGCGCTTGTTCCTCGGCATCTATGCGGTGACGAGCGCAGAACTCCGTCACCGACCAGACTTTGGTCAGATCGTCTGTTTCGACTTGCCTGGGTTCGATGTGTTCGGTCAACGGCGTGTCCTCCGAACATCGAGACTACGCCACGCCGGCATTTATAAGAACTAGCTAAAAAGAGCTATGCCGATCTGCAGACCTTCAACCGAATATGATTGAACCCCGCCTTTACCGCGCGCGGAACAAGCGGATATACGAAGACGCCCGCCGATTGCGCGGCGGGCGGTGTGTCTCACTGATTATTGCAACTGATCAAGCAAGATGCGCGTCGGTGCCCGTGATGTTGAGCGTCAGAATGCCAGCGTCCGTGTGGCCTTCGCCATCGGAGATCTTGTAGTACTGGACGGTTTCCGTGACGTTCTGGCCGGCAGCCAGGTCTTCCGTCAGCGTATAGGTGAATTCGCCATTCGGCTTGACGTGGAAGATGCCATGGTCGCCGACGATGTCGGTAACAGCGTCGAGGCCGCTTTTGGCGCTGACGTTCGTGCCGTCGAACTGACGGAGGAAGAGCTTGCCGTTGTCGCCGGCAATGTCGTTGTCCAGAACGTTGCCGCCGATGGCGCTACCTTCGTTGAAGCTGTAGTGGTCGTCGACAGCAATCGGCTTTACCTGGGTTACGCCCTGGATGTTCAGGGTGAAGAGGCCGACATCGGTATGACCGCTGCCGTCGGAAATCTTGTAGGAAACCTTCTCCTGGTACGATTCGCCGTTGGCAAAGCCAATCTTGGCAGCGTCGCTGAGGACATAGGTGTAGCTGCCATCTGGCTTAACGAAGAAGGTGCCGTAGTCGCCCTGGATCTCGGTGACCTGGCTGTTGCCGGCCTTGGCGCCAACGCTCGCGCCATCGAAGGCGCGCAGGAAGAGATGGCCGTTGTCGGATGAATCGTTGGAAAGCAGATTTCCGGAAATAACGTCGGTTTCTTTAAATGTTGCACTATCATCAGTTGCATGAATTGGCGAAGCCATTGCACTCTCCTCAAATTGTTTATTGGCGGGTCAATTTCGACCTCAGCGAGCGGCTCCTTTAACAACCTATTAATACTACAAGTCAATGGCCTATTTAACAGAAGGTTAATTTCGACGCCGAACTCCCCGTTGCTTCCATTCCGGCGAAATAATGTCACATTCAAGCCAAATTGAAGAAAATTCGGTAGAAACTATACCCGGCTAACTTGAATAAAATGGCGCAGAGTATATCTGAAGGCGATTGGCGATGCCCGCGCCGTGCCATCCGGGCTATGCGTTGCAATTGTGCTCGCCGAGCCCTATGTTGCTGACGTACCCGATCCAAGCGGAGATCTCAGCCGTTGCCGGCTGGTGACTCAGGCGCTTATGCATCGGCGCGCGCCCTAAGGCTGCGTGATGGGCAATCCCACAAACAATCGATAACGCCGGCCAAGGTTGGCAAAGGATTTCTTTTTGAACAACACACATACAGCCACCATGGTTGCGGCGGCGAATCCGCGTGAGGATGACGAGGCTGTCCGCAGTGCTCCCAGGAACTGGAAGCCGTTTCCCTGCCTTCTCACCCGCCGCGAATTGCAGGCACTGATCGCCGAGCAGCTCGGCTGAGCGGCGATCAGAGCACCATCCAACAAGGAGAATTCGAAATGCAGGTCCTCGTCAGAGACAATAATGTCGATCAAGCGCTCAGGGTCTTGAAAAAGAAAATGCAGCGCGAAGGTCTGTTCCGTGAAATGAAGGAAAGGCGCGCCTATGAAAAGCCGTCCGAACGGCGCGTCAGGGAAAAGGCGCAGGCGATCAGCCGGCAGCGCAAGGCTACGCGCAAGAAGATGCAGCGTGAAGGCCTGCTGCCCGGCCCGAAGCGGACGGCCGCTGCCCGGTAACGGCCTCATCCCACCGGCCTTCCCGGGCTTTGGTGGTTACATTACCTGAAAGGATAGACAATGGACGAACTCAATAGCCTCACCGTTTCGGAAGAACGCATCGAGGATTGCCGCGATGTCGTGGAGCCGGATTTGCAGGATTTGATCCAACGCACCCTGACATCAGGCTTTTCCCTGGAGGAAATCCTCATCGCCGTCAGCGAACTGGTGGCCGAAGACTTTGCGATGGTCATGAAAACACCGAGCGTCCATTGATCGACTGTGTGTCTCGACCGCCTCGGGAATGAGCTCATTAGGTCCGCCACCGGGAACATAGACCTCGGCAGATGGTTACCTCGTCTCTTGCTCAGATGGAGATGATGATGGCTAACAACGACGAGGCGACACGGGTATGGGAATTGATCGACAAGATCGGGTTTTGCATGCTGACGACCCGCAGCGGCGACGATCTGCGAGCCCGCCCGATGTCCGCCTACACCGCGCAGCTCGAGAATGCGATCTATTTTCTGACGGATGTCAGTAGTCACAAGGACGATGAGATCGCCCGCTGGCCAAACGTGTGCCTGGCCTTTGCCGACACCAAGGGACAGAAATATGTTTCCGTATCGGGGACGGCCGAGGTGCAGAACGACCGGGCGAAGATCAGGGAATTATGGGCGACGCCGGCGAAGGCGTGGTGGGACAATCCCGACGATCCTTCCATCCGCATCCTCAAGATGACCCCGTCTTCGGCCGAATATTGGGACAGCCCAGGCACGATCATCAGCTATATCAAGATGGCCGCCGCCGCGGTCTCGAACAGCAAACCTGACATGGGCGACAATGCCGAGGTCAAGCTCTAACGCATAGAAGCGCTCAACGACGTTCCCTCGGCCGAAAAATATCAAGCCTGATTGGCTGTTAACAGGCGGCACCCTGGTGGGCTCATCCACGTCATGACCATGCTTGCGATCGATGGGCTCTCGGTGCCCGAGAAACTTCCCGTGATGCAGGTTCAGTCGAGCGAGAACTCAGCGCGAGTCCAAAAGCATGAAGTTAGTGTGAGAGAGCTTGCTAGCAAACCGATCATTGGTCCAGCCTCGCAGCTGCAACCGCGTGCGGCATCAGGAATGCGGCAATCTCCGCGATGACGTCTGTCAGATGGCCAGGATTGTGTGCAACGCCTTCGATGAAAGCGCGCCATTGCCGCTGCTTTTGCTGGTCCTTGCCAAAGGCGTCCGTTAGGGCGTCAGGTAGGTTGGTGGGGATCGATGTCTCGCGGCGCTTAAAGGTAGCGGCGATTGCACGCGCCAGCCGATCATCGCTGAAGTCGTAAGACCTGCTGAGGATCCAAATGTCGTAGAAATCCTTCATGCGGCTGTTTACTCGCCCCAGCATCACCATGGCCTGAAACTTCTCGGCAATGACCGTTTCCCGCGCATAGGCCCGGAGCCGCGGCATCGGAAAATCGAGCATGGAAGGATAATCCAGGATCTCCACTCCAGGCTCAAGCGCATCGCCAAACCCGATGTCGATCGTCAGGTTGATCCGGGCTCCGCTGATTGTAGCGATCACCCGCAGCCTGAGCCCACCATAGTCCAGCGCCTCGCGAATGCGATCCACATGCAGCGTATCGGGATCGAACGTGACGCCATCGTCGGCCTCTTGCGCCAGAATTTCCCGAAATGTCTCAAGTGCATCGGGTCCGGACTCGGATCACCGAAACCCAAAAGATCGAGGTCGCGCGTGCCTCGGTGCGGGTCGTCGAACCAACTCATTATCAACATCGCCCCTTTTAGAACGAAGCGATTGGCGTGGGGCGACTGACTGAGCCGGAACAATAACCGTTCAAGAGCGAAACGCGTCAGGACCAGATCAAAGCTTTGCCCGCTTGCCTTGGCGAGGTGCAACAGGCGGGCTCGCACCGAGGCGCCGACGTTTCTGATTTCCTTAGCCATTGGCGGTCAGCGCCTCGAGGTACGGCCGGATCACGGATCCGACGCCACCGCGTTCGGCCTGGTTGGCGATTTCGCCAGGACTAGTCCTTCGTTGCCGCAGTGCCTCCTGCAGCCCCTCCATCGCTATCGAAAGGCCGATCTTGTTGCGATAGCGAAAGCAATCGGCGATTGTCTTGGCTATTCCAAAGACCTTCACGGGAACGCCTTCGATGACATGGGTTTCGACGCTTTCGGTGAGAAGGCTTTCGGTGAAACGTACGATGCGCATAGCGGGACCGTCCGGTTTCGGGGCCCAGTCCTTACGGCCTATGGCAAGCCAGATTTGTCTCGGAAGCTGATCCGTCAGGCCGTGGAATGCCAAGGCCGAAACGAGGCAGATAACGGCTTTCGGCGCGCGTTTGGCAACCTCTGCCATACTGTGGTTGACATCAAGCTCCGCATCAGGAAGTTGGTAGAGACCGCGGGCAAGCCGCAGCACCTCGCCATCCCGTTCCATTCGGCTCATGGTGGCCCCTGTCACACCTGCATTACGCAGTTCCCTCAAACGTGCTATTCCGCGCTCCGTTAGCACGGTCCGGGCGATTTGGCGTTGAGTGTCGGAACTGGGCATTGATATAAAAGCTCGGAGAATGGGATCTGTTGTCCTAGGATTTGTATCACGATCCCTAAAGGCGAGAAAGCCATCGCTTCGTGAATTCTTTCACCGTGAATAGTTGTCTCGATTGGATGAGAACTGCAAACCCAGTGGTTGGCGAGAGCAGGGGTGTAGCCTCGCCGAGACGGACACCTAGCCAAGTGACGTGAAAGCAATCGTGGCCATTGGTGGGACAATCCCGACGATCCTTCCATCCGCATCCTCAAGATGACCCCGTCTTCGGCCGAATATTGGGACAGTCCAGGCACGATCATCAGCTATATCAAGATGGCCGCCGCCGCGGCCTCGAACAGCAAACCTGACTTGGGCGACAATACCGAGATCAAGCTCTAACGCATAGAAGCGCTCAACGACGTTCCCTCTGGCCGAAAAATATCAAGTCTGATTGGCTGATGCCTTGACGAAGTCGATGAATGCCCGAAGCGGTGCCGGCACCAGCCGACGTCCGGGATAATAGAGGAACGGCCCGGAAAATCGCTGCCACCAAGGTTCGAGGATGGGCTCGAGCGCACCTCTGTCGAAATGCGGACGCAGCCAGTCCTCGAAGAGGCAGACGATCCCTGTTCCTGCTATCGCTGCATCGACGGCCAGGTCGGTCGCGCCGCCGACCCGCACGATCAGCGGTCCCGTTGGATCGACCCGCACGATCTCGCCATCGCGCTCGAACTCCCAGGGCGCCGTCATCGCACCGCTGTCGAAACGGCCCAATATGCAGGCGTGAGCGAGCAGTTCGCTCGGGTGTTGCAGACGGCCACGGCGATCCAGGTAGTCGGGGGAGGCTGCGATGGCAAAGCGCTGGATGCGTGGGCCGATCGGTATGGCGATCATATCCTGCTCCAGCCGCTCGTCATAGCGGATGCCGGCATCGCAGCCTGCCGCGATGACATCGACAAAGCTCTCGTCGGTCACCACCTCCAGCCGAATATCGGGATAGGCGGCGAGGAACGGTGGGACGATGGCGGGCAGTACCAGCCGCGCCGCGCTGACCGGCACATTTAGGCGCAAGGCACCCGCCGGCCTGTCGCGAAATCCATTGACGACGTCGAGGGCAGCTTCCACCTCGCTCAAAGCAGGGCCGAGCCGCGCCAGCAAGCCCTTGCCCGCTTCGGTCGGCACGACGCTGCGCGTCGTGCGGTTGAGCAGCCTGACACCGAGCTGGCCCTCCAGGCGGCGCACCGCTTCACTGAGGAAAGAGGCGCTGCTGCCGCTGACGCGCGCGCCCTCGCGGAAACCACCGGCACGCGCCACCGCAACGAAAGCATTGAGATCGCCCAGATCTGTCTTCACTGTTCGCCACTCCGCACAGCCCGTGCAGATTATAGCCAATTTTCATACGCCCCGACAATGTTTATCTTGGGGGTGTCATCTATTGAAAGGAGTACACTCATGTCCACTATCGATCAGTCCGGCACGTTCAACCTCGGCGGCCGCAGCGTGAAGCGGCTCGGCTATGGCGCCATGCAGCTTGCCGGGCCCGGCGTGTTCGGACCACCCAAAGATCATGGTGCGGCCTTGGCCGTCTTGCGAGAAGCGGTCGCGAGCGGGGTAAACCACATCGACACCAGCGACTTCTACGGCCCGCACGTCACCAACCAGATCATCCGCGAAGCACTGCACCCCTATCGCGACGATCTTGTCATCGTCACCAAGATCGGCGCCCGGCGCGGCGCGGATGGATCGTGGATTCCGGCCTTCTCGCGCGAAGAGCTGACGGAGGCAGTGCACGACAACCTCCGCAATCTCGGCCTCGATGTGCTTGATATCGTCAACCTCAGGATCATGTTCGACGTGCACGGTCCGGCCGAAGGGTCGATCGAAGCGCCGCTAACGGTGCTCGCCGATCTGCAGCGGCAGGGCCTGGTGCGTCACGTCGGGCTGAGCAACGTCACATCCAAGCAGATTACCGAAGGGCGTGGGATCACCGAGATTGTCTGCGTGCAGAACCAGTACAATCTGGCGCATCGGGCCGACGATGCCCTGATCGACGATCTGGCGTACCACGGCATTGCCTATGTACCATTCTTTCCGCTCGGCGGCTTCAGCCCGCTGCAGTCTTCCACTCTGTCTGATGTCGCCGCAGGGCTCAATGCCACGCCGATGCAGGTGGCGCTCGCCTGGCTGCTGCATCGGGCGAAAAACATCCTGCTGATCCCCGGCACTTCGTCCGTCGGCCATCTCAGAGAAAACCTCGCCGCCGCCGGGCTCGTGCTGCCGGATGAGGCTCTCAAGCAGTTGGACGGCGTTGCTGGCAGCGCCGCCTGAGGCACTCCGAAAGCGCAGGCGCGACGTCACGCTCTTAACGCGTGCTCAGGCTTTCGCCCAGTTGCAGGCTGATGACTTCCGTTGGTGGAGCGAGAGGTCGCAGGCCCTCGCCGTCCATGTAAAGAACCCTGTCGGCGGCAGCGATAGTTTCCTGCCGGTGAGCGACGACGATGCGCGTAATGCCGAGTGAGCGTATGGAATGATTGACGCGCGCCTCGTTGGCGGCGTCCATGTGAGACGTGCCTTCATCCAGGAAAAGCATTTTCGGCTTTCGATAAAGCGCGCGCGCCAGCAGCACGCGCTGCTTCTGGCCGCCGGAGAGGCTCGATCCCATGTCGCCGACGAGGGTTTCATATTGCATCGGCATTTTCATGATCTCGTCGTGGATTGCCGAAGCGCGTGCGGCATCGGCGATGGCTGCGGGATCGGCCTGCTCGGCAAACAGCGTGATATTGTCCGCTATCGACCCGGCGAAGAGATTGTCGTCCTGCAGGACGGCTGCGATCTGATCCCGAAAGCTCTTGTGACCGAACTGCTGGAGGGGGAGACCGTCAACGGCCACCTCGCCGGATTGAGGCAACAGCAGCCCGAGCATCACCTTCAGGAGCGTCGATTTACCCATGCCTGACGGCCCGGTGATGGCCACATGTTCGCCGGCTTCGACGGAAAGGTCGATCTCCTGGAGAACGAAGGGGTCGGTTGGGGAATAGCGGTAGGAAACGCTTTTGAGCTCCATGCGTCCTTTTAATTCCGTGACGGCCATGGAACCGGCGGCAAAGCTTCTGTCATCCTCCTCCAGGGCGATATCGGCCAAGCGTTCCAGATGCAGCCGCAACATCAAGAACGCCATGCCCTGATCGACGAGATTGCCGGCCTTGTCGAGGAACTGACCTTTATAGGCGAGGTAGGCGAAAACCATGCCGACGCTGAAGCCGCCATTCATGATGAAGCCGATTGCCAGATAGATGGTGACGACATTCTCCAGGCCGAACAACAAGGCATTGCCGGTCGTTTGCCAGATGCCTATGCGCGAGGAGCGGATGTTGGCGTTGACGGCATCCGTCAACAACGTCTGCCACATGGCATGCCGCATCGTTTCACTATTGTAGAGACGAAAGGTCTGGATGCCGCGTATCGTTTCGATAAGGGCTGTCTGCTCCTTGCCGTGGGCGATGATACTGCCTTCCTGCGCGCGGCGTTCGAACGAGAAGGATATCAGGCGAACGACGAAATAGAGAAAGAAGGCGGTCAAGGCGATCACTGCGAGCTTGGCACTGTAGAAGAACATGATTGCCAGTGTCGTCAGCGCAAGCAGTCCATCCACCAGCGTTCCCGCAACGCCTTCCGTCAGCATCTTCTGTATCGGCGTCACCGACTGGAAGCGGGACAGGATGTCGCCGACCTCCCGCTTCTGGAACCAGTCGAGCGGCAGCCGGAACAGTTTCCTGGCGATATTCGAGGCGATGCCGAAACCTAACGCGGAGCCCGCCGCCAGGATCACGAAGGAGCGAAGGAAACTCGCGCTGGTATTGAAGGCGGTGAAGAGCCCGAAACCAAGCGCAAGCACCGCAAGCAGATCGTGGTCGAGCGCCGGCAGCGCGTTGTCTATGCCGACCTGCAGGTAGTAGGGCAGGGCAAGCACGTAGATCTGGAGCACGACGCTGAGGACGATGACCTGAAGGAACGAGCTTCCGAGCCCGTTGATCCGCGTCCAGAGCTGCGACCAGCGCAACACCGTACGCTCCGTTTTCTTCTCGAATGCTTCGTTTGGCCTCAACTCCAGCGCAACGCCGGTAAAGTGGTCCGATACCTCAGACATTTGAAGCCATTCACTGCGACCAGCCGGATCGTGGATCAGCGCCTTGTCACCCGAAACCCGCTCGATGACGACATAATGGTTCATGTTCCAGTGGAGGATCGCCGGCAATGCGAGATTGGGCAGCTCTTCCAGCGGCAGCTTGACGGCGCGAGGCAGGAGGCCGACCTGGTCTGCGATCTTGATCAGGCTCGACAGCGGGGCTCCCCGAAATGACGGGGTGAAACGTCGGCGCATCGTCGCCAGATCAACGTCGTGCCCGTAAAAGCTCGCCATCATTGCCAGACAGGCCAGACCGCATTCGCTGACCTCATTCTGACGAATGAGACGAATTCGTGAATTTGAAAAGAACCCGGCCTGAAGTGCTTTGGAAGACAATCGCAGGTCCTATCGTCGTTGAAGGGCGAACAACGGCTCGAACAGCCATTCCAGTAGAGATTGGCGCGCGGTCGCAATCCGGGCGGACAAGGTCATGCCGGGAAACAGCGCCTGCTGCTTTCCGAAGGCCGTGATGCTCTGTCGCTCAAGGTCGACCGTCACGAGATAGTTCAGGTTGGTGCTCGCGCCGCTGCCACGGTTGATCGGGCTTTTCGACAGGCTCTTGACGCGACCTGCGATCGTCCCGAAGCTCTGGTAAGGGAAGGTATCGATCGCCAGCCGTACCTCCTGCCCGACCTCGACAAAACCGACGGCGGCGTTGGGCACGTCCAGTTGCGCATGCAATGTTGCATTCAGCGGCACGACGCTCATGAGCGCCTGCTGCGTGTTCAGCGGCTCGCCGATCTTGGCCGTGAGGGCAGAAACCGTACCGCCGATCGGCGATCTGATCACATAGGCACGGGACTGTTCATTGGTGGCGAGGCCGCGATTGATATCCTCACGCTGCGACTGGAGTGCTGCGACCTTCTCGTTTGAGCGCGCCTTGACCTGATCGAGCATTCGTTCGGCATCGGAGAGATCCGACCGCCGTTCCGTCAACGTGCTTTCCAGCACCGCCATTTGCTGGCGCCGCTCGGTGAGCGAATCTTCTCTCAAAGTCACGTCTCGTCGTGGAACGATACCCTTGTCGACCAGGCCGCGAATGCGCTCGACATCTTTCTCGATCGAGGTGATCAGTTCCTTTTGCAAGGCGATCTGGCTTTGAAGCTTGTCGATCTGCGTCTGGTAGCCGGATATCTGGGCGCTAAATTGCGCCGTTTGGGCAATTTCATCATTTTTGACTTCCGCCAGCTGCTCGCTGATGCTCGCATTCTGCCGGTCGAGCATTTCGGCGACTTTTTCGGAGGCTGATTCACCGCTGACCAGGTAGTCCTCGGAGCGCACGGCCACCAGTTCCTGGCCTTCTTCGACTTGATCGCCGTCTGCGACCATCATCTTCATGATGACGCCCGGGCGCGAGGGCATGACGACCGCCACGCCCTTGTCCGGCTGGATAATGCCGGTTGCGGTGACAATGCGGGAATAGCTTGCGATGGAAAGAAAGATCAGAACAACGATGAGGACGCCGGCCATCAGATAGCCGGTGACGTGCCACCCCATTGGTACCGCCATCGACACCGTTCCCGTTAAACGCTGGGACTGCCGTTCGAGGGCTTCTCGGCGAAACAGGCTCATTGAGATCAGATATGGTCGTTAGGGGAAGGAAGGGTGCCCCGCCATTGCGGCGGAGCCCCATGTTTTAAAGCTTAGGCAAAGGCTCTCGCCAGTCTGTAGACACCGTAGACGCCAAGGGCAGCGCCACCGACCGCAAGCGCTCCGACGCCGAAGGCGGAAATGCCCACGCCCGCGCCGATCGCCGCGGCGTACCCGAGAGCGCCACCACCTGCGAGTGCGGCTGCCCCGTCGATTGCGCCCCGAACACCGGAGCTGACGCCACCGCCGGATACGTGTTCCATCTCGGCGCTGGAAAGTTCTTTGATACCCTGCACTTAACTCACCATTTGCTTGTTTCGGGAAGGTAGTCGAAAACACTACGTGCACGGGAAAATTAGGTAGCATCAAGAAAGCGTCAACCTGCAGACGATGACTTTTGAAGACCGGGACAGGATTAAATATAGGATTCAATCATAACGGCCGGGAGATTTACGCCTCCCGGCCGTTGAAAACGTCACAGGCCTTTCAAGCCAGACGATAACATCAGGATGATTTCTTGACGAAAAGCTCGTAGGCGACAAAGGTCGCGACCATTGCCAGGAAAACCCCGATCGCCAGCGGATAATTGGCAGCGGCATTCGGGTCGGTCAGCTTGGGAATGCCGATGACGGCGCCTGCCGCCAAGACCGCCGATAACGCAACTTCCTGCACGATCAATTTTGAGAAGGCTGTCATGATTGACCTCCTGTCGCCTCGGTCTTCTCCACCCAAAGCGGAGCCCAGTCCTTCTGCTTCACCACGCTGCCGATCAGGAAGCATAGCGGCTCGCCGATAAGGCGCACCACCTTGCCGCCAAGCGAGCCCTTCGGACGGCGCCCGGCCTGGTAGGCAATCTCCAGAGCCCGCGCTCTGGCGAGAGGATACATGATTTTTTCCGCGAGCGGGCTTCGGCGCATCAGGTGGACATAGGGGATCGCCCAATATTGATATCCACGAACCGTCGTTTGCGACAGAGACTGATAGGTGAATTCCAGATCCGCCCGCCAAAGATCGCGGTCAAGCATGCCGCGTCGGAAGAAATGCGTGCAGATGACACGACCGCTGCTATTGCCGCCGCCGGAGAGGCCGCCATTATATATGCTGCCCGACGCCCCTGCTGCGAACCCTGCAGTGCCGGCAATCCCGGCTTTGCCCAGACTTCCGGTGGTCGCAAAAGTGCCGCCGGCTGCGTATGTTCCGCCTATCAGCCCACGATCGACATGGCCGACCCATGAGCCGGCACCGTTCACGGCGTCGATTTCAAAATCTTCAAGGGGATGGATGTAATATCCGCTGGTATCTGCATTAACACTCTGAACGTCAACCATAGGTGCCTCCGAGGTAAAGCCAAAACCCGCCATATCCGGCGCGCCAAGGGGAGGTTAGAGCAATCAGGGAGAGTATCAAGGCTTTGTTCTCGCGGTTTATACTCGGCGAGCGAGCATATTTCGCGCGCCATTGCCGAAACGCCCCTGAATCCAGTGCTTTGACAAGAAGGCCAGCGGATCGATTTTTTTTGCCTTGCCGCCGAGTTTGCGGCTGAGAAATAGCTCGATTTCGCGGGCGCGCACCAGTTTGGTTTGCCAGCCGGCATAGCCATGGCCCTCCCGATCGAAGTATAGCGCCGTGACATCGCGACCCGTCTCGCGCAACGCCTTCTCGAAGGCTTTCGTCTGTTGGCAACCGACGACCGGATCTTCCATTCCGGCGGTGAGCAGAAACGATCCGCGCAATTTCTTTGCATTGTGGAGCGGCGAGAATTCCTGCATCTGCGTGAGATCGCCGGGATCATCAGGATTGCCGAAGTAGCGGATGACCTGGCCGAGGAACAACCCCCAGCCGACCGGGTTGTTCTGCATCTGGTAGGGCAGATCCAGGATTGCGTAGTCGATGATTGCCGCGGAAAAGAGCTTGTCGTCGGCCATTGCCAGCGCGGCCATGAAACCTCCGTAGCTTTCGCCGGCGACCGCAAGCTTGCCTTCAGCCGCGATGCCTTGGGCGAGCAGCCATCGCCCGGCATCGGCGATATCGTCCTGCATCTTTCGCCCAAACTGCCGATAGCCCAGAGATTGGTACCTCTTCCCGAAGCCGGTCGAGCCGCGATAGTTGACTGACAGGGTCGCGTATCCGCGGCTTGCGAGGAAGCTCTTCTCGATGTTGTAACCCCAGCTGTCGTGGCGCGCCGGGCCGCCGTGAGCCATTACGACGGTCGGCACAGGATGAGGTGAGCCAGCCGGAAGCGTCAACAATGCTGGTATCTCCTCACCATCTCCGGCCGTGAAGTAGACAGGCTTCGTAACTGCCGAAAATGCCGACTTGCGCTTTTCCGCCGGCGCGGAAAGCAGCGTCTTGCTCTTATCCGCCAAGTTTAACAGATAGTGCTGGTAGGGTCGTTCATCATAGGAGATCGCGACCGTGAGCAGCGCACCAGCCTTGGAAGAACCTGAGATTTCGACGTCGGCATGCCCGTTGCGATCCAGAACCAGCTCAGTGAAGATCGTTCCTCTTTCCGAAAGGGCGATATATCGTGGATAGCCGTCGCGAATGACGGCGACGTCAGCCGGTTCGGTGGGCGTGAAGCGCAGCGCGTCTGAAACATCGACATCGCCGTCCTCGACCAGCACGGTTTCTCTACCGGTAACCGGGTCCAGCGAAACTAACGCGATCTTGTCCCGCTGACGGTTGGAAAGCGCCTCGAAGGCATTGCCTGACCTGTCCGTACGCCAGATGACCAGCGTGTCATCCGGCTCGAGTGCCGCCATCTCTCGCCACGGCGTGTCGGCGTTAATTCGGTGAAGGTATCGCCTCATTCCCGAGGCAGTCAGCTCGACGCGAATGCATGGAACCTGCGCCTCATTCAACAACCAGCTTTCGGTCGAGCCGTTGTTTTGTTCCAAGAGCCGCTTGTCGCGTCCATCCGCACTGGTTGCATAGAGATCGGCGACAGCGGGGCTGCGATCGTAGGAAACCAGGAATTGGTTGTCTGCGGCGTGTCGAGGGTCGACGATCACCTGCCACGTTTGGAAATCTCGTGGAGTAACGTCGGTGCGTGCCCCGGGTCGCCTGGGATCTACTTCCCACAGACGGTCTTTCTCGGTGAGAACCAAAAGGTCAGCGTATTGCCGCCAGCCAAAGTGGGAAAGGGCACCTTTGAACGTGGCGATGATGTTGAGTTCTCCGCCGGAAAATTCTCCGACGAAGACGGCGCGAGCGCCGCGTTTGGAGCCCCACCATGCGATGAGGGCGCCGTCGAAACTTAGTTCGTATCCCCACGTGGCACGTCTATCGGCGTAAAATCGGCTACTGGAAAGCAAGCATTTCCCTCACTCGTCCACTCTGAGGCACGGTCGACGGAACCTCACTCTTGAAGCGGAACCTAGTGTCGGGCGGGGAATGGTCCAGAGGCAGCACGCCGCGAGAGCCGCCCCCTGAAGATCAGGGCGCGGCGAATGCCATGCTTTCAATAGCGCTCCGGCACGAGCATTTCAGGCGGAACCGGCGCCCTGTTGTAATCGGCGTGACGGATGCGGTCCGGCAACTGGATCTCGGGTTTTGGAACATCCTCGTAAGGGATCTGCTCGAGAAGATGGGCGATGCAATTCAAACGCGCCCGTTTCTTGTCTACCGCCTGCACCACCCACCAAGGTGCATCCTCCGTGTGTGTCCGCGCCAGCATCTCTTCCTTGGCTTTGGTGTATTCCTCCCAATGGACCCGGCTTTCCATATCCATCGGTGAGAGCTTCCATTGCTTCAGCGGATCGTGGATACGCATCTTGAAGCGAAATTCCTGCTCCTCGTCGGTGATCGAAAACCAGTATTTGATCAACACGATACCAGAACGGACCAGCATCCGCTCGAATTCAGGCACCGAGCGGAAGAACTCCTCGAGTTCTTCGTCGGTGCAGAAACCCATCACGCGCTCGACACCGGCGCGATTGTACCAGCTTCGGTCGAAGAGGACCATTTCGCCAGCGGTCGGAAGATGCGGGACATAACGCTGAAAATACCATTGATGGCGTTCCCGCTCTGTAGGAGCGGGCAGCGCGACCGTCCGGCAGACGCGCGGATTGAGCCGCTGGGTCACGCGCTTTATCGCGCCTCCCTTTCCGGCCGAATCCCGGCCTTCGAAAAGCACAACCACCTTCAGCTTCTTGTGCTGAACCCAATCCTGCAGCCGCACCAGTTCGTGCTGCAGACGGAAAAGTTCCCGGAAGTAGATCTTTCGCTCGAGCGTCTGCTCTGCCGGTTCCGACATTCCTTCGGCGACCAGATCGTCGAGCCGGTCTTCCTCCATCTGCATTTCCAGCTCTTCATCGAAGCTGTCGGCGATTTCGGCCTTTATACGGCTGAGTTGGTCCTGAGGTGTTTGAGACATGGGCTTTCCCTTCCTGCTTTTTTTGACAGGAGCATGTCACTGCGAAGTTTGTGTGACGGTTCAGGTACGGAAAGCTGGATGTCCTACGCCACGGCCTTGACGGCGATGTCTCACTTCCCGGTCTGGCGCCAACGCGCGGCAGCCTGCTTCATCAGCTTGGCGTATTCCACCTCCGTGGCATCATCCAACGGGAACATGCACTCGATCCTCAATTCCTGGGTCGTTATCGTCTGCGCAGTGCCGACCGTGGTCACCAGCGAGAAGAAGCTCAGAACCTGCCCGTCCTTGACGAAGGACAAGGGGATGACGGGTGTGCTGTCCGCTGTCGTCGAGACCTTCCAGGCACTGTTCACATCCGGATAGGCGAGGAGCGCATCGATCAGCGCCTTCGTGTGCATGTCAATGACGCGGCCCACGGACTCTCTGAATACCCGCGCCATCAGACTTTTTGCAGTTTCCTCCCAGTTTGGGATGAAGGGCCGCAAACCGGCCGGATCGAACATCAGATGCAGCAGATTGCGCGGTTTTTCCCGTGCCGCCATGTCAATGAAGTTATTGAAGAAGCCCTGCGTCGCGTCGTTCGTCATGACGACGTTCCAATACCGATCCATGACAACTGCCGGAAACGGCTCGTGCTGAACAAGCATGCGCCTTAACGCGTCCGTGACGCCTTTCATTTCAACATCGTCGATACCGCCTTCGGCGTAAATCGGGGCGTAACCGGCGGCGAGCAATAACGTATTGCGCTCTCGCAACGGCACATCAAGGGCGTCGGCGAGATGCAGCAGATTGTGGCGGCCGGGCGTGCTTCGGCCACTTTCGATGAAGCTGATCTGACGCTGCGATATGCCGGTGTCGAGTGAGAGATCCAGTTGGCTCTTGCCGCGCGTGTCGCGCCAGGCGCGCAACTGGATGCCAAGCTCGTTCGATACTGCGCTTGAATGACTGTGCGTCGAGCTCATCTTATAGCGATCTCCGTCTGTGCGGCTAATGGCCGGCGGGGGCAATAACGCTCCCGCCAGCTGCGATATCGATCAGAAAGCAACCGGGCCAACCGATCCGTACCAGCGGCCAACTTTGGTCGGCTCTCGTTCATCCATATAGAAGAAGTGTGTCATCACCGGTTTGACAACCGGTTGAGCCTCGTCGTCGGGCGTCATTGTGACAGTCCCGCGAAAGATTTTCAGCGAGCCGCCGTCCCAATATTCCGCGACGTCGTGAAGCGCTGAGAAACCCGTGTCGATGAAGGCGCGCAGGTTCTCACGAATGGAGTCTCGCCCCTTCCAGTCGGCGACGCCTAGATTGCAGGTCGCATCCTGTGCCAGGCAGTCAAAGCCTCCGCCAAAGGTCTTGTCATCGATCTCCTTCCAGAAGGCCAACAGCCATTCAGGGGGTTCTCGTTTGGTAAAATTCATGGTCGTCATCGTCGTTCTCCTCGGCCGCTTTGTACGGGTGACGGCAGTTGAGCCATCGACATCGGTTGTCGGCCGCTTCTGTTGACAGGATTGTTCCTCCTGCAGGAAGGCCGTTCACTAATATCGCGGGACAGGGAATGCCCTCAATTACATCAGGTGTAATCAACGGGGCGAGAATGCGTCGTCCTTCAAATTCTCGGCAAAGAACGCACATCCGGACCTTTAGTTCTGCACAAAGCGCTATTCGTAACTTTTGTTGTGTCGAATAACGGGATATGTTACCAATCGTGTCAGTGTCATGGAAATCACACGGGTATCGAAGGCCAAGGTTATGAATGATGTAGTCGATACGGTGGTGGTCGGCGGCGGGGCCGCGGGGCTCAGCGCCGCCCTTTTTTTGGGAAGAGCCGGCCGATCGACGCTTGTATTCGACGGCGGTAAATCGCGCATTTTCAGCGTTGAAGAGGTGCGGGAGCATCTGGGCTTCGACGGCATGCCGACAGCAGCGTTCATGGCGCAAGCGCGTGCGGAAGCCGTCCGTTACGGTGCGGACATCAGATCCGAGCACGTCCATTCCATCGTGCCTCGTGAGGACGGATTGTTCTGGGTCGAAGCCACGGGATCCAGAGTCGCAGCACGCACGATCGTCTTGGCAACGGGAGTGATAGACGACCTTCCACCACTGTCAGGCTTGCCGGAAGCGTGGGGGCGTGACGTGCGTGTCTGCCCCTGTTTTGACGGCTATGAAGTTCGAGGCAAGCGTTTCGTGGTGTTCGGATTGCCGGAACGCCTGGCGCATATGGCGTCCTGGGTCTGGATGTGGTCGCGTGATGTCACTATCGTCTCACGGCACAGGTTCAATGAAGCCGACGCGGAACGCTTGCGGCTTCTCGATATCAACATCATTCCGGACGAAATCACCGGGCTCGTCCATCGAGACGGCAAGCTTGTTGGCGTTTCGACGGCGAGCGGCGGCGGGGAAATCGCCTGCGATGCGACATGGATCGCGGCGGAGATTCGGGCTGCATCGGGCCTCGCCGCATCCCTCTGCGAGGTCGATGAGATCGGTCTCGCCAGGACCGACAAGGATGGCCGGACCAGCAGGTCGGGCGTGTTTGCCGTTGGCAATGCGGATAATGCGGTCGCTCATCTTGCGCATGCATCTGCGGCAGGCACAGCTGTCGGTCCCGTGGTGACGATGTACCTCCTCGAACAGATCCTTGCCGAGCGCCGAAACACCAAAGCGGCGTGAACGATCTAGCAGTTCAGCCGTTGCGGGCGCCTACAGCCGTCCTGTCCGGTACTGGTCGACAAGATTCCGGCAGGCGCGGATCGTCAGGACCATGACGGTGAGTGTGGTGCCGGCGATGCCGCTGCCGGGGAAGGCGCTGGCGTCGGTGACGATGAGGTTCGGGGCATCCCAGAGCTGATTATAGGGGTTGAGAACCGAAGCCTCACGGGTTTCGCCCATGCGCGCGCCGCCCGTCTCATGGATTGCCGCTCCCATGCACATGGTCTTGCGAAACCATTTGCGGAACATGAAGCGGCTGAAGACATCGGCTTCGGGAAATGCGCCCTTGCCCATCTCCTTGAGGCCGGTCGGCGAGCCGATGAATTCGAGGTCGCCGCCGACCTCCTTGATCAATGCGATCAGCGTTTCTTCCTGCCTTCTGAGCAGCGCCTGCTCCTCCTCCTGCATGACGCAGCGGATATGCGGCACGGGAATGTTCCAGGCATCCCTACGCCTGACATCGAGCGTGATGCGATTGTCGGCATAGGGCAGCATGCGGCCGAAGCCGAAGAAGGCGAGACGTGCATCCGTGTCCACGGAGACCGGCGCGCGGCCGACGCTTCCCTGGTAGTCGAAATCGCCGCGGGCCGCGTCGCTCTCGCCGAAGCGGGGAATGAAGATCCCGCCCGACGGATTATAGAACGGGTCGGTCGGCGCGGACTCGTCGGGCGCCCAACCCTTTGCCTTGGAGAAGGAGCCGAAGGCGAGGCATGGAAGCTGGTCCATGAAATAGCGGCCGAGAGCGCCCGAACTGTTACCGAGCCCATCAGGATGTTTCGCCGACGCCGAATTCAAGAGCAGCCGCACGCTCTCTATCGGCGAGGCCGAAAGCACCACCGTCGCGGCGCGAACCGTCGATACCGCACCGGTGTTGCGATCGATATATTCGGCGCCGGTAGCGCGGCCGGTCTTCTCGTCCGTGGTGATGCGGCGAACGACGGCGTCGTAGCGGATGGTCAGCTCACCGGTCGCGTTTGCATCTCGCAGCGGTCGCGGCATCCGGTCGGCGTCAGGCGCGATGTAGCGCCAGGAGACGACGTGCCTCTCCGGCCAGCGGTTTTCGACCGCCTGCTTGAAGATCTGTTCGGCGGGCGTCAGGCTTGCCGGCTTCGCATAGATGCCATCCGGCAGCGTGGCCACGTTGTCCTTGTTGCCATAGAGCCCGAGATAGGCCTCGACCTCGTCGTAGAAAGGCGCCAACTCATCATAGGAGACCGGCCAGTCCACACCCTTTCCGGCACGTGAGCGGATCTTGAAATCGTCGTCGGTCCAGCGCAGCAGCACCCGGCCGAAACTGTGGAGGCGCCCGCCGCCCTGGCGGCCGCGGATCCAGAGGAAGGGTTCGCCCTTCGGCGTCGTATAGGGGTTCTTGCGGTCGTTGACGAAGAAGTGGCTGAAGCGCTCGGTGAAAAACGCCGCGCGCGCCTGGATCGGCTGGCCCTTGAGAGTGGCCCGCGCACGCTCCCAGATATTGATGCTGCTTGCCGGCGCCTTCTTGCGGACGGGATCGAAATCCTTCGGTCCGACGGCGGGGCCGGCCTCGAGCAGCAGCACCGACAATCCCTGTGCCGTCAGTTCCTTTACCGCGAATGAACCCGCCGCGCCGGAACCGATCACCAGCGCATCATAGACGATCTCAGACATGTCTTTTCTAATCCTGTCCTTGAGCAATCCTCAAAACGGCACGAAAAGCGCCAGGAATTGCGGGGAAACAAAGGGGTGGCGCGTCACAGCCGCGATCCGTCAGTGCCGAAGAGGGACGCCTTGGCGATATCGAGCCCGGGAGCCACGGGATCGCCAGGCTCAAGCGTGACATCGCCCATCAGCCGGAGCGATAGGCTCTGGTCTGCCCAGTCGAACCAGACGACGGCGTCCGAACCCATCGGCTCGACGACGGAAACGCGCCCCGGAATGGTTGGCAGGCCGCTCGTGGCGCCATCGAGCACAAGGTGTTCCGGGCGAAAGCCGAGAGTAGCAGGCCCTTCTGCTGCGTCCGCTCGGAAGGAATAACCGGAGAGATCGACAGTGAACTCCTTGCTCCGGAAGAGCGGCGCGCCGTTGCCGGGCTCGATCCGGCCCTCGATGAAATTCATCGCCGGAGCGCCGATGAAGCCGGCAACGAAGAGATTGGCCGGGCGGCGGTAGATCTCGGCCGGCGAGGCGAGTTGCTGGATGACGCCGTCGCGCATGATGGCGATCCGGTCGGCCAGCGTCAGGGCCTCGACCTGGTCGTGGGTGACATAGATCATCGTATTGCCGAGGCGCTGGTGCAGCTTCTTGATCTCGACGCGCAATTCGTTGCGCAGCTTGGCATCGAGGTTCGACAGTGGTTCGTCGAACAGGAAGACATCGACTTCACGCACCAGCGCCCGGCCGATGGCGACGCGCTGGCGCTGGCCGCCGGAAAGCTCGGCCGGACGCCGGTCGAGCAGCTTGTCGAGTTGGAGAAGGGCGGCGGTGCGGGAAACACGGGCCTCGATTTCGGCCTTCGGCAGGCCGGCGACGCGAAGCCCGAAGGAGAGGTTCTTGCGGACCGACATACGCGGATAGAGCGCGTAGGACTGGAAGACCATGCCGATGCCGCGGTCCTTCGGCTCCTCCCAGCTGACGTTCCTGCCCGAGATCCAGACCTCGCCTGATGTGATGTCCTGGAGACCGGCAATGGCGTTCAGAAGCGTGGACTTGCCGCAGCCGGAAGGGCCGAGCAGCACCAGGAACTCTCGCGACGCGATGTCGATCGACATCTTCTCGATCACCGTATGGTCGCCGTAGGCGATCTTCAGGTCCTTGACGGAGACGGCAGATTGCATGGAAGTGTTACCCCTTGACTGCGCCGGCCGCGATGCCGCGCACGAACCAGCGGCCGGACAGGAAATAGATGGCGAGCGGAACGATGGCAGTGAGGATCGTCGCCGCCATGTTCACGTTGTAGGTCCGCTCGCCCATCGTGGTGTTGACGATATTGTTGAGTTGCACGGTCATCGGCAGGTTGTCGCGGCCGGCAAAGACGAGACCGAGCAGGAAGTCGTTCCAGATGCCGGTGAACTGCAGCATGGAGACCACCACGACCATCGGCACGGCAATCGGCAGCATGATCTCGAAAAAGATGCGCCAGAAGCCCGCGCCGTCGACGCGCGCCGCCTTGCAGAGCTCCTCCGGCACGCTGAGGAAATAGTTGCGGAAAAGAAGCGTCACCAGCGGCAGACCGAAGATGACATGCACGAGAATGATGCCAGCCAGCGAATTATAAAGGTCGATATTCGCCATCGCCCGGACCATCGGATAGAGGAAGATCTGGTAGGGGATGAGGCCGCCGGCCATCAGCAGGCCGAAGAGCAGGTTTGCCCCGCGCGGCCGCCAGAGCGACAGCGCATAGCCGTTGACGGCGCCGATGAAGACCGAGAGCGCGACCGAGGGGAGGGTGATCGCCACCGAATTCCAGAAGCCGCTGCGAATGCCGACGCAGACGGTTCCCATGCAGGCCCCCGACCAGGCGGTTGCCCAGGCAGAAAAATCGAGCGTCGCCGGCAGGGCAAAGATCTGGCCGAGCCGGATTTCGGGCATCGATTTCAGCGAGGTAACGACCATGGTGTAGAGCGGCAAAAGGAAGAAAAGCGCTGCGACGACAAGGAAGGCATAGAGGCCGATGCGCCCGGCGGTGATCTGTGCCGGCTTCGGGCCGTTCGGATGAAGACGTGCCATCACGCGGCTCCCTTGGCTTTGTCACGCATGTGCATGATGTAGCGGAACGGGGCGACTGCGATGATCACGCCGAGGACAAGCACCGTCGCGCCGGCTGTGGCGAGGCCGAGGTTCTGGCGCCCGAACAGATTGTCCATGATGAATTTCGCCGGCACCTCCGTCGCATTGCCGGGGCCGCCATTGGTCATGGCAACGACGATGTCATAGGTCTTGATCACGCCCATGGCGAGCAGCATGCCGGCCGCGGCCAGCGCCGGCCCGAGCTGGGGTAGGATGATCGAGACATAGATCCGCCAGACAGGGATACCGTCGATCCGCGCCGCCTTCCATTGCTCGCCTTCGATGCCGCGCATGCCGGCGAGCGCAATGACCATGACGAGCCCCGCGCCCTGCCATACGCCGGCAAGCACCAGCGCATAGATCGCCATGTCGCGATTGACCACCCAGTCGAGGACGAAGCTTTCCCAGCCGAGCGAACGCACGCTCGCCTGGATGCCGAGCGTCGGATTGAGCATCCATTGCCAGATCAGCCCGGTCACCACGAAGGACATGGCGTAGGGATAGAGGAATATGGTCCTGAAGGCGCTTTCGAAGCGGATCTTGCGGTCCAGCGCCGCAGCCAGCAGGAAGCCCAGCAGCAAACAGCCTGCGACGTATAGGACGCCGAAGATCAACACGTTTTGCAGCGAGGCCAGCCACTTGGCAGAAGAGAAGAGCTTCGAATACTGCGCCAAGCCGACATAGGTCGAGGATGGAAAAAGCGTCGAATTGGTGAAGGACAGGCGGATCGACCAGGCCATGGTGCCGATAAAGACCACGACCGCGACGAACCATGTCGGCAAAAGCGCGATGGTCGCGGAAAGATTGGGCTTGCGTTTGATGGACATCGGCCAGCTCGTTGACGGAGTGGAAAGCAGGGCGCGCCGCCGCGCGAGGCGGCGGCTGGCAGCCGTGGCGCCGACATCAGGTCGACGCCACGGGCTACTATCCTACTCGAAGATGGCGAAGAAATTCCCAGCTGTGGAGGCCGTATCGTCCGAGCCGCCGCTCCAGTATTCGTCGACGAAGTCATCGAGCGTGCCAACCTGCTGGGGCGTCAGCACGATCGCCTGGTCCGGCACGATCGCACCGGCTGCCATCAGCTCGACACCCTTCTGGGCGCAGACGTCCAGCTTCGACTTGTCGACGTCGGCGCGCATCGGAACCGAACCCTTCTTGAGGGCGAATTCGACCTGGACGGCCGGATCCATGACGACTTCGGCGAGAAGTTTCTGCGCCTTGTCGGTCTCGGCCTTGCCGGTCTTGGGGAACCAGAGGGAGTCGGCGATATAAACCATGCCCTTCGATTCCGGCACGATCATGCAGCCATAATCCTTGCCCGGCTCCTTGCCGGCAACGGTGAATTCGCCCTTGGCCCAATCGCCCATGAACTGCACGCCGGCCTTGGCGGTGATCAGCATGGCGGTCGCGTCGTTCCAGTTGCGGCCGGCGGCACCGGCATCGACATAACCACGCAGCTTGCCGAGGATTTCGAGGGTCTTCTTCACGCCTTCGACGGATGCCGGGCTCTTGTCCTTATCGACATAGATCTTCAGGAAGCCGTCGATCCCGACCTGCGAAAGCAGGATCATGTTGAAGACCTTGGTTTGCTGCCAGGGCTGGCCACCCCAGGCGACCGGAACCATGCCGGCAGCCTTCAGCTTGTCGAGATCGGCAAAGAGCTCGTCCCAGGTCTTGGGCTCTTGCGAAATACCGGCCTTCTCGAAGGCTTCCTTGGAATAGAAGAGCCAGCTTTCACCATGGGCGCCGGTCGGCGCAAGGTAGACCTTGCCGTCATAGGTGATGAGATCATGGATCGATTTCGGCAGGGCGTCAGCCCATTTGCCGGCGGCCGCCACGTCGTCGATCGGATTGAACAGGCCCTGGTTGATGAAATCGGCGGCAGCGAGACCGATGACGCCCTGCTTGGCGCCGGGCGCATCACCGGCGACGATCCGGTTTTGGAAGGCGGCATCGGCCGCACCGAAGCCGGCGATCGAGGAATCCTTCCAGACGCCGCCGCGCTTTTCGAACTCGGTCTTGATGACGTTGAGGGCGGCAGCTTCGCCGCCCGACGTCCAGGACGACATGATCTCGATCGTTGGCTTGTCCTCGGCATGGGCCGAGGCGAAGAGACCGGCGAATGCCACGCCGGCAAGAAAAAGCTTCATCATGGTCTTCATTGTTCCACCTCTTGAAAATGCCCTCTTTGCGGGGCGTTCGTTGTCTTAGGGATGACTGTCAGCGATAGATCGGCAGGAGCGCCTGCCGGACGAGCGTGAGCCCGTTGGCGATGTCGCGGACGGGATCGGGCGCGGCATCGAGTTCGAGGATCGCCCAGCCTTCATAGGCCCGGTCGCGCAGCAGCCGGATCCAGGATGGCCAGTCGACCCGTCCGAGGCCGAAGCTGCAGAAATAGGGCTGGTGGCGTTCATGGATGTGCTTGTCGATCGGCGTATCGGCGGGCATCGGGCCGATCGCATCCTTCCAGTGAGCGATGATCATGCGCTCGTGATGGCGATCGACGAGTTGGACGGGATCGGAGCCGGCAACGATGATATGGGCCGTGTCCGGGCACATGTGCACGTAGGCCGGGTCGGTCAAAAGCATCATCAGATCGACGTCGCGCGCGGCGGCAAAGATCGAGTGCGCCTCGGTGTGCAGCGCCAGCCGCACGCCCCTGGCATAGAGGGTCGCACCAAGCCGGTTCAGAAAATCGGCAATCACTTTGGCGCGGTCGAAATCGTAGAATTGCACCGGCTGGGCGCCGAGCGTCTGGCGCAGCGGCGCGCCGATCACCATGATGTCGCTGCCGCAGGCTTTCAGGAAGTCGGCATATCGTTCCGCCTTGTCGATCAGCGCGCGCTGGGCCTCGGGCTCAGCGAAATCGCCGGCCGCCTCCAGTTCCGCGAAGAAGCCACTGCAGAGCGTCAGGCCGCGTCTTGCCAGTTCGGCTGCAAAGGCGTCGACGGAACCATAGGTCTTGATGGCGTCCTGCCAGTTGAAGGGAGAGAACGTCAGCTCGACACCGGCAACGCCGGAGGCCTGGACGCTGTCGAGTATCTTGTCCCAGAAGGCACGGGGCTCGGCGCGGGCGTAGCCGACGATCGCCTCATGGCTGTCGACGCCCCAGAAGCCGGGATGAAAGAATGTCACGAGATCGACACCGAAGCGCAGCCTGTCAGTAGCCATAATTTGTCCATTTCTCGAGGCATGACCTACCAGCGTGCGGAAGTGCCGTTCCGCATCCAATAAAACATGGGTTTTCAACGCATTAAGAAATGGCAATCGTTTGCCATGGCTAGATAATAGCCAAGCCGGTTTTTTAAGCAAGCGATTTTTGGCAAACGTTTGCTATAAACCGCTCCCTGCCTTAGAGTTGCAAATCGAAGCATCCGGGAGACCGAAATAAACATGAATAAAAACAAGGATGTGGTGGGAGAGGAGCCATCGGGTGCATTGATGGCCGATGTCGCGCGGCTCGCCGGCGTTGCGATATCGACAGTCAGCCGGGCGCTCGCGAATCCCGGCCGAGTCAACGAGAAGACGCGCGCCAGGATCAATGCCGCAGCCAGGCAACTGGGCTATACGCCGAACGCGATGGCGCGCGGCCTCAGGGTCGGCAAATCCAACATCATCATGATCATTCTGCCGGGATCGCTCTACTATGGTGCTTCCCAGGTCATTCCGCAGGTGCTGCAGAGTATCAATCAATCGCTGATCCAGGGCGGCTACAACCTGATGATTGCCAACCTCGATCGCGACGAGATTTCCGAACGGCATATCCTCGACCTCGCCTTCGGCGGCAGCGTACGCGGGGCCATCATCCTGTCGTCGAAGCTTCCGGAGGTCGACGGGCGGTCGCTGGCCAATTCCGGTCTGCCGATCGTGTCGATGCTGCTCGACATGAGCGATGCCGGCCTGCAGAGCGTCGTGACGAACGACCGCGAAGCCGTGCGCGACGTTACTGCCGAACTGATCCGATTGGGTCATCGGCGGTTTTTCTATCTTGCAGGGCCTGAAGGCAATTATCACGATGTCGAGCGTTACGGCGGCGTGCTCGAGGCGCTCGAGGCGGCAGGATTGTCCGAGGAGGCGGTGCATCGCTCGGGTGGTCATCTCGATTATCAGCACGGCTTCGACATTGGTGTCCAGGCGGCGGATGATTTCGCCGAGTTGACCGAGAAACCGACAGCCGTCATCGCGACCAGCGACGACATGGCCATTTCATTCGTCAGCCGTGTCCAGCGGACAGGCGTGCGCATTCCCGGTGATCTGTCCGTCGTCTCTTTCGACGGCTCCCCGGTCTGCGAATTCTGCTCGCCGCCGCTCTCGACGATCAAGCAGCCGGTGGAAGAGATGGGGCGCGCAGCGGTGGATCTTCTGCTCGACGCCATTGACCAGCGGCAGAATACGGCGGCGGTTCGCACCGTCATCCGAAGCAGCCTGATCTTGCGGGAGAGCATCGGCCCCACGAAGAGCTGACGATGACGGAAGCCGGCCGCGCATCCGTGTGGAAACGCCGACGTTGTAATGGACGCTGCGACTTGCATCCATTTAAGGCGCCTACATTGCTTGACCCTGCCAAGGATCGACAATGACCACACCGGTGCCGTCGAAATCTCTCACGTTTCGCGTGACCACGGTAAGATTGTGCACCAGTGCAGTGGCAGCAATTAGCGCATCTGCCTCGTTGCGCCGGTCGGAAATATGCAGATGCGCGCAGCGCGTGGCGATGGCATCATCGATCGGCAGTATCCGGCCGGCGAACTGCGGACGCACGTGATCATCAAGCCATGTACGCAGGCGTGAACCCTGCCGGGCATCGCGTCGTTGGACAGCAAGCACGCCCCGTTCCAATTCGAGAATGGTCATTGCAGAGAGATAAAAATCAGAAGCGTTTGCCGTTTTGATCCATGCCACGACTTCCGGATCAACCTTACCGTCACCAATCTTGCGCAGTTCGGAAATGACATTCGTATCCAGCAGATAACTCAAGACAGGTCAACTCCGCGGGTTTTGATCTCGACCCGCGACGGCATGAAATTAATTTCCGACAGGCCCGGCATGGAAAGCCCATCGACCAAGCTTTGGCTCCTACCGGAAAGACGCTGAAATTCCTCGTATGTCAGAAGGACATGGGAAGGTTTGCCGCGGTCAGTGATGATGACTGGCCCTTTTCTGGCGGCTTTCTTGGCATTGCTGACGTCGTGATTGAGTTCACGGCTGGAAAGTGTCGTAATGGTCATAGTTGGCTGCCTCATGTAGGTATTTACCTACATATAGCACTTTCGGCCAACAAACATTGTCCCTTCATTGAATCCATTGCGGGGATTCTGCCACTTCCGGCTGCCGTCGAGGGAAGGTCGCTAACGTTCGGCGATATATCGTAGTGGGTGCCGATTGCACTCCATCAAAACTTCGTCTGACCCCATCAGTCGACGCGTCGTGCTACGAAAAATCACAACACCGGGCGACTTGAAACTTCGGGTCTGCGCGGTGGAATTTTGAAATTCAGAGCACGCATATGGACCTCTCGAAGATCAAGACGCTGATCGACTTTGTCGGACGATCGAACATTGCCGAGCTGACCGTGACCGAAAAGGACGTGACGGTTCGGATTTTCCGCACGTCGCCGGGTCAGGAGGCTGCTGCCGAGCCCGCGCAAAAGGCAGGATCGACGACGAGCTTTGCCGATGATGCCGGCTCCGATGCGTCGTCGAGGCTCGAGAAAACTTCCTATGCGGTGAAGGCGCCTGTCTTCGGCGTTCTGCACCGGACCCCGGCACCCGGGGAACCGCCATTCATTGCAATCGGTGACGAGGTGGAGGAGGGGCAGACGCTTTTCATCATCGAGGCGATGAAGGTCTTCAACACGATCGCTGCGCCGCGGTCAGGGCGCATTACGCACCTTACCGAAATCGACGAGGGCGAGGTCGAGACCGGCGACCTGCTGGCGGAGATTGCCTGATGCCGGAAACGACTGAACAATCCGCGACCGACCGCTTCGATACTGTTCTGATCGCCAATCGTGGCGAGATCGCAGCCCGGATCCAGCGCGCCTGCCATGAGCTCGGCCTGAAGACGGTCGCCATTTGCTCCGAGGCCGACAGGCAAGCGCCTTACGGCAGCACCGCCGACAGCTTTCTTTGCATCGGCCCATCGACCGCCGCCAAGAGTTATCTCAATCAGGATGCCATCCTTCTGGCGGCGCGTCTTGCCGGTGCAGGCGCCATCCATCCAGGTTACGGTTTTCTGTCTGAAAACGCCGCCTTCGCCGACGCCATCGAAAAGGCGGGGCTGACCTTCATTGGTCCGACCGCGTCATCGATTGCGATTATGGGCGACAAGATCGCGGCAAAGCGCGCGATGATGGCGGCCGGCGTGCCCTGCGTTCCTGGTCCGGACACGGCGCTGCCCGATGACCCCGCCACGATCGAGCGCATAGCGCTGGAAATCGGGTATCCCGTCATCATCAAGGCAGCCGCCGGCGGTGGCGGGCGCGGCATGCGTGTCGTGCCCAAGGCCGATTTGCTGCATGAAGCAATTGCGCTGACACGGGAGGAGGCCCGCAAGGCCTTCGGTTCCCCCTCGCTCTACATAGAGAAATTCTTAGAGCATCCGCGCCACATCGAGATCCAGGTTATTTGCGACGATCACGGCAATGCCGTGTGGCTGGGCCACCGGGATTGCTCGATGCAGCGCCGCCATCAGAAAGTGGTGGAGGAGGCGCCGGCGCCGGGGATCGCACCCGACATCATCCAGCCGGTCGGTCTGGCTTGCGTAAAGGCCTGCCTTCAGATCGGCTACCGGGGCGTCGGAACCTTCGAATTCCTCTATGAGGACGGCGCTTTCTATTTCATCGAGATGAACACGCGACTTCAGGTCGAGCATCCCGTCACCGAGCTGACGAGTGGTGTCGATATCGTCCAGGCGCAGATAAGGGCGGCGCAGGGCCACGTTCTCGATCTCACCCAAGGCGATGTGACATGCGAGGGCCACTCCTTCGAATGCCGCATCAACGCCGAGGATCCGGAAAATTTCCTGCCGTCGGCGGGTGTCGTCACCCATCTGGCGTTGCCGACGGGACCAGGCATCCGCGTCGATACGCATATTCATGCCGGCTACAAGGTCTCGCCCTATTACGACTCGCTGATCGCCAAGCTGATCGTCCATGCGCCGACGCGGGCGGAAGCGATGGCAAGAATGCGCGAGGCGCTTGCGGGCACTGAGGTCGAGGGGATTTCCACCAACATCCCCTTCCTGCGCGCCCTGTTCGAGGATGGCGCGTTCGCGCGCGGCGAGACGGATATCCATTATCTCGAACAATGGCTGAAACTGCGGAGGGGGGCATGAGCGCGATCGATTTCAGCGATCCGGCGACGATTGCATTGCTCACCGAGGCGTTGACGGCCGCCGGTGTGGACGGTCTCGAAATCTCCCGGCCGGGCGGGCAGCTTCGCATCGTCGTCGCCGGAAAAGGCGGCTCCCGGATCAGCTCGACCGGGGCGACGTCTCCTGCTCCCGGTTTGGCTCCCGGCTCCGCATCGGCCGTCGTGAAGGCGCCGATGGCCGGCCGCTTCTGTGTCGAGCACCCGGCCGCCTCCGCCGTGCCGCAAGATCTGCCGCGCTCCGTATCCGATGCGGATATCGTCGGCTTTGTCGGGGTAGGGCACATCCTGCTTCCCCTTCGCGCCGGACGTTCCGGTGTTTTGACCAGGCTGCTCGCCGAGCCTGGTGCGCTGGTTAGCTTCGGTGATCCTCTGTTCGAAATCGAGCTCCAGTCATGATCGTCACGACGAACAGACATGCATCGCAACGCGAGATCGTTCCGGCCACCAAAAGCCTGGCGCGGGTTTCCTCGATCGGCGCCAGATCCTTCCTGCTCGAGGCGCCCGGCGACTTCGATCTCATCGCGCAGCGGCGGATCTGGGCTCTGTCCCAGACCGTGAAAGGTTGGGCGGACCTTGCGGAAAACATTCCGGGCATGACCAATCTGCTGGTGATCTTCAAGGAGACGCCCGAGGATCCTGATGCGGTGGTCGCCCGGCTGCTGGAGGCATGGGAGAATGCCCGCAGCATCGATCTCAACGGCAAGACCATCGAGATCCCTGTCCATTATGGCGGCGAATTTGCGACGGATCTTCCGGCCCTTTGTAATCTCTCGGGCTTGAGCGACCGCGAGGTCGTCCGCATCCATCATGAAGCGACCTACCGTGTCTTCGCCTTGGGCAGCGCTCCCGGTTTCGGTTATCTGCATGGTCTCGATCCGCGTATCTACATGCCGCGAAAGACCGTGCCCTCGCTGAAGATGCCGAAGGGCTGCGTGACCATCGGCGGTATGCAGACCGGCGTCGCCATGCTCACAGGTCCCAACGGCTGGAATTCCATCGGCTTCGCGGCACTTGAGATGTTCGACCCCATGTTGCCGAGCCCCGCCATGATGGCGCCGGGAGATACGGTGCGGTTCCTGCCGGAAAGGATCGAGCTATGATCGAGATCATGGAAAGCGGTCCGTTCAACACAGTGCAGGATCTTGGGCGCCCCGGCTATCGCGACATCGGCGTATCGGCGAGCGGCGCGATGGATCCGCTTGCGGTCCGGATCGGCAACATTCTCGTCGGCAACGACGAAAACGCAGCCGCGGTAGAGGTGCAGACCTTCCCGTTCAGCCTGCGTTTCGAACGGCGCATCGCCTTTGCCGTGACCGGCGCGGACGGCAATTCTCATCTCGACGGATCGGAACTGCTTGCCTGGTGCGCTTATATCGCGGAGCCCGGACAGCTTCTCGAACTGAAACAGCCGCCGCTACTGGCGCGCTCCTATATTTCGCTCGGAGGCGGGCTGGACATCCCCGTTGTCATGGGTTCGCAAAGCACGTCGCTGCGCGGCAGCTTCGGGGGCAATGCAGGCCGGCCTCTGGCGAAGGGCGATCGGATCGCGGTCGGGGAGGACGCAGAAATGATTATGCTGCCGGCCTCCGGGCTCGCCGTCGTCGAACCGGCCGTGGCGCTGCGCGAAGTCTTCCCGGCTGCTGTCGACGGCACACTGCCGATCCGCGGCCTACCGGCCGGCGAGCATGATCTTTTCGCCGGAGATGGCGAAGCCTTCTGGAGCCAGACCTGGAGGATTTCCTCGCGAAGCGACCGGACGGGCTATCGCCTGTCCGGCGAGCCGATCAAGCCGACAGCGTCCATCGAGATGCGCTCCCACGGTGTCGTGCCCGGCGTGATCCAGGTTCCGCCCGGCGGCGAACCGATCGTGCAGATGAGCGATGCCAACACCGCCGGCGGATATCCGAAGATCGCCGGCGTGATCGAATGCGATCTCTGGCGGCTCGGCCAAGCCCGGATCGGCGCCCGCCTGAAGTTCGTTCGCTCGACGCATGCGGAGGCGCGCTCAGTTGAACAGGCTGTCGCCGGCTATGTCGAAGACGTCAGGCAGACATCCCGACTGGTCAAGCGCGCCTTGAAGGCGATGGCCTAATGCGTGTCGCCCAAAAGGCCGTCAAAAGGAGGAACTGATGAAGATCGATCTGAATTCCGACATGGGCGAAGGATTCGGTCCCTACCGGCTGTGCGACGACGAAGCGATGATGAAACTTGTCTCGTCGGCCAACATCGCCTGCGGTTTCCATGGCGGCGACCCGGATACGATGGGACGCATGGTCCGGCTTGCGAAACTGAACGGCGTCGGCATCGGCGCGCACCCCGGTTTGCCTGATCGGCCGGGTTTCGGCCGGCGCGAAATACCGTTTCCGGCAGACGAGCTTCGCCAGCAGATGCTCTATCAGCTCGGCGCACTGATGGCGATCGCCAAAGCCGAGGGTGTCACTGTCTCCCATATCAGCTTCCACGCGGCTATGGGCAATATGGTCAACCGCGATCCTGTGCTGGCCGATCTGATGATGGATGCGATCGCCACGGTCGATGCGGGCCTCGTCGTCTTCGTCACTTCAGGCAGCGAGATCCAGCAGGCAGCTCGGCGCGCGCGTTTGAAGACGCTGGCGCTTTTCCTTGCGGACCGGGCTTATGACGCTGGCGGCAGACTTGTCGCGCGCGGGCTCGCTGGCGCCGTCATCAAGGACGAGGCATCGGTGCGTGCGCGCGTACGGAAATTTCTGCTCGAAGGAACTGTCGAGACGATCGACGGAGCGGTGATCGCAATGCCGGCCCGCTCCATTCTCGTCCATAGCGACACGCCCGGCGCTCTCGAGCTTGCCGGCATCGTGCGCGGCGAGATCGAAGCCACGGGTGCTGCGCTCGCGCCTGCCGCCGAACTCGCCGACTGACGCAATCCCGATCGCCCGCGGGCGTTTCCCGTTCCCATCTCCCATCGAAGGACCATGTCGATGTCCGTTATCGCTGACCGCCTGAAAAACGTCTCCATCTCCGCATCCGCCGCCATGACCCAGCGCGCCAGGGAACTGGCCGCCAAAGGCATCAAAGTTGTCAGCCTCTCGTCGGGCGAGCCGGATTTCCCCACTCCGGCGCACGCGATCGAGGCGGCCTATGCGGCAGCTCTTGCAGGCGATACGAAATATCCTCCGATGGACGGTACGCCGGTGCTCAAGTCGGCCATCATCCGGAAGTTCAAACGGGACAACAATCTCGACTATGATGCCAGCCAGATCGTCGTCTCGGGCGGCGGCAAGCAGGTGATCTTCAATGCCATGCTGGCAACCTGCAATCCCGGCGACGAGGTGGTCATTCCGACGCCCTCCTGGGTCAGCTATGCGGATATCGTCAAGTTCGCCGGCGGTGTCCCGGTCGCCGTCCCGTGCCACGAGCAGACCGGCTTCAAGCTGCATCCCGAGGATCTGGAGGCGGCGATCACGCCGCGCACCAAATGGCTCTTCCTGAACTTCCCGAACAATCCGACCGGAGCCGCCTGCTCCCGGGCGGAGATGGCTGCCATCGCTGAGGTCATGCTGCGACATCCCAATGTCTGGATCATGACCGACGATATCTACGAACACCTGGTCTATGACGACTTCCAGTTCTGCACGATCGCCGAAGTCGAGCCCAGGCTCTATGATCGCGTCCTGACGATGAACGGCGTCTCCAAGGCTTACGCGATGACAGGCTGGCGGCTCGGCTTTTGTGCCGGGCCGAAAGACTTGATCTCCGCCATCAGCAACGTTAACGGACAGAATGGTGGCGGCATCGCGACGCTGACGCAGGCTGCGGCGACCGCGGCGCTCGATGGGCCTCAGGATCTCTTGAAGGAGCGTGCCGCGATCTACAAGGAAAGACGCGACTTCGTTCTCGACCGATTGTCAGAGGTGGAAGGGCTGCGCTGCCATAGGCCCGAAGGCGCCTTCTACATCTATCCCAATATCTCGGGGCTGATCGGCAAGACCAGCAAGGGCGGGCGAAAGATCGAGACCGATGTCGATTTCGTCATGGCGCTCGTCGACGAGCATCATGTCGCGACCGTGCAAGGGGCGGCTTACGGAATGAGCCCCTTCTTTCGCATTTCTTACGCCACGAGCATGGAGAAACTCGGCGAAGGATGCGCGCACATAGCCCAGTTCTGCAGGGATATGCGCTGATCGGCAACGCGCTTTAGATCTGAATTCGGATCTAAAGCAAAGAAATGGAGCATGATGTCGTCCGAAAACCGCTCACACTTTTCGGCATCATGCTCTAGCGTTTCAACCGCGCCGTCAGCTCGAGAAGGATGTCGCGGACGGCAAGGGCCGGTTCGGACAAGGGATTCTGATCGGACACACACAGCGACAGGGTTTCTTCGATCCGCGGCGAGACGAGCCGGCAGATCAGCGGCTCGCTCGATTCCGATACGATGCGGTCGGCGATGGCTTTGGGCATGATCGTCGCGCCGAGACCGCTGCCCACCGCGCGGGCGAGCGTGCGGACGATTTCGACTTCCGCCACGACTTTCAAATTGGTGCGGGTGCGCGTGAAGGCGGTATCGACCGCGCGGCGCACGAAATTATAGGCCGGCGGCAACAGCAGCGGTATCCCGTCGAGAGTATTGACCGAAACGGGTTTCGCATCCGCCTCGATCGCAAAGTCCCGATGCGCGACAAGGAAAAACTCTTCGCTCAGGATCGGCTCGAACCGGACACCCTTGATCGGTCCGGTTCCATGGAGAAGCGCCATCTCCAGCCGGCCGTTCATGATCATCTGGCTATAGGTCTGGCCGACGCTTTCGGTCAGGTGCAGCAGGATACCGGGATGCCGTTTCCGGGTCTCCGCCAGGAGGTCGACCGACAGCGTGGCGGCACTGCTGAATGGCACAAGGCCGACGGACACACGGCCGGCAAGCGAATTGCCGGCTGCCGAGGCATCCGCTTGCGCCTGCTCCATCTGCCGAAGGATAATCTGCGCATGACGATACACCGCATGTCCCGCATCGGTCATGCTGACGCCCTGCTGGCTGCGGATCAGCAGCTTGTGGCCGAAATGCTCCTCAAGTGCGGCAAGCTGCTGGCTGAGCGCCGGCTGGGCGATATGCAAAAGGTCCGCCGCTCGCGTGATGCTGCCGCTGTCGACGATCACGATGAAAGATTTGAGGCGTCTGATGTCCATGAGGATCGGGGTACCGTTCTGATCTGCGCGGCTTACATTTGCAGACACGCATTGCTTTTGCAACGCGACGCCGTCGCTGCTTTCCTGACGCCCGGAAGCCGCGAGGTGATGCCCAGCACCAGCTCTTTTCTTCTTCAGCAGCCTGCGCCGGCTCCATAACCGTTGCTTATTGCTCCAGAGATAATCGGTCTTAGGCAAGGGGTTTAAGCTTCGCTACTGTTTCAATCAACAACAAGGGAACGACAATGCCATTCTCCGACTACAAGACCGCACTGGTGACCGGCGCATCTTCCGGTATCGGCGCAGCCGTGGTGGAGCGGTTCCGCCGGGAAAACATCGAGGTCCATGCCGTTGCCCGCAGTGCCGAAGCGCTGCAGCAGCTGGCTACGCGGACGGGCTGCGTCGCCCACGTCATCGATGTGACCGACCGTCAGGCCGTGGCAGAGCTCACACGTCGGGTGGAGTTCGATATTCTCGTCAACAATGCCGGTGTCGACCGGCCAAAGAAATTCCTGGAAGCCGACGAGGGCGATATCGATCTCATCGTCGACGTCAATCTCCGGGCGGTCCTGCACATCTGCCGGCTGGTCGTGCCCGGTATGGTGGCGCGAGACCGCGGGCACGTCATCAACATCTCGTCGATCGCCGGCGCCTATAATTTCGGCGGCAACTCATCCTATCACGCCACCAAGGCAGGGGTGAGCATGCTGTCCAACCAGCTGCGCATCGACGCTTTCGGCAAGCGGGTACGGGTCACGGAAATCTGCCCCGGCCGGGTCGCCACTGACATTTTCAATCACGTCCACGGCGATGACCCCAGCATCCGCGAACGGTTCATCGACGGCTTCGAACTGCCGCAGGCGGCCGATATCGCCGACGCGATTGCCTTCGCGATAGCAGCCCCCGTCGCCGTCAACATCGGGCACATGGAGATCACGCCGACGCTGCAGGTCATGGGTGGCCTGCAGACGGCAAAGCCCCAGCCTTCGGTGAAGACGGATCAATCCGGGGAGCCAAACCCGTGAGCGGTTTCGACCTTTCGGCAATCCTGGGAAATCCGGAATATACCGCCATGCTGCTGCATGGCATCGAGATGACCTTCATCATCTACGCCGGCTCTTGGTCGATGGCGATGGCGCTGGCACTTCTGCTGCTGGCTTTGCGTTTGTCGCCCTTTCGCTTCGGTGATCCGTTAGTCGCCGCTTACGTCTCCTACCACCGGAATGTCCCCACACTGGTTCAGCTGATGCTGTGGTATTTCGGGATTTTCACCCTGATGCCGAACGGGGTAGCGGCATGGTTGGCCGTCCATAATGCCGAGGCCATCTTCGCGGTGATCGGGCTCGGGCTCTGCCAGGCGGCCTATTTCAGCGAAGATCTTCGTTCGGGCGTGCGCTCGGTCGGCCCCGGCCAGATGCAGGCGGCCCGCGCACTTGGCCACGGCTATGTCTCGGCGATGCGTTTCGTCATCATGCCGCAAGGCGTGCGCAACGCGCTGCCGCCGCTCATCAATCACAGCGTTTCGCTTTTCAAGAACAGCAGTCTCGCTGTCGTCATCGGAGCCTCGGAACTGACGCATGCCGTCAAGGAAATCGAGAACCTCAGCTTCCGGACCTTCGAGATCTACCTGATCGGCACGGTTCTCTACCTCTTCTTCTCGCTCGTGATCATGAGCATCGGCGCCTATCTGTCGATGCGCACCGATCCTGCCAGGAGTGCGCGAGCATGATCCACGATATGATCGCCATCGTCCAAGACTACTGGCTGCTGCTGCTGATCGGCCAATATCCGAACGGGCCACTTGGCGGGCTCGCCAACACGCTGATCCTTTCTGCACTCAGCATCGCTCTCGCCTTTCCGGTCAGTATCCTCTTCGCATTGGCGCGGCTCTCCAGGTCGCCGCTGCTGCGCTGGCCGGTCACCGCGCTCGTCTATTTCACCAGGGGCGTGCCGCTCTTGATGCTCATCCTGTGGAGCTATTTCCTCGTTCCGCTGCTGACCGGCGCCGATGTGCCGAGCTTCGTGACGATGCTGACGACGCTCGTGGTCTATCAAAGCGCGTTCCTGAGCGAAGTCGTGCGTGCCGGCATCGTTGCGCTCGGACCGGGCCAGATGGACGCGGGACGTGCGCTTGGTCACGGTTATTTAGGTGCGATGCGCTTCATCATCCTGCCGCAGGCGCTCTACAACATGATCCCCAGCATCATCTCGACATTCGTCTCGACGATCAAGGACACGACGCTCGGCTACGTGATCAACGTGCCGGACCTGACCTTTGCCGCAAGCCAGGTCAACAACCAGCTCCTGACGCAGCCTTTCCAGGTCTTCCTCATTCTGGCGATCGTCTACTTCGCCATCTGCTGGACGCTCACCTACTTCGCAAATCGCCTCGAGCGGAGCATCACGCGGCGACGTGCGGGACTTTCCAACCTTCCTGCCGCCGCCTTGGTCGCGCCATCGAAAATCATATCGGAGCAGCCATGACCATGTCAGTTTCAGCACAGGAATTGCAGACGATCCGGCTTTCGCAGGTCTGCAAGAGCTACGGCGACTATCCGGTCCTGAAGGATATCGATGCGCAGGTCTCGCGCGGCGAAGTCGTGGTCATCTGCGGGCCGTCCGGTTCGGGAAAATCGACGCTGATCCGCACGATCAATCGCCTCGAGGAGATCAACAGCGGATCGATCACGCTCGACGGGCAAAACATCCACGCCGCCATGCGGGCAAAGGAACTCAATGCGCTGCGCAGCAGGATCGGCTTCGTATTTCAGAACTTCAACCTGTTTCCGCACCTTTCGGTGGTCGAAAACGTCTCGATGTCGCCGATCCGTGTGAAAGGCGTGGCGCCAGACGTCGCAGAGGACAAGGCCCTCAAGCTTCTCGATCGGGTCGGTCTTGCCGACAAGGCGCGGGCCTATCCCGGCCAACTCTCGGGCGGCCAGCAGCAGCGGGTGGCAATCGCCCGCGCCCTTGCCATGGAACCGCCGGTGATGCTGTTCGACGAGCCGACCAGCGCGCTCGATCCCGAAATGGTCGGCGAAGTGCTGGCCGTCATGAAGAGCCTGGCGTCGGAAGGCATGACCATGCTCTGCGTCACCCACGAAATGGGTTTCGCGCGCGACGTCGCCGATCGGGTCTGGTTCATCGATGCCGGCCAGATCCTCGAAATGGCGACCCCCGAGGACTTCTTCAACAATCCAAGCCATCCCCGGGCGCAGCGTTTCCTCGCTGATCTCAGGCATTGATACCAACCACCAAAAACAAAGGAGAACAGCAATGAACTGGAAATGCCTAACTCTCACCGCCGCATTTGCCGGCATGGCGGCCGCCTTGCCCGCACAAGCCGATCAGCTCGACAACATCATGTCGGCGAAAACCCTGCGCTGCGCGACTTTCGCCGACGTTCCTCCCTTCGCTTCGCCCGATCCGAAGACCCGCGAAATGGCCGGTTTCGACGTCGATCTCTGCGGCGCCATCGCCAAGGAGCTGGGCGTCAAGGCTGAGATCAAGCCGGTTTCGGTCGAGGCGCGCGTGCCCGAGGTCAAGCTCGGCCGCGTCGACATCACCGTTGCCAACCTCGCCTATACTCTGAGCCGCGCCGAGCAGATCCAGTTCAGCGATCCCTACTATCTCGCCAAGGAAATGCTGATCGTACCGGCGGACGATGCCGGCAAGACGAAGGCCGACTACGCAGGCCAGCGCATCGCTTCGACCAAGGGTTCGACCTCCGAGATGTCGATCAAGCTCAACAAATCCGACCCGCTGACCTTCCAGGATACCGCCTCGGCCTATCTCGCCGTCCAGCAGGGCAAGGCGCGGGGCATGGTGGCCAACACCATGACGACGACCAAGTTCGTCAATGAATCGAAGAGCAAGGGCAAAGCAATGCGGATGATCGAGGAGCCGATGCTGTACCAGCCGATCGGCATCGGCATGGCCAAGGATCAGCCGGCGCTGACCGCCAAGATCAACGAGATCCTTCGCAAGCTCGACACATCGGGCGAGATCAACAAGATCTGGGACAAGTGGCTCGGCCCGGATACCGAATACAAGATGACACGCACCGACAAGGTCGTATCGCTCTCGGAGCTGAAGTTCGACCCGATCCCTTAAGACTTCGGCGTCTTCCAATGACGATATCCAAACGAAATCAGACGGCGGGACATGCCCGCCGTCAGCCAAAAATGGGAGGCATCCATGATCCATATTAAAGATATTGCCGAACGGCCAAGCAAAGCCGATATCGACGCCGTTTCCAAATTTTCGCCAGCGACGATCCACGAAGCCCAAGGGCGCCGCGGAGCGCTTTCCTCCCGTCTGAAGCCCGTCGACTACCGCATGAAACTCTGCGGTCCGGCCTTCACGGTGAAATGCGCGCCGCGTGACAACATCATGCTGCAGCTTGCCATCAACTACGCAAAGCCGGGCGATATCATCGTCGTATCGGCGGGCGAATACGAAGAGGCCGGATCCTTCGGCGATGTGCTTGCCAATGCCTGCCTGGCAAAGGGCATCGGCGGCCTGGTGACCGACACCGGCGTGCGCGACACGCTTCAGCTGAGAGAACTCGGTTTCCCGGTCTTCTCGCTCAGCGTCTGCATCAAGGGGACGGTGAAGGAAACCATCGCGGCGGTGAACGACACGATCATCGTCGGCGGCGAAATCATCCATCCCGGCGACATCATCGCCGGTGATGCCGACGGCCTGGTGGTCGTGCGTCGCCAGGAAGCGCAGGAAGTCGCCAGGCTGTCACAGACCCGCGAAGATGCCGAGGCCGGCTATATCGCAGCATATAAGCAGGGCAAATCGGTCATCGAGGTCAGCAATCTCGAACCGGTGCTGAAAGCCAAGGGCCTCGTCGTCGACATCTGACGCGACACCGCAATAGCTATCAGCCCTGCCACTTTATAAGGC
>NZ_JBLYZH010000027.1:0-85061 GCF_048551595.1 Rhizobium sp. CRRU65 | reverse complement strand
ATCTACCTTCTTATCGCTGGCGGAAAAGCTTCGCTTTCCCTGGCGATGGTAGCTCCTCGTTCGCAGAGCTCACCATAACCTGAAGGGTGAGCGGTCGATCGGGCCCGCCCGATAAAACAGTCCACTGGACTGTTTTAAGACCCGAACGGGACAAAGCCTCAAACCGAAACCAAATTCCATAAAAATATTACGCAAAAGCCCCGGACCGTAAAACGGCCGGGGCTTTGTTGTTTTTGCCGAATGGCGCTGCCGACCCAAGATTTGACGTTGGAACTGCTACAGCAAATTCGGCCACCTTCCGGCAACTTTCGTCAGAGCTTGCCCGTTCGATCCACGGCGCCTTTCTGGTCGGGATACTACTGCCAGATAGCATACCGCCTCCACATCGCACTTTACAACTATATAACATAGTTGCTACGTTGCTAACGATAGAGAGGCGGGCCCGCTGACTGGTTGTTTGGGCTGCCCTTAATGAAGGACGCTGCGACGATGCCTGGGACTTATGCTACTTTTTCCGACGATAGTTTTGCGGGCCGAACGGTCTTAATCACGGGCGCAGCGAGCGGGATGGGTCTTGAAACTGCAAGGGCCTTCGCCAGCAAGGGCGCGGAAGTCGTCATGGCCGATCGTGATGAGGCGGGGTTGAAGCGCTACGGTGCGGAGCTGCGCAATGACGGCACGGCTGTCCATACCGTGACGGTGGATGTCAGCAATCAGGAAAGCGTCGACAGGGCTTTCGATTATTGCGACGCCAATCTCGCGCGCCTTGACAACGTCGTGACATGTGCGGCGATCATCACAGCCAAGCGTATATTCGAGCAGGATCGGGCGCATTGGCATCGCGTGCTCGATGTCAATCTGCTCGGCAGCTTCTTCGTCGTGCAGGGCGCAGTCAAACGCATGCTCGACAACCCCGATGGCGGCAACATCGTCTGTATCGCCTCGGATGCGGGCGTGCATGGCGGCGGCGGGCTGATTGCCGATACCGCCTATGCGGCATCGAAAGCCGGGACCCTGTCGATGGTCAAGTCGGTGGCGCGCGAACTTGCGGGCAAGAAGATCCGCATCAACGCGCTGAACCCCGGGCCGACGGATTCCCCGATGCACTCCCATATCGACCAGTCGCTGAAGGACCGCATCGCCGGCAATTTGCCGATGCGGCGCATGGGGCGGCCGGAGGACATGGCGGCGGCAATCATGTTCCTGTGCTCGGAGGCAGCCAGCTTTACCTACGGTGCCGCGCTCGATGTCGATGGCGGATCGATGTTCCGCTAGACCGGGGAGGGGATACAGGCATGCAGCAGACAACCCGCCGTTACGCCTATTCGGCCGATATTCCCGAACTCGATGATGTCGATGTGCTCGTCATCGGGGGCGGACCATCGGGATTATCGGCCGCGGTCGCGGCGGCACGTCTTGGCGTGCGGGTACGCCTTGTGGAGCGCTACGGCTTCCTCGGCGGCAACCTCACGGCGGGCCTGGTCGGCCCCTGCATGACCTCCTATTCGCTCGATGGCAGCCAGCAATTGATCCGCGGCATCTACGAAGAATTCGTTCAGCGGATGATGGCGCTCGGCGGCGCGCTGCATCCGAGTACGATCCCGGCAGGCTCGGCCTATTGCGGCTTCATCGTCTACGGCCACGACAAGGTGACCCCTTTCCAGCCTGAAGCGGCGAAGGTCGCGGCGCAGCGCATGTGCGTCGAGGCGGGAGTGGAATTGTTGCTGCACACCATGGTCGTCGATGCGATCGTCGATGATCATGATGCGGACAATCCCCGGGTGCTCGGGGTTGTTTGCGCCGGCAAGGGCGGGCTGAGGAGCGTTCGTGCCAAGGTCGTCGTCGATTGCTCGGCCGACGGCGATGTCGCCCATTATGCCGGCGTCCATACCCGTCAGGGGCGGGAAAGCGACGGCCTTTCCCAGCCGCAGACATTGTTCTTCCGCGTGCAGAACGTCGACGACCAGATGGTGGAGGATTACATCCGCGCGCATCCGCAGGATTTTCGGCCTTTCGCCTCGATCGTCGCCAAGGCGACGGCAGAGGGCCGCTTTCCCGCGCCTCGCCGCGGCATCGGTCTCTACAAGACCATGGAACCGGGCGTCTGGCGCATCAATACCGGCCGCGTCTTGCGCCGCAATGGGGCTGACGCCCTTGAGCTCTCGCTTGCCGAGGTCGAAGGCCGGGAGCAGACCGTGGCGCTGCTCGATTTCTTCCGCGACAACCTGCCCGGCTTCGAGCAGGTGGAACTGCGGGACACGGCAACCCAGATCGGCGTGCGGGAAACCCGACGGATCGATGGCGCCTACGAACTGACGCTGCAAGATTTGCATTCCGGCCGCGCCTTCGAAGATGTCGTGGCGTTGTGCGGCTATCCGCTCGATATTCACGACCCCACAGGCTCGGGCGGTGGGACCGGTGGCGCGGGGCTCGATGCCGCCAATATCTACCAGATACCTTACCGCGTCATGCTGCCACGCGTTCATGAGGGCCTGCTGGTGTCCGGCCGCGCGGTCTCGGCGACGCATGAGGCGCTCAGCGCCATTCGCGTCATGCCGCCCTGTTTTGCGCTCGGTCAGGCGGCCGGTGTTGCCGCGGCACTTTCGGTCGGCAACAGGGCAAGCCCCCGGCATGTCGACTACGCGGATTTGCGCAGGGAACTTCTGGCCCAGGGCGCCTATCTTGGCTGACGGAAGGAGAAAGCGCGGAAGCTATATACCCGTGTTTTCTCAAGTCAGGCCTTCAGATGAAGGGTCACCAGCACGGTGCATTCGGCGCCATCTGCAAAGCGGGTTGCAACGCGCAGCCAATTGCCGAAGGCGTTGAGCCGGGCCACGGCAACGCCGTCCTGTTCGCCCGGCATGGCGAATTCCGTTCCTTCGCGAACCCAGTGCATGCCGTCAGGCGAGATCTCCACCCAGCCCTTGGGTACAGTGCCGACGGGAGGCTTCAATGCTCGAATAAAGAACACGGCTTCATGCGCCCAGCCGGCCTCATAGGGTTCGCTCGCGGCGTCACCGCTCCAGCGCTCATTGCGGGTTATCACCGCCGTGATGTTTTCGGGAAGCATCAAAAATCCCCTGAAATGCAGATGGAATCGACGTAGAGAAAGGCACGTTTTGCGACATCCGTCTCGGCGAACAGGCAGAAGTTCAGCATGCACCAGAGGTTTTTCATCGCCGGAATCCGGATCGACTCGAAGCCGGATACGTCGAAATTCCGGTCGTTGCATTGCAAGCCGGTCGCCTTCATGGAGGCGAGGTCGAAATCGAAGCGCATATAGCTCCAGTTCACCTTCGTCGGGATCTCGTTGTAGCAGAGCCGTTGTTCACCATCCGGCAAGTCCAGCCAGCCTTCGGGCGCCAGGTGATAATGGCTTACGGTCTTGTCTTCCCGGCCGATGGCTGTGAAGGACGTGGTCTCACGTTTGTACTGCCATTTCTGCAAGTGCTTGCCGTCGAGTGCATTGAGAAAGCGCAGATGTGGCATAACCCGCTCGCCGTCTCCGTCCCGATCGCCGCATTGCAGGTCGAACAGGAAGCCGATCGATCGCACATCGGTTTCCGATAGTTTCAGTTCCGTCGCCTCCGGCTTGAACGTGAAGAAAATCTCGAAGCGGATCGGCCCGCGCTTGCGGAAGGTATGACGCTTGATTGCAACGTTCTGCGCACCCGGTTTTGCCTTTGTGGCGATCTTTAGCGCATAGGACGAATCCATGCCGCCGTGGGATCCTGCATCCCAATGCCCGACAGTTGAGAGCATGGCGCTCGAGTGCTGGGCAAAGCCCGGCAGCATGACGTCGAGGCTGTCCTCGTAATTGCCGACCAACTGTGACCAGCCGCAATGCCCGCGCGAAAAATCGTCAAAGGACAGGATGCGCGGCAGAGGATCGAAACGGCTAAGCGCCGGATCTGCGCGAAGCATGGCGAGCCTCATGGCTTCCATTATGTCGGCTGTGGAAGAGGGGGCTGATGTCGTCATTATGGCGTTGACCTCACTGCATGCGGAGCCGGCTGACGGCGTCCCAATCGATTTCGATGCCGAGACCCGGCCGTGTCGGCACGTCGAGCCGGCCATTCTTCTGGCGTACGCAGCCAGGCGCCAGATCGGCCAGGTCGCGCTTGAAGGGGCTAAGATCGCATTCGCATTCCATCACCCGGAAATTCGGAAGGGCGGCCGCCAGATGCGCGCTGGCCGTCTCGCAGATAATGCCGGACATGCCGATATGCGGGGCGTAGCCCACATCGTGCAGGGCGGCATAGTCGGCCATACGCCGTGTTTCGGATATGCCGCCGGCACGCGCGACATCCGGCTGCAGAATTGAAAGGGTTCGGTTGGCGACGAGACGCTGCGCCTGATCGGCGGTAAAGTTGCTTTCTCCGGCTGCGAGCGGCACGTCGCAGCGTTTGCGAAGTTTTACGTAGCCTTGCTCGTTTTCCGGCGCCAGCGGCTCCTCGAACCAGAAGTAGCCGTTGGCCGAAAGCGCCTTGCCGACTTCGATCGCCTGGTCCAGATCATAGGCCCAGTTGGCATCGACACAGAGTTCGATATCGTCGCCGGCGCGCTTGCGCAGCCGTTCGATGCGCCGGCAGGCTTCCCTGACGGGATTGGCCATCTTGACTTTGATGCGCGGGAATCCCTCGCCGATATAGCGCTCCAGTTCCCGATCCGCCTCAGCATCGTCGACCCAGTTTACGGCGGCGGCATAGACCTCGATCGCTTCCCGGCCGATGCCGCCAAGCAGCTTGGCGATCGGCATGCCGGCGGCCTTGCCCATGATGTCCCACAGCGCAATATCGACGCCAGCGATCGCCTCGATCAGCATGCCGCCGGCGCGGCCTGACAGCGAGCGCCGCATGGATTGCCAGAGCGCGCCGATATTGCGTGCGTCCTGTCCGATCAGCCGTGGCTTTAACGAGGTTTCGATCAGTTCCGCATAAGCCTTGGGCGAAAACCGGGCCAAAACCTCCCCGACGCCGACGATGCCGGCATCGGTGCGCACCTCGACGAGAACCATCGAGACCTTGTGATAGGTGCCCCAGGACGTGACGGTCGGTTTGGGCAGCGTCTGGCTGAGCGGATGGGCGACGACATCTGAAATGAGGATCGCCTGTCCGGTCGAACGTTGCACAGAATCCATCGGCTCTTTCGTTCCCAATGTTTTGCTCGCTGCTCTTGGTTTTGCTCGCTGCTTTGGGGCGTGTCTGTTATTCCTAGCTAGATGTTGGCGACTTGGCAACTGATAAACCTAGTTGCTAAGTTGGAAACTGCATGTTAGCTTTGTGAATATGAGGACCGAGATGACTGAAATTCCCGAAAGGAAACCCGTTTTCACCGCCAAGCCGCCCAACCCTTCGCGGTTGGCGGATGGGGTGTCCGATGCGATTGCCGCCGCACTCTTTGATGGACGCATCTCGCCTGGCGAGCCGTTGCCGCCCGAAGGGGAGATCGCCAGGGAGTTCGGTGTCTCGAAGCCGATCGCCCGCGAGGCGCTTCGCCAGCTGACGGCAGCCGGGCTGATCTTCACCCAACAAGGCAAGGTGGCCCGCGCCAAGGCGCTGAGCGGCGACTCGATGGACAAAATCTACGGCTACGCGGTGCGTTCCAGTCTCAAGCGGCTGCGCGAAGCCAATGAAATGCGCCGCGTCGTCGAGACGGGAATTGCCCGGCTCGCTGCCGAACGTCGCGATCCGGAAGGTCTGGATATCATGCGGCAGGGCTTGGCGGGCATGCTGGCTTCCGTGCAGGAGCCTTCCGGCTTTACCGCCGCCGATATCCTGTTTCACCTTGGCCTTGCCGTGACGACGGGTAATTACATGATCCGCGTGCACATGGAGAGCATGCGTTCCGTGCAGCGCGAGGTGTCGGAATTGTTTTCACGTCGCGCCAATCGCAGCGACGCTGACTGGCGGGCAACGATTGACCGGCATCAGGCGATCTACGATGCAATTGCAGTTGGTGATGCCGATCTCGCCGAGCAAAAAATCCGGGAGCATTTCGAAGCTGCCGACATTGCCTCGCTCGAGGTGGCCGACAAGTTGAAAGATGCCGAGCGATGAGCGCCGCGCGCTTCTCACTGAAAGGCCGGCGCGTGCTGGTAACCGGTGGCAGTTCCGGCATCGGCCGGGCTGTTGCGCTTGGCCTTGCGGAGCATGGAGCGGAACTGATCCTGCATCATTTCGGCAATGAGACGGGTGCGCGTGAGGTGGCCCGGGCGACCGGCGGCACAGCGCCGGTACTGGAAGCAGACTTCACCGACGGGCGTGCGACGCGGGCCTTTGCCGATGAAGTGCTCAAAACATACGGCCCGATCGATATCCTCATTGCCAATGCCGCCATCGAACATCGGCGGCCCTGGCAGGAATTGGATGAGGCGCATGTCAACGCCCATGTGGCATCGAATTTCTCGGCGCTGCTGACGCTGACGGCAAAGCTGGTTCCACCGATGGCCGAGCGGGGCTGGGGCAGGGTCGTCGCCACAGGCAGTATCATGGCGGTGCGGCCGCGGGCGGAAACGGTTGTTTATGCGTCGCTCAAGGCGGCGCAGTTGACCGCGATCAGGTCGATTGCGCGCGAAACCGGCCATCGCGGCGTCACGCTGAATGTGGTTTCGCCGGGTGCGATCGAGATCGAAGCCAATGCCGCGCGCTACGGCGACCCGGCGTTCCGCAAAGCGGTAGCCGCCAAGATCCCTTTGGGCAGGCCGGGCCAGCCGCAGGACCTGGTTGGGGCGTTTGTTTTTTTGTGCAGCGATGCTGCCAGCTACATTACGGGTGCAAATATCCCGGTCGACGGAGGATGGTCGATCGGAGACGCGCCCGGGAACCTTCCGCACGCTGCCGGGTGAGCGGCCCGCGGCAAGGTTTTCGAGATCATGCGGCGGAACCATCCGCCGCAGCTTGCAGCCAAATTCCAGGCGAATGCCGTTTGCATTCAGTCGGTGAAGGCTGATTGCCGACGACCAAAAAGGGAGGAAACCATGAAGGCCGCATTAGCAGGTATCGCAGCATCCGCGTTGACATTGTGCATATCGACGTCTGCCGTCTTCGCGACGGATCTCCGCATGACGGTCTGGACCGGGAGCGAGGCGCATCTGAAGATGCTGAATGGCATTGCGGAGAGCTTCAAAGCCACACACCCCGATGTGAACGTGAAGTTCGAGACCGTGCCCGTCAGCGACTACACGCAGAAACTGACCTTCCAGATCGCCGGCGGCAATGCTCCCGACATAGCCTGGATGATGGAGGATGCCGCTCCGGCTTTCGAAAACGCCAATCTTCTGATGGATCTCGGCCCGACGCTCAAGGCGGCGGAAGGCTATGATTTCGACGATTTTTCGAAGCCGGCCATGGGCCTCTGGCAGAAGGATGAAACGGTCTACGGCATTCCGTTCTCCACCTCGCCTTTCATGATCTACTACAACAAGGACATGTTCGACAAAGCCGGGCTCGAAGATCCGCTGACGCTCGCCACCAAGGGCGAATGGAACATGGACAAGTTCCAGGAAGTCTCCAAGAAGCTCGCGGAAACCAATTCCGGCAAATGGGGCTTCGAGTTCAAGGATGGCGAAGGCTATGCCTCTCGCATGACCCATGCCCTTCTGCCGCCAATCCGCGCCTATGGTGGCGATATCTGGTCGAACAAGGAATGCGGCTTCGACAAGCCCGAAGCGGTCAAGGCGGTCAAGCAGCTGCATGACATGGTCTTCAAGGACAAGTCCATCGTTCCGCCGGGCGAACAGGGCGATTACTTTTCCGGCAATTCGGCGATGACGGTCAACCAGATTTCCCGCGCTTCGAAGATGGCGGAAGCCGGCTTCAAGTGGGGCATCGCACCGTTGCCCACCGGCCCAGGTGGTGAGTCACCCGTTATCGGCCAGGCCGGTCTTGTTGTGTTCGCCCAAGGCAAGAATACGGAAATCGCCGCGGAATTCGTGGCGCATATGACCAACAAGGAAAACGTCGCCACCATGGCGCAGTTCTTCCCGCCCGCCCGCAAGAGCGTTCTGCAGGCCGATGCATTCATCAACGGCAACAAGCTCGTGCCGCCCGAGATGATGAAGAATGTGGCTGCCGCCATAGAAAAGGGCCGGGTGGTTTCGGCTAACGAAAAAGCGCCACAGATCCTTGCCGCCATGGCGCCTCGCGTCGATGCCTTGTGGAAGCCGGATGCCGATGTCGATGCCGCCATCAAGGGCATCTGCGCGGCAATCCAACCGCTGCTTTGATCAGAACGAAGATGGCCGATACCGTTCATAACTCCATTCGAACCGGCCAAAAGACCTGGCTGACGTTGAAGATGAGAGAGATGATGGAGGCGTGGCTGTTTGTCAGCCCCACCCTCATCGGTTTCCTCATCTTCTTCCTCGGTCCGCTCTGCGCAGTGGTCTATTATTCAATGACCGAATGGAACCTGCTCAGCCAGCAGGCCACCTTCGTAGGCCTTGCCAATTTTCAGAATGCACTCTTCGAAAACCCTGACTTTTGGCTGGTGGTACGCAATTCGGTTATTTTCGCGATCGGTCTCGTGCCGCTCAACATGGCGCTCGCGCTCGCTTTGGCGCTCGCCCTTTCCCGGCCGTTCTTCGGGGTCGTGTTCTTTCGCACGGTGTTTTTCGCTCCCGTCATCACCTCGGCCATCGCCTGGGCGATCGTCTGGAAATTTCTGCTGCAGGGAGAAGGCGGTTTCATCAACCAGGTACTGGCGCTGGTCGGGATCACCGGCCCAAACTGGCTGCGTGAACCGAGCTGGGCGATGGCAGCGGTCATCATCACCCGCGTCATCAAAATGGTCGGCCTCAACATGATCCTCTATATTGCGGCGCTGCAGGCAATCCCGCGGGACTATGAAGAGGCAGCGCGTCTGGAGGGCGCCTCACGCCGGCAGATTTTCAGCATGATCACCTGGCCGTTGCTGGCGCCGACCACGCTGGTCATCATGGTCATCACGACGATCGGCTCTTTCAAGGTCTTCGATCACATATACCAGATGACCGGTGGCGGCCCGGAAAACGGCACATTGGTGCTTGCCTTCTACATCTACCAGCAGGGCTTCAAGTTCTTCAATGTCGGCTATGCCTCGGCGCTCGCGATGATCATGTTCGTGATGATCATGGCGCTGACCCTGGTGCAGGTGATGCTGCGGAGAAAGGGATCGGAGTGACCCAGCGCCAAATCCAGATCCTCTACCGCGCCTGCTGGACGATCGCACTCTTGATCGCCGCCATTCCTTTTGTTTTCCCATTCGTTTGGATGGTATCTGCCGGCTTCAAGAGCGTGACCGAGATATTCGGTGCACCGACGCTTATTCCGCGCGTTTGGCGCTGGCAGAATTTCGTCGAAGTGTTCACCTACCAGCCGTTCGCGCGGCAGTATTTCAACTCGCTTTACATCGCGATCGTGGTGACGGCGCTCACCCTCATCATCTCGTCTCTGGCCGGTTATGCGCTGGCGCGCATGCGGTTTGCCGGTGCCGGGCTGCTTATGCTTTTTCTAATCTCGGCGCTCATGGTGCCGGAGGAAGTGACGATCATTCCGAACTTCTTCCTCATGCGCTGGTTTGGTTTGGTGGATACTCACTGGCCGCTGATCCTGCTGCCCACCTTCGGCCCTCATGGGGTGATGGCAACGTTTCTGATGCGCCAGTATTTCCTGGCCCTGCCCAAGGAGTTGGAAGAAGCCGGCAAGATGGACGGCCTCTCACGCTTCGGCGTCTGGTGGAAGATAGCGCTGCCGATGGCGCGTCCGGCCCTGGCTGCGGTTTCCATCATCACCTTTCTGTTCTCATGGAACCTGTTCCTGGAGCCGCTGATCTTTCTGAGCTCGCTCGACATGTTCACGCTGCCTTTGGCCTTGTCGAACTTCAACGACAGCTACGGCTTGCCGCTGTGGAACCTGCAGCTTGCCGCTACAAGTCTTGCAGTGGTGCCGATCCTGATCGTCTATCTGATCGCCCAGCGGCAGATCATCGAAAGTTTTGCGCTATCAGGCGTGAAGGGATGAGGAATTTTCGTTCATGAGCAGTGTATCGCTTAAAGGCATCGAAAAACGCTTCGGCGCCGTCGAGGTCATCCGCGGCGTCGATCTCAGGATCGATCCGGGCGAGTTCGTCGTATTCGTCGGTCCGTCGGGTTGCGGCAAGTCCACCTTGCTGCGGCTGATTTCGGGGCTGGAATATCTCAGCGGCGGTGAGCTTGCGATTGGCGGCCGGGTGGTCAACGAAGTGCCGGCTTCGAAACGCGGTGTTGCCATGGTCTTCCAATCCTATGCCCTCTATCCGCACCTGACCGTCCGGGACAATATGGGTTTCGGGCTGAAGGTCCGCAAAGTTCCGGCACAGGAGCGTCAGAAGCGCGTCGATGAAGCAAGCGCCACGCTGAAGCTCGAAGCATTGCTCGATCGCTACCCCCGCGAGCTTTCCGGCGGTCAGCGGCAACGCGTCGCGATCGGCCGGGCCATCGTCGGAAATCCCGATGTCTTCCTGTTCGACGAACCGCTGTCGAACCTCGATGCAGAATTGCGCGTGCACATGCGCTCTGAAATCGCCGCGCTGCACAAGCGGCTCTCCACGACGATGATCTATGTAACGCACGACCAGATCGAAGCGATGACGCTCGCCGACAAGATCGTCGTTCTGCGCGACGGCCGCGTCGAGCAGGTCGGCTCCCCCCGGGACCTATACGAGCGGCCGGCAAATACCTTCGTGGCGCAGTTCATCGGAAGCCCAAAAATGAATCTGCTGCCTGCAGATATCGCGCCTTTGCTGACAGGCGCAACGGCAATGGATGCCGCCGCCGAGACCATCGGGATAAGGCCGGAGCATCTGACGGTCGTGGAACCTCGAGACGGGACGCTACGCGGAACCGTCGGGCTTTGTGAATATACCGGGGCAGTAACGCTGCTCCACGTCAAGCTGCCGGACGGGCACGATTGCCTCGTCCTGCACGACGGTCATGACACGAAGGCGGGAATCCAAATAGGGCTCACCGCCGATGTCTCGAAGGTGCACTTTTTCAAGGGCAACGGGCAGACAATAAAGCAGACCGAACGAGGTCGGACTGCTTGAACGTACGGCCGCTCTTGGCGCGCACGAGCCGCGGAAATCTCTTAAGAGCCGGGTTCGTCTACTCGCCCTGTCGTAAGTTGCGAAGTCGGTCGAAAAGGACGGCGAGCACGATTGCGCCACCGATAAAGCAACCTTGCCAGAACGCGTTGATGCCGAGCAAACCAAGACTGTTACGGATGACCTCGATGAGTGCGGCGCCGACCAAGGCTCCAAAGGCGGTGCCGACGCCGCCCGCCAGATTGGCGCCGCCGATAACCGCGGCGGCAATGACCTGAAGTTCCATCCCGGCGCCGATGTTTGTGGTGACGGCGCCGAGCCAGCCGGTCTGAATGATGCCGGCAACCCCCGCCGACAGGGCAGAAATCATATAGACGATGACCTTGATCCTCGGCACGGGAACGCCTGTCAGTGTCGCGGCGTGCTCATTGCCGCCGATCGCAAAGACATAGCGGCCGAACTTGGTCCAGCGCAGCACGAAACCGGTAATGAGTGCCAGCACGACCATGTAAAGCACTGGATTGGCGATGCCAAAAACCCAGGCGCCGCCACCCAGCGCCAATAGTTTGTCGTGATCAGGTCCGAATTCAAAAACCACAGTGTTGTTGGATGCAACCATCGCAAGGCTGCGCGCAATCGACAACATGCCGAGCGTGACGACGAAAGGGGGGAAGCCGAGATAGGCAATCAAGACGCCGTTGAAAGCGCCGACCAAAAGAGCCGTACCGATCGAGGCGGCGATGCCGACTTCAATACTGTATCCCGCATGCATGACGACCGCCAGCACCATGCTGCACAGGCAAAGTACGGAGCCGACGGACAAATCGATGCCGCCGGTGATGATGACCAGCGTCATGCCCAGCGCGATAATTGCGACGAAGGTGACGTTGCGGGTGATGTTGTAGATGTTCTTCGCCGTCGCAAAGGAGTCCGTTGCCATCGACAGAAAAATGCAGGCTAGAATGACTGCAATCAGCACCCAGAATGTCTGGCCGCTCATGATCCTTGCAAGCCAGCTCCGTTGCTTCTGTCCGATCGTTTGGTCAAGTGTAATCGCCATCGTCGACCTTCTTCCTTCCTGTTGCAACGGATAGCATCGATCACACCTGTTCGATGGCGCCGGTGATCAGTCCCGTTACTTCCTCCGGCGAACTTGCCGCAATCTGCTTGTCGGCTACTTTTCTGCCTCGCCGCATCACGATCACACGGTCGGCGACCGAAAAGACGTCGGGCATGCGGTGGCTGATCAGGACAACGACAATGCCCCGGTCCCGCAATTGGCGGATCAGATTCAGAACCTCAGCGACCTGGCGCACGGAAATGGCTGCGGTCGGCTCGTCCATCAATACGATTTTTGCTTCCGACAGCATCGTGCGGCCGATCGCGACCGCTTGCCGCTGGCCACCTGACATTTGCTTGACGAGATCGCGCGCCCGCGTCTCGGATTTGAGCTCGCGAAATATCTCGCCGGCGCGCTTGTACATGGCCTTGTGGTCGAGGATGCGAAGAGGCCATACGCCGCGGCGCAATTCTCGTCCCAGGAACACGTTCGCTGCCGCCGTCAGATTGTTGCAGAGCGCCAAGTCCTGGTGAACGATCTCGATGCCATGCTGGCGCGCTTCCTTCGGCCGATGAAGCACGAGATCGGCGCCGTCGAGCCGCATGGTTCCATGGCTCGGCCGGAAGTTGCCGGCGATCATCTTCACCAGTGTGGACTTGCCAGCCCCGTTGTCGCCCATGAGGCCGACAACCTGCCCCGCTTCGAGTGAAAACGAAACATCGTTGACTGCCTGGATGGCACCGAAATGTTTGGAAATATTGCTGAGCTCAAGAACCGCCACCAGCCTCCTCGCCTCCCAAAACCTGCGGGCTATCCATCACACCAAACCCTGCTTGTCTTCGAGGCAAGGCTCCGGCGAGTTCTCTTTTCCAGTATCCTCCCAGGAAAAGCGATCGGGAGCATTTACGCAAAACCCTGCGACAGCGTCAACTCATTGTCCCGGCTATTGACCTTATTGTCGCAAAAATCTGTTTTGTCAGACAAATATCATTTGACGAAGGTGGCGCCCGGATATTAGCTATCAATGGGGGAGAAAGAGCATGCTGATCCTTGTGACCGGTGCGACGGGCAAGGTCGGGCGGCGCTTCATTGCTGGGCTGCTTGACGATCCGAGATTTTCCAAAGCCCGTATTCGTGCGCTTTGTCATAATCGTTTGTACGAGGCGACCGACCGTGTCGAGGTCTTCCAAGGCTCGATCGCCGATCGCGATGTCGTGGCAAAGGCGCTGGATGACGTTACCCATGTCGTGCATCTCGCCACATGCAAGGAAACGCCTGAAGACATCATGGATGTCACGGTCAAAGGTCTCTTTTGGCTGCTCGAGGAGTTCCGTGCGAGCGTCACGGCACGCCAGTTCATCCTGATCGGTGGTGATGCGGGTGTGGGACATTTCCACTATCGCCACGACGGCCCGATCACCGAGAACGCCCGCCATTGTGCCTATCCGGGAAGCTATGCGCTGTCCAAAGTCCTGGAAGAGGTGATGCTGGAGCAGTTTGGCATTCAGTATGGCCTCAATGGCTGTTGTCTACGCGCACCCTGGATCATGGAAAAGGACGATTTCAAGTATTCGCTGTCTTTTGGAGACGACGTCTTTGGCGGCCCGGACTGGAAGACGCTCGTTCCTGAAGACGCGGCAGGACGCTATGCGGCGATGGGTACGGTGCCGCTGCTCTTGGATGCCGACGGACGTGCACTGAAACGCAATTTCGTCCATGTCGACGACCTTGTGTCGGCAATATTGGCAGCGATCGACAACCCCCTGGCGGAGCGGCAGCTCTTTAATATCTGCATGGATCGACCCGTCGACTATGCTGAAGTCGCCGCCTATCTCTTGCGCACGCGCAATCTCGGCTCTGTCGACATACCGAGCCGCTTCCATTCGAATTGGATGGACAACAGCAAGGCCAAATACCTGCTGGATTGGCAGCCAAACTACGATCTCGAAATGCTTATCGACTCGGCCTGGCAATACGAGCGTTCGAAGGAGGAGCCTCGCATCGTCTGGTATCCGGGTTGATTTCGTGTGGCGGGCACGCGGTGTCCGTCTGTTTCAAGGGAGGAAACTATGAGGAAGGCATTACTACTTACAGCCGCAGTTTTAGCACTGACCGCCGGGCAGGCCTTGGCCAAGAAGCAACTCGTCATCGTCGTCAAAGGCCTCGACAATCCGTTCTTCGAAGCAATCAATCAAGGTTGCCAGAAATGGAACAAGGAGAACCCCACGGCGGAATACGAATGCTTCTACACCGGTCCGGCATCGACATCCGATGAAGCCGGCGAAGCGCAGATCGTTCAGGATATGTTGGGCAAGGCGGACACGGCTGCAATCGCAATCTCGCCGTCAAATGCAAAGCTGATCGCCCAGACCCTGAAGACGGCCAATCCGACGGTTCCGGTGATGACGCTCGATGCCGATCTCGCCGCCGAGGATGCAGCGTTGCGCAAGACCTATCTCGGCACCGACAACTATCTGATGGGCGCCCGCATCGGCGAATACATCAAGAAGGGCAAGCCGAAGGGCGGCAAGATCTGCACCATCGAAGGCAATCCGGGAGCGGACAATATTCTACGCCGCGCACAAGGAATGCGCGACACGCTTACTGGCCAGAAAGGCTTGACCGAGCTGAAAGGCGAGGGTGGCTGGACCGAGGTCGCCGGTTGCCCGGTGTTCACCAATGACGACGGTGCCAAGGGCGTTCAGGCAATGACCGATATCCTCGCGGCCAATCCCGACTTGGACGCATTCGGCATTATGGGTGGCTGGCCATTGTTCGGTGCACCGCAACCCTATCGCGACCTGTTCAAGCCGCTGGCCGACAAGATCGCCAGCAACGATTTCGTCATTGGTGCCGCCGATACGATCGGCGACGAGGTCGCCATTGCGAAGGAAGGGCTGGTGACAGCGCTCGTCGGCCAGCGGCCATTCGAGATGGGCTACAAGGCACCGTCGGTGATGATGGATCTGATTGCCGGCAAGCCGGTTGAAGATCCGGTCTTCACCGGGCTCGATGAGTGCACGAAGGATACAGTCGATACCTGCATTCAAAAGTAGGTTTCACGGTTTGGCGCACCCGGTTCAAGGGTGCGCCGAACTGCCCCACGAGACGGATCGAGAGATCCGCTGGGCTTGACGCGCCCTGAATTCCGCGCTTTGTGCCGGCGTCAATCGCAGGCGACTTCCTCGTTATTACGATTGTTTTGATCATACGTGCAGACAGTCGAAAGAATGCTGAGGCAGTAGAAATAAATGCCTGACAAAAATTCGGGAAAGCCAACGGCTACGGTCGAGGTGGAGATGGTTAACCGCTCGACCACCACAAGGCGCCCAAATTCTCCCCGCATGACTGGGGCGAGTGTTCATGTGTCTTTGGCAGGCGAGATCGGTCTGCGAATCGTGCGCGGCGACTATCCGCCGGGCACAATCCTGCCAAATGAGGCAAAATGGTCGGAAGTCTTTGACGTCAGCCGATCGGCGGTGCGCGAAGCGATCAAAATGCTGATGGCCAAGGGCCTGCTTTCTTCCCGCCCGAAAATCGGCAGTTGGGTCGAACCCAAGGAACGTTGGAACCTGCTGGATCGAGATGTCTTGGGCTGGTATGCGGCATCTCCTGATCGCGAATCCTTTCTGAGGGCCGTGCAAGAACTCAGGCATATGATCGAGCCGGAAGCGACTGCGCTTGCTGCGGAGCGCCGAACTGACGAGCAGATGACCGCGATCAGTCAGGCCCTGCACGATATGGATCAGGCGACATCGCTCCAGCAGCGAACAGAATCCGATGCGCGATTTCACATCGCGATCTTGCGCGCCTCGGGAAATGATCTGTTGGTACCGCTCGGCGTATTGATCGAATCGGCGCTGAACCACCTCTTCGCCCATGTAACGCGGGAGGAAGACAACTTGCGGTACGCGCTGAAACTTCACGAAAATATTGAGAAAAACATTCGACTGCAGCGGCCGAACATGGCGCGCAATGCAGTCCGCAAGGCGTTGGCAAATACCGACGACATCATAGCCCGGTGGTCGCGATAGATTTTGCATCCTGTCAGGATGGCGCGTTGCCGACAGCTTGATGCAGGGGAATTCAACCTCCTGCGATCCTCGGTGCCTACCCAAAACCCGCGGCTTATGCTATTTTCTTTGGCAACCTTCGGGGGCTGAGCCATGCGTGGGCTGCTTGCATCGGTGACGGTGATTTTCACAGCGACGGTGGCCGCTGCGGGGAGCCCCTTGTTCGATGCCGTTGCCACTGGAAACACCGCCGTCGTCGAGCAGGTTCTGGCTACCGGTGCCGACGTCGACAGCCGGACACGCGATCAGGCAACACCTCTCATCAACGCCGCGCTCGGAGCCCAGCTTCCCATAGCCGAACTGCTGATCGGCAAAGGCGCCGACGTCATGGCTCGGAATTCAGGCGGCTTTACGCCGCTTCATGCCGCGGCCTTTTCCGGCAGCTTGCCGATCAGCAAACTGCTTCTCCACCACGGCGCGACGCTCGACGATGCGGCCAATAAAGCGGGTGTGACGCCGCTGATGGTCGCTGGCGAGGAAAACCACGTCGCTCTCGCCACGTTTCTTCTCGCTGAGGGAGCTGACGTCGGTCATGCGGAGGTTCATGGCTACACGCCAATCACGCGAGCGATCTGGAAGGGCAACACCGACATCGTGCGGCTGTTCAAGCGGCATGGCGCGCCTTGCCCTCCGGCCAGCCGCATTGGCGAAAAAGAATACGCGAAGTGCATGGAAATTCATGATTGAATAGGAGGCGCAGATGTATGCGGGGACCATAAGCGGTGCGCGAGGAATTGGGCATTCTATGGCGGTGATCCTTCTGGCTTTGGCAGCTGTCGGTGGATCGCGGGCTTTCGCCGACGACTCGGTAAACACGGGCTACTTCGGCGGCGTGGCGATCATGGGATACGACCCCGTCGCCTATTTCACCGAAGGCAAAGCGGTGAAAGGCTCCGAGGAATTCTCCCACGAATGGCTGGGGACGCCGTGGCTTTTCGCCAATGCCAAACACCGCGAAATGTTCATCAGCGAGCCGATCAAATATGCGCCTCAGTATGGCGGTTACTGCGCGGGCGAGGTGGCTCTGGGGTCGGTGACGATCAACGTCGATCCGGAAGCGTTCAAGATCATCGACGGCAAGCTTTACCTAATCTACGACAAGGGATCGGCCGAGGGGTTTGCCGCTCATGTGGCCGAGGCAGTGCCGAAAGCCGACAGCAACTGGCCGAAGGTCGCCGCCGATCTCGAACGGGATCAGTATCACTGACCGCGGCTATTTGACGGGCGAAAAATAGAAGACCTTGGTGGAGTTCACGTAAGCATAGCTGGTTTCTGCGGGCGAGTTTGCAGGTCTGTAGACCGGGCCGCAATCGGCTCGTCCAAATGCGTTTTCACTCTGCTCGCAAAGCATGTCGCCATTGACGAAAACCGTTCCGGTGATCATCTGCGTCGCCGAGCGGAAGGCCGCCTTGCCGTCGCGTTCGATTTGCATGAGTGCAGGGCTTCCTGAGGGCTCGGTCTTGCCCCGGAGGAGTTTACCGATGACGGTGCTTGCGATTTCTTCACCGTGCAGCCGATCCTGCTCATTGCCCTTGAAACCGAACGGCCATTCCGGCAGGCCGGCCTCGCGCAGGGCATCGAGGATATACACCAAATCCTGCTCGTTGCGGAAATGGGCATTGCTGATACGCCAGCCCGCCAGGGAATCGCGTCCAGCCACAAAGCGAATTCCTTCGGCGACAGTTGCACGAGCGTCATCGAGGCGACCGGCACGGGCATAGGCCATAGCGAGTGGGGTAACGAAATCGCCATTTCCCGGAGAACCATCGCGCGCGCGTTCGAAGCTGTCGATGGCCTTCGTGTAGTCGCGCTGCAAATAAAACACCAGGCCGGCCGTATATCGGTTGATGGCGGAGAGGTTCGGATCGTGCCTGAGCGCCGTCTCGACGGCCGCGCCGGCTTCGGCATGATTTCCGGAGAACAGTTGAACGTATGCCAACGCCATATGAGCTTCGGCATCGGCAGGCCCAAGCGATACTGCCTGCTGCGCCGAGGCGACCGCCTGCTCGTAGCGGCGGTCGACGACTTGCATGACGGCAAGAACAGCGTATGGCGATGATAGAACCGGGTCGAGAGCCAGCGCGCGGCTTGCCTTCTCGTAGGCTCTTTTTCGCGCCAACGCGCTCTGCAGAACGTCGTCGTACGCGCTTCGCCAGACATAAGCGGTCGCATGCGCGTCGGCCGCGAAGGCCTCTGCAAAACCGGGGTCGAGCGCCTCCGCCTTGTCAAAGAGCGCCAGTGCCTCGAGCAGCCGGGAACGGCGGCCGGTGCGCGTCGCCTGCTCAGCACGAAGGTAGTAGTCGTATGCCTCGAGATTGGCGGTCGGCGGACGGGTAATCCGTTCCGCCTCGGATTGAGTGAGTTTCAGGCCGAGCGCTTCGGCAATCTGCCGGCTGAGCTCATCCTGCACAGCCATGACATCTGCCGCGGCGCGATTAAATCGGTTAGCCCACAAGTGGTCACCGCTTGCGGCATCGCTCAGCTGTGCATTGACGCGGATTTGATCGCCTATCCGTTGCACGCTGCCCTCAACGATAAAACGCACGCCGAGATCGCGTCCGATGTCGGCCAAAACGAGAGGCTTGCCTTTGTATGCAAACACCGAATTATGACCGATGACGTCAAGGTCCGAAAGCATGGTCAGATCGGCAATCAGGCTGTCTGTAATGCCATCGGTGAAATAGTCCTGGCCGGCGTCGCTACTCAAATTGGCGAAAGGAAGCACCGCGACAGATGGACGTTGGGGCACAAATGGCCATTGCCATGCGAGGACAATCGCAGTGGCCGCAATCAACAGTGCTGCAAGTGTGGCTAGGATGACCGCCCGGCGGCGCGGCCGACGGGAGGCGACGACCTTGCCTGCCTCGGAGGGATCTAACAGAACACGATAGACGCGAACGGGATCGGCTATGTTCTTCAGTCGCTGCTCACCAAGAGCCGAGAAGCCGACATCAGCCTTGTGTACCGTGTGATCGAATGCGGTGCCGGATATGCAAATCCCGCCGGGCTGGGCAAGGCTCTCCAGGCGCGCCGCTATGTTGACGCCGTCTCCATGAATGTCCTCTCCTTCGACGATGACATCGCCGAGATTGACGCCGATGCGGAAAAGCATTCGCTGCTCGGGCCGCAGGGCCGCATTGCGTTCCGCCTTTTGTTGCTGGATTTTGACGGCGCAGCGCAAAGCATCCACCACGCTGTGGAACTCAACCAGAATCCCGTCGCCCATGGTCTTAATCAGGCGGCCGTGATGCGTGGCGATCTTCGGTTCGAAGAGTTCGTGGAGGTCGGTGTGGAAGCGGATACGCGTTCCCTCTTCGTCGATCTCGCTCAGGCGGCTATAACCGACCACATCCGCAATCAGGACTGCTGCAAGGCGGCGCTCCATATCAGCTCTTTCCGGGTGTCCGATCCCTTACCGATATCTTACAGCAGGTGCCGTGCCGTTGCCATTACAGTTGCCCGAAGTGGCATCACGTTCGCGGGTCACATGCTCCCGTGGAGAGGGCGTGACCTGAGGCTTGTCGCGCGTCCGCCATAACATGTGCTGTTCGCCGTATCGGCTCGACAGCAGTTCCCGTCAACATAGACCAAGATCTGAACCGGTAAGTCCTGCCTTACGAAGTCCTTCCACGCGGCGGTCAAAGTCCTCGGGGTTTCGAAATGGAAGGACCCGCCGGCGGCGCTCGACAGAAAAATCAGGATTGATCCTGAGTGCCTTTTCCCAGGCCTGCCGGCTCTCCTCCGGCCGGTCGAGGTGCCCATAGCATGAGGCAAGCAGGGCGTAGGCGGTCTCCGACTGAGAGTTTTGTTGGAGCCGCTGCTCGATGGCTGCAATCGCTTGTTCATACTCGCCGAGAGAAAAGTGCGCATCGGCGCGAAATTGGAAGAGAATTTCCGGATGGTGCGGATCGAGCCGCATCGATGCATCGAGTGTTTCCAGGGCGCCGGCGGGATCGCCGGAGAATATCTGGATATGGGCCATCAGCAACAGGAGCTCGGCGGAGTTGGGCTGTAGCGCGAGGCCCTGCTGCACCTCCGCCTGCGCCCGGTCCAGTTCCCGGTTCCACATGCAAGCCATGCCCAGTGCGAAGCGGCCGTTGGGCTGTTCCTCGGCCATCTCCACGGCCTTCTGCGCGAGATCCATCCCGATCCGCAGCGAGCCTTCCGGATCGGTGCTCCAGGCGTTGACGTAGTCGAGCACGTGGGTGAAGGAAATGAGGGCCTGGGCGGCCGCATATTGCGGATCGACGGCAATGGCGTCGGCCGCCAGGCTGCGGGCGGCTCTGTTTCCGGTTCGGGTGTGGGACGACGCCTGCTCGCGGCCACGTAACAACAACTCGTAAGCGTCGACATTGAGTGCGCGCCCTTGGGCTAATCGGTCTTGGTCACCATGCGTGAGGTTCAGCCTGAGCGCGGCCACGATCTCCTGCGTGAGCTCATCCTGAACCGCGAAAATGTCGGTGAGGTCGCGATCGAACCGGCTGGCCCAGATATGTCCGCCATTGCTGGCGTCGATCAATTGGGCGGTGACACGCACGCGGTTGCCGGCCTTGCGGACGCTGCCTTCGAGGACATAGCGGACGCCGAGCGCCTTGGCCATGGCAGGCACGGAGGCCGTTACATTCTTGTAGACGAAGGATGAGTTGCGGGCGATGACGTGCAGTTCGGACAGCTTGGAGAGATCGGTGATGATGTCCTCGCTGATACCGTCGGAAAAATACTCTTGTTCGGCATCGCCGCTCATGTTGTTGAACGCCAGTACGGCGATGGACGGCTTGTCGGGAACGGCCGGAGCCGACGGCATTTCGATTGCGGGCCGCACCTGTCGTGCCGAGTTCGGCTCCGGAGTTCCGATCTGAAGTGAATAGACCTGCATCGGTTCAGCGATATTCTTGAGCTCAATTTTACCGAGATCGGTGACGGCAAGATCAAGCCGCGCTTTCACCTGGCGGTAGGCATCTTCGGAAAGACAGATGGCGCCGGGCTTGGCAATTCCTTCCAACCGCGCGGCGATATTGACGCCGTCGCCCATCAAGTCGCCGTCGTTTTCCTCGACCACATCTCCCAGATGGATCCCGACCCGGAACTCGATGCGATGCTCTGACGGCACGCCGATATTGCGCTCGACCATGGCGGTCTGCACTTCGATCGCGCAACGCACGGCGTCGACGACGCTGCGAAACTCGATGAGGCTTCCGTCTCCCGTTCGCTTGACGACCCGGCCATTGTGCACGGCAATTGTTGAATCGACCAGGTCGCTGCGCAGCGTTCTCAACCGCGCCAGGATGCGATCCTCGTCCGCACCGGCGAGGCGGCTGTAGCCGACCACATCTGCGACCAGGATCGCCGCCAGTTTTCGCGTCACGTTCGTAAGTCCCAATTCCTCGTCGGATCAAAGTAACACAGTGTGACCGACAACGCCGCCAAATCCGATTGCCTTCGCTAAGAAGCGGTCCGGTGGCCGGTTGCTTAGACTTGAAGATAGTCGGTGAACCTTATGCGATATCTGTGGCTAAGCTCCGTCTTTTAGAGAGAAGGCAAGGACGTAGTCGCCGACGTCTTTCGAATAGGGTGCGCCGCCAACCGATATCAGGACATATTGCTTGCCTGTTTTCGGTGAGACGTAGGTCATGGGCGTTGCGCTCGAGCCGACCGGCAGGGGGTATCTCCAGAGCTCGGCACCGTTCTCGGCATCATAGGCACGGATATAATAGTCCTGGAAGCCAGCGAAGAAGACGACGCCGCCGGCGGTCGCAGACGTGCCGGCGTAGCTCGGCAGGCCCATCGGCATAGGCAGTTTGGTTTTGATCTTGAACGGCCCGAGTTCTTCGGCTGTACCGGCAGGAACCTGCCACGCGATCTTGCGCGTCTTCAGATCCACTGCAGTGACGGTGCCGAAGGGCGGTTGCGTGCAGGGAACGCGGAGCCTCGATGTCCACATCTCGGTGGCCATGGCGTAAGGCGTACCGCGCTGGGGGGCGGAGGGGCCGTGCGCGGTCGTGGTGAGGGCAAAGTCGACATACTCCTCGCGTGGGATGAGTGCGAAGAGACTGGGGACGCGGATATCGTTCATGAAGACCCTGTTGTTGGGCAGATCGACCGATACGCTTCCCCAATTGAGGCCACCCAGATTTCCCGGCTGCTGGATCGCATATTGCGTGCCGATCGGGGTGAAGTCGCCGTCATAGCGCATCTTGCGGAAGGCGATGCGACATGCCAGCTGATCGAACATCGTCAGGCCCCAGGCCGTCTGCTCCGTCACGCGCTCCGCACCGATTGTCGGCATGCCGACGGAGTAGGGCTGCGTTGGGGAGAGTTTCTCTTCCGGCACGCCGCCTTGCTGCGGCACCGGCTTCTCCTGAACTTCGGCAAGCGGCGTACCGGTTCGGCGGTCGAGGAGAAAAAGCTGCCCGCGTTTGGTGGTCTGCAGCAGAGCAGGCATGGTGGCGCCATTGCCGTCAGGCAGGTCGATCAGGATCGGTTGAGCGGGCAGATCATAGTCCCAGATGTCGTGATGCACGGTCTGGAATTTCCATTTTTCCCGACCCGTCGTCACATCGAGTGCCACCAATGTCGCATTGTATTGATCGGCGAAGGCAGGGCGATTGACGCCGTAATAATCCGGCGTGGTATTGCCGAGCGGTGCATAGATAAGGCCAAGCTTGTCGTCGAATGCGGCCGTCGTCCACATGTTGGGCGTGGCCCGCGTGTAAGTCTGGCCCTTCGGCGGGAGTTTGGTGATCTCCGGGTTGCCGAGATCCCATGCCCATTCAAGCTCGCCGGTGACGACGTTGAACGCACGAATGACGCCAGAGGGTTCGCCGACCTCCTGATTGTCCGTGACCCAGCCTCCGACGACGATCAGGTTGCGGGCAATCAGCGGCGCCGATGTCTGGAAATAATAGCCCGTCTTGACTTCGCCCATGCCCTGGGAAAGCTGCACGGTGCCATTGACTCCGAAGTCCTTGCAGGGCGTGCCGGTCCTGCTGTCGATCTCCAGGAGACGGGCATCGATCGTCGTCTGCACCAGGCGCTCATTGCAAAGACCATCGGCGGACTGGGCTTCCGTCGGCATCTTGTAGTAACCGAGGCCGCGGCAGCGTTGCCAATAAGGCGCCGTCGCCTTGGGATCGAAAGCCCAGCGGGGTTTGCCGGTATCTGCATCGAGCGCTGCGATCACATCTGTCGGCGTGCAAGTGTAGACCGTATCGCCGATCTGCAGAGGCGTGTTCTGATCGGCGCCATCGCCTTTTCCGGTGCGATATGTCCAGGCGAGATCGAGCTTGGAAACATTGCCGCGGTTGATCTGATCGAATGGGGAATAACGATCTCCTGCCGTGGAGCGGCCATAGGATGGCCAGTCGGAGGGAGAGTTGTCGCCCTTGGCGGTTTTATAGGCGGTGATGTCGGCGGAGGGGCGGATGATCCCATGCGGCACGAAGCTGAGACCGAAACCCGCGACAAAGATGAGAGCGGTCACCAAGGCGCCGCCATAAAAGAGCTTCCGGTTGGCGGCCGGGGAAAGCGATGGTGCAAAGAGAAGGGCAAAGCCCGCCAGCGCGATGGGGGACATCAAGCGGGCAAACAGCGCCCAGAAATTGAGACCCGACTCCCATAGCGCCCAGGGAAGGGTGAAAACGGCGACCAGCAGGACGATGAGCCCGCCTGCCGTCTTCCGGCGCCACAGCAGAAGCGCGGCAACCAGATAGGCAAGCCCGATGATGGCGTAATAGGGCGAGCCGCCGAGGCGCAGCAGCCAGGCGCCGCCGCCGATCAGCGCCAATCCGATAAGGGCTAGAACAATACAGAACAGGGTGGCCAGAAATTTCATAGTCTCCTCATCCAATCCGCCGCCCGATCACCTGGATTCCAACTCCGACCGTCGCATGGCCCTCGGGAAGCACAGGGCCATGGGTTGATGGTCAGAGACGCGTCTTCGGGAGAGGGCTGCTCTCTCGTTCAATTTTTACCTGATGTACCTGTGGTCACTGACACGCGGCCCCGACCCGGCAATGATGCCGCCGCCGCTCTGCGGCAACGGCTTGCCATTCCAAATCGAGTCAATACTTCTGAAAGGGGCACAGATGGTTCTCGGCGAAAAGCTTGATCTAGCGAACGGGCGACCGACAGGATTCGACTATATGCGATTACTGTTAGCCTTTTCAGTGCTTTGGATACACACGGCCCGCGTCACTTATGGCGATGACCTGTTTCTTTGGGAGTCGCCATTCCGTCCTTTTATCAAATCAGTGCTGCCCATGTTCTTTGTCCTGAGCGGTTTCCTGGTGGCCGGCAGTCTTGAACGATCGAAGACATTGATCTCCTTTCTCGGTAATCGATTTATCCGGATCTACCCCGCTCTCGCGGTAGAGGTATTGTTGGCTGCCTTTATACTCGGAGCGATCTACACTGAGTATGACCTGCGTGACTATTTCACCGATCCTCAGTTCTTTACATATCTGATGAATGTCACAGGGCACATTCACTTCAATCTCCCCGGGGTATTCCTGGATAATCCTGACGCCGCAATGGTGAACGGCCAGCTCTGGACGGTGCCTTTCGAGCTTGAGTGCTATGCCGTGATCGCCGTTCTCTTCCTGCTCGGTGTGGTCAGGCGGCGGGTGATTGCCCTTATCGCCACGCCGGCTTTGATCATAGCCTTCGGTATTGCAAGATATTGGAAACATGAAAGCGATTGGGCTACTATGCCGACGACCGCGTCTGGCAATCTGCTCATTTGTGCTTTTCTTGTGGGGGTGACCTTCTATCTCTACAAGGACAAGGTTCTTTGGGATATCCGAATTTTCCTCGCCTCTGTGGCAATGATATTGTGGGCCTACTGGTTCACCTCCTTTGGGGACTTCATTGCCATTCCGGCCATGGGGTATGTCACGGTCTTCCTTGGTCTTACCTCGCCCCGCAAGCTTGGCGTCCTGCGTGGGGCCGACTACTCCTACGGCGTCTTCCTCTATGGCTATCCGATCCAACAGGCGTTCGTGGCGCTCGGCCCCTGGGCGCATAACTGGTGGTTGAACGGCATCGTCTGCAGCATTGTTGCCGCTTGCTTTGCCGCCTTCTCGTGGAGATTTATCGAAAAGCCGGCGTTGAAATTGAGGAAACAAGTTACCTGGCTGGAAAACCTCAGTCTCCAACGCGGCGTAAAACGGCAACTGGCCGGCGCGGTCTCGAAATAGGTTTGTCGATACCGGCCTCGATGCCGGCAATTCCATCGCAGGTGCTGAACCGGCAAGGACATCAGCAGGGCTCGCTATAGCGGCGGGCCTTGTTTCGTTGTTGCGTGCCGATCACCTCAGATAAATATCCGGTCCATCGTAGCGGCCGAGTTTTCCATAGGCTGCTGCGCAACCCTGATGCCGTCGATGTCACGCTTGCCGGACGAGCGTAAGCCCGATCGTTGCCAGCGCATATGCGCTCGAGCGTAAGCCTATGGCCAAATTCATCTTTTCAGAATCGACAAATGAACGTTCAGTTCGGCGAGAGAACGCCGGGATCTGCGTTGCTGGCTCCCGTATAAACCCCCGAGAGCTAAATCTTTCTGAGGGCAATATCCAAGGATTTCTTGGATTTAATCGGGAGAACGGCCCCACTGGATGAATAGTCGAATATTCTCCGGCGCTGTTCCGTCGATTTGCTGGACTGAAGTTAGCAATATTTTAACCGCAATAGATAAAATACTTTGATCGGACTTCGTTTCGACTTTGGGTTTTGTCATGTCATCGAGGGCTGACGGTGACTTGAAGGAGGTGTGAAGAGAGGATCAGAATAATGCTGAAGAGCACGCTCGTCGTGGTTGCCGTCTCTATCGCCGCCGGAGCAACCATTCGCGCCTCGGCCTTTGCAATCTTTGCATTTCTGGTGGTCACGTCCTTGGGCGGCGTGATCCTGCTGAAAGGTTCCTCCTTGGCGGAGGCGGTCGTTTCTTGCGTCGAAGTGCTTGTATTGATGGAGATATGCTATCTGGCGGGTCTATTCGCTTTCTCCTTGTGGCATATTCAGAAGCGCCGGAAAAGGAACGCCATTACTGAGCGCTCCCATCTCACAGGCAAGCGTCCTCATGGGTAATGACATGACCGAGGCGGCAGAATTCTCGGTTGCGCTATATGTCAGGTGTAAAGCGCGCCGCGATCTTTTAGATTCGCTTGCCACGCCTTGGTCTCTGGTTTTGCGTATGTCTTTATCGCAAAACCGCAACATAGTTTTATGCGACATGCCTTAGGAATCGACTTTGGGCAGCAAGGCGTGCCGGGAAAGCAGCGCCGACAGCGTTTTTGCCATGATCACGAAATCCAGCGCGAGCGTCCATTTGGACAAGTATTCAACGTCGAGGGAAATTCCGTTCCGATAGTTGACGTCGTTGTGCCCGCTGGTTTGCCAATGGCCAGTCAGGCCGGGACGAACGGCCATGTAGGCATAGGCATGTTCACCGTAACGCTGCAGCTCTTCCTTGGTAATGGCGCGAGGCCCGACGAGGCTCATTTGACCCAGCAACACGTTGACCAATTGCGGAAGCTTGTCGAGGCTCGACCGCCTCAAAATATCGCCGACGACCGTGACGTGCGTGTCGGTCGTTGCGTCGGACCCTGTCGTCCGAAACTTGAGGCAACCAAACTCTTTTCCCTTATAACCGATCTTGCGATGAGAATTGAAAACAGGGCCCCAATCACTTAGCGCGACGATGACCGCCGCCGACAGAAGGAGCGGCGACAGAAAGAATAAGAAACTTGCCGCAATGATAATGTCCAATGCGCGCTTCAGAATTCTGCTGATTAGACGGGGTTGTGACGAATTGAATGGACGCCTTTCCTGTCGAGCCCTGGCGAAATCCCGCCAAGGTCCGGTTGGGTTGATGCCCTGATTTTTTCCCGCCACCCGCGTCTCCGTTAGACGAATTCCAGAAATCACAGCCAAAGCTTTGTTTTAATGCAAGGTTGAAGTCTGTGACCAAGGTCATAATCATGAATAAATTCTTTATACTCTAAAGAAATTATTATGTATATTAAAAATATTACCTTTGCTTTTGGCTATATTCGGAAATGTTATTTAGTTTTATTTTAAAATTCGGTGTTGTTGTTGTACTTAGTGGATGTGTCCTTCGGATAGGCGATTGTCATAAATTGTATAAAAATTGTCATGCAGCCTCAAAGAATTGTCTGCGATAGAATTCAATATGAATTTTATGATATATAAATATGAGGATTATTCATGATAATGTATAGTTTTAACACGAAGTTTTTATTTTATTATTGTTTGACTTTCTAAGCTAACCTATTACGAATGTCGCTCCAGATAATATGTTATTTAGTCTGCGTGGAGTTGTGCGTATGGACGGGGCGATCAGCACCAGAGATAACAGAGCTAGAGGAAACGCAGCGCGAACAAGCGAAGCGGTTACTTGCGGGCCTGTAGGTATTGTTTACGACGGCCGGGCGGATTTGGATCACGAGTTCCCGTTTTACCGCTCGAGTGTTCGAAAGTTTCGCCGCGGTGAGATTATTGCCGGCGCCGGCGTTGTCCTTGACATGTTCGCCCGCGTACAGCGCGGAATGGTGAGCGCAAGCACCCCGCTTGCCGATGGACGAGAGTTCATCGTGGAAATCGTTCCGAAAGGCGGCTTGATCGGCGAATTGGAGGTGCTCCGCAAGCAGTCTCTCAGCCTGGAATATCGGGCCTCGTCGGATTGCGAACTGCATTACTTCGACGGTCGGTTGCTGCGGGACCTGTGTGCGAACGATCCGCAATTTCAGGTGAAGATCCTGTCGAAGGCGCTGGCACGTGTTTCCGAACTCGAACTGCGGATCATTTCCAATGCCGGATCGAGTCTAAGGCAGAGACTTGCCCGAACGCTGCTGCGTCTTTCTGCCCTCTACAGAATGGATGCGCAAAATAGCGGCGACGAGCTGATCATCTCCCAGCATGAGCTGGCCGCGACACTGCCGGCGTCGCGTGAAAAGGTCAACCAATGCCTGCGGCGCTTGCGCGAGAGCAAAGTGGTCGACGGGACACAGGGCAAAATCCGTATTCTCAATCGGAAGGCGCTGGAGGCTTATGCCGAGGGGGCGGGTCTCGCCTGAGGCGTCGCCGCGACAAAAAAAGACGGAATGGCAGAAAGCCTCGACAGAACCCGCCGCCGGCGGGTTTTGTGTTTGATGACAGTGCGAGTTGATGGACAGGCGGAGCAGGCTGAATGATCAGGTTGGCGCTTGTCTTCATGCACGGCGTCCCAAAATCGCTGCGCATTTTGGCGCGGCATACTTAGACGTCGCTCTCGGAAGCATTCCTCCAGTATTTCCAGCCTTCACCCTGTATGAGCCCGCGATCGGACAGGTCCTTCCAGCTTCTGTAGGTGCCAGTATCGTCGTAGACGAAGTCATCCATGTCCTTGCCTGAGGAGTATACGGTATATTCTTCCGTATGTTGCGACCGGTGTGCCGCATCGGCGACCTTGTGCACGAAGGTTGACAGGAACTTGAAATGCAGAAGGGCGCCGGATACTCCGAGCGCTCCGCGCATGTCGCCCAAATTCAGGGAGAGCGGCCAGACCTGGTGCGATGACTTGAGAAACAGACGTTCACCCGCCACATAGACGAGTGGTATCTTGTTGAGCGCGGGGCCGTCCCAGAGGCGGTCGTGGAAATAGACGCGCCCGCGAACGCCGCCCTTGATCCATATCGTCCAGTTGTGTTTGTCGAAATGCGCCACATAGCCGGAGCGGTCGAAGAGATTGCAGACCTCGAGCGGGTTGCGACCGGGTTCGCATATGTTTTCGAGAACGGGATGCGGGCTGTACATGTCGATCATGACCGAGCGGAGGGAATGGCCGCCCATGGAATCCATGTAGGAAGTCAATTGATCGATCGGCCGTGTGTCGCAATGCGGATAGACCAGGAACTCGTCTGCATCGACATACAGGACCCACTTCTCCCGGCAGTGGCGGTTGATGACTTCGTTGATCCAGTCGTTTCCGAACCTCGCCGCCTTGTAGGAACCATGAGCCGAAAGAAGGGAGACATCGTCGAAGCTGGACAGCAACTCGGCCGTGCCGTCGGTCGAGCCGTTATCGATGCAGATGAAGTGCTCGAAGCCGAGATCACGATAATACTGCAGGAAGAAGGCCAGCCGGTGCCCTTCGTCGCGGATGACGCAGATGACGACGTGGCGCGCCTGCTTGAGCCCGCTGCGCAGCAGGTCATAGCGAACCTGCCGAGCCTTGAGCGACCGGCGCAGGCGGGCTTTCACGTAATGTGAGATACTGGCGGCGGAAGCCCTATAACTCATATTCTGTCCTGAACATTATCCATTCCTGGAATGAATGGATGAATACTTGCGCTTCCGTCTGCAAATCCACGGCTCGACCGGCGACGCTGAGTTCAGTCACGCGGACATTCAGGTCGGACCAACCATACATCATCATACTGCGTAGTCGCCGACCAACAGGCCTTGGACCCGCGGGTGGGGTCCGTCTTTCTCAATTGCGTGTTCGATGCGTGCCCGTATCGACCTGTATTTATACAGCATCTTACGGTCGAAGCTTATTCCGCGATACAGCGAGTTGTAAATCGGATGCGCTTTGCGCAGGTCGACGTAGACCTGGCTTTCTTTATCGGTCCATGGAAAGAAGGTTCCATGCCACGGCTTCGGATGCGCCATATAATGGACGATCGACAAGGAGGACATGTTCACCAGATGAAGGAACTGTTTGGGAAAGTTCCAGCGGTTGGATACCAGGATGAGCGATGAACCGCAGACATAATTCAATGCACCCTGATCATGTTTGCCCTCGCACGCCTCGGGATTTCTAGCGAAAAGCTCGAGAGCCTCCTGCCCGATCCAGCCGTTTCGATGAAATTTCAGGACGCCTGCGTTGAAATAGTGGCTGTCCTTTCCGGTGTCGAGGAAGTCATGGATCGCCGTGTAATCGCGCGCCGCGAAAAACCTGCCCTCGGGCACAGTGGCGCTTTCGAACGCACCGAGATCGCTGACGATCTGGGTATCCCCATCCAGGTAGATGATCTGGGTATAGTTGGAAGGCAGTATCTCGCAAAGGACCAGCTTGGCCATCGTGCTGACGCTGATGCGTCCCTGGAAATGCGAACTGTCGAGCTTGCCGAGCGAGTCCTGCAGCGCTTCGGTCGCATCGGTCAATATGACCCCACTCCTTGCGAGCAGGGCTTTCAGCTCTTCGAAATTGTCGAGATGTTCCGACATCAGAACGCAGACGTCGGTCGCAGGGCTTGCGAATTTGCGAGCCTGAAGCGCCGAGAGAATGGTTGGAAATGAATACTCGACATCCGTGACGTAGACGACGCACTGGTTGTTCATGTCATCACCTTTCCGATTGTGCGCAATACAAGTGAATCGGTATTGTCTTTGCGAGGCGAGGGACCAGTTGTGAATTGAGCCGACGGGTCTGTCATATGAAGGCCCTGTTCGGTATATATAGGCCAGTATCCAGTGCGCTGGTGCTGAATCGGTGTCTGGCTGTTGGCGGCTTTTGTATGTTTCATTGTTGAGATATTCACCATGAAGAGTGCCTTGCCTGTCATAAGGCTATGTTTCGACATGTTGTTTCGCGGTACGGCGAGTGGTGCCGGAACCCTTGTCGGAATGCGGAGGGAAGGGGGATTGTGATGTTGATCACCACACTCGGGGCAGCCGTGATTTCGATCGCTGCCGGGGCGTCCATCCGCGCCTGGGCTTTCGCGATTTTTGCAATCCTGGTGGCAATCGGCTTCGGCGGCGTGGCTTTTGCCGGCGGGTCGTCCGTGATCGCGGCCATGCTCTCCGGTATCGCTATCCTCGTAATCATGGAAATCGGCTATCTGGCAGGTGTGTTCCTGTCGGGGCTTCTGCGGCGCAGTGCCAAGCTGCGCGAAAACAATTCCGTTGCAGATAGCGTCGCGACCACCAGCGAGCGCCCGCAAGGCTGATGTCGGCATAAAATCTACAGCATAGCCTTCTGCGACTGACCTCCGACGGCGCTTGTTCGATGGACTGCTTTTACAGGCGATCCTTGAAAGATGCGGTGCGGCCGACCGGCTTCGGCCCAATGCGGGCACGTCGATGGCTCGACGAGATTGCCATCCCGCGCCGTGGCGGAGTTCCAAAGCGGGCGTCATCGTGTTGAAAACATCGGCGCTCTCATCAGAGATGTCGATGTCTCCAGCGGGGTTCGATTTGCGAGCGATCGGGTCGCGCGCCGGGGGGATGTATTGGTTGCCAGGCAGCCGGCCGCCAGGCCTGCCGTGGTGCTGAACAGCAAGCCGAGATCCGTGCCGCTCCCCGATATCGCCGCCGAGGCGACCTGCGCGATGGATGCCATAACCGCAGCGTTTCCGATCGCGTGCATCTCCCGATCGCCTGACCTATGCCGGCCGGAGGCTCTCACAAGGCTATACAGGAAGGCGGCGAAGAGAAGAGTGCCGGTCAATCCGACATTGGAGAGCAATGCAGCGATGAAGCTCGAGGCTCGAACCGTGCCGAGCCCGGCGCCGAAGGTGGCGGTATCGACGAATGCGATCAATGCCAGCGTGTTCCAGGCAGTGCGCTCTTCGCCGGATTGCGATTGAAGCTTGTCCGACAAGGTGGTGTTGACCAGGCCGGCTATGGAATCCCAGGCATCGGGGACAAGGCTTAGCGCGGCGATCCCGCAGGGAATCAAGAACAGCGTGATCACCAGGAAAGTCACATGCGGGGTCTTGGCTGGGCCGCTGATCAGTCGTTTCAGGCAAAACAGAACGAACATGCAGACCACGGAAATGCCGGCGATATAGGCGGTTGTCGATGTGCAGAGGATGATCGTCGGACCAATGAAAAGCGTCGCAAGCCCGGCCATACGGCTTTGGACGCGCTCCAGCCAAAGCATGAGCGTGAAGGAAAAATAGGCCAATGCGACCGCGCCATAAGTGCTTGCTTCAGGGAACGGACCGACGATGCGTTTGAAGCCACTGATCGTCTCGGCCGTATGCATCGTATAATTCGCATTCCTGATGACATCGAGCAGGTAGGACTGGTCGGTCAGGAATGTTCCGATATCAATCAACGCCAGGGTAAAACATGCGATCGAGGCGACGATTAACTGCAGTGCGATGAAACGGGCATAGCCGAGCCTTGCAAGCCCCGAGACGACGGCAAAGCAGGCGAGGTCGCCGAGCAGATAGACGGACTGGCTGAGATTGGACGAACCCGGCGACAGGGGAGCGGCCACCGTCGACATCATGCCCGTGGCGTCTCTTGCAGAGGAGTAGACGAGGGTCGCGCCTGCAAAGATGCGCGGCAAAAAGAAAGATGATGCCACGGAAAACAGGATATAGGCGGCAAACCAGAAGCCGGGACCCGGATAGGCCATGCTGGCGAGCGTCGCCTGTGTTTGAGCCGGGCGCAACAGGGCGGCCACGACGAGAAAAAGCACGAGAAGATGGCTTGGCTGGATGCTGCTGCCGCCGAGCGCGGGCAATTGCAGAGCCGCTGCCGCTCCGAAGAGCGTCGACAGGCAAAGGGTCGTGATCGCAAAACGCGCGCCGTTGACCATGCTGAGCAGGCCAAGCAGCAGAACGATGAAACCGATCGGTTCTATCGACATGCTTCAGATCCCGATCCGGACGGAGCGGCGGAGGCATCGGGTTTGCCGAAAACCGGCATCCGCCTTTCGGGGCGCTGCTTGAGGCGGTAGTCGCCAGCTGTCGTCGATGGTCACAACCGCCCCCTAATTCGATCCCGTCTGGGATATCCAGCCGGGAGCCGCCTGATTATCGCCTGCTACATCAGACAGCGGGACGGTCGAGCTTTGCTGCTGCGGCGCGGACTGCAACTGCAGCGGAGGCGACGGCGTCTGAAGGTCCGTATTAATGCCGATTTCGACGACATCATGCGGCCGCAAGCTGGTTGTCTCGTCCGCCTCGATATTGCGATAAGTGCCATCGTCGTTGCGACGCACGATCCTGTAGTTCTTCTGCGCTCTGCCAAGACCCGGCGTGTCCATGTTCATCTGTGCGAGTTGAGCGCTGTAGCCAGCCTGTTCGCCGAGAAGCTGAGCCACCTGAATGTCGATTGCCGCCCTGCCGATCGCGAGATTGACCTGGTTGAGCAGCTCCTGGTTGTCGCTGTTCTGCCGGTTGACGATATTGATCTTCGAGCGATCGGCTTCGCTGAGTCCCTGGCGAGCCGTGGTCAAGGCGACCTCGAGATCGATCAGGGTGCCTTGTGCATCCGCAACGCCGCGGTCGACCGAGACCTGACGGGAATTACTGACCAGGCCTTTGCTCACCAGGCTGTTGACATTATCCAGTTCCTTTTGCGCGAGTTCGATCTGCCGCTTTTGCGAATTGATCTTGGCCTCCAGCGACTGGACCTGCTGGCCGTAGAGACGGGTGAGGTCGCTCGCTGCATCGATCTGGCTTTCAATATCGACACGTCGAAGCCGCATCAGGTTCAATTCCTGCGCCTTCAGCTTGCCTACATCGGGTGTTCCGGCGAGTTCGGCAGGGATATCGAAATTTTGTTCGCCGGCGATCTCGGCGCGCAATCGCGCTTGGCGCATCAGAAGATCGCGCCGGTTGAGAATGGCCGTTCGATAGGCGCCGGCAGCCTGGATCCGGTCGCGCTCGAAGATGGTATTCTCCTCGCGGTCGCGAAGGAAGCCGCCGGCGATGCTGACGGCCTTCATGACCGTCATATCGGCCTCAAAAGCATAGCGCCCGGGGGTCTGCACGGTCCCGGTCACGAAGATCGGCGCATGCTGGGCAATTTCCACGGCGATGAACGGCTTTCCCGGCAGTTCGGCCTTTTCGGCGAGCGCGGTGGCGATCGCATCGGAAACCTGTTCCGTCGTCTTCCCGATCGCCTGCACCTGGCCAGCGATCGGAATCGCCAGATTGCCGGCATCATCGACTGTATATGTCCCGCCGAGTGCTTCCCAGCTGGCATACCGGGAATCCGAAGATCGCCACTCGACGACCCGCAGTCTCACCTGATCTTCCGGCACGAGGGTATAGTTTTCGGCATGGGCGACGCTCCAGCCGGTCACGCAGGAAAATACCAGCAAGGCAAGGGCGGCGGAGATAAAGCGGTCGGACCAGGATGTGCGCTGCATTGTCAGCTATCTCCGTTTCGTTGCTATCGACGGTGAAGGCATCTCGCGCGGCGAGGGACTACCGAATTCGAGAATGCGGGACGGAGAGGCGCGCCCGATAAGTAGATCGGACAGCGCCAGCAAATTGCCGTTCAAACGTCCCCAACGGTCGATCAAACGATCATTGAACAATAGGCCCCGCGTATTCGCCAGGATGTTACGGCCGATCTGTGCGATGGCACGGCCCTTCGACATTGTGCCCTTCCGGATCAGGTAGACAGGATTGGCAACCTGCGAATAGCCAAGTCTTCGGCCGGGCTGGCGCCCGGATCTGACGCCGAGATGCACTCCGCGGGCGCCTTCGACACGTACGGACCTGCCGTAGCGGGCGATGGACCGGCTGAAATCGACATCCTCGAGCCAGCCGTAGAGCGGCAGCTGTTCATCGAAGGCCAGCGCGTGCTCGAGAATGGGTGAAAGGCGAACCGCCATGTTGCATCCGTAGGCGTTATAGACTTCCGTCACATGCCCGGCCCCTTCGGCCGCAGTTTCAAGAACCTGCAGGGCGTTTGACATGCTGAGGCCGCCGTCGAGGATGCCATCGGCCAGAACTTCCCCGGTGGCGATCGCCACGTCAGGGTTTGCCGCAAAGACAGCTGCCATACGTGACAGGAAGGTCGCGGCGGGAATGAAGTCGTCATCCAGGAAGATCAGAACATCCGTATCGGCGGCGGCGGCCTGGATGATCCTGTTGCGCTGAGAGGTCAGGCCACGGCTGCCGACGATGACTTCCACATCAAGGCGGTCGGCGAGCCCGGCGGCGTCGTCGATCACGGGCACGCAGACGATCAGCCGCTCGGCCTGGTCCGGCAGGGCGGTGAGATAATCGACGGTCTCCTTGAGTATCGAGGGGCGGCCTGCCGAAGCAATTCCCACCGCCATTCGCAATGGGCGGCGCGCGTGGCCTGCCACGGCTTTAGCGCCGCAAGGAACAGGCGCCGGTCCGATCGGGCTGTCCTGCCTGGTTGCTGCTGCCGAAGGTGAAGTCATGACTCTATTCTTTTCGGTGCATGGTTGATGACCGCGCCGAGGATCTCCGCGCCGACATTCCGCAGGGTCTCAATGACGTGCATGGTATCGTCGATCGAGGTGTGCCCGTGCGAGGTGACCACGAGGACACCGTCCAGTTCCGGCGCGATGGCATTGGCATCCGGCGAAGCGGAGAATGCGGAAATGTCGACGAATATGGCGTCGAACTCCTTTTTCAGGTCGGCGAAACTCAACTGCGTGCGGCGGGAACTGAGGCGAATGGCGGGCGTCACCGCTTCGACTTTGCCGAGGGGTAGGAATTTCAGCGTCGGGGTGAGGGGCAATGCCGCCGTCTGGATCAGTTCGCCGTTGTCGAGAACGTCGATGAGGCCTGTGGAACTATGGGGTGCGATCGACTTGCTGAGCGACGATTTCTGTGCGGCCGCATCGATCAGCAGCGTCTGCGCTCCTGATATCGAAGAGAGCACCGCAAGTTCGCATGCGATGGTCGATGCCCCGCCGCCGGGATTGACGGCGACGATTCCAATAACGACTCGGCGTTTGCGCCGAAGACCAACGACCGTGGCGCTCAGCTCCGCCATGCCCGGAATAACAGGATAAGCGGCTACCGTGCCGCTGCTGCTGGTACCGGCGGCGAGGAAACGCGCAGAATAATCATTGCGGGTCCTCGATGTCGCCAGCAAAGTGACAAAGGGCAGCCCACCGGCATCCGCGATCTGATTGGGCCGGACGATCCGGCGATCGCCGGCGTGCCTTATCATGGCGAGTGCGAAGCCGACGCCAAGACCAACCGCCGCCGCAAAGGCGATGATGAGCGTGCTGCGTGGTCTGGCTTTCGAAAGAGGCAGGGTCGCCCGAGAGACGATCGTGGCATCCGACACCGGGTAGGTGATGCGCTGCTTGGCTTCGGTCAGCTGATTCAAGGTATTTTCATAGAGGGTGCGGCGGGCGTCAGTCGCGCTCTGCAGTTCGGCAAGCTTGAACTGATCGCGCGGATTGCTGGTGAAGCTGGCCAGGGCACTGGCAGCTTCGGCCAATCCGCGCTGCTGCTCGCTGACGAATCTGGTCAGCCATTCGCTGTATTGCCGGGACGCACTGGCCTTCATCGCGATATTCTTCTGGATATACTGCCTGGCCAGCGTGTCGGCGATGTCGACGGCCTTCTGCGGGGTCGATGCTGCAGCCGATATCTCGATGATCGTCGAACTCCCGATCCGGCGTACTCCCATCATGTTCAGCAGCGTGGCGATCGCCCGGTCATGGATCCGCCCGTCCTCGATCTGCTGTTGTGGTTGTGTGTCACGCGGTCCTGTGCCCGCCGCTTCCTGCGATGCCGTATCCGGTTCGGAAGAAACCCCCATCAACCAGTTCTTTGCCCTGACCTGCAGCGAAGGCGTCTGATCGACAAAGTCAGGATCGGTATCGAGACCAAGTGCCGTTACCGTTCCACCGACGACATCGCTGGATTTGGCGATCTCCAACTGTCCCTCGATGAACGCGTCTTCCGCGAAAGCCCGCTGTGCTTCGGAGCCGCTGACCTGGGGGAAGATCACAAGTTGCGTGTTGGCAACGAAGGTCGGTTCGGCGGTCAGCACGTAGCTTCCTGCCAATACAAGGAAAGCGAAAGTCGTCGCCGCAATCCACAGCCAGCGCATTCTGAGAAAGAAGAGCATATCCCGCAAGGTGAGCGGCGAATTCCCGCCGGTGGCTGCGGCAGGCAGAGATATCGGAGAAACACCGCTGAAGATCGTGCTTGAGGTCATGTCGTCCTAATCCAAAATGGCGAAATCACGGAGTAACCAGGTAGTGGCAGCTTGGAGGGACGGGGGAGTAGCGTGTCTTCCGATTCCAGGCCTGATTGGCGGCTCTCCCCATGAATGCTCAATACGAGCCGCGCTGGGAAAACAGAGCGGGAATGGTCTTGGCAATGATGATGAAGTCCCGGCTGAGCGACCAATTGTTGAGATAGTGAACGTCGAGGGAAACCCGGTACTCGTAACTGACATCATTGCGCCCGCTGGTCTGCCAGTGACCGGTCAGGCCCGGGCGGACGGCCATGTAGGCCCATATATGCTCGCCGTAGCGCGGCAATTCCTCGGCCGTGATCGGCCGGGGGCCGACAAGGCTCATGTCGCCACGCACGATATTGATCAGTTGGGGAAGCTCGTCGATGCTCGACCGCCTAAGGATATCACCGACGGCCGTGATCCTCGGATCGTCCTTCAGCTTGCGTGTCTCTTCCCATTCGCTTCGCGCAGCTGGGTTGTTTTGCAGCAATTCGGCAAGCTGAGCACCCGCATTGGTTTTCATCGTGCGAAACTTGAGGCATCCGAACGGCGTTCCGCCGACGCCGACGCGCGTATGGGAATAGAAGATCGGGCCGCGGTCGCTTATCTTCACGATCATCGCGACGATCAACAGAAGCGGGGAAAGCAGGATCAGGGCCGTGACTGCAATGAGAAGGTCTAGCGCGCGCTTCGACGATCTGCCTGCCGCACGAGGCCGGGACGAATGGAGATCGCCGCCTTTCGCGGAACGTCCGACACGCGACCACGCCTCGAAACTATGTGCTTCCCATGTCATCGGTGGTCTCCAAAACATTCCGATTAAGAACCGTTCAAAGTTTGCTGCGCCGCACTCTGGTTGTCTGTTACCAAGGTCATAATCCTTAACAAATTCTTTATGCTACTAACGGGCAATCGAGAATTAGGATTACACCTTGATGGCCTTATTTTCATCTAAAACGACAATCTAATCTAATTCTTGGTGATTATCTGCTGATGATTATTTATTAGTTTTGATATCACCATTTCGATTATTGCTGTTTTTTATTCACTAAGCCATTTTATTAGGCAGTCATATTGGATTGCGTGGCTGTTTTTTGGCTTAATTGAGATTTTGATCCCTTTCTATGGTGTATATTTTGTTTTGAAGTTAAATATATACTTTATCTTTACGTCATATCTCCGTGATGTTATTTGACTCTCATATTAAGGCAATATAAATGATGCAGTGCAGCATTGCCTATGGTTATCGAGTGGAGTTACGCGCATGGATGGGGCGACACACGCATCAGATCGCAGGGCCGGCATCGGCAAGGCGGCGATATCAGCTAACAGCGGCATTCATCTGAACAGCCGCATCGTCATCGACGACGAATTCCTTTCCTGCCGGTCGAGCGTCCGGCGTTTCCGGCGCGGCGAGATTATCGCCGGGGCCGGCGTCCTCGTCGATACGTTCGCGCGCGTGCATTCGGGGGTGGTCAGCGCAAGCACGATGCTGCCCGACGGCAGGGAATTCATCGTTGAGATCATTCCAAAATCCGGCCTCATCGGCGAGCTCGAGGTTCTGCGCAGGCAGACGTTGAACCTCGAATACCGCGCCGGTTCCGCCTGCGAACTGCATTTCTTCGAAGGCCGGCTGCTGCGCGACATGTACGCCAGCGATCCCTGTTTTCGTGAAAAGGTCTTCTCCAGGGCGCTGGCGCGTATTTCAGAGCTTGAACTTCGGATCATTGCGAATGCGGCGTCGAGCCTGCAGTCGAGGCTGGCCAGTACGCTGCTGCGGCTCTCCATTGTTTATGGAAAAGATGCGGCAAACAGCGGCGACGAACTGATCATCTCGCAAAATGATCTGGCCGCGACGCTGCCGGCGTCCCGCGAGAAGGTCAATCAATGCCTGCGGCGCCTGCGGGAAGGCAAGATCATCGACGGGGGCCAGGGTAAGATCCGCATCCTCAACCGCAAGGCGCTGGAGGCTTGTGCCAACGGCGCAGTTTCGGCGAAGTGATGCGCCCGTCGCTTCCAGAGGTCCTGCGATCCGCCGCAAGCGTCGGCCGGTTTCCCGGCCCCGGCATGACAAAGATCGATCGCGTGGTCATCATCGACGACTATTCAGTCGCCAGAGGCGGTGCGACGGCGCTGGCCGTGCTGTCCGCCAAGCTTTTTCGGGAACTCGACATCCCCGTGACTTATATTTGCGGGGATGACGCCTCCAATGCGGAGCTTGTCGCCCTCGGAGTCTCAATGGTCGGGCTGAACAGCCGCGACCTGCTCAGCGCCGAACGTGCGAAGGCTTTCGTGACCGGCATTCACAATGGCGCCGCCGTCCGTATGGTCGCAAACTGGATTGCCGCAAACGACACTGCCAATACCGTCTACCATGTGCATGGCTGGCACCAGATTCTGTCTCCTGCAATTTTCAGGGCGTTGCTGCCGGTCGCCAGACGCTGCGTGGTGCACGCGCATGATTTCTTCACGGCCTGCCCCAACGGCGCCTTCTTCGACTATCAGGCGCAGGAAATCTGCCTTCGACGCCCGCTCGGCGGAAGCTGCATTGCGACAGCCTGCGACAAGAGAAGTTATTCGCACAAATTGTGGCGGGCTGCCCGCGGCTCCAATATCCTCCGGCTGCTGAAGGATCGGGCCGATTTCGGCCGGATCATCCTGCTGCACGAGAAGATGGCAAGCTTCCTCGTCGGCGCCGGATATCGGCCCGAACGATTGACGACGATCCGCAATCCCGTCGCTCCCCTATCCATCAAACGCATCGAGGCGGAGACCAACGACGAGTTCGTCTTCATCGGGCGGTTGGACGAGGAGAAGGGCATAGAGGACGCCGTGGCCGCCACGCGCAAAGCCGGCGTTCGGCTCTGCGTGATCGGGGACGGGCCGCTGATGCCGCTGGTTGCGGCTTCGGGGGATCACGTCAGGGCCGTCGGCTGGCAGTCGCATGCGGAGATCGGCCCGACCATCCGCAAGGCGCGTGCATTGTTGATGCCGTCTCGCTATCCCGAGCCATTCGGCCTCGTCGCTATCGAAGCGGCCAGGAGCGGTCTGCCGGTCATCATGTCGCGCAGCGCCTTTCTTGCCGAAGAAATGCAAAGAGCCGGCATGGCGATCGCCTGCGATACGGCTGACGAAAGCGCCTTTGCCGATACGTTGACGAGATTTAGCCAAATGCCGAGCCATGAGGTCCGCGCCATGAGCGAGCAGGCTTTCCTGAAGTCGCCGGATCTCGCCTCGACACACGAGGAATGGCGCGACGCGCTTCTTTCCGAATACCACAGCCTGATTTCGACGAATGTGGTTTCCCAGCTGACAGACGGTGTGGCGATACAAGGAGTATTGAGTTGACCCTTAAGGCAACAACCTCTCTTCCCGACGCGAGGGCATTTCTCGGCGATGCGCCTGTCATGGCGAAAAGACGTGTCACTGAGGCTGGAAGCGCGAGCGATACCAAGCAGCTTCGTGTCGCCATCGTGCATTATTGGCTCGTTTCGATGCGCGGCGGCGAGAAGGTCGTCGAAGAGCTGTGCCGGATGTTTCCGCAGGCCGACATCTTCACCCTCGTCTGCAACCGCGATCGCATCAGCGATTTTCTGAAGACGCGGAACATCCGCACGTCCTTCTTGCAGAAGATCCCAGGCGCGCAACGGCATTATACCAAGATGCTGCCGCTGATGCCCTTCGCGCTCGAGCAGTTCGATCTGCAAGACTACGATCTTGTGCTGTCGAGCGAATCCGGACCCGCCAAGGGCATCATCACGCGCGCTGACGCGCTGCATGTCTGCTACTGCCACTCGCCGATGCGTTACATCTGGGATCAGTTCCATGTTTACCGGCATGGCCTGCCCTGGTTGGGTCGCGCCTTGATGTCGATCACCGCGCCCATGCTGCGCGCCTGGGACGTGACGACGTCCTCGCGGGTCGATGTGTTCGTCGCCAATTCCGATTATGTCGCAAGCCGCATCCGCCGCTTCTACGACCGGGAATCCATCGTCATCCATCCGCCCGTTGCGACGGACGATTTTGCGGTGGGCAAGGGGAAAGGCGAATTCTATCTCTATGCGGGACAGCTGACCACCTACAAGCGGCCGGATATTGCCGTTCGCGCCTGCACCGAGGCCGGGCGGAAGCTGGTCGTGATCGGCGAGGGAGAACAACTGGCCTATCTGAAGTCGATCGCCGGACCGACCGTTGAGTTTCTCGGCCATCAGCCCTTCAACGTTCTGCGCGACCATCTGTCGCGATGCCGCGCCCTGTTGTTTCCGGGCACGGAGGATTTCGGCATCCTTCCGGTGGAAGCCATGGCATCAGGGCGGCCGGTCCTGGCTTTCGACGCCGGCGGCGCCCGGGAAACCGTTTCCTCCCCGCATGTCGGTTTTCGCTTCGCGCAGCAGACCACGGAAGCTCTATTGGAAACAATGGCGGCGTTCGAAGAGGTGGAGGACGATATCGATCCGCATGCCATCCGCGCGCACTCGCTGAAATTCTCTTCCGCCGTGTTCCGCGACCGTCTGTCCAGCCTGATCGAGCAACAACTATCCACCCATGGCGACCGATCCGCCGAGGTCTTCAGAAGACGGGCGGGCTGAGGGCAAGGAACGGAGCTGCCTGTCTTGCTGCTGCGCCGAAACCGTCTCAATTCGCCGACGAGGAATAGAAAATAGATCATGTCAAGCGTATCTCAGAGGACGGCGACGGCGAGTATCTGGACCATCAGCGGAAAATTCCTGGCGCGACTGCTCGATTTCGTCAGCCTTCTGATCCTCGCAAGGCTTTTGAGCCCAGCGGATTTCGGCCTTGTCGCCATCGCGACGTCGGTTCTGGTCATCGTCGAGACAATCCTGGACCTGCCGCTGACGCAGGCCCTGATGCGCCAGCCGTCGCCTTCGGACGATATGTTTGCCACCGCCCTTACCCTCAGCCTGCTTCGAGGCGTGGCCATCAGCACACTGATGATGATCGTCTCCTGGCCGATGGCTTTGATCTATGACGATTCCCGGCTTTTCTCTCTTGTCGCCGTGCTCTCCATAGCGCCCGCCATGCGCAGCGTGATCAGCCCGCGCATGGTTCTCTTCATGCAGCGGTTCGATTTCAAACGCGAGTTCGCACTCGACCTTATCACCAAGGGGTCGACACTGCTGTTCGGGGTCGGGGTGGCGGTCGCGACTGGCAGCTATTGGGGACTGGCGATCGGCGCGGTTGCAGGCCCGACCGCCGCGGCGATCACCTCCTATGTCTTTGCGCCGATGCGACCGAGGTTCAGCCTTTCCGAGTGGAAGCACTTTCAGGACATGATCAGCTGGAACACCGTCTCGCAGGTGCTGAGTTCGATCAACTGGCAACTGGACCGGCTGCTTTTGCCGCGTTTTACCGGCTTGTCGACGTTCGGCGCCTTCAGCGTCGCCGACAATATCGCCGCTATTCCATACCAGACCTTCGTCGGGCCATTGTTGCGTCCGCTGATGGCGGCATTCTCGACCGTCGATGACCGTCGTAATCTGATCGCTGCCTATCTGAAGGCGACGAACGCGATCACCTTCGTGGCAGCGCCCATCCTCATCGCGCTCGCCCTTCTTGCCGAGCCGGCCGTGCGGATTATCGTCGGCGAGAAATGGGCATCCGCCGCGCCGATTCTGCAATGGCTGTGCATCGTCAGTCTGCTCGGTCTTCCGACGAATATGATGCCGCCATTGGCTATGGTCCTGAACAAGACCCGCTATCTCGCTCTCCGGATGTTTGCCGAGTTCGCCGTCAGGGTTCCGGTCACCATCCTGGGCATTGTCTATTTTCAGGTGGCAGGAGCATTGGGCGCGCGGATCGTGGCGGTGCTGGTCGCCTATGCCGCATCGCTGATTATCACGCGACGGCTGATCGGCGCGACGGTTGCCGCTCAGTTGCACGCCTTTTTACGGCCTCTGGCCGCGAGCTTGCCGATGATCGCTTTCCTGCTGTGGATCGAGCCGATGCTCTCCGTCATGCCTGTCGGCCTCAACCTTGTCGTCAGCCTGGCGCTTTGCGGCGGGGCGGCGGTCGCGATCTTCTGGGCCTTCGCTTTGCTGCTGTGGCAGATTCTGGGAAGGCCCGACGGCATCGAGACCATCGTCGTCCAAAGGCTCACGCCGCGACGAAACGGAGTTGTCACCTTTTGATCGAGACAAGTGTCGTCCAACGATTGGTTTGGCGTTTTCGGAGGAGCAGAATGCGTTACGGAATATCTTCTAAGGCACTGGGTTTGCTCATCGTTCTCGGTCTGGGGGCGTTGCCCGGCCGGCCGAGTGTGGCCCAGCAACCACTCAATATCAATGCGTACCAGCTGACGTTCGAGGAGAGTTTCGACAGTCTCGACGTTTCGGCCTGGGGAGAGAGAAGCTCCCGCTGGATCGCCCATACGCCCTGGAACGGCGATTTCGGTGACGCCCGTTTCACCGATCCGGCCCCCGGCTTTCCGTTTACCACCGATCAGGGAATTCTGAAGATCGAGGCGCGCAAGGAGGCCGATGGAACCTGGCGATCGGGCCTGTTGTCGTCGGTGAACCCGAAAGGCGAAGGGTTCTCGCAGCAATTCGGTTATTTCGAAGCACGGATGAAGCTGCCGCCGGGCAAGGGAGTCTGGCCAGCCTTCTGGCTCATCGGGCTCGATCGGTCGAAATACACCGCCGAAATCGACGTCCTGGAATATTATGGGCGCGCGCCCTACGAATTCAGCATGGGCTTCCATATCTGGCGTCAGAGCCAGGGCGGCCAGAACACCACTGGTGGCCATTGGCAAACCGTCCAGGACGGAATTCTGAACAGCGAATATCATACCTACGGCGTCGATATCCAAGCTGACAAGACGAGCTTTTATCTCGACCGTCAGTTCATCTGGAGCTTCGACACGCCGAAGGAGTTCCACATGCCGTTCTATCCGCTGGTGAACCTGGCACTCGGCTCGGGTTGGCCGATCGATGAAACGCCCAATCCTTCCATCCTGCTTGTCGACTATATTCACGTCTACCAGCGGAAGCCCACCGACGCGGCAAATTGAACAGCCGACGGGATAGCCGTTCCGTCGCTAAAGCGCGTCGCGATCTTTCAGATTCGCTCCTCGCGCTTTAGGTCCTTGTTTTTACGCATGTCGTTGTCGCAAAACCGCTGCACACTTTTGCGCGACATGCTCTAGCGGCCGCAGCTGAGGCCGGTTTGCGGGTCGAAGAGATGCATTGCTTCCTCGTCGAAAAAGAGGGTGAGCTTTTCATTGTCGCGGATTGGCGTGCGTGGTGGCAGGCAGGCCATCAGGCGCTGATTTCCGGCAAGGGCGGTGACGACGAGTTCCGGGCCGGTCAGCTCTGCGACTTCAAGGATTGCCTCGATCGACGGGCCGGTGCCGTCTGTGCGAAGCGCCTCGGGACGAATGCCGAGGATAAAGTCGCGGCCATTGCCGGCCGTCTCGCGGAAACGAGCGGGCAGGGGCAGGCTGACATCGGAGCCTGAAAGCGCCAGGCGACCGTCACGTGCCGTTGCCTTCAGCAGGTTCATCGGCGGCGCGCCGACGAAGGTCGCGACATAGAGCGTTGCCGGATGGTTGTAGATCTCCTCCGGCGTGCCCAGCTGCTCGATGCGGCCGTCGCGCATGACGGCGATGCGGCTTGCAAGCGTCATCGCCTCGATCTGGTCATGGGTGACATAGACGACCGTGGTCTTCAGCATCTGATGCAGCCGCTTGATCTCGGTGCGCATCTCCATGCGCAGCTTGGCGTCAAGGTTGGAGAGCGGCTCGTCGAAGAGGAATACCTCCGGCTTGCGCACCAGCGCACGGCCGATCGCGACGCGCTGGCGCTGGCCGCCGGAAAGCTGGCTCGGCTTGCGGTCGAGGAGGTTTTCGATCTGCAGGAGCTTTGCGGCGTCGCGCACGGCATTGTCGCGCTCCGGCGCAGGCACCTTGCGCATTTCCAGGCCGAAGCCGATGTTCCGGTGCACCGTCAGATTGGGATAGAGCGCGTAGGATTGAAAGACCATGGCGATATCGCGGTCCTTCGGATGCACGCTGAGCACCGAGCGGCCGCCGATCCTGACCTCGCCGCTCGTCGCCTCGGCAAGGCCGGCGATGATGTTCAGCAGGGTGGACTTGCCGCAGCCGGAGGAGCCGAGCAGCACCAGGAATTCGCCGCTTTCCAATGAGATGTCGATGCCTTTCAGCGTCTCGACGTCGCCATAGGTCTTGCGGATATTCTGAATTTCGAGCGCGCTCATCGCACAGGCTCCTCGGGAGATGACGGGCCGCCATAGTTGCGGGGAAGGGTGGATATGGCGCGCGAGGCGACTGCGGTTCCCGCCTCCAGACAAGAAATCAGCGGCTCATCGCTTGCGAGCGCGGCAAGGAAGGCGGCGTTGAAGACATCGCCGGCGCCGATCGTATCGACGACCTCGACAACGGGTGCCGTCACCGAAACCAACAGGCCGTCCGGCCCGATCGCGAGAGCGCCGTCCGGGCCGCGCTTGACGACGATGATCGCACCCTCCGGCATATGCGACCTGATGTGACGGGCCGCCTCGACCGGATCGGCAATGCCGGCAAGTGTCGTTGATTCGACCTCGTTCAGCAGCGCGATACCGCTGCGGGAGAGCCATGCGCGTGTCGCTGCGCAATTCTCGTCTGTCCAGCCGTCGAGTGGCCAGCCGGTATCGAGCGCGACGGTGATGCCATGGCTGTCGGCCCAGTCAAAGAAGGCGTCATAATCCGCTGTCAGGTCATCGGTCAGGAACGAGCCGCAGAGAAGGGCGTAGCCGCCCTGCAGCCTGGCACCCTCGATGACGGCGAAGACATCTGCCAGGCTGAAACGCGGCAGGTGGCCTTTTGTCGTGAAGAAGGTTCGCTCGCCGTCCGGATGGGTGATGCCGACGGAGAGCGTCGTTTTCTCCGGACGTACCGGCCACTTGTCGGAACGGTGGCCGAAGGCTTCGCTCAGCCAGCGGCCGAACTGGTCACTGCCGATATTGGCGGAGATCTCGAATTCGACGCCAAGCGCTTGCCAGGCGAGCGCGCTGTTGCCGGCGGCTCCGCCAACCCGTAACTCGTCATGATCGACGATGATTTCCGTCCCGGCCTTCGGCCAGGGGGCGGCCGGTCCGAGGATGAGGTCGATGTTGACGTTGCCGATGACTGCAAGCGGCCGCATTCATTCGCTCCGGGTGATCTTGGTGGATCGGACCGGCGTTCCGGCATTTTCCACGCGGGCATCGGCAAAGGCGATCATCAGCCGCTGGGCGACCGGCAGCATGGCGAAGATCGCGGCAAGGCCGGTTGCCGGGGCAAAGCGGATCGTCACCGCGCCGGCGACCGCCGCTTCGCCCGAGGCGTCGAAAAGGATGACGGGGGCGCCGGTCTCGACAGCGGATGTCGCCATTGCCGTCACCAGGCCGGCCGTCTCGTCGAAGCCACGGAACAGCACGACGCCGATCTCCGGCCCCAGCATTTCCATCGGCCCGTGGCGCAACTGGCCGCCTTCGAGCGAGAAGCAGGGACGGCGCGACAGTTCCGTCAATCCGAGCGCCAGCGCCTCGGCGATACCCTGCAGCCGGCGGCCTGACGTGACGATGGTCGCGACATTTTCGAGGGCGGTGAGCGCGGCGGCGATGTCATGGTCTTCCGGCGTTTTGAGGGCGGCAATCGCGGCGTCTGGATCGTCACCGAGGGTGGCGAGGATTGCCAGATGCAGGGCGAAGGTCACCGTCAGGCTCCGGGTCGCGGCGAAGGCAAGCTCGGTGCCGCCGGTGCCGATGAGTGACGGGGCGGCGCTTGCGAGGAAGGAGCTGCCTTCGAGTGTCAGGCCGAAGGTCTCCTCGGTGCCGCCGGTTTCGTTGAACCAGCGCACGACCTCGGCGCTTTCGCCGGATTGCGAGGTGACGAAGATCGTCCTACCGGCGATCGGCAGCGGCTGGCCGAGCTGCTCGGACAGCGGCATGGCGACGGTATCAATGCCGAGGGCACGGTAGAGTGGCTCGACGGCGCGGTTGACGGCATGCGAACCGCCCATGCCGATGAGCAATAGCCGCCCGGTCCGCTTCAGCGAGGCGGCGGCCCTCGTGGCCATCGGCTGGGCCGCTTCATAGGAGGAGATCGCATCGGCATGCTGGCGGGCCATTTCGCGATCGATCGCGGCAAGTCCGGCCGGCCGGGGTCTTTCTGCTGTCATGTTCATCCCTTGACGCCGCCGCTGGTGAGCCCCGAAATCAGGGCGCGTTGCATGACAAGACCGATCAGCACCGGGGGCAGGGCGGCGAGCACGCCTGCCGTCGCGATCAATCCGTAATCGGAAACGCGGCCGCCGGCGAGATCGGCGATGGCGACGGTCAGCGTCTTGGCGCGCTGGTCCGAGGTGAAGAGCAGCGCATAGAAGAATTCATCCCAGGCAAGCAGGAAGGCAAAGAGGCTCGACGTCGCCATCACGGGGGCGGCGAGCGGCAGCGTGATGATCCTCAACGTCTGGAACAGGCCGGCGCCGTCGATCATCGCCGCGGATTCGATCTCGCGCGGGATGGAATCGAAGCCCGATTTCATCAACCAGGTGGTGAAGGGCGCGAGAATTGTCAGATAGACGAGGGCGAGGCCGAAGACGTTGTTCAGCATGCCGAGATGGGAGAGGCCCATATAGAGCGGCACGGCGAGCGCCACCGGCGGCAACATGTAGGTGGCGATCACCATCGATAGCGACCAGCCGACCGAAGGTGTGCGCGACACAGCCCAGCCGGCCGGAATGGCGAGCGCGATGGCGGCGATCGTCGCCATGCCCGCCACCTCGATGCTGTTGCGCAGCGACGAGGTGAAGGCGGCGCCGGCGCTGTTTTCGATCGTCGAGAGCAGTACGCCGTAGCGAGAGAAATCCACCGTCTGCGGCCACCAGCGCAGCGGCTTTGCGGCAAGGTCGGCGGCCGGCGAGATGCTCATGATGAACAGCCACAGGATCGGCGCCAGGATGACGGCGGCAAGCAACAGCGCGCAGAGATGAATGAAGACAGAAAAGAGCGGGCTCTGGCGTTCCATCAGGCCGCACTCCCGGCGGTCTTGCGCATCAGAGCGGCGTAGGCGGCAGCAAGCAGCGTCACCAGCAGCGTGACGATCAATGCCAGCGATGCGCCCGAACCTGCCCGCTGGAAGGAGAAGGCTTCCTGATAGACGAGGATCGACAGCGTGCGCGTGCTGTTGGCCGGGCCGCCGCGGGTCATGACCCAGATGATGTCGAAGACCTTGAAGGCTTCGATCGTGCGCAGCACCAGGGCCACCATCAGCGGGCCGGCGAGATAGGGCAGGATGACGAAGCGGAAGCGAGCGAAAGCGCCGGCGCCGTCGACCAGCGAGGCGGCGGTGATGTCGCGCGGCACGGCCTGGAGTGCGGCCAGTGCGATCAGCGCCACCAGCGGGAAATTCTTCCAGCAGTCGGCGACGATGAGGGCCGCCAGCGCCGTGCCCGGTTCGCCGAGCCAGGAGCGGTAGGCCTCCAGCAGTCCGAGTTGGGTCAGCGCGGCGTTTAGCGCGCCGTATTCGGGATTGTAGATCAACCGCCAGAGTGTGGCGTTGACGACGGTCGGCAGTGCCCAGGGCAGGATCATCAGGGCGCGCAGCGCGGTGCGGCCGCGAAACTGCTGGTTCAGCAGCAGGGCTGCCAGAACGCCGATCGCCATTTCGGCGGCGACCGAGACGATCGCGAACCATGCGGTGGTGATCAGCGTGCGCTGGAAATTCGAGCCGGAGATCATCTTCGCGTAATTGTCGATGCCGACGAAGTTTCCTTCGGTGCCGACGAGCTTGGCATCGGTGAAGGAGAGGCCGACGGTATCGATCAGAGGCCAGCCGATGACTGATATCATGACCACGAGAAGCGGCAGCATCAAAAGCCACGCGCGCGTTGTCAGCCAAGTGCCCGACATCAAGGCGACCCTTCTTCATTATCGGTTTGGAGACCGGGCGACGGCGGGCGCCGCCCGGGGTTTCATGGCTTAATCAGAGGCCGCTATTGTCGGCCGCCGACTTCAGCGCATCTTCGGGAGAGGACTGGCCGAGCAGCGATTCCTGGATCGCCTGTTGCAGCGCGGTCGAGAGCTCCTGATATTTCGGCGTCGTCGGACGCGGATACATCGCGGCAAGGCCGATCTTGGCGGCGGAGATCAATTCTTCCTGGCCCTTGGTGACGGCCGGATCCTCATAGGAGGACGCCCAGATCGGCAGGCTGAGCTTGGCATAGGCATTCTGCGTCGCCTGCGAGGTCATGAAGGTGATGTATTTCCAGGCCTCATCAGGATGCTTGCTGGCCGAGGTGATGCCGAGGCCCATCGAGCCGTTGACGGCCGAAGCCTCGCTTTTGCCGGCAACACCCGGCGCCGGCACGACGCCGACCTTGCCTGCGACCTTGCTGTCCTTCGGATCGTTGGCCATGTTGTACATGTAGGTCCAGTTCAGCGCGAAGGCGGCATCGCCGTTTTCGAAGACCTTACGGACGTCCTCTTCGAGGAATTCCTTGGAGTTCGGATTGGTGAGGCCCGAGGAATAGCTGGAGACCATGTATTTCAGTGCATCGAGGCCACCGCCGGTCTGGAAGGCCGGCTTGCCGTCCTTCAGGAAATCGCCGCCATAGGCGCTGACGAGCGTGGTGTAATCGCAGATCGCGGCTTCGGCCTGCGACCAGCTCCAGGCGATCGGCGTGGCGAGCAGGCCCTTGTCCTTGATGGTCTTTGCCTGTTCGGTCAGCTCGTCCCAGGTCTTGGGCGGGGCCTTGATGCCGGCCTTTTCGAGGATCTCCTTGTTGTAGAACAAGTATTTGGTGTCGAGGATCCACGGCATGCCGTAATATTTGCTATCATATTGCACGGTGGTCCAGGCGCCCGGCAGCACACCTTTCTTCATTTCGTCGGTGACGCGAGAGGAGACGTCGACCAGCACCTTGTTGGTGGCGTATTCGGCCGGCCAGATGACGTCGAACAGGACAACGTCGTAACCGCCGCCGGAACCCTGTGCCAGCACCGTCTTGTCGTGCAGGCCTTCATAGGGAACGAATTCGAGATTGACCTTGATATCGGGGTTCGCCTTGGCGAAGGCGTCGGTCATGGCGCGCACATCGGCCTCGCTATAGGCGGCCTGCGCCATGAAAAGCGCGTTCAGCGTCGTTTCGGCGAAAGCATGCGGCGCAAGGGATGCGCCGATCAAGGCCGCACCCAGAAGCGTCTTGTTAAAGGATTTCAGCATTGCAGCCTCCAGTTTTTGACATTTACGCATTGCCGAGGGCGGTCCTCCGCCATCGGTGTTCGAGAAAGCACGCGCGGAAAGCGTGCCGGTTCGTCGTCTCGGAGCGTCGTTGGAGCCGTTGCCCGCCTCCTGCGTTCCCTGGAACTCTCCGGTTCCTCATTAAGTCAAGTGTATTGACTTATTACTTCTTCAACATTCTATTGGAGTCAAGAGGGAATTGCACATGAATGACAGCCGCCCGATCCGGGCCAAGAGCGGCACCAATCACGAAGGCACCAGCGCACATAACCGGCGCGTGATGATCGATGCCCTGAGGATCAACGGCGCGCTTTCACGCGCCGATCTGGCGCGGGCGACGCGGCTGACCAAGCAGACGGTGTCCAATATCATCGAGGAACTCGAGCGCGACGGTCTCGTCAGTTCGCAGGAGGCGGTGAGAAGGGGCAGGGGCCAGCCCTCGACACCCTATGGCCTAGTGCCCGAGGGCGCCTTTGCGATCGGCCTGCAGATCGACCGGCATGTGACGCGGGCGGTCGCCGTCGATCTCGTCGGCAGTGTTCTCGTGCGTGATGAGGCCGGGCTACCACCTGGAGGTCCGTCGAATGGGACGAAGGTCATCCTCGACCTCGTCGCCGGCATACGCTCAAAGCTTGCCGGGGTCGTCCAGCAGTCGGAAAAGCGGCTGGTTGGCCTCGGCGCCGCCATGCCTGGGCCTTTCGGGGTTGCCGGCAGCGGTGACGATCCTTGGATGATGGAGGCCTGGCAGAAATTTCCGTTGTTGGAAACGCTGACCGCCGGCACCGGGCTCGATGTCGGCCTGCAGAACGATGCGGCGGCGGCGGCGACCGCCGAGCGCATGGTGGGAGTTGCCCACGGCCTCGACCACGCCGTCTGCCTCTTCGTCGGCTATGGCATCGGCGCCGGCCTCATTCTGAACGGCGAACTCTACCGCGGCACCAACGGCAATGCCGGCGAGATCGGCATGGCGCTGCTGTTTGCCGACGGCAAATCGACGCCGCTCGAACATCGCGCCTCGCTCGCCTCGCTCTATCAGCATCTATCGGTCGATCCCGCCGACCCTCATCTCCACGCACGTATCAACGATCTTGCCTTGAGAGGCGATCAAAGCATCGACGCCTGGGTTGAGGCGGCCGCTGTGGACCTGCGCTGGAGCATCCATCTCATCGAGACGCTGTTCGATCCGCAGACCGTCATCCTCTGCGGCAGCGCGCCGGAAGCGCTGGTGAACAGGTTGATTGCGGCAATCGGCCCATTGCTGCCCTCGATCGCCGAACGTAGTGGCCGGACGCTGCCGCGCCTGCAGTCCGGCATGGCCGATCCCTGGTCGGTGGCGCTTGGCGCTGCGGCCGGACCGATCAGCCGTGCGTTCGATCCGCGTTTTGCTGCAATTTTGAAGGATTCCCTTTGATTTGGAGGCTGAAACCGGGCGTTGCACAGCAGTGTAAGGGCAAAATGCGGCTGTTTTGCAAGTTTCGTTCCAACTGGGCGCGCGAATAAAGGCGCTTCTTTCCAATATAATTGAACATTAAACGCGTTCTAAAATTGCGTTTATTTTAATGTAGATATATAGTATTTCAAATACATTTGAGATCTCTACAAAATTTCTTTAAATATTTCCCGAAATGTTACGAATAATGATTGTATGACTGCTTTGTGACAACTGGAATTGGAACATTTCATGTCATGTAATATTCATTGGCGGCGGCAATTTGAACCAGCTAATAGGGCGTGCGCTGAAAGTGCGCGTCCTTTTACGTTCGAGGTTCTCATGCAAGCCAAGCTTCTCGGCGCCGTTGGCGCCCTTCTCGCTACAGCGTTTCTTGCTGGTCCCGCTGCCGCCGCCGATAAGACCAAGATTGACTTCTGGTTCGGCAATTCCGGTGACATCGCAAAGCGTGTCCAGGAGCAGTGCGATCGCTTCAACCAGTCGCAGGCCGACTACGAAGTCGTCTGCACCAGCCAGGGCAGCTACGACGCGTCCCTTCAGAACACCATTGCTGCCTTCCGCGCCGGCAAGCAGCCGACCATCGCCCAGGTCTCCGACGCCGGCACCCTCGACATCATGCTCTCCGGCGCCTACTACCCGGCCAACAAGCTGATGACCGACATGGGCTACACCGTCGACTGGAAGGACTACTTCTCCGGTATCTCCGGCTACTACGCGACATCGAAGGGCGAGATGTACTCCTTCCCCTTCAACTCCTCGACCGCTCTTCTCTATTGGAACAAGGACGCCTTCGCCAAGATCGGCAAGGATCATGCCCCGGCGACCTGGAAGGAAGCAGGCGAGGACCTCAAGGCTCTGAAGGATGCGGGCTATGCTTGCCCGCTCGGCTTTGACATCTCCAACAACGAAGTCTGGCAGTACATCGAGCAGTTCGAAGCCGTCAACGGCGAAGCGATCGCCACGAAGAAGAACGGCTTTGAAGGTCTCGACGCCGAGCTGGTGTTCAACAAGAACCCGCTTCTCGTCAGCTACATCAAGGACCTCAAGTCCTGGTACGACGACAAGCTGGTCGTCATCAAGAACAAGGCTGTCGGCCAGACCTTCGTCGAAGCCTTTGCCGCTGGCGATTGCCAGGTCATCCTGACCTCCGTCGGCGACCACGGCAACGTTGGCCGTACCGCCAAGCAAGGCATGAACTGGGACGTTGCCATGCTGCCGACCTACGGCGACGCAACCCGTCACAGCTCTTATGTCGGCGGCGCTTCGCTCTGGGTTCTGCAGGGTCACTCCGACGCCGAATACAAGGCTGCTGCCGCGTTCTTCAACTTCATCGCAAAGCCGGAAGAAGCTCTTACCTGGTCGACCGTTACCGGCTACATCCCGGTTCGCAACTCCGGTTTCGAATATCTGAATAAGCAGGGCTTCTACGGCAAGGCGCCTTATGCCGGCCGCGAACTCGCCATTCAGAGCCTGACCGCTTCGCCGGCTGGCGACGCGGCTCCGCAGGGCATCCGCCTCGGTGGCCTGCTGCAGGTCCGCACCGAAATCGCCAATGGTCTGCAGGCAATCTTCGTCAACAATGCCGATGTCCAGGCTTCGCTCGACAGTGCCGCCGAACGCGGCAATACGCTCCTGCGTCGCTTCCAGCAGACCTACAAGAACGTTCAGCTCCCCTGATCGGCTGATATGAGCCGCACCCGGCCCGCATTTTGCGCGCCGGGTGCGTCTTTGTAAGTTCTTTATTCGGCCGCGGATGCGAGCTCGCCGCCCGCGCCTAAAGCGCGCCACAATCTTTCAGGTTCGCTCCTGGCGCTTTAGATCTATATTTTTACGCATGTCGCTACAGCAAAACTGCTGCACAGTTTTGCGCGACATGCTTTAAACCAAACCAGGACGAAAACGGCCACTCATGGAAAAGCGCGTCACTTTCTCCTCGACGACGATCGGACTGCTCTTCGCATTTCCGATGCTGTTGCTGATCTTCGTCTTCTTCTACTGGCCGAGCGCGCAGGCGCTGTATTGGGCGTTCACGCTCGAGCAGCCATGGGGCGGCGGTAATGCCTGGGTCGGTTTCGACAATTTCAGACAGCTGCTCACCGATCCTGTTTATTGGGACTCGATCACCCGCAGCATGATCTTCGGCTTCAGCTCGACGGCCATCGCCATGGGGCTGGCGCTGATCCTGGCGCTTTTGACGGATCGTGAACTGCGCGGCCACAAAGTCTACCGCTCAGTCTTCATCTGGCCTTATGCAATTGCCGCTCCCGCTCTCGGCCTCGCCTTCCGCTTCATCCTGGCGCCGGAGGCCGGCCTTCTGTCGGTTATCAACCACGTCTGGCCCGGCCTCTGGAACCCCGCACTCGACGGCAAGGACGCGATGATCGCCGTCATTGTCGCCTTCTCCTGGAAATATATCGGCTACAACTTCATCTTCTTCCTCTCGGCGCTGCAAGGCATTCCGCGCTCGCTGATCGAGGCCGCCGCAATGGACGGTTCGGGACCGATGCGCCGTATCTGGGATATCCAGCTGCCCCTGCTGACGCCGACGCTGTTCTTCCTGCTCGTCATCAACATCACCGAGAGCTTCCAGGATTCCTTCGGTATCGTCGACATCATGACGCAGGGCGGCCCGGCGCGTGCCACCGAGCTCATGGTCTACAAGATCTATTTCGACGGCTTCAGAGGTCTCGACTATTCGGGCGCCGCAGCGCAGTCCATCATCCTGATGGTGCTGGTTGTCCTACTCACCATCTTCCAGTTCCGCTTCATCGAGCGGCGGGTGCACTACAAGTGAGGTCGCGGACATGATCGAACGCACGCCGATATTCAACTTCATCTGCTATAGCCTTCTCGCGCTCGGTATGGTGATCGCGCTTTTGCCTTTCGCCATCGTCATCATCGCGTCGACGCTTGATCTGGAGACGGTCAATCGCGTGCCGCTGCCGCTGACGCCGGGCTCGCATTTCTGGGAAAACGCTGAGACCGCCTGGGTTCGCGCCGATCTCGGCAACAAGCTGTTCCACAGCATCATCTTCGCCGCAACCGTCGGCGCCGGCAAGGTCATGCTGTCTTCCATGGCAGCCTTCTCGATCGTCTACTTCCGCTTCCGTGGCCGGTATGTGATTTTCTGGATCATCTTCATCACGCTGATGCTGCCGCTGGAAGTCCGCATCGTGCCGACCTATTCGATCGCGGCCAACGCCCTGCAGCCTTTCCAGACGATCCTCGACGTCACCGGCATAAGCTGGCTCGTTGCGCAGATCACCGGCATCCAGATCAAGCTCGAATGGGGTCTGCTGAATTCCTATCCCGGTCTCGTTTTGCCGCTGGTCGCAACCGCGACCGGTACCTTCCTCTACCGGCAGTTCTACCTGACGGTTCCGGACGAGCTTGCCGAGGCCTCGAAGATGGACGGATCAGGCCCGGTCCGGTTCTTCTGGGACATTCTGCTGCCGCTCTCTCGCCCAAATATGATCGCGCTCTTCACCATCATGTTCGTCTGGGCCTGGAACCAGTATCTCTGGCCGCTGCTGATCACCACCGATCCGAATTTCGGCATCGCCGTGACGCAGCTCAAGACCCTCATCCCGTCCGAATTCGGTCTGCCCGACTGGAACGTCGCCATGGCCGGAACCCTGATCATCATGTCGCCGCCATTGATCCTCGTCATTCTGATGCAGCGCTGGTTCGTACGCGGCCTTATCTCCACCGAGAAGTGAAGGAGTATTCCCTTGGCACCGATCTCCATTCGTGGCGTGAAGAAAAACTACGGCAAGACCCCCGTCGTTCACGGCGTCGATCTCGACATCCAGTCGGGCGAGTTCATCGTCATCCTCGGCCCATCCGGCTGCGGCAAGTCCACGCTGCTGCGCATGATCGCCGGCCTCGAGGAAATCACCGGTGGTGAAATCGCCATTGACGGCCGCGTCGTCAACCAGCTGGAGCCGCGAGAGCGCGGCTGTGCCATGGTGTTCCAGAACTATGCGCTTTATCCGCATATGAGCGTTGCCGAGAATATCGGCTACGCATTGAAGGTGGCCGGTGTCTCGAAGGCAGAGCGGAGCCGGCGCATCGGCGAGGTCGCCAAGGCGCTCAGCCTCGAACCCTTCCTCGAACGCCGGCCGGCCGCTCTTTCCGGCGGTCAGCGCCAGCGCGTCGCCATGGGCCGGGCGATGATCCGCGAGCCGAAGGTGTTTCTCTTCGACGAACCGCTGTCGAACCTTGACGCCAAGCTGCGCATTGCCATGCGCGCTGAAATCCGCCGCCTGCACCGCCGCCTCGGGGCCACTTCGATCTTCGTCACGCATGACCAGACCGAGGCGATGACGCTGGCCGATCGGCTGGTGGTAATGAACGGCGGCAGGGTGGAGCAGGTCGGCACGCCCGAAGAGGTCTATCATCATCCGGTCTCGCGCTTCGTTGCGGGCTTCGTCGGCACGCCGGCGATGAACCTGCTCGAGGGCACGATCAATGACGAGGGCGTCTTCGTCTACGATCAGAGCCGCATGGTGGCGCTGCCACGCGAGCGCGCCGCACCGCTGAAAGGCAAACGCGTCGTGCTCGGCATGCGTGCCGAGGCCGCCCGGCTGGTGGCCCCGGATGCGCCAGGCGCCTTGGTAGCAACGACCGATTTCATCGAAGAGCTCGGCGCAAGCCGCATCGTCCACGCCGATTTCGACGGGCTACCCTTTGCCGTGGCGCTGACTGAGGCCGTGAAGGTGAAGTCGGGCGATCCGATCGGCATCGCGATCGATTACGACCAGATCCACCTCTATGCCGCCGATACCGGCCGGATCATCGAGAAGCCTGTTATGAACAGCGCAGGCGTCGTCCACGCCTAAAGCGGTCTGCGACGTTCCTTTGCTATGATCTTGGCAGAGCGTTCGGCGGCTGAGGATGTCAGCCGCTTGCTCGACGGTGAATTGCTCTAACGGTGGATCGGGTCGATCCAAGCGACGTCTTCCGGCTTTTCGACCGGCTCGATGTCGAGGTTGACGACGACCGGTTCCTGACCTGATCGGACGAGCACGCATTCCAGCGTCTCGTCGCGGCTGGCGTTGATCTCCTGATGCGGCACATAGGGCGGAACATAGATGAAGTCGCCGGGGCCGGCCTCCGCGGTATACTCCAGATGCTCGCCCCAGCGCATGCGGGCCTTGCCCTTGACCACGTAGATGATGCTTTCGAGATCGCCGTGATGATGGGCGCCGGTCTTGGCGTTGGCATGGATCGTCACCGTGCCGGCCCAGATCTTCTCGGCCCCGGCGCGCGCATTGTTGATCGCGGTCGCGCGGTTCATGCCTGGCGTCTGCGCGGTGTTCGGATCGAGCGAATTGCCGGGAATGACCTTGACGCCATGTTCCCGCCAGTCGACGTGATGATGCTCGTGGTCGTCGCCCATGCCTTGCCTCCACCTTCGATCTGAGCAGTCTAGGCGGGCGTCGAGCAGCGGCCAAGTGGATTCACGGCTGCCCGGGGTTTCATGAGTGCGCCTGCAAGCGTTCTCGATGACTGCCGGATGCTGATATATCTGATTGGCACGAACATGCCGGCTGGTCGCCCCAGGCGGAATAGTTTTTGTCGAAAGTCGGAAAAGCTAGACGAAGTTGGACTGCACAATATGTCGGCACCTCGATAGCTTCTTTGCACAACGAAAGAGCCGAGCCGATGAGCCACCTCCCGCAGATCGATTACGACACCGCCTCGGAAGAGGTTCGTGCGGCGCATGACGAGGAAGTCAGGCTGCGCGGGCGCATGACCAACATGAAGCGGACGCTACTGCACTCGCCGGCCGCTCACCGCATCTATGCCGAATGGTTCACGCTGCGCGCCGAGCTCGATCCCGCCATCAGCGACCGGGAAATCTGGATCTTCTCGCATGCGATCTCGAAGGCGGCGAAATCGAAGATCGCCATCACCTTCTTTCGCCGGGCGCTGATCAACAAGGGTTTCGATCCTGACGCGCTGGAGCTTTCCGAAGAGGAGGCGCTGCTGGACGCTTTCGGTAAGGCGATCGTTACCGATTCCAACGCCGTTCCCGCCGAAATCTGGGCGAAGCTGAAACAGCGCTACGAAACCAAGGTGCTCGTCGATCTCGTCGCCTTTGCCGGCATCATGCTTGCCACCGCCGTCTTCAACAATGTCGTCGAGGTCGATTTCGACCCCGAGCTTGAAGCTTTTGCCGAAGGCAACAGTTCATCCGCATCCTGAATTTCAAAGATCATTTGAGGGAGTCAATCATGTCTATCATCACCACGCGCTCGCGCCTGCTCGGGACCGTTTTCGGTCTTGCGCTGGTTTTAGGCGCAACCGTCGCACAGGCCGAGACGCCGGCCAATGTTCTCGTCGTCGCGCAGTCGATCGACGACGCCGTCAGTTTCGACCCGGCCGAAGGCTTCGAGCTCACCACCGTGCAGTCCTTCAACAATCTCTATCAGCGACTCGTCCAGTCGAACCGCGAGGATGGCACCAAGATCGAGCCGGCGCTCGCCGCTTCCTGGGAAGCGGGCAGCGATGGCAAGAGCCTGACCTTCGCGCTCACTGACGCCAAGTTTTCTTCCGACAATCCGGTGCGTCCCGAAGACGTGGTCTTCTCGCTGACTCGCGCCGTGAAGCTCAACAAGTCGCCGGCCTTCATCCTCAACGAACTCGGCTGGACGGCCGACAATGTCGATACTGCGGTCACCAAGGTCGACGACACGCATGTGAAGCTCACCTGGAGCGCCGATGTCGGTTCGGGCTTCGCGCTGTCACTGCTGACGGCGCCGATCGCTTCCGTCGTCGACGAGAAGACAGTTGCCGCGGAAGCCAAGGACAATGATTTCGGCAATGCCTGGCTGAAGGTCAATTCGGCCGGCAGCGGTGCCTATACGATCGCCACCTACACGCCGCACGAAGCGCTCGTGCTGCAGGCGAATGCGAATTCCTCCGACAAGCCGAAGCTCGAAAGCGTCATCATCCGCAATGTGCCCGATGTCGGCGCCCGCCGCCTGCTCGTCGAGCAAGGCGATGCCGATATCGCACGCGGCCTCTCGGCCGACCAGATCGATGCGTTGAAGGGCAAGAGCGGCATCAAGGTCCTCTCGGTCCCGTCTGCCCGCACCGATTATATCCTGCTCAACAGCAAGGCGAACGAGACGCTCGGCAAGCCGGCCTTCTGGGAAGCGGCGCGTTACCTCGTCGATTACGACGGCATTACCAAGAACCTGCTGCGTGGCCAGAGCAATGTGCACCAGGCCTTCCTGCCGGTCGGCTTCCCCGGCGCGCTGACGGACAATCCGTTCAAGCTCGACGTCGAGAAGGCGAAGAAGATCCTCGCCGACGCCGGCATCAAGACGCCGTTCAAGGTTGAATTCATCGTCTTCAACGACCAGCCGTTCCTGTCGATCGCGCAGTCGCTGCAGTCGACCTTCGCCCAGGCAGGCATCGATCTCGACATCCAGCCGGGTGTTGCGAGCGACATCTATGCCCGCGGCCGTTCCGGCAAGTTCGAGATGACGCTGCGCTACTGGATCCCGGATTATTTTGATCCGCATTCCAATGCCAGCGCCTTTGCGATCAACCGCGACAACTCCACCAACACGGCCGCCAAATATGCCGGCTGGGTGATCCCGGAGCTGACCGACGAGACGCTTGCCGCCGTTAAGGAGCAGGATGCCGCCAAGCGCGTTTCGCTCTATCAAGACCTGCAGAAGAAGATCCAGGCAAGCTCGCCCTTCGTTTTCATGCTTCAGGGCAATGACCAGGTCGTGCTAAGCGACAAGGTGAAGAACTACGCCCAGGGCCTGAACGCCGATCAGGTCTATTATGACAAGGTTGAAAAATAAGTGCCGCAGACGGCAACACCTTTGACTGCCGACACCAACGACTCCCGCCAGAGCAGACGCTGGCGGGAGTTGTCTTTCGTCCGGCTACTTCTCAAGTGGCTCTGGTCCTTTGCGCTGACTCTGTTCGGCCTGGCGCTCGTCACCTTCACCATGACGCGGCTGTCGCCGATCGATCCAGCGCTGCAGCTCGTCGGCGATCACGCGAGCCAGTCGACCTACGAGGCTGCGCGTGTCGAACTCGGGCTCGATCAGCCGCTGCCGGTGCAGTTCGTGCGTTATCTCGAAACGGCACTCTCCGGCAATTTCGGCCAGTCGATCTCGACAGGCCAGCCGGTGGCGAAAGATATCGCCCGCACCTTTCCGGCGACGATTGAGCTTGCGACCGCAGCGATCATCCTTGGTGCTGCCATCGGCCTTGCGCTCGGTATTGCGGCCGCCATGCGGCAGGGCACATGGGTGGATAGCGCTGCCCGCTTCGTGTCGCTGTTCGGTTATTCCGTGCCGATCTTCTGGCTCGGGCTGCTGATGCTTCTACTCTTCTATGCCCGCCTGCACTGGGCACCAGGGCCTGGCCGGGCGGACGTCGTCTTTCAGTACACGGTCAAGCCGATCTCCGGCTTTGCGCTGATCGATACATGGATGTCCGGCAAGACAGGTGCCTTCAGGGACGCGTTGGCGCATCTGGCGCTGCCGGCGATCGTGCTCGCCTTCCATGCGCTTGCCGCGATCTCGCGGCTGACGCGGGCGGCGATCCTCACCGAGCTCGGACAGGAATATGTGACGACGGCGCGCGCCAAGGGCGCCAGCCTCCGGCGCATTACCTTCATCCACATCATGCCCAATATAGCGGGCACGCTGCTGACCTTGATCGCGCTTTCCTATGCGAGCCTGCTCGAAGGCGCGGTGCTGACCGAGACCGTCTTTGCCTGGCCGGGCATCGGCCGTTACCTCACGACGGCGATGTTTGCCGGCGACATGCCGGCGATCCTCGGCGCCACACTCGTCGTCGGCGCGTCCTTCGTGCTGCTCAATGCGCTGACCGATCTCGGCGTCTCGCGCCTCGATGCGGGGAGGCGGCGATGAGCGTGATCGTGCATGCTCCGGTCGGCGGGCCGTCCTTCCTCAAGCACATGCTGCGCTCACCCTCGGCGGCGGCCGGTCTTATCGTCGTTGCCGTCATCCTGCTTGCCGCACTTCTTGCGCCAGTAATCGCCCCTTACGACCCCAACCTGCAGGAAACCGCCAACCGGTTGATGCCGCCGACCTCGGCGCATTGGTTCGGCACCGATGCCTTTGGCCGGGATATACTGTCGCGGCTGATCTATGGCGCGCGGCCGACCCTGCTGCTGGTGCTTGTCGTCGTTCTGCTGATGGCGCCGCTCGGCATCGTCGTCGGCATTCTCGCCGGTTTCTTCGGCGGGCTGACCGAACGCCTGTTGATGCGCGTCACCGATATCGTCATGTCCTTCCCGCGCCTGTTGCTCGCCTTTGCCTTCGTCGCCATCATGGGACCGGGCCTGATCAACGGCGCGCTGGCGCTGGCGCTGACAAGCTGGCCCGCCTATGCCCGGCAGGCCCGCGTCGAGACAGCGGCCCTGCGGCGCAGCGATTATCTTGCCGCCGCCGAAATGGTCGGTATCAAGGGTGTCCGGCTGCTCTGGGGGCATATCTTGCCGCTGGTGCTGCCATCCGCCATCATCCGGCTGGCGCTCGATCTCTCCGGCATCATCCTCGCTGCCGCCGGCCTCGGCTTTCTTGGCCTCGGCGTGCGTCCGCCAACGGCGGAATGGGGATCTATGGTTTCGGAAGGAACGCAGGTGATCTTCGATCAATGGTGGGTGGCGGCGGTGCCGGGTCTTGCAATCTTCATCACGTCATTCGCTTTCAACCTGCTTGCCGACGGGCTGCGCGATATCCTGGATCCGCGCCATGACTGAGCCGCTTCTTTCCGTCGAGGATCTGACAATTTCCTTTCCCTCCGAGGCCGGCCTTCTCCGCGTCGTCGAGGGCATCTCCTTTGCCATCGGCCGCGAGGTGGTGGCGCTCGTCGGCGAATCCGGTTCCGGCAAATCGATGACCGGCCGTGCGATCATGGGCTTGCTGCCGCGCCAGGCGGATATCCGGGCAAGGCGGCTGGAGTTCGACGGGCAGGATCTCACAGCACTTTCGCCCGCGGGCTGGAACAGGCTGCGCGGCGCCGGCATCGGTCTCATCCTGCAGGATCCGAAATATTCGCTGAACCCGGCACACCGGATCGGTCGGCAGGTTGAGGAGGCATTGCTGCTGCACACCCGGCTTACGGCCGTCGAACGGCGCGACCGCGCGCTCGATATGCTTGACAAGGTTGGGCTGCCCGATCCGAAGCGGGTCTATTCGAGTTATCCCGCAGCGCTTTCCGGCGGCATGGGACAGCGTGCGATGATCGCCGCCATGCTGATCAACCGCCCGAAGCTGCTGATTGCGGACGAACCCACCTCGGCGCTCGATCGCGGGCTGCAGGATCAGATCCTGACGCTGCTGCGTTCGCTGACTGAAGAGCTCGGCATGGGGCTGCTGTTGATCAGCCACGATCTGCAGCAGGTTTCGCGCTATGCCGACCGGGTGATGGTGATGCGGCAGGGAAGGATCGAGGAGGAGATGGCATCGGCCGATCTCGCCAATGCCAGATCCGCCTATACGAGGGCGCTCTGGGCGGCACGGCCTTCGGCTTCCACCTACGGCACGCATCTGCCGGTCTATGGAGAAGGGCCGTGATCGCGCTTTCCCTGGATAATCTATCCGTGACCTTTCAAGGCGGCGGCAAAGGCTTTACCGCCGTGCGGGATGCCAGCTTCACAGTTACATCAGGCGAGACCTTCGGGCTGATCGGCCCTTCCGGCTGCGGCAAGACGACCGTTCTGCGCGCCGTCGCCGGATTGAATACCGGCTGGCAGGGCGCAATCAGCGTGTTCGACGAGCGGCTGCATCCGGGCCGGAAGATCACCGGCGCGCTGCGCGCCAATATCCAGATGGTGTTCCAGGATCCTTATTCCTCGCTGCATCCCCGTCACCGTATCTCGCATATCCTGGGCGAACCGCTGTCGCTGCGCGGCATTGCCGGCGTCGAGGCGGCGGTGCGCACGGCGCTCGACCAGGTCGGCCTGTCGGCTGCGATAGCCGGGCGCTACCCGCATCAGCTTTCCGGCGGCCAACGCCAGCGTGTCGCTATCGCAAGGGCGCTGCTGCTGAAGCCGAAGCTGTTGCTGCTCGACGAGCCGACTTCGGCGCTCGATGTTTCTGTACAGGCGGAGATCCTCAATCTGCTCAACGATCTCAAGGCCTTGCATGGCATGACCTTCGTACTCGTCAGCCACGACCCTGGCGTCGTCGCCCATATGTGCGACCGTGCCGTGATTATGCAGGCGGGCCGTATCGAAAGCCTGCTCGACCGGGCCGCGCTATCTGGAAACGGTTGGGTCGAGCAGTTGAGCGTTCGCTGAGTTTCAGCCGAGCGGCAGGATCAGCACGTCGCGGGCCGGTACGACGATGCCGCCGTCACTGACATAGTCGATGGGCCAGGTCGCCTTGCCCCGCGCAAGAGTTCCCTCAGCCAGAGTCACCTCGGTATTCTGCGCCGTTCTCGTCGGATTGACGAGCCAGAGGAAGCTGCCCTTTTCGCCTTTGTGAACCCGGGCAAAAAGGGCGGCATTCGACAGCGTCACATGGCGCTTCTTCCCACTCCATCTCAATAGCTCAGCGAAGAAGGCGCCGTTCGCCTTCCCCTGTGTGCGGTAATAGGCAACGGAAGGGTTGGTGCCGATCAGCAGCGTGCGGCCTTTGCTATAGGTGTTTTCGACGACGGCAAGACGGCCGTCGGTGAAATGGCCGCGCCCGTTCCCGCCAGCCAGCCGGTAGGATTGCAGGAAGCCGCCGCCGTCGACGGCTGCACCATCCAGATCGAAATGGATGCGGTCGCCGATATCGGGCATGAATTCGACTTCCTCCTCGCGCGCGCCGAAGACCTCGTCGAGGCCCATGTTCGGCTGCACGGGGCCGACATGGCCGCGATCGCCGAAATAGCCGGGGCATGCCTCAGCAATCAGCGTGCCGCCGTTTTCGACCCAGTCTTTCAGACGCTTCGCCTGCTCTGATGTGAACATGATCGGATAGGGGAAATAGAGGAAATCATAGGCCGCGATGTCGTCGATATGCACCCAGTCCGGCTGCACGCCATTTTCGAGGAAAGCACGATAGGCCCCCCACATGGCTTCGGGATAAGGTTTCTCCCTGCGGTCGTGGTTCAGTAGGTAATCGAACTCCTGGGTTTCGCGAACGACAAGGATGCCGACTTCGCCGCGCAGGGGCTTTGCCTCCCAGAGGGGGCCTTGCGCCTTGTCGTTTGCCCATTTCGCCATGGCGCTTGCCATGTCGGAGCGCGGCGTGCGCGAGCCGTCCATGCCGTAGGAGCCGAAGGCGCCGAAGAGCGGACCGTCGAGCAGCGGGCGCCAGCGCAGATTGATCACGCCGCGGGCGCCGCCGGCAAGCGAGGTCATGCTCCAGAGACGGATGTCCTCGGGCTCGGCGACGCGGCCGTCTTCCTTGTCGCGGCCGATCACCTGCGGCTGCAGCCAGAGCGGCCCGCCCTGGCGTTCGGCATGCCAGAACGGTTTGCCGCGGGCGGCGGCACGGTTGATGTCGACGCCGTACCAGTTCTTCCAGGCTTCCGACCCCTTGCGGGCCTGGATCCAGGTGAAGCCGTAAACCTCGACCTTGGATGCGGCGAGCCAGTCGTCGCAGCCGTTGGCCGCCATGTTGGGAATTGCGCCGGATATGCCGTGGGCAACGATGGTGTTCTTCTGGTCGACGGCGCGGATGGTGTCGATGCGCCATTGCATCTGGTCGTAGAAATTGTCGCGCTTGAACTGCAGCCAATCGATGCATTCGGGGTAGGGCGCCATGTGCACCGGCGGCTCGATATCGTCCCATTCGGCAAAGCTGTAGCGGTACCAGGCTTTCGCCAGGATCTTCAGGCTGCCGTACTTCTTCTCCAGCCATTTGCGAAAGGCTGATTTGGCATAGGGGCTGTAATCGACATCGGCGGAATAGTTGCACTCGTTCCAGACGTCATAGCCATAGATCGCCGGATGATCCTTGTAGCGGGTGGCGAGCGCGGTCAAGAACTTCCCGGCGGCTTCCTTCACTTCGGGGCAGTTCAGCGTCAGGGCGCCGGCGCCGCCACCATTGTTGGAGAAGCCGCCGGTCGCCGACGAGACGCCCATATAGGAACCGAGTTTGGTGCCGTCGGCATTGACCTGCAGCGCATGAGCATATTTGCGCACTGCCCAGTCCGGCACGGCATGGATCAATTCGGCGATGACGGTCTTGATGCCGTTTGCAGCGGCAAGGTCCATCTGACGGTCGTATTCCTCCCAATCGTAGACGCCGGGGGCGGTTTCGATCGCGCTCCACATGAACCAGTGGCGGAAGATGTTGAGGCCGTCCTGCCCGGCGGTGGCGTAGTCGCGTTCCCAATCTTCGCGGGGCGGGTTGGACTTGCGGAAATAGACGGCGCCGTAGGGCAGCTGGATATCTTTGTTGAGCATTTTCCTGTCCTTCTCTATCGATGACCGGACATGGCTTCGCCGTCCGGAAAGAAGGCTCCGGCAGTCGGCAATCGAAGATGTCGTCCGGTTGTTCTAAAAAGCGTTGATCTAGGGCGGCTCTCCGGCGAGGAGTTCCAGGGTGCGGATGAGGGCGGAATGGTCGCGTTCGCCGTCGCCATTGGCGATCGCGGCATTCATCAGCTGCTGCGTGGCGGCCGTGTTCGGCAGCGACAGATCGAGTGCGCGGGCGGCATCGACGGCAAGCGTCATGTCCTTGCGGTGCAAGCGGATGCGGAAGCCGGGCTCGAAGGTCTCCTTGACCATGCGCTCGCCATGCACTTCGAGGATGCGCGAGGAGGCAAAGCCGCCCATCAGCGCGGTGCGCACCTTGGCCGGATCGGCGCCGGCACGCTTGGCAAACAGCAGCGCTTCGGCAACCGCCTCGATCGTCAGACCGACGATGATCTGGTTGGCGACCTTCGCCGTCTGGCCGTCGCCGCTACCGCCGAGATGGGTGATGTTCTTACCCATCTTCTCGAAAAGCGGCTTGGCGCGCTCGAAAACCTGCTCCTTGCCGCCAACCATGATCGTCAGCGAGGCGGCCTTGGCGCCGACCTCACCGCCGGAAACCGGGGCATCGAGATAATCGCAGCCGAGCGCCTCGATGCGTTTGGCGAAAGTCTTGGTGGAGACCGGCGAGATCGAACTCATGTCGATAACCAGCTTGCCCTGGGAAAGGCCGGCGGCGACGCCATCTTCGCCGAACAGCACCGCCTCGACATCTGGTGTATCCGGCAGCATCAGGATGACGATGTCGGAAGCGTGTGCCACCGCCCTGGCGCTGGCGGCGGCTTTGCCGCCCTTGTCGACAAGATGCTGCGAGGTTTCCTTCACCCGACTCAGATGCAGCGTGTGGCCGGCGTCGATCAGGTTTTCCGCCATCGGGCGGCCCATGACGCCCAGTCCGATAAATCCGATGTTCATGCTGTCCTCGCTGACTTCAGATAGGGTTTCATCCAGCCGAGGCCTTCGCTGGTGCCGGATTTCGGCTTGTACTCGCAGCCCACCCAGCCGTCGTAGCCGAGGCGATCGAGCTCGGAGAGGATGAAACCGTAGTTGATCTCACCGGTGCCGGGTTCGCCCCGGCCGGGATTGTCAGCGATCTGGACATGGGCAATCTTCTCCTTCAGCCGGATGAAGGTGGGGATCAGGTCGCCCTGCATGATCTGCATGTGGTAGAAATCATACTGGATGTAGAGATTGTCCGAGCCGACCCGGTCGAGAATGCGTTCGGCATCAGCTGTGGTCGACAGGAAGAAGCCGGGAATATCGCGCAGGTTGATCGGCTCGACCAGCAGCTTGACGCCGACGTCGGCACAACGCTTTGCTGTATATTTCAGATTGTCGACCAGCACCGTTTCCAGCGTTTGAAGGTCTGCACCCTTCGGCACCAGCCCGGAGATGACATTCACCTGCCGGCAATCGAGCGCTGCGGCATAATCGAGCGCCTGCGCGATCCCGTTGCGGAACTCCTCTACGCGCTCCGGCAGGCAGGCGATGCCGCGCTCGCCGCCGGCCCAGTCGCCTGATGGCACGTTGAAGAGCGCCTGTTTCAGGCCGCTCGCCTTCAGCGCCTCGGCGACCTTCTCCTTCGGTTCGGCATAGGGGCCGAGATATTCGAGGGCGCCGAAGCCGTCCTCTGCGGCTGCCGTGAAGCGGTCGAGAAAGGGCAGGTCCTGGTAGAGGAAGGAAAGGTTGGCGGAAAATTTCGGCACGGGATCGTCCTTAAATATTGGCAGGTGCGACGAAACGATGCCGGTGCAGCATGCGCTTGTCGCGAGGGTCGGGATTGGGAACGGCGGAGATGAGGCTCTTCGTATAGGCCTCTTCGGGAGCGGTGCAGATTTGTTCGGCCTCGCCAAGTTCGACGATTTTGCCGCGATGCATGACGGCGACACGATCGCAGAAATAACGCACGACCGAAATGTCGTGCGAGATGAAGATGAAGCTCAGGTTCAGCCGCTGACGGATATCGAGCAGCAGGTCGAGGATCTGGCTGCGGATCGAGACGTCGAGTGCCGACGTTGCCTCGTCGGCGATGATGATGCGCGGGTCGAGCGCAAGGGCGCGGGCGATGCCGATGCGCTGGCGCTGGCCGCCGGAGAAGGCATGCGGATAACGCTCCATGCCCATCGGGTCGAGGCCGACCAGGCGCATCAGTTCGGCGACGCGGTCCTCCAGCGCCTTGCCCTTGGCCAGACCGTTGACAACAAGCGGATCGCCGATCACCTCCTTGACGGTCATGCGCGGATTGAGCGAGGCGAAAGGATCCTGGAAGACCAGGCGGACTTCGCGGTGGAAGGTGCGGAGTTCGCGCTTGGTGAGTTTCGTGACGTCGATCTCGCTACCGTCCTTGCCGCGATAGCTGATGCTGCCCGATGTCGGCTCGACGGTGCGCAGGATGAGCCGGCCGAGCGTCGTCTTGCCGGAGCCGCTTTCGCCGACGATGCCGAGGTTTTCGCCGGGATAAAGATCGAAGCTGGCGTCGTCGACGGCGCGCAGCGTATTGGTCTTGCCGTGCCAACCGTAGATCTTGCCGAGATTGCGGACGGACAGGATCGGCTGCGGCGCCTCCGGCGACAGCGCCACGGCGGGCAGCCTGCCTTCGACATGGTGGGTGAGCTTGACCGTCGAGGCCAGCAATTGGCGGGTATAGGGATGCTCGGCGGCGTGGTAGATCGCATCGACCGATCCGCGCTCGACGATGCGGCCGAAGCGCATGACGGCAACATCATCGGCCACTTCGGCGACGATCCCCATGTCATGGGTGATGAGCAGCATGGCCATGCCGCGTTCGACCTGCAGCCGCTTGATCAGGTCGAGGATTTCGGCCTGGGTGGTGACGTCGAGCGCCGTCGTCGGCTCGTCGGCGATGAGAATATCGGGATTGCCGGCAAGCGCCATGGCGATCATGGCGCGCTGGCGCATGCCGCCGGAGAATTCGAAGGTGTAGCGGTCGGCCATCTTGTCCGGGTTCGGGATCTCGACCTGGCGCAGCAGTTCGACGGTCCTTTCGCGGGCGGCGCGATGATCGAGATTGCTGTGCAGGCGCACCGCCTCGATGATCTGCGAACCGATGGTGTGAACCGGCGACAGCGAGCTCATCGGCTCCTGGAAGATCAGGCCGATGCGGCGGCCGCGTATGGCGCGCATCGCCCGGTCGGACGGCTTCAGGGCGGCGATATCGATGACCCCGTTACCCCCGGTGACCTCGTCGCCATTGCTGAGCAGGATGCGGCCGGAAACGATGCTGCCGGGGCTGTCGACGATCTGCAGCAGCGAGCGGGCGGTGACGCTCTTGCCGGAGCCGCTTTCGCCGACGAGGCAGAGCGTCTGGCCACGCTTCAGCTCGAAGCTGACATTTTCGACGGCGTGCAGGATGTGGGTGCGCAGCCTGAAATCGATCGAGAGGTTTTCGACGGAGAGAACGACGTCGTCTGAAAGATCGGTCATGGTTTCCTCCTCAATTGTCATAGGGGTCGGCGGCATCGCGCAGGCCGTCGCCGAAGAAATTGAAGGACAGGACGGCGACGACGACTGCGAGCGACGGCCAGATCAGGAGCCACGGCGCGGTTGCGACGGTGCGGATGTTCTGGGCGTCCTGCAGCAGCACGCCCCAGCTAACGACCGGCGGCTTGAGACCGATGCCGAGGAAGGACAGCGAGGTCTCGGCGACAATCATCGTCGGCACGGCCAGCGTCACGACCGCAAGGATATGGCTCGTCAGCGACGGCAGGATGTGGCGGAAGATCAGCCGCGCTTCGCTCGATCCGTCGAGCCGGGCGGCGACGACGAAATCCTCGCTGCGCAGTGCCAGGAACCGGCCGCGCACCTCCCGCGCCAGGCTGGTCCAGCCGAGCAGCGAGACGATGATCGTTATGACGAAATAGACATTGACCGGCGACCACGTCAGCGGGATCGCCGCCGCCAGGCCGAGCCACAGCGGGATGGTCGGCATGGCGCTGACGACCTCGATGACACGCTGGATCAGCGTATCGACCCAGCCGCCGTAGAAGCCGGAGATCGAGCCGAGCACGACACCGAGGATCAGCGACATGGCGACGCCGACGAGGCCGATCGACATGGATACGCGGGTTCCGTAGACGAGCCGCGAGAAGACGTCGCGACCGAGCCGGTCGGCGCCGAGCAGGTACATCGGATCGTTCTGGTTGAGGGGGCCGATCAGGTGGCGGTTCATCGGGATCAGGCCCCAGAGATCGTAGGCCGCGCCTTTGACGAAGAAGCCGATCGGGACGACCTTGGTGTCGTCGACGACGAAGGTGCGGCGCAGCGCCACCTTGTCGATCTCGACCTTGTAGCCCTTCACGTGGAAATTGAACTCCGAGCTGCCGTCCGGTTTCTCGACGAAGAAGCTGAAGCCCTGCGGCGGGGCATAGGTATATTGCGGCCGCGAGGTCATCGGCAAAGCCGGCGCCAGGAATTCGGCGAAGAGGCCGACCAGATAGAGGAAGAGGATGATGGCGCCGGCCACCATCGCCACCTTCTGGCGAACCAGTTTGCCGGCGACCAGCCGCCAGGGGCCGATCGCGGCGGTCGAGACGGTCTTGCCCTGTTTCAGCGGGCTGATCGAGGGACCATCGGCAACGGTGTGAAGCGGACCAGCATGGGCTCCGAAGGTTTCGTGCGTGCTCATCGCATTCCCCTCAATTGAATCGGATGCGCGGATCGAGCAGCGCCAGCAGCAGATCCGACAGCAGCATGCCGACAAGGGTCAGCGCGCTCAAAAGCAGGATGAAACTGCCGGCGAGATACATGTCCTGCGAGATCAGCGCGCGGAAAAGCAGCGGACCTGCGGTCGGAAGATTCAACACGATGGCGGTGATGGTCACGCCGGAGACGAGATGCGGCAGCACCCAGCCGATCGCCGAGACGAAGGGATTGAGCGCGATTCTGACCGGATATTTGAGGATCACCTTGTATTCCGGCAGTCCCTTGGCGCGGGCGGTGACGACATAGGGCTTGTGCAGCTCGTCGGTCAGGTTGGCGCGCAGGATGCGGATCATCGCTGCCGTTCCGGATGCGCCGATGATGATGATCGGGATCCAGAGATGGGCGAGGAAATCGCCGACCTTGGCGAGGCTCCAGGGCGCCTCGGCATACTCAGGCGAGATCAGCCCGCCGACGCTCTGGCCGAGATATTTATAGGCGACGTACATCAGCGTCAGCGCCAGGATGAAGTTCGGCACGGCAAGGCCGATGAAGCCGAGAAAGGTGAAAACGTGATCGCCGATGGAGTGGCGGCGGACGGCCGAATAGATGCCGATCGGCAAAGCCACGATCCAGACGAAGAGCAGGCTCAAGAGCGAGATCACCAGCGTCGAGCCCATACGCGCCCAGATCAGCCCGGAGACGGGCTGGCCCCACTCGAAGGAGTAGCCGAAGTCGCCGCGGCTGACGATGCCCCAGATCCATTTCAGATATTGGACATAGAAGGGGTCGTCGAAGCCGTAGATTTCCTTCAGCCGCTCGATCTGCGCGGGATCGACGGTCTGGCCGCTGTCGCTCATGGTGGCGATCATCGAGGTCAGATAGTCACCCGGCGGCAGCTGGATGATCAGGAACGAGATCAGCGACATGCCAAACAAGGTCGGGATCATGTAGAGCACGCGCTTGAAGATATAGCCAAGCATCGAAACGTTTCTCCTCCCGTCGGGAACGCTGTGACGCGCTTCCCCCGGATCTTCACCCGCCTTCGGCCCTCCAGGCCGAAAGCGCTCCTTCGTCGCGTGTCACCTCATTTCCAGGTGAGATGCAGGACCTCCAGCCGATCGATACCAGGCACCTCCACCTGCGTGCGGCCATTCCCGAGGCTGAAGCTTGCGGCGCGGTCGGCAACGACCAGCCACGCCTTCGCCACCGATCGGCCCTCCGGAATCTCCACCGAAACGGTCTGCGCTGCCAGAGGGCAATTGTCGCGGATCGGGCCTTTCATCATCATCGGATTGGTGAGATTGAAGAGGCTGAGCGCCAGACCCTCAGCGTTTTCACGCAGTGCCAGATCGACGACACCCTTGCCTTTGACGGTGACGCGCGGCGTCTTGCCGAGTGCCCAATGGACGGCGTTGGCGATGAGCCGCGCATGATCGACGGCAAAGACCTCCCAGAAGATCTCGCCGATATTCCAGGGGATATAGACCGTGCGTCCGCCCTTGCCGGTCTCGCGGGCGATGACGGCAGCGCCTTTCGGGGCCTCGCGCGGATAGACCTCTTCCATCGGCAGATCGGGAAAATCGGGGACATAGAGGAAGGGCGTCTTCGCATCGGCCGACGGTTCGGCGTGGATCAGGCGGGTGCCGCCCATGATGCGCTCGGCGCCGTCGAAACCCCGATTGATCGGGTGATCGCCGGAAAGGGCGACATAGGTGTTCTTGACGATGCCGCGCGGGCCGGAGACGTATGTGGCACCGAGCACGTCGGCCAGACCGAATTCGTCACGCTTCTTGCCGAATTCGTCACGCAGCGACGTCTCGTAAGAGGCAATGACGCTGCCGCCGCGATCGACATAGGCGCGGATCGCCGCGTTCTGCGCATCCGAAAGGCAGGAAGCGTTGGCGAGAATGATCAGCTTGAAGCGGTCGAGGTTTTCCTCGGTCAGTACCTGGTCCGAGAGCAGCTCGAAGGGCAGGCGGGCTTCGACGAGGGCGTGGTAGAGACCGAGATCGTGCTTCTCGGCGGAATGCCGCTCTTCCGGTGCCCAGTGGCGCAGCGTCGTCGAGGGATCCATGACGGCGATTTCGGCGGTCGGTTTCATGCTTTCCAGCACCGGCTCGACAGCGGCCTGCAGGCCGAAGGCGTCGGCCACCGGCTCGACCCAGCGTTTGTCGGGCACCACACCGTTGAACTTGGTGAACCAGGCATAGAGACCGTGGGCAGTGCCGTCGTTGATCCAGAGCTGCATCTCCTCACCCGAGGTGACGGCATCCTTCCAGCGATATTCCTCCTCCGGGCCGATCGAGGTGATCAGCACGACCGGGCGGTCGGGGAAGGTGGCGCGGATGCGCTTGCCGTTGCGGCCAGCCGACCAGCCGAGCTCGAGGCCCTTGCGGCCCTGATGGTCGACGACGAGGAAGGGGCAGTGCCTGGCGATGACCGAGAGGTCGAATTCCATCAGCGACGCGCCACCCATGTTCGGAATGAAGCTCGCATGCGGGCGGATCGTTTTGACGGCATCGTCCCATTGCGCGATCATGTCGGTGAGCACGCGGCGGCGCCATTGCACCCAGGCCTGCCAGGCGGGATCCTCGGCATCGGGTTTTACAGGCAGGGCGTGGCCGGACATGTCCTTGAAGCGGCGGGCGCTGTCTTCGCTATAATCGACGCCGTGGCCCTGCCAGCGATTGGCGAAGACCGCATCGATATCGTATTTGCGGACGATCTCCTTGACCACCTCAGGCATGAAGACGCTGTTGTAGTCGCCATAGGCATTGGTCACCCAGACATCGGGATAGGCCCAGTGGCGGCGTGGCGTGCCGTCGGCATTGATCATCACCCATTCCGGATGGGCTTTGGCGGCATCATCATGGATCGCATGCGGGTCGACGCGGGCCATGACATGCATGTCGAGCTTGCGGGCGGCGTCGACGAGCGCGCCGAAGATATCCTTGTCGCCGAGATATTTGCTCACATAGTGGTAGGGCACTTCGCTCGGATAATAGGCGATATAGCCGCCTGCGCTGAGGCAGACCGCGTTCGATTTCGTGCGTTTGAAGACATCGATCCAGAATGCCGGGTCGTATTTCTCCGGGTCGTCTTCCACGAAGGTCAGCTGGGTCCAGCGGGTCGCGGTCTTGAACCAGTCCGGCGTCCTCAGCGTGTGGGTGTTCTGTTTTCTGGCGTCGAGCATCGTCTTCATCCAATCATTGGCAAAAGAAGGCCCCGGCGCCGACCGGCTCGTCGGGCGCCTGGTATGGCTCATGAAGTTGAAGGCCATCAGGCCTTGTAGAACTGCTCCGGCATGGTCGGAGCGGGCGTCGGCCAGCCGAAAGAGTTCGGCATGATCTTCGTGACGTTTTTCATGTTGTTCTTGACGACGCCGTATCCGTCCGGCGGCAGCGAGATGCCGAAGACATAGAAATTGTCGGCGGCGCCTTGCAGGATCTGCTTCATGACCTCGCGCTGGCCTGATGCGTCGGAGGTCGCCTTCAGCTTGTCGTAGAGCGCAAGCTGGTTCTTCGTGCTTTCCGGCGGTTCCTCAGCATTGGCATTGGCGCGGTCGCGATACCAGAGCTGCCAAGCGGGGGCATACATGGCGTTGGCATCGGTCGGCACGTAATAGCGTGGGTCGAGCATGGCGGCGACGCCGCCATTTGCGCCGAACTGGTGGGCAGTCGCATCGAAATCTCGGCCCTGACGGACGCGGGTTTCCCAGAGCGAACGGTCCATCGAGCGCATCTGCGCATCGATGCCGACCGCCTGGAACATCGGAATGACAAGCTGGAAGAGATCGAGGAAGACGGCGCGCGCCTGGTCGATCTCGAAGATGATCGTCAGGCGGCGGCCCTTTTCGTCGAGGCGGAAGTTCTGGTCGTCGCGCTTCGGCACGATCTGGTCGAGCATGGCATTCGCCTTGTCGACGTCATAGGCCGTGAACTGCGTGGCGAGCTGCTCGTTGTAGAGCGGGTCCTCCTTCTTGATCGACGGCTGGGCGGGCGCGCCCTGGCCGACGAGCACCGCATCGATCAGCGACTGCCGGTCGAGTGCTGTCGAGAGTGCCGCACGGAAATCCTTGTTCCGGAAGAGCTTCCGCTTGGTCTCGTCATTGTGGTTCAGGTTGAAGATGAAATTCATCACATTGGCTTCAGTCGAGGTCAGTGTGTAGAAATCATAGCCGCCCTGCTCACGCGCATCGTAGAGAACCGACTTGTTGTTCGGCGTGGCGATATACTGGTCCATCAGGTCGACTTCGCCCTGCATGGCCTTCAGCAGCAGAACCTGCGGGTCGGCGACCATCTGGTAGACGATACGGTCCATATAGGGCAGCTGGTTGCCCTCGGTGTCGACTTTCCAATAGTAGGGATTGCGCTCGGCAACGGCGCGTTCGGTGTTTTCGCCGGGCGCTATCGTGAACATCCAGGCATGCACGCAGGGCTTCTTCGAGGAGTTGAGGAAGAAGGCGTTGTCGTCCTGGAAACCGGCGGCCGCCTGGAAGGAGGCGATCCAGCTTTCAAAGCCGCGTTGCTTGGCGAGTTCATCGGCTTTCGGATTGAAGTCGATGTGGAACTGCTCGAGATAATGTTTCGGTGTGCGCGTCGTCTGGTCATTGTTTGCCCAGGCGACTTGCAGCGGGAACAGGCCGTTCGGCTTGTCGAAGATGACCTTGAAGGTCTGCTCGTCGACGATCTCCAGCTTGGCCGGCTTGCCGCCAGACTTCCAATGATCCTGACCGACGAAGGCGACGCGTTTGTCGGTGAAAACGGTGTCGTACCAGAATTTGATGTCGGCGGTGGTGTAGGGATGGCCGTCCGACCATTTCATGCCCTTGCGCAGGCGGATCGTATAGACCTTGGAGTCGGCGTCGCCCTCGAAGGACTCGGCGACGTTCAGCGTCACGCCTGACCAGTCGGGGGTGTAGCGTAGCAGCGGTTCGTAGGCCTGGTAGCGGAACAGCATCGACAGCGAGCCGCCGCCGACGAGCGCCATGTTCCAGTCGCCGCCGTATTTGCCGACGCTTTCGACCGGTTTGACGACGAGCGGATTTTCAGGAAGCCGATCCTTCAGGGCTGGCAGGGCGCCGCTCGACACTTTCGTTTTCAGAATATCCGCTTCCTTGAAGTCAGCGGCGAAAACCGGCAGGGCCGGCAATATCAGGGCGGCCGACGTTCCGGCCAGAAACGCACGTCGTTTCAGCTTGATCATAGGGGATCTCCTCCAAAAAATCCGTGCCCTTATGATTATTTTTGCTGCGGGCTGGGATGAGGGAAAGATTACATTTGGATATTGTTAGGTAAAGCGTTATGTTTCCGTTAGTGTAAAAATTTGCTTTGGCGGCCCGGTTGATATAGCCGGCGTCGCATCAATCGAACGGCGAGGTGCCACGTGGGAAGCAGGGGCCGGGTTACGTTACAGACCATCGCAAGAGAGGTCGGCCTGTCGAAATATGCGGTATCGCGGTCGCTTGCCGGCAAGAGCGGCGTTAGCGAAGAGACGCGCGCGCTGATCCGCGAGACGGCGCAGCGCCTTGGCTATACCAAGCCCGCCGGGCAGGGTGGTGCGGGCGAGGTCGCGGTTGTCTTTCACGATCTCGATGCCGTTAACAGTGAGCTTTATATGCAGGTGCAGAACGGTGTGCAGCGCGAGGCTCATCGGCTTGGTATGACGCTGCGGGTACGCTGGACCCATGATTCGGACCAGTTGGAAGAGCTGGCGCGCAGCTGCGACGGGCTGATGCTCGTCGGTCCGCATGCCCGTGAGGCAGTGGCGGCGGCGAGTGCCACCGGCGTTCCGATCGTGCGTTTCGGCTGGGTGGATGCACTCGAACAGATCGACCATGTCGGCGGCACCGACCATGAGGCGGGGCAGGCGGTGGTGGAATATCTGGTCGGGCTCGGCCATCGGTCCATTGTTTACGTCTATGGCATGCCGGGCCTGCGGGGACGCCAAGAGCGGCACTACGGCGCCCGCGAAGTCGCCGAACGTTATCCTGACGTTGCGCTTCATGTTATGCAGTTCGACGAAGAGAATGGCTTCAGAGCGGCCTTCCGAGCGCTCGTGGAAAAAGGCATCCAGCCGACGGCTTTTTTCTGCGCCCATGACGGGCTGGCACTGACCGTGGTTTCCGAGTTGCTCGGTCAGGGATACCGCATTCCCGACGATATTTCGGTCGTCGGGTTCGGCGACTACTCGCCCGCAACGCAGATCTCGCCGGCGCTGACGACGGTGAGGATGGAGGGGCAGGAATGCGGGGCGGTCGGGCTGCGGCTCTTGCTCGAGCGCATCGAGAATCCACGCCTGCCCGGAATGCCGGCGCGGCGCATCATGATTGCCTCCCGCATTATCGAGCGCCGCTCGGCCGGACCCTGCAAGGCGGCGGCGAGCGTCGATGCCGCCGAGGTTTAACCGCCGAGCGAAGCAATCGCAGCCTTGACTGCGTCCGCGCCGGACTTGGTCGGCCGGTATTCCAGACCGACGGCGCCGTCGTAACCGTTGGCAAGGATCCAGCCGAGGCGTCGGGCAAGGTCGATATCGCCGGAGCCCGGTTCGTTGCGGCCGGGGTGATCGGCGACATGGACGTGGATGATACGGTCGAGACGGCCGTTCAGTACCTCCTCGGTGCGCTCGTCCATCACGGCGGAATGGTAGATGTCGTAGACGATACCGATCTCGGGGCGAGCGACGTCATCGATGATGTCGAGACCTTCGCGGGTCGAATCGAGGAAATAGCCGACATGGTCGATGCGGATGTTGAGCGGCTCGACGCCGAGGCGGACACCGCTGCCTTTGAGGATATCGGCGCCGGCTCTCAGCGTTTCGGTGAGTGCCCTGCGCTGTTCTTCGCGGGTCAAGCCTGGGAGATCGTCGCCCGCCTGGGCAATCAGCACTGGCGCGCCGAGACGCTTCGCGACACTGACGGATTCGGCAAGGCCTTTCAGCCAGGCCTGCCGATTGGCGGCGTCGGTCAGCGCGATCATCGGTTCGGCGACGAGGCTGGAGACGGCAAGGCCGGTTTCCTTCAGCGCCGCCTCGATCGCATCGAGATCCTTGTCGCTCCAGCGCCAGAATTCGATCGCCGTCAGGCCGGCCGCATGGGCGCGGCGGATGCGATCGGGAAAGCTGTCGCCCTCTTCGGCAAACAGCCACTCTATGCAGGCTGAATAACGTCGCATGAAAACTCCTCCCATCCTGTTGATGCAGGCATGCGACAGATTGGAGCTTGCCGCAAGAGGAGTTCAGGCGCTTGACGCCCGGGTTCATTGGCGGAACACTCGGCAATCAGGCCGGAATCTCCGGCCGTTTGCGGAGGAAGACATGGATCTCGGATTGAAGGGAAAGATTGCCGTCATAACAGGTGCGTCGGTCGGCATCGGGCTGGCAATCGCCGAGGGGCTGGCGGCTGAGGGCGCCGACCTCGTGCTGGCAGCGCGCGGCGGTGAGCGGCTCGAGGCGGAAGCCGCCCGTATCGCCGAGACGTACGGCGTCAGCGCCACCGCTGTCGCGGCCGATGTGGCGACGGTTGCGGGAACCGAGGCGATCATTACGGCGGCGGCCGAAAAAGGCGGCGCCGATATCCTCATCAACAATGCCGGCACCGGCTCGAACGAGACGGTGATGGAGGCGCCCGACGAGAAGTGGCAGGACTATTGGGACTTGCATGTGATGGCCGCCGTGCGGCTGGCGCGCGGCATCGCGCCGCAGATGAAGCAACGCGGCGGCGGTGTGATCCTGCACAATGCCTCGATCTGCGCCGTTCAGCCGCTCTGGTACGAGCCGATCTACAATGTCAGCAAGTCGGCGCTGATGATGTTTTCGAAGACGCTCTCGACCGAGCTCATCAAGGACAATATCCGCGTCAACTGCGTCAACGCCGGCTTGATCCTGACGCCCGACTGGATCAAGACCGCCAAACAATTGACGGCCGAGACCGGCGGCAACTGGGAAGGCTACCTGCAGAGCGTCGCCAACGAGCACGCCGCCTCCAAACGCTTCGGCACACCGGAAGAGCTGGCAAACGTCTTCGTCTTCCTGAGTTCGGAGCGCGCGAGCTATTGCATCGGCTCGACCTATTTCGTCGATGGCGGCATGCTGAAGACGATCTGACCGAGACTCCCGGCAGGGCGCGCGGCGGCCGGTCTTTCTCAAGGCTGCCGGGCGTTTCTGTGACGTTGCCGATACAAGCTATAAATAATAGCTATTTTGTTGTATGTTCACGCTTTTGACGCTATTTGCCTGCTATTGGCAGGATAAATACTGCAATTTCTACAGGGCGACGACGATGCTGACGAAAAAGGGAAAATACGGGCTGAAGGCGCTGGTCGACCTGGCGCGACTGGCGCCGGGCGAGACTGCCTTCATCAATGACATCGCGGCCCGCAACAATATCCCGAAGAAGTTTCTCGATACGATCCTGCTGGAACTGCGCAATGTCGGCATCCTGCGTTCGAAGAAGGGACCGGGCGGCGGTTATTCTCTGTCGCGGCCGGCAACCGAAATTCGCATCGGCCATGTCATCCGCACGCTCGACGGACCCTTAGCGCCGATCCGCTGCGCCAGCCGTACGGCTTACGAGGCCTGCGACGACTGTGCCGATCCGGAAACCTGTCAGGTGCGGCGCTCGATGACCGATGTTCGGGACGCGATCGCCGCCATTCTCGACAATATGACCCTCGAGCAGTTCGTCGCCGATGGCGGCAGCATCGACGGCGCGAGGGAAGAATTCCCGATCTCCGCCGCCAGCTGATTAGGCGCCGCCGACCTTCGACATATATTCGCCTGCGGTATGCACCAGCTTTTCCCGCGGCAGCGATAGCGCGTGAATGCGGGCGTTGCGCCAATGGCGGTCGAGATTGAGGCCGATGCCGGCCGATGTTTCCCCTGCAAGTTCGAATAGCGCGTTTGCGGTGTCGAGTGCCGTTTCCCCGGCAAGGATCGCGGCCGCGGAGGCGGAAAAATGCGCGTCCACCATCGCGGCCTCCACAGGATTGACCTGGGCAATGTCGAGTTTGCGGCCAGCACGTTCCAAGGCTGCCGCCGCCATTTCGATACGGATGGCGCGTTCGCCGATCCCGGGGAGGACGCTGGTGCTGCGATCGCCAATTGCGATCATCAGGTCGCTCCATGCGGCCCGCGCGATGCCCAGGCTGACGCCGGCCTTGAGCAGCAGGCCGAGCGAGATGGCGGTCGAATGTCCGGACGAGGGGGCAGGGGCAATCGCATCGGCATTGACATGAAGCGTGCCGACGATCGCCGTCGCCGAGCCATTGGTGCGCTGGCCGAAGCCGTCCCAATCGTCGACCACCTGCACGCCTTCCTCAGCGCCTGCGAGGTAGAGCGTCACCGGGCGGCTGGGCGGAGCGGTGGCGGCAGCGGCGATCCAGTCAGCGAAGAGAATACCAGGACCCTGCCGCGTGCGCCCGCTCAGGCGGTAGCCCGGACCTTCGGCGGTCAGTTCGACCCCGTCGATGAAGGCGGCGCCGGCGAAGCGGTCACCGAGCAGCACGCGGGCAAACAGCGATGCCTTCAAATCCTCGGCAGCCTGAGTGCGGAGCGTTTCCAGCGCAGAAAAATGACTTTCCAGCGCCTCGCCGATCGATGCATCGCCCTCGGCGATGATCGCAACGATTTCGGCGAGCAGGGCGTTCGACACGTCGAGCCCTTCATGGTCTGGCGGAACAGCGATTGCCGTCAGCCCCGATACCGACAGCGCGTCGAGCTCGGCAAAGGGCAGGATGCGGTTGATATCACGCTCGCTCGCCTGATGCCGGAATGCGGCGGCGAGGTCGCGGGCCGTGGATATCGCCTCCTCTTCGCTTTCGATGCGATGCGCGGGAGGCCTCAGGCTCTGATGAAACTGCGATACCGTTCCCATCGGTCACTCTTTTCTCGGTGGATACAGGAGTGAGGGATTGCTCCTCGAATGATAAGGCCGGTTTTTCTACAAAACCCGTGTGCTTTGAATTTTCTTACCAGCTTGATTGCCTTGTCCTTTACTCTACTTACGGTTAGGTGGGGCTTCCTTGATCGAGAAATATGATGAGCGACTCTCGTGCTCGCAACAGCGAGGTTTCGAAAATGGCACGCCAGCCGAGACCGCGCCTGACGCTGGATATTGCCGCTATCCCAACCTATGCGATCGGCGATATTCACGGTCGGTACGATCTGCTTGTGAAAGCCGAAGCGGCGATCCTGCGGGATGGCGCGCGGCTGCCCGGGCGAAAGCTGATCGTCACGCTCGGCGACTATATCGACCGCGGCCCTGAATCGGCACAGGTCATCACCCATCTGATGGAGCCTCCGCCTGATGGATTCGACCGCATCTGCCTTGCCGGCAATCACGAAGTTGCCATGCTCGACTATATCGATGGCTGGATCTCTTATGACGATTGGATGCAGATGGGGTCGGCGGAGACGCTCAAATCCTATGGCCTCGATCCGGAGCATCTACCGCTGGTCTTTCCCTCCGGCGCGAAGCTTGATGCCTTCATCCGCCAATCGCTGCCGCGTACGCATATCGATTTCATGCGGGCGATGCCTGTCCTGCTGGAGACCCCGAGCGTGATTTTCGTGCATGCCGGCATCAATCCGAAGCTGCGGCTCAGTGAGCAGACGGACGAGGATCTGGTAATCATCCGCCAGCGGTTTCTCGAAAGCCGGGTGCCGTTGCCGAAACTCGTCGTTCACGGTCATACGCCGAACGATGAGCCCGACATACGGCCGAGGCGGCTCAATCTCGATACGCGCGCCTATCGCAGCGGCAAGCTCACCGTCGCCCGCCTGTGGCAAGGCCAAGTGCATCTGTTTTCGACCTGACTTCCGTTTCCCCGGCCGGTGGGGTCGTGTCAGACGACCCCCTGCTCAACCGGCTCCGTCTTCGCTGGCTCTACAGTAGCCGGCCGCTTGCGGCGCCAACCGCGCAGCACGACGTAAAAGACCGGCGTCAGAAACAGGCCGAAGATCGTCACGCCGAGCATGCCCGAGAAGACGGCGGTGCCGAGCGACTGGCGCATTTCTGCGCCGGGGCCGGTGGCGATCGCAAGCGGCAGAACACCGAAGATGAAGGCGAATGCCGTCATCAGGATCGGGCGCAGGCGAAGATGGCTGGCGTCGATGGCCGCCTCTACCGGCGATTTGCCCTCGTCTTCCGCCTGCCTGGCGAACTCGACAATCAGAATGGCGTTCTTGGCCGCAAGGCCGATCAGGACGATCAGGCCGATCTGCGTCAGGACATTGTTGTCCATCCCCCTCAGCGAGACCCCGATCAGCGCCGCAAGCACCGCAAGCGGAACGATGAGAATGATCGCGAGCGGCAGAACCCAGCTTTCATATTGCGCCGCCAGCGCTAGGAAGACGAAGACGACAGACAGGGCGAAGATGTAGATAGCGGTGTTGCCGGTGTGGGTCTCCTGATAGGCGAGTTCCGTCCATTCGAAGGTGGTGCCCTGCGGCAGGATCTTCGCTGCTAAGGCCTCCATCTTGGCGATGGCATCGCCCGTCGAGGTACCCGGCGACGGATTGCCCTGAAGCGGCACCGAGACGTACATGTTGTAGCGCTGGACAAGCGCCGGGCCGCTGGCATCCTGGATGTCCATCAAGGTTCCAAGCGGAACCAGCGCCCCGGTCGCCGACCGGACCTTCAGGGCAAGGATGTCTTCCCGGTCCATGCGGTATTGCCGGTCGGCCTGGGCGCGAACCTGGTAGACGCGGCCGAACGCATTGAAATCGTTCACATAGGCGACGCCGAGATTGATGGAAAGGGCGTTGAAAATGTTGGGGATCGGCACATTCAGGAAACGCGCCTTGTCGCGGTCGATCGCCAGGAAGTATTGCGGGCTGGCATCCGAAAATGTCGTAAAGACGCCGGTCAGCCCCTCGGTCGTTGCCGCCGCACCCATCATCTGCCGGGCGAGGCCGAGGACGCGGGTCATATCGGCGTTTTCGAGATCGGAAATCTGCATCTTGAAGCCGCCGGAATTGCCGACGCCACGCACGGATGGCGGTGGAATGGCGATGATGAAGGCTTCCTGGATGCTTTGCAGCTTTCCATAAAGCTCGCCGATGATCTTGTTGGCGTTCTCGCCGCCTTCTTCACGTTCGGCAAAGGATTTGAACGGGACAAAGACGACGCCGGCATTTGAGGCATTGGTGAACGTCGCCCCGCTGAAGCCGGCAAATTGCACGGCATTGCCGACGCCGGGCACGGTGCGGGCGATATCGCCCACCTGTTTGACGACGGCATCCGTACGCGCAAGCGAGGCTCCATCAGGTAGCTGTATGACGATGATCGCGTAACCCTGGTCCATGGTCGGGATAAAGCCCGCGGGAACTTTCGTGCCCATGTACCAGGTCGCTCCGAGCAGGCAGACGAAGGTGACCATCGCGGCTGTTAAACCAACCCAGCTGCTGACCAGATGCCGAACGGTCCATGAATAGCCGGAACTCAGCCGATCGAATCCATGATTGAAGCCGTCTGCAAGCCCTCTTCCCAGACGGGATGCGACATTCATGCGCTTGGTTTCATGGTCATGGGTTTTCAGCAATATGCCTGCGAGCGCGGGCGACAGTGTGAGCGAATTCAATGCGGAAATTGCAGTGGTGACGGAGATCGTGACCGCGAACTGCCTGTAGAACTGGCCAGAGATGCCAGGAATGAAGGCCGTCGGGACGAACACGGCTATCAGCACCAGCGAGATGGCGACGACGGCGGTTCCGACTTCATCCATCGTGACATGTGACGCCTGCTTCGGCGTCATGCCGCGTGCCAGATTGCGCTCGACGTTTTCCACCACCACGATCGCGTCGTCGACGACGATACCGATCGCCAGCACGAGACCGAACAAAGTGAGCATGTTGAGCGAGAAGCCGAAGGCGAGCAGAACGGCGAAGGTGCCGATCAGCGATACCGGGATGGCAATGATCGGAATGATCGCGGTTCGCCAGGATTGCAGGAAGACAAGAACGACGATCGCCACCAGGAGGGCCGCTTCTGCAATGGTTCTATAGACCTCGGTGATCGAATCCGAGATGAATTCGGTCGTGTCGTAGACGATACGATATTCCAGACCCGGCGGGAAATTCTGGGATATGTCCTTCATGAGCGTCTGGACTTGATGGGCCGTGTCCAGGGCGTTGGTTCCCGGCCGGGCGAAGATGCCGAGAGCAACGGCGGGATCGTTGTTGAGATAACTGTTGGTGACGTAATCCTGTGCGCCGAGTTCTATCCGGGCGACATCCTGCAGCTGCACGAGCCGGCCCGATGTCGTCGATTTCACAATGACATATCGGAACTCGCGCACGTCGGAGAAACGGCCGTCCGTTCGCACCGTATATTCGAATGCATTCTTGCCGGTGACGGGCGGGGCCCCGATCTTGCCGCCCGACACCTGGACGTTCTGATCTCTCAACGCGGAGACGACGTCATCGGATGTCATCCCGTAAGCGGAGAGCTTTTCCGGATCCAGCCAGATTCGCATCGAATACTGGCGTTCGCCAAAAATCTGCACGTCGCCGACGCCGTCAAGGCGCACGAGAACGTCGCGGATGCGGTTGCGGGCGTAATTCGAGACGTAAAGCTGGTCATAGCGGTGCGATGGCGAAAGCAGGTGCACCACCATCATCAGATCCGGCGAGCTTTTGTCGGTGGTCACGCCAAGCCGCTGGACTTCCTCGGGAAGACGGGGAAGGGCGATGGAAACGCGGTTCTGGACGAGCACCTGGACCTTGTCGAGATCGGTGCCGAGCTTGAAGGTGATCGTCAGCGACATGGCGCCGTCGGCGCTGGAGTAAGAAGACATATAAAGCATGTCCTCGACGCCGTTGATCTGTTGTTCGAGCGGCGTCGAAACGGTGTCGGCGATCGTCTGCGGGTCGGCACCCGGATAGGAGGTGCGCACGACGATGGTCGGCGGCGCTATCTCCGGATACTGCGATACCGGCAATTGCGTGTAGGCAATGCTGCCGACGACGAGAAAAAGGATCGAGATGACGGCCGCAAAGATCGGCCGGTCCACGAAAAAATGAGCAAATCTCATTGTCCGCTCTCCGCGCCGGCAGTTTCCGGCGGAGCGTCCTGCCGCTCCTGCGGCAGTTCGGTCATCTGAGGCGTGATCTTTGCGCCCGGCCGGGCGCGCATCAGGCCGTTGACGATGATCGTCTCGGTGCCATCAAGACCCTCGCGTATGACGCGGTAGCCGTAGAGGCGCGGTCCGGGCCTTACCGGCTTGGTCGAAACCGTGCCGTCTTCGGCGACGACATAAACGACGCGCTCATTCTGGTCCGAGCCGATGGCCTCGTCGGGGACGAGAATGGCCTGGTAGGTGTTGGAGGCTTCGACCTGTATGCGACCGAACAGGCCGGGCTGAAGGACGAGATCAGGGTTGGGGAAGCGGGCACGCAGACGAATGGTGCCACTCTCATTGTCGACCCGGTTCTCGGCGAAATCGAGCTTTCCCTTGAACGGTTTGGCACTGGGATCCGAGATCGTGACGGACACATCCAGTCCGCCACCGCCCTGCTGGAGATCCTTGCCCAGTTTGCGCGCCGTGTCGGCGAAATTCAGCAGCCGGCGCTCGTCGACGTCGAAATAGAAATCGATCGGATCGAGCGAAACGATCGTCGTCAGCACAGTCTGGTCGGTCTGCACGAGGTTGCCGGCCGAGATCAGCCGGCGGTCGATGCGGCCGCTGAGGGGCGCCTTGATCTCGGTATATTCCATGTCGAGAGAGGCGCGGTCGGCTGCGGCCTGTGCGCCGCGGACATTGGCCTCGGCCGAATCGAATTCGCGGCGGCGATCATCCAGCGTCTGGGCTGACTGGCTGCCGCTCGAAGTTAGCGATTGCGTGCGCTTATATTGCGCGTCGGCAAAGACTAGGGCGGATTGCGCCGATTCGAGTGTGGCCTTTGCCTGATTGAGCGCGGTTACGAACGGCCGCTGATCGATGACGAAGAGCAGGTCGCCCTGCTTGACCAATGCGCCGTCCTGGAAATGAATTTCCTGCAGGTAACCACCGACGCGCGAGCGAACCGAGACCTCGTCGACCGGCTCGAAGCGGCCGATGAACTCGTCGCTGTCGACGACATCGCGAACGACCGGCTTGGCAACGGTGACGGGCGGGGGT
>NZ_JBLYZH010000026.1:0-91510 GCF_048551595.1 Rhizobium sp. CRRU65 | reverse complement strand
GTCAAAACCCGCCGGAAGCCGCTCGCGCACTTCCGGCCAATGATCCAAAACCTCAGGACGAATCTTCATCCAAAGCTTGAATCACAACCAGATTCCTTATGTCCAGGGCTAAACCTAGCGCATATGACCCTAACCCTCTCCCCGTAAACGGGGCGAGGGGACGTGCCCTGCGAGAGATAGGCGGGGGACGGAGAAGGCCGCGGCATATCCCTTCTCCCCGCCTGCGGGGAGAAGGTGGCGGCAGCCGGATGAGGGGCTGGCGCCGGGTGAGAGCAGCGGACCGCAGCGGGTTTGCCCGAACGTCTACAGTCGGTTTATCTGCGGCAGATACCCGGCACGAGACCGAGTAATCAACAAGAGAAAAGGCCGGGACATGCCCGGCCTCCTCTCAAATCTTTTCGAAACCGCTCAGTTCAGCCGGGTCTTGACCTGGCCGACGGCATTGCCGAAGAGTTCGGACTGGATTTTGGTATCGGCCCGCTTGGCAAGCACGGTTTCAGCGGCCGCGATTGCGAGATCGACAGCAGCGGAACGCACCGCCTTCATCGCCTCGACCTCGGCCTGCTTGATCTTCTGCTCGGACAGCGCCGTGCGGTTGGCGACGAATTCTTCGGTCTTCTTCTTCGCTTCGGCGGTCAGCATTTCGGCTTCGCGCTCAGCGGCGGCAACGATGTGGGCCGCTTCGGCTTCCGCTTCCTTGCGCTTGCGCTGGTATTCGGCGAGCAGGTGCTGGGCCTCTTCGCGCAGACGCTTGGCTTCGGCCAATTCGTTGCGGATCTGATCGGCGCGGTCATCGAGCGACCGTGCCATCATTCCCGGAACCTTCAGATAAACGACCAGCGCCAGGAAGAGGACGAGGCCGACAAAGGCGAAGAAAGTCGCGTCAAAGGCAAATTCCATCGATCAAGCCTCCTTCTTGGCAGCCGCGACGGCGGCGGCGACATCGGCCTTGGCGACGGTGCCGCCGATCAGCTGATCGACCACGGCAGCCGCCGTTTCCTCGGCAATGGTGCCGACGTCGGCGAAAGCCTTGGCCTTGATCTCGCCGATACGCAGCTCGGCAGCCTTGATCTTTTCCGAAAGGCTCGCCTCGACAGCGCGGCGTTCCTCTTCGGCCTTGGCCTTGGCGGCGTCGCGTGCGGCGGAGCCGATCGCGTTGGATTTAGCGCGGGCAGCGGCCAGTTCACCTTCATAGGTCCGGACGGCGGCGTCGGCTTCGGCCTTCAGGCGGCCTGCTTCTTCCAGATCCTGGGAAATGCGCGTGTGACGCTGATCGAGGATGGTCCCGATGCGCGGCGCGATGACCTTTTGCATGAGCAAATAGAAGACGCCGAACGTGATCACCAGCCAGAGCAGCTGGGACGCGAAGGTCGTCGAATCGAAAGGCGGGAAAGGGCCGCGGGCGTGTTCGCCTTCGGCGACACCAGTCTCGGTATGGACCTCGCCTGCGGCCGGAGCGGCGTGCGCATCCGTACCCGTCGCTGCCGCCGGTGCTTCCTCAGCGTAAGCCGGGGTCACAAAAAACATGCTCACCTCCAGGTGGACTGCAAATGCAAAGGATCACGGCTTGCGGTCGCAGGCCGTGATCCATCTATTCGCCGATATCAGACGGCGAAGAGGAGGAGGAGAGCGACGAGCAGCGAGAAGATGCCCAGAGCTTCCGTAACGGCGAAGCCGAATACCAGACGGCCGAACTGGCTGTCAGCGGCAGACGGATTGCGCAGTGCGCCGGAGAGGTAGCTGCCGAAAATATTGCCGAGGCCGAGAGCCGTACCGGCCATACCAAAGCAAGCCAGGCCTGCACCGATGTACTTTGCTGCTTCCGCTTCCATGTTGAACTCCTTTGAAATGGTTGTTGCGGCGAATGACTGACGCCCTTTGACGTCGATGTCGTTATCCTTAGTGCCCGCCCGGATGGATTGCGTCGTTGAGGTACATGCAAGTCAGCACCGCAAAGACGTAAGCCTGGAGAAAGGCGACGAGGAACTCGAGACCGGTCAGGGCGACGGTCATGATGAGGGGAAGAACGGCGCCACCGATACCGAGAGCACCCATGGTTCCGAGCGAGGCGACGAAACCTGCGAACACTTTGAGCGTGATGTGACCGGCGAGCATGTTGGCGAAAAGACGAACCGAGAGTGAAATCGGACGCGACAGGAAGGAGATGATTTCGATCGTGACGACCAGCGGCAGCAGAAGGCCCGGCACGCCGGAGGGCACGAAGACATTCAGGAAGTGGAAGCCGTGCTTATAGAAACCGTAGACGAGAACCGTACCGATAACCAGAATCGCCAGAGCGAAGGTGACGATGATCTGGCTGGTGACAGTGAAGAAATACGGGAACATGCCGAGCAGGTTCGCCGTCAGGACGAACATGAAGAGCGAGAAGACCAGCGGGAAGAACTTCATTCCCTGCTTGCCCGCGCCTTCCTTCAGCATGTTGGCGATGAATTCATAGGACATTTCCGCAACCGACTGCGAACGGCCCGGCACGATGGCCCGGTTCGAGGTCGCGAAATAGAGGAAGCCTGCGGCAGCGGCAGCCGAAACGGCCATGAAGAGCGATGCATTGGTAAACGAAAAATCAATTCCGCCGATTTCGATCGGCACAATCTTCTGGATCAGGAACTGATGAGTCGGATCGTTAGACACCGCTTGTTCTCTCTCTTTGGCCCGCAGGACGCGGGGTCATTGCACTGGACCGGAACCGGTCCTTATTTCTTGTCGTCCTTGTCGTCCAGGGGATGGGCAACCACCCCCGCAGAACGCAGCACGTTCAGAACGCCGGCACAAAATCCAAGAAGCAGAAGAACAATCAAACCCCAAGGCGCCGTGCCAACAAAACGGTCGAGGAGATAGCCAAGCAGAGCACCGACGACGATTGCGGAAATGAACTCGCTGGAAAGCTTCATCGCCTGGGCATAACCTTTGCGGCTTACCTCGGCGCGGGCTTCCCTAGCCTCGTCTTCTCCCGTCTCGACGCCCTTGGTCGCGAGTTTCGCTCCCAATTGCGCACGGCGCTTTTCTAGACTTTCCTCGCGGTCGTCCGCCATGGATCTCTCCTCGCCTGCCCGTCGCCCGCACTCCCGCTACCCCGGTCATTCGGACCCCGGACGCGAAGGTTGAGACCCTTCCGGCCCGTTCTGAAGTCGCGCGCAACATAGTTTTAGGGATTAGCATAGTCAAGGCGTAGACAGCTTCTGTCCAGTGAGAAAATAATCCCATCAAATCAAAGAGATAAATCGACTCTGGGTCGATCGCGCAAATTCGACGGAAAGAATCCGCTTTTCCGGGCCGGAAATCGGCTTGCCCTGGCGATTTATCTCAGCTCCAGCCGCCGCCATAGGTGCGATAGAAGACGTGAAGACCGATGCGGCCGACCTTTTCCATGGTCTTTGCCCATTTCGGTCTGACATAGACGGCATGATAATGCGTCGCCGAACCCACCTGCGGCAGCCAGATCTTGCCTGATGTCACCGCCATCGCCACGTCACGGGCGACTCGCCAGTGATATTCCGAGTTCACCCTGTCCTTGATGCTGTCGCAGGCGAAGGAAAATTGGCAGCGGTTGCGCCAGTCCTCGTTCTGGTAGACGACGCCGCAGATGGTCTTCGGATAGGAAGGGTTGCGGACGCGGTTGAGGATGACCTGGGCGACGGCCGCCTGGCCCTTCACCGATTCCCCCCGCGCCTCGAAATAGATGCCGGAGGCAAGGCACTGCTGTTCGCGGGCGGAAAAGACGCTCGGCGCCAGCACGCTTGCGGCCCAGGCATGGTCGCGCGGGCCGATCTCCGGAACGAAGCGGCCGCTGTCCGGTTCGGCCAGGATGGAATCGAAGGGCGATTGGCGGGCATAGTCGGGTGCGGCCGGTGCATAGGCGGTGGCCAGAACATCGGCCTTGTTGTTGGTGACGAGGCTTGCGAGCATTGCCGGCACGCCGTTATCGGTCACAACGGGCTGCTTCTTATAGAAAGATGTGGCGATCTCGATTTCCTTGCCCTGGATCGTCGGCTTGACGAAGGCCGACCGGTCCTTGAGATCGAAGCTCGGGGTGAAGAGCATCTTGGTGCGCTCGAGGATCGAGCCGGCGGAAAAATCCTTCGGCGGCTGCATCTTCTCGACGGCGACGACGCGGCCCTTCTTGGCGCTGCGATTGACGCGATCCTCGTCCGGGGTGTCCTCATGGCCCCTATCCTTGGCAGTGCCCTTGTCCTTGGCATTGAAGGCGACCTTGCGGCCATCGGGCAGCACCATGCCGGCATCGGCTGCGATCGAACCCGTCACCATCGGCTCGGCAAAGGCGAGTTCGGCCTGGTGGATGGAGCCGGCCGGAGAATTGGTCAGTACCATACGCCAGTTCTCCCCCTCATGATCGAGGCCGGCGAGCATGGCGGCGAGATCGGCATGGGATGCGACGCTCGGGAAAATCAGCCAGCCGGCAAGACCGAAGATTACGGGGGACACCCAATTCTCGGGAAAAAGACGCAGCTTGCTACGGGAAGGGCTCTTTCGACGCAACACGGACTCCGGGCATGGAACGCTGGAACATTCCATTGAAAATCCCGCATTAACCTTGATGTCCGGTTAACAGGCCGTGCCGAAATGTGTCCATGAGAATTTTTGGATGTCCTAATGTGATGGATAGTTCGAGGGATGAGATGTGTCGTAGCCTCGCGAAAGGACCCTCCCCACAAGCGGGAGGGACTTATTGCGGCACCGCCTCGCTTATCTGAAATGTCGAAAAGTTGGCAGACGGCCCAACAGGTTAAACCCCTCCCCCTTGTGGGGAGGGATTTGGGGCGGGGTCTTTGCCCACCCTCAAATTATAACGTGCGAGCCCAGTTCCACCACCCGGTTCGCCGGCAGGCGGAAGTAGTCCGAAGGGTTGGCGGCGGCGTTGGCGAGCGCGATGTAAAGCCGGTCCTGCCAGTAAGGCATGCCCGACTTGGCGTCCGGCACCAGTTTGCGGCGGCCGAGATAGAAGGAGGTCGACATGATGTCGAACTTCAATCCTGTCTTGCGCAGCGTCGCCAAAGCCTGCGAGACGTTCTGCGATTCCATGAAGCCGAAGAGCAGTTCGACGCGGGAGAAACGCTCGGAAATCTGCTCTATCTTGTAACGGTCGTGGCTCGGTACACGCGGTTTGTTGATCGTGCGGATCGTCAGGATGACGTTGCGGTCGTGAAGCACATGGTTGTGCTTGAGATTATGCAGCAAGGCGGCGGGGGCCGATTCCGGATCGCTGGTCAGGAAGATCGCGGTGCCCGGAACCTGGGCCGGCGAATGTTCGCTCTTGCGCTCGATCGAGCTGACGAAGGAGGCGAGCGGAATATCGGTATGACGGGTCTTCTCCATCAGGATCGCCGTGCCGCGACGCCAAGTCCACATGACGACGGTAAAGGCGGTGGCGATCATGATCGGGATATAGCCGCCGTCGTGGATCTTCAAAAGATTGGCACCGAGGAAGATCATTTCCAGCACCACCAGCGGCGCGAGCGCGATCACCGCGACGGGAAGCGACCAGTTCCAGCGGGCGCGGACGAATTCGAAGGCCATGATCGAAGTGACGACCATGGCGCCGGTGACGGAGATGCCATAGGCGGTCGCCAGCGCATCCGAAGTCTTGAAACTCAAGACCAGGAAGATGACGCCAATGAACAGCACGGCGTTGACCGAAGGCACGAAGATCTGCCCGGTATTGGTTTCCGAGGTGAAGAGGATTTCCATGCGCGGCAGGAAGCCGAGGTTGATGCCCTGGCGCACCATCGAGAAGGCGCCGGTGATGACCGCCTGGCTGGCGATGATCGTCGCGGCGGTCGCCAGGATGACGACCGGCAGCAACGCCCATTTCGGAAACATCAGATAGAAGGGATCGGACATCGTCGCCGGATTGCCGAGAACGAGGGCCCCCTGCCCGAGATAATTCAGCGTCAGCGCCGGGAAAACCAGCATGAACCAGGCCCACTGGATGGGACGACGGCCGAAATGGCCGAGATCGGCATAGAGCGCCTCCGCACCCGTCACCGTCAGGAAGACGGCGCCGAGCACGACGACGCCGTAGAAGCCCTCATGCAGCAGGAAGCTGACGGCATAATAGGGATTGAAGGCGGCCAGAATGCCGTAATCGTCAGAGATATGGGAAATGCCGGCGGCGGCCATGACGAGGAACCAGACAGCGGTGATCGGGCCGAAGAACCTCGCGACGGCGCCAGTGCCGCGCGATTGCACGACGAAGAGCAGCGCCAGGATCACCACCGAGATCGGCACGATATAGTCCGCGAGTCTGGGTGTGACGAGTTTCAGGCCCTCGACGGCCGACAGCACGGACAGAGCCGGGGTGATCATCGCATCGCCGAGGAAGAGGGCAGCGCCCATCAGGCCAAGCAGCATCAGGATGGCGGTATGGCCGTTGGCGGTCTTCATCAGAAGGGCCAGCAGCGACAGCGTGCCGCCCTCGCCGTCGTTGTCGGCGCGTAGCAGGAAGAGCACATATTTGATGGTGACGATGATCGTCAGCGCCCAGATCATCAGCGAGATCAGGCTGATGACTTCAAAACGGGTAACGCCGTCATGGGCCACCGGCTTCAGCGCTTCGCGAAAGGCATAGAGCGGGCTGGTACCGATATCGCCGTAGACGACACCGACGGAACCCAGCGCGAGATAGAACAGCTTTCGCGGCGTCATATGGCGTTCGTTCGGATGGCTCTCTTCGGACATGAAGTTGCAACAGGCTCCTTAGAGCCAGCCTTTCCAGCGGAAAAAGAAAAAGGGGATGACGGCGGATATCACCATCAAGGCCAGCGAATAGGGATAACCCGCGGCCCAGGTCAGCTCCGGCATGACCTGAAAATTCATACCATAGACGGAGGCGACCAATGTCGGCGGCAAGAACACCACCGAGGCAATCGAGAAAATCTTGATGATCGAGTTCTGCTCGATGTTGATCAGCCCGAGCGAAGCATCGAGCAGGAAGGTGATGTTGGCGGCGACGAAGGAAGCATGCTCCGACAGCGACTGGATATCGCGCGAGACGGTGCGGCAAAGCTCCTTCGCCTCGCGGTCCTGCTGGATCGCCGGAATCGTGTGAAAGAACGTCAGCAAGCTGGCAAGCGAACCGAGACTGTCGCGCACCTTGCTGATCATCCGGTGATGGCCGGCAATATCGCGCAGCTTCTCCTCGAGATAGTTCGAGGGCTTACGCACCTTCCTTGCCCGCTCGCCGAAGACATGCATCGACAGGATGTCGAGGCGCGAGACGGCGATCTCGAGGATCTCGGCGGTGCGGTCGACGATCGTCTCCAAGAGCTTGGCAAGAAGGGCAGCGCCGCTGCGCCAGTTTTCCGGCAGCCGGTGGAGGGCGGCGATGAACAGCGCAAAGGATTTGGGATGGGCGTAGCGAATGGTGACCAGGCGGTTTCCAGCCAGGATGAAGGCAACATCGGTCAGCGTCGGTACGTCGGTGTCAGCCTTCCAGAGCAGCGAGGCGGTCATGAAGACGGCGTCGTTTTCGACATAGAGACGGGCGGAAGGCTCGATATCCTTGAGATCGTCGCGGGTCGGGACCTCGATGCCAAGAACCTTCTCAACATAGAGTTCCTCATCGCGGGTCGGCTCGATCATGTCGATCCAGACGACATCCTCGGGGAAGGACGCAGCATGCGACAGATCGCCGATCTCGACCGACTTGCAATTGGAACAGTAGGCGGTAATCACCGGTCGTCTCTCCGGCTGCATCCAACCTTAAAGGCCGGCATGCGCGTTGTGCTCAACCGCATCGCAGTTCCCAATCCTTCGATCGACAAGACAACTCCGAACTTGCAGGCGGGCCGGCATCTTCGATACGAAGACGACCGTCATTGAGCATCTGCAGCAAAATGCCATCATGGCGCCGCGGCATATGAAGCAAAGCCGTGAAATAATCAAGACATCTTCCGTGAAGCGCGGCTTTTCACCACGTTTCCCCCACAATTTGGGGTATCCGCTGCGGCGATTCGGGCCGCTAAAGCGCCGCGCTTTAGCCGCTGCACACGTCCCGGTGACATGCATTTTGTTTTATGCATGCCGTTATCCCGGAACCGCTGCACTTCCGGGCGACATGCATTTGTTGTGATGCGTGCCTTTATCCCGGAACCGCTGCACGCTTCCGGGCGGCATGCATTATTCGAAGACGATCGTCGGTGCCGGACGCTGGGGCTGGCCGGCGACCTGCTCCCAGACCTTGGCGGCGATGCCGCGATAGATGCCGGCGACGACGCCGTTCGGCTCGGAGGCGACAAGCGGCGTGCCGGCGTCGGAGGTTTCGCGGATGTTCATCGTCAGCGGCACTTCGCCGAGGAAGGGCACGCCAATGCGCTCGGCCTCCTTGCGGGCGCCGCCATGGCCGAAGATGTCGTAGCGGGTGCCGGTATCCGGGGCGATGAAATAGCTCATATTCTCGACGATGCCGAGCACCGGCACCTCAACCTTGCGGAACATGCTGAGGCCCTTGCGGGCATCGATCAGCGCGAGATCCTGCGGCGTCGAGACGATGACGGCGCCGGCAAGCGGCACTTGCTGGGCCATGGTCAATTGGACGTCGCCGGTGCCGGGCGGCATGTCGACGACGAGGACATCCAGTTCGCCCCAGGCGACTTCGCGCAGCATCTGCAGCAGCGCCGACTGGACCATCGGCCCGCGCCAGATCATCGCCGTCTCCTCGTCGACAAGGAAACCCATCGACATGACCTTGAGGCCATAATTCTCCATCGGATTGATGATGCGGCCGTCGATCTGCGTCGGGCGGCCGGATATCTTCAGCAGCCGCGGCATCGAGGGACCATAGATATCGGCATCGAGAATGCCGACACGAAGGCCGTTGGCGAGCAGGCCGAGTGCGAGATTGACGGCGGTGGTCGACTTGCCAACCCCACCTTTGCCCGAGGCGACGGCGATGATCGCGCCGATGCCGGGCACACCGATCTTGCCGGCGCGCGGCGGTTGTTGAGGAGCGTGAGCATGGCTCCCATGATCGTGCCCGGCATGACCGTGAGGCGGGTTCGCCGCAGGGCGGGCAGCCGGAGCGGCGGCGGCGGCCTTCTTGTCCGCCGTCAGTGTGACGAGAGCACCCTTGACGCCTGGCATTTCCTTGATGACGCGCTCGGCGGCGAGCCGCATCGGCTCCAGCTCCTTGGCGCGATCGGCCGGGACGGTGATGGAGAAATAAACCTTGCCGTCGGAGATGAAGACGTCGGAAACCATGCCGAGCTCGACGATATCGTGCTCGAGATCCGGTCCACGCACTGTCTTCAGCGTTTCGAGAACTTGTTCCTTGGTGACGTCGGCCATTCCACCCTCACTGCTTCTTGCAGATCACAGATAGTGGAGACGGAAGCCTTCGCCAAACAAAATCATCGGGAGGAAAATCCGGTGCGCCAAAAGAGCGCCGGGGAGAATTGGCAATCCGTTGCGGCCATCAAGTCCGCCGGGCTTTCGCCCTGATGGCCGCAACGGTCTCCCCGAGAACCGGCGCAATCCGGGGCGAACTAGAGCAAGCCGAAGAAAAGACCAGCGAAAAGTGAACGCGGAAGATGAAATCGCCAACAGCCGGGAAAGAAGCGGTGCCAAAACGCAACAACCGCCGCCGACACCGAAGGGCCGGAAGAAAAGCGGCATCGGCGTCGGGCAGCGGTGTGTCGGCCGCGCCATTTCCTGGCGCTGGTCTCAAAGTCCCCTCTGGACCTCTCGCAGAAGAGATGCAGAAAGCGTGCCAGATGGAAAATCAGGAAAAACAGGGCAAAAGCGCTCGGGACAGGCTTCCAACGGGAAGGACTTGCCTATGCGCTGGGCGGCTTCGAAAGCACTCGGTTGTTTTTTGCAACTTATTTGATCAGGCCGATGCGCAACGCCTTGGCGACCGCCTGGGTACGGTTGACCGTGTCGAGCTTCTTGGTGGCACGGTTGAGGTAGTGATTGACCGTATGCTCGGACAGGGTGAGGATTTCGGCGATTTCAGCACTGGTCTTGCCGGCCGCCGTCCAGTTGAGGCAATCGATCTCGCGGTCGGTCAGCGTATCCGTCATGCGCGTATCGAGGTTGCGGATCTCGGCAAGCCTGTCAAAGACATGGATGGAGATGTAGCAGAGCTCACGCATCTCGGCCGGACTGAAGGGCTCGCGGTCGCCGGCGAAAGAGATGGCGCCGCGCAGGCCGGAGGGCTCATGCGTCGGGAAATAGGCGCAGCGCATCATCTTGAAACGTTCGAACAGGGAGGCGACGAGAATGGACTTACCGTCGTCCCGCGACAAGTTCTGCCGTGACATGTCGTAGAAGAAGGGCCGCGCCGATGTTCTGAGGCGTCTGAGGACCGGGCTGTTCACCATCAGGCCTTCCTGGTCGTAGAGCGCCAGAAGCTCGGCCGGCCAGCTGGTGATGACGGTGCTGCCCTGAAGATCGAAGGAGGTGATCGGCGGCAGGTTGAGAACCATGAAGGCACGGCTGCGATAGGCTTCCGTCACCCGTTTCATGAAACGGAAAATATCGAACTGGGTCTTCAGGCCCGCTATTTCCTGAACGTAGTCGTCTTCTTCCGTGGATGTTTGCGACAAGGGTGCCATCACATTTCTTCATCTTCGGCACAGCGGCCGGCAAACCGTTTGCGAAACCTGCCCGCCGTGGCCGGCTCGATTGCATCGGGAAACGACGATCGCTGGTTGGAATCGGCTTCAGCGTCGAGCGTTCGGCCGGTGAATGGTTGTAGATTTCGCGGACCGTTCTAGTTGTGGTGATTCGCCGGAAAATCTCAATATCGCGCTTATCATAAGCATGCTCTGCGATTACGTCCAGCAGTCGCCGATGGCGATTTTTCCGTCAGCGGCGCGGACCGAGCCGGACGCGCATGCCTTCCATGATCCTGACAGCCGCCAGTTGAACGGGAACGGCCCATTGATGCAGAAGTTCCATCGACAACCGATAGGCCGGGCCGGTAATCGAAATGCCACCCATAAAGGTCCGATCCTCCGACCAGACGGGTGCGGCAACGCAGCGGATGCCGGCCTCATGCTCCTCGCGGTCGAAGGCATAACCCTGGTCGGCAATCTCGCGGATTTCGGCAAGCAACGTTTCGGCCGAGACATGGGTCGAGGCGGTAAAGCTGGTGAAGCTCAGGCCGGCGATGAGATCGACGAGGCTTTCGGCCGGCAGCAGCGACAGGGCGGCCTTGCCGACGCCAGTGCAATAACAGGGCGAGGCATTGCCGATCTGCGAATACATGCGCACTGGCTGACGGCCCTCGACCTTATCGAGATAGATGATCGACTGGCCTCTGAGGACGCCGAGATGCACCGTCTCGCCGGTCGCCTGCTGTAGATCTCTAAGGTGCGGTTCGGCAATCAGGCGGAATTCGTTGCGCGCCCAGCTGCGCGCGGCGAAATCGAGCAGGCGCAGGCCGGGCGCATAACGGCCGTCGCCATCGAGCTCGAGCAGCCCCTCCTCCACCAAGTGGCTCAGCTGGCGATGCAGCGTGCCGCGCGGCTGGCCGGCAAGGGCCAGGATGTCGGTGAAACGCAGGGGCGCATCGGCATGGGTGACGAGATCGAGCAGAACCATCAGTTTGCCGAGCGTGCCGGTTTCGCGTGCCTGTGCTGCGCCGTCGCCGTTTGAATTCATCGCGTCACTCACCCTTGACAGAAAGGGCACTGTAATTCGATAATTCCATATAGTCAAATTAAGTTCCAAATAATGGAACAATCAAGTCGGGAGGCGACGGTGACCACGATGGCAGCACAATTTCCCGAATTCAAAGACCGAACCGTACTGGTGACCGGCGGCGGATCGGGTATCGGTGCTGCGATTGTCGAAGGTTTCGCGCGCCAAGGCGCCAAGGTTTCGTTCATCGATATCGCCGAGGCCGCCGGCCGCGAGCTCGCCGAAAGGCTGTCGCGGGAGACCACGCATCCGGTCTCCTTTCACCATGCCGACCTGCGCGACATCGCGGCGATCCGGCGCACGGTCGATAGCGTCATTGCCAGCTCAGGGCCGATCCGCGTGCTGGTCAACAATGCCGCCTGGGACGACCGCCATGAATTCGACGCGGTGACCGAGGCCTATTGGGACAACAACCAGGCGGTCAACCTCAAACATGTGTTCTTCACCTCGCAGGCAGTCGTGCCGTCGATGCGAGCGGCCGGCGGCGGGGCGATCATCAATATGTCGTCAATCGCCTTCAAGCTGAACATGGGCGGCTTTCCCGCCTATGCGGCAGCCAAGGCGGCGGTCGTCGGGCTGACGAAGAGCCTGGCGGGCAGGCTCGGGCCGGAGAACATCCGGGTCAACTGCATCCTGCCCGGCATGGTCGTCACCGAGCGGCAGATGCAGCACTGGCTCACCGAAGAGAGCATTGCGCGCTCAGTCGAGGACCAGTGCCTGAAAGTCGCGCTCAAACCCGATGCGATCGTCGGTCCCTGCCTGTTTCTTGCATCCGACTGTGCAGCGGCGATGACCGCCCAGTCCCTGATTGTCGATGGAGGTGTTCTGTAATGGCAAATCCCGCTTATGTCGCGGTGGACTGGGGCACCAGCAGCTTCCGGCTCTGGCTGATCAGCAGAGACGGCACCGTCCTTGCCGAACGCCGCAGCGGCGAAGGCATGACGAGCGCGGCAAAGATCGGCTTTTCCGCGGTGCTTGCCGGCCATCTCGCCGCCATCGAGGCACCCGAAAACCTGCCGGTGATCGTCTGTGGCATGGCCGGCGCCAGGCAGGGCTGGGTCGAGGCCGGTTATATCGACGTGCCGGCGCCGCTTGCCTCGATCCTGACCGGAGCGGTCTCCGTGCCCGGCGAAAGCCGCGACATCCGCATTCTGCCGGGCCTTGCCCAGCGGGACTTCGCGAGGCCCGACGTCATGCGCGGCGAGGAAACCCAGCTTCTCGGCGCGCTCGGCCGCGCAAGCGCGGGCGCGCAGGCGGTCTGCATGCCCGGCACCCATTCGAAATGGGTGCATGTGACGGATAGCAAGGTGACCGGCTTTTCGACCTTCATGACCGGCGAGCTTTTCGACGTCATCAGCAAACACACGATCCTTTCGCATGCCGTTGCCGGTGCGGAAGAGCAGCCGGCGGACGCGGCGGCCTTCGAGGCCGCGGTCTCGGCCGCTTTCGCACGTCCGGCCCTTGCCTCCAACCTGCTCTTTGCCGCCCGCTCCGGTCAGCTCCTGCACGGGATTTCGGCCGCTGCCGCGCAAGCCCGGCTTTCCGGTACGCTGATCGGCCTTGAAATCGCCGGGGCGCTGCAGGATGCGGCAAACGGCACCACCATCACCCTCGTCGCCTCCGGGCGCCTGCAGGCGCTCTACGAACAGGCCTTCAAAACCCTCTCCCTTGCCTTCACCGCCATTGACGCCGACGCCGCCGTGCGCCGCGGGCTTTCGGCTGCCGCCGAAGCCATCTGGCCGAATTGAGAAAGCTGACACGATGAACCGTATCCCCTTCCCCGACATGAAGCGCCCGCTGATCGCCATCCTTCGCGGCATCAGGCCCGACGAGACCGAAAGCGTCGTCGGTGCTCTGATCGACAATGGCCTGACGGCGATCGAGATCCCGCTCAACTCGCCGGAACCGTTCAAATCCATCGAGATCGCCGCGAAGATGGCGCCGGCCGAAGTGCTGATCGGCGCCGGCACGGTGCTGACCGTCGAGGCGGTCGACAGCCTACATGCGGCCGGCGGCAAGCTGCTGGTCACGCCAAATGTCGAGCCCGAGGTGATCATCCGGGCGCGCGACTACGGCATGGTGACGATGCCGGGCGTCTTTACACCGACCGAGGCGTTGGCGGCAGCGCGCGCCGGGGCCACCGGTCTCAAATTCTTTCCGGCCAGCGTGCTCGGCCCTTCCGGCATCACGGCGATCCGGGCGATCCTACCGCCGGAACTGACGATTGCCGCCGTCGGCGGTGTCTCGGACAAGAATTTCGGCGATTATACCAAGGCCGGCATCTTCGCCTTCGGTCTCGGCACCAGCATCTACAAGCCCGGAATGACTGCATCAGAGGTTGCCGAGCGCGCCAAGGCGACCATTTACGCCTATGATGCAGCCATTGGGAGCGTGAACGTATGACCGATATTTATGAGTTCGAGGGCAAAACACTTTGCAATACCAATTCCGTTCTCGGTGAAGGTCCGACCTATGATCCGGACAGCAATACCGTTTGGTGGTTCAACATCCTCGGCAAGGAACTGCACGAGCTCAATCTCTCGACGGCCGCGAAAAAGGTGCATCCGCTGCCTGTGATGGCGAGCGTGCTTGCCCGCATCGATGCCGGGCGGCAGCTGATCGCGACGGAGGAAGGGCTTTTCGTGCGCGATGTGGCAAGCGGCAACCTCACCTTCTACGCCGCCCTCGAAAACGACAGGCCGGAAAACCGTTCGAACGACGGCCGCACCCACCCGTCCGGTGCGCTCTGGATCGGCACGATGAGCAAGCGGGCGGAAAACCAGGCCGGCGCCATCTATCATGTCGCCAGCGGCAAGGTGACGAAGATCTTCAACGGCATCAGCATCCCGAATTCGATCTGCTTCTCGCCTGACGGCACGGTTGGCTATTATACGGATTCCCGCATCAACCGGCTGATGCGCGTTATGGTCGATCCGTTGACCGGCCTGCCCTCCGGCGAGCCGATCGTGCTCGTCGACAGCATGGACGACCCGGGCAGCATCGACGGCTCGGTCGTCGATGCCGACGGCTATCTGTGGAATGCGCGCTGGGGCGCCGGCGTCGTCGACCGCTATAGTCCGGACGGTCTGCGCATCTCGCGCTATATGGTTCCTGCCGTCCAGCCGTCCTGCCCTGCCTTCATCGGCGTCAATGCCGACCGGCTGGCGGTGACGACTGCCTGGGAAGGGCTCGACGAGGATGCGCGGTCGGCGCAGCCGAGCGCCGGCGCGCTGCTGGAACTCGGCATCGACGTCAAAGGCGTGTTCGATCCCGTCTATGTAATCTGATTTTTGCTTGCCAGCGGCGATCAGAGGCGCTCCCCATCGGGGCGCCTTTTTCTCGTTTTGGCGGCAGCTCTTCGATAAATGTTCCGTGAAAATCGAGAAATTTTCCGTGTTTTCAACCGGAACCAATCGCGCCACCAGCCATTTTCCTTTCGAACCGGCGCGGCAAAGAGACCTGGGAAACAGGTGTTGCCGGGTCAGCGATCACTCTAGGGAAAAACGAAGGTAGGTTCGAAATGACACGCAAACTCTTGACGACCGTTGCCGCTGGCGCACTGTTTGCCACGGCTTTCGCACCGGCGGCATTCTCGCAGGCGGCACCGCAGCCTGCGGATCCGGCCGCGCCGACCCAGGCGGCTCCCGCCGATCCGGCAGCACCGAAGCCGATGACTCCTGACGTCACCAAGCCCGCAGGCGATGCCGCACAGGCCCCGGCCGCAGCACCGACGGCAGACACGGCACAGGCCGGCTATCTGACCGAGCAGTCTCCCGACCAGGTCAGCGCCAACACCTATATCGGCCAGTCGGTCTATAACGGCAACAATGAAAGCATCGGCAGCGTCAACGACCTTATCCTGAAGAAGGACGGCGGCTTTGTTGCTGCAATCGTTGGTGTCGGCGGCTTCCTCGGCATCGGCGAGAAGAACGTCGCCGTGCCAATGGAAAAGATTACCGTCGCCCAAAACACCCAGGACGGCAGCGTCAAGCTGACGACCAGCGAAACGGCTGAATCGCTGAAGGCCGCACCTGAGTTCAAGACGCTGGCAATGCAGTCGGCCGAAAAGGCTCCGGCTGCGACCGGTACAGATACTACGGCGACCGGCTCGACCACGCCTAAGTAATCCGTGCGCGGTAGTATAGCGTAGGCGATGGCGCTCCTAGGGGCGCCATCGCTTTATGCTGCGCCATGGCTTTATGCGCTGACACGCTCCACCATGGTCGGATCGTAATAATTCTCGTGCAGGAAGCGCAACGTGGCGATACCGTCGGCCGGACGGCCGAAATGATAACCCTGGCCCATGCCGCAGCCGAGCGTGCGCAACTTCACCGCCTCGGCATAATCCTCGATGCCTTCCGCGACGACTTCCAGCTCAAGGCCTTCGCACATGGTGAGGATTGCCTTGATGATATGTTCGGAGGCGCGATCGGAATTGATGCGCGAGACGAAGGCGCGGTCGATCTTGATCTTGTCGAAGATGAAGTCGCGCAGGCGCCCGAGGCTCGACTGGCCGGTGCCGAAATCGTCGAGCGAGATGCGCACGCCGGCGGCGCGCAGATCGGCGATGATGCGGTGAGCGGTATCGGCCGAACTCATCACCGCGGTCTCGGTGATTTCCAGCTCCAGGCGATGCGGATCGAAGCCGACGCGGCCGAGGATCGACAGGACGCTGCTGCTCGTACCCGGATCCATCAGTTGGGCCGAGGAGAGATTGAACGACAGGAAGAGTTCGCGCGGCCAGGAAAGTGCGGCTTCGGCGGCTTTGCGCAGCAGCGCCTCCGACAGCGCGTCGATGAAGCCGCGCTCCTCGGCGAGCGGCACGAAGACGCCGGGCGACACGAAGCCGAGATCGGGATCGTTCCAGCGGGCGAGCGCCTCGAAGCCGACGACCTGATTGTTGGACAGCGAGACGATGGGCTGGAAATGCACATCGATAGCATCCGAGATGATGGCGTTTCTGAGCGCCTGCTCCAGCTGCGTGGCGCGCTTCATCTCCTGGGCGATCTCGCGCGAATAGACGGTGATCTGGCCGCGGCCGCGGCGCTTGGAACGGTAGAGCGCGGTTTCGGCGCTCTTCAGCAGTTCCTCGCAATCCTCTCCGGCGAAGGGATAGATGGAAAAGCCGAGGGAGGCGGAGAGACGGACATTGCGGTCCCCGAGGTCATACGGCGCCGACAGCACCTCGCGGATCATCTGGCCGAATTTCTCGGCACTCGCCCGCTCGAAGATCAACGGCAGCACGAAGGCGAATTCGTCGCCATCGTGGCGGGTAACCAGCGCGCCATCCGGAATACAGGCCCTCAGACGATGGGCGACCTGGCAGAGGATTTCATCGCCGGCTGTCGAGCCGAATAGATCGTTGATCGGCTTGAAACTGTCGAGGTTGACGATACCGATGGTGAAGGGGGCCGGATCGCTGGCGCGCTCAGCGGAGATCTGCAAGACCTTGTCCCGCATGCGATTGCGATTGCCCAATCCGGTCAGCGGATCGGTATAGGCCATCGCCTGAAGCTCATTCTGACCGACGGTCAAGAAAGCTATGTCCGCCGATTTCATCATCCAAACCCGAGCTTTCCTCCGGAGCCATGCAGAAGAATGACCGGCAGGTCTTAACAATTCGATAGTAAATCAGCGGCATAGCCGCCTGAACCTCCCCAAAATCTAGGGAGTTGACGGGTATTTTGGCGCCTGCACACTTTTCCGTGACATGCTTCAGTTTTGCGCCCGCATGGCCTCATTCATTAGGTATTTCTGAAATATGGTCTCCAGCATGTCGGGGCTGACGGGTTTCATGATGACGTCGTCCATGCCTGACTTGACGCATTCGGCGCGGTCGCGCTCGAAGGCCTGGGTGAGCACGCCGATGATCGGGGTGCGGATGCCGCCGCCGGTTTCCTCCATCTGCCGGATGAGGCGCGCGGCCTCGAAGCCGTTAAAGCCCGGCAGGGAAATATCCATCAGCACGATCTGCGGCCGGTGCTCGGCCCAGAGGCGCACGGCCTCGTCGCCGGTCGCCGCCAGCATATGGCGATAGCCGAGACCTTCGAGGATCTGCGAAAAGACGATCTGGTTGATATCGTTGTCTTCGGCGACGAGAACTTGCAGGCCAATCGCGTCGTCGGAAGTGCTGATTTCCCAATCCGCATCCGAACCGGCGGCGTTGCGGCTATTGCGATTGAAATGGCGGGCGATCTGGAAGGTGAGCTCGTTGGCGATCTGGAAACCGTCCATGACGAGCGCCGGAATACCGTATTGTTCTGCAAGTTCGAGGCAACGCATGCCCATCTGGTTGTCGATGATCAAGAGATCGAGCGAAATGCCGGAGGAGGTGGCGATTTCCAGGAACCGCTCCTCTTCGTCCTCACCGCGGACCGAGCAGGATTCGAAGCCGTATTTCGTCAGCGTCCGCAGCGCGGCGGTCTCGGCGGCGAGGTCGGCAGTGACGACGAGGACCTTGCGGCCGGAGAAATTCTCCGGAACGATCGCTTCCATCGCCGCCGGCTCGCGCCGTTCGATGCCGCTTGGCACCGGCACATAGGCCCGGCGATAGCTTTGATTGCTGGAGGCGGTGATCGCGGACGCTTGGCCGAATTCGTCGAGATCGGCGCCGTCGCGCGGCAGATCCTGCATGGTCGACACCAGGAAATAGCGGCCGGGCTTGCCGATGCGGTGCTTGCGGCTGACGATGTCGCGCTCGATGCCGTCGCGGGAGATCTGCCGCTGGCGGGAGACGGACATCTCGCCGGTCTCCAGCACATGGCGGTCGCTTTCTTCGAAGCGCTTGGCGATCTCTTCTGAAAAAAGATCACCGCTCTTGCGCCCGAGCACCTCGTCGGCGCTCGTCTGATATTTCTCGCAGAAGGCAAGGTTCACCGCGACATAGGTGAGGTTGCGATCCTTGACGAATAGCGGGAACGGCAGATTGTCGAGAATGTCCTCGGTGAGCTGCACCCGCTCCAGATCGGAGCGCCATTGCTCTTCGCGCTTCTTGCTCTCGGAAATGTCGGAGATGATGCTGACGCCGTAACCGCCCGGCAGCCTGCGCTTGACGAAGCGGACCCAGCGGTCGGCGCCGTGGCGCTCGACGGCATCGAAGCGCTCGCGCCAATGCGAGGCGATTTTCTGTGACAGCCAGTCTTCGCGGCTCAGCGAGCCGCCCTGCCTGACATCATACTGCTGGCGAATGCCGGTGTCGTACATCGCGCCGAGGAAATCGCGAAGCCGCGTGCCGGGCTTCAGCATTTCGGACGGCAGCGGAAAGAATTCAAGTATCTGGCGGCTTGCGAAGACCAGATGATCATTCTTGTCGTAGATGATGAAAGCTGCGGAAAGGCTGTCGCACACCACATCGAAAAGCGCCGTCTGCAGATCGGCCTCGGCGGGAGCTCCATCGATTTCTGATGATGTGTCCGCCTTTTCGAAGCCGGCACTCATTCTGTTGCGTCCCACATCTGTTCGATTTCGCAGCTTCCGGAGGTATGTGATTAGAAATGCCATTTTTATGTTAAAACCGGCTTAACATTACCTATTCCCAAATTTGGGGGAGCTCCGGATCACGTTTCGGGAAAGCCTGTCGAAACCCCTTCCCTCCGGCCCGCGAATCCCCGAAAATAGCCCATGGCCATCAGACAGCTTTCCGAAACGCTCATCAACCAGATCGCCGCCGGCGAAGTCATCGAACGGCCGGCGAGCGCTGCCAAGGAACTGATCGAAAACGCGCTCGACGCGGGTGCGACGCGCATCGAGATCGCCACATCAGGCGGCGGCAAGGCGCTGCTGCGCGTCAGCGACAACGGCTCGGGCATGGACGCGGCCGATCTGGAACTGGCGGTCAGGCGCCACTGCACCTCGAAGATCTCAGAGACGCTCGAGGATATCCGCACGCTCGGCTTCCGCGGCGAGGCGCTGCCCTCGATCGGCTCGGTCGCAAGGCTCAGCATTGCAAGCCGCAGGCGCGACAGCACAGGCGGCCACGAGATTGCCGTTGCCGGCGGCAAGATCGCGCATATGCGCCCGGCTGCCGCCAATCCCGGGACGATCGTCGAAGTGCACGACCTGTTCTTCGCGACACCCGCCCGGCTCAAATTCCTGAAGACGGAGAAAGCCGAGGCCGGCGCCATTACCGAGATCGTCAAGCGCATGGCGATCGCCTTTCCGGCGGTACGCTTCGTGCTGTCGGGTTCGGACCGCACGACACTGGAATTTCCGGCGACCGGCGACGACCATCTGGCGCGCATGGCGCAGGTGCTCGGCAAGGAGTTCCGCGACAACGCCATTGCGCTCGACGCGGTGCGCGAGGAGATCGCGCTTACCGGCTTTGCCGGCGTGCCGACCTTCAATCGCGGCAACTCCGCCCACCAATACGCTTTCGTCAACGGCCGGCCGGTGCAGGACAAGCTGATCCTCTCGGCGATCCGCGGCGCCTATGCCGAGACGATCCCATCCGGACGCTATCCGGTGGCGGTGCTGGCGATCACGCTCGATCCCGCTCTGGTCGACGTCAACGTGCATCCGGCAAAATCCGACGTGCGATTCCGCGATCCTAGCCTGGTGCGCGGCCTGATCGTCGGCGCCATCCGCGAGGCCCTGGCGCGCGACGGCAGCCGGGCGGCAACCACCGGCGCGAGCGACATGCTGCGCTCCTTCCGCCCCGGTTTCCAGCCGAATAACCAGCGGCCGCAAACGGCATGGTCGGCCGAAACCTCGCCCTCCCAGCCCTATCAGCCGACAACGGGACTCGGCGAGCGGCCACAGGCGTCCTTCGACGGACTTTCGATGCCGACGGCGCGGGCCGAGCCGCAGTTTTCGCCGCAGCCGGCAGTCGCCGAACCAAACACGCGGTATCCGCTCGGCGCGGCGCGGGCGCAGATCCACGCAAACTACATCGTCGCCCAGACCGAGGATGGGCTCGTCATCGTCGACCAGCATGCCGCGCATGAGCGGCTCGTCTTCGAGGCGATGCGCAAGGCGCTGCATTCGAAGCGGCTGGCCTCGCAGGTGCTGCTCATCCCCGAGATCGTCGATATTCCGGAAGAGGACTGCGACCGGCTGATGCAGCATGCGGCCGAGCTTTCCGAACTCGGCCTGGCGATCGAGCGTTTCGGCCCCGGCGCGATCGCCGTGCGCGAGACGCCGGCGATGCTCGGCGAGGTCGATGCGCATGGGCTGATCCGCCAGCTTGCCGACGAGATCGCCGAATGGGACACGGCGTCGGGCCTATCGGCCAAGCTCGAATATGTGGCAGCGACCATGGCCTGCCACGGGTCGGTGCGCTCGGGACGGCGGCTGCGGCCGGAGGAAATGAACGCGCTGCTGCGGGAGATGGAAGTGACCCCCGGCTCCGGCCAGTGCAATCACGGCCGGCCGACCTATATCGAATTGAAGCTCAGCGATATCGAGCGGCTTTTCGGCAGAAGCTAAAAAAGCTGGAAAAGCGGCCCTTGCGGGAGTATGGCAAACTAAAGCGTGTCGTGATCGCAAAACCGCGGCACACTTCTGTGAGACATGCTCTAATGACAGTCGGCAGGGAACGGAGCGCATGAATTTGTTCGAAGGGCACGGAAACCGCGAGGCGAAGATCCGGTATCTCGATGGCGATTTCCAGATTCTCTCACCCGGCTCCTATGTCGTCTGCGCGATGACGGGGAAACAGATCCCGCTCGACGAATTGCGCTACTGGAGCGTCGCCCGGCAGGAGCCCTATGCCGACGTGATCTCGGCCATCGATGCCGACAAACGCGCCGGCGTGCTGCCGAACCAGCGGCGCTAGAGCAATTCCAGCAAAAGTGCGCAGCGGTTTTGCGTCCGGATTTGCGTGAAAACAAAAAGATAGAGCATTTCCGTGATTCGGAGAAAAACGGAAATGCTCTAACTGTGAGCTTGTCCATCGGAGCTTATTTAGAAGACTGGAATTCCCACCTCAGTTTTCCAGGAGAGGTCCGAATGGACGCAAACCGCTGCGGACTTTTGCTGGAACTACCCTAGATAGCCGAGGCTCGGCTTCGCTCAAGGTAGAGCTGCCGAAGTCGGGCTGCCATTGGTCCCGGCGTTCCCTTTCCGACCACCCGCTCGTTGATCCTGACGACTGGACTGACCAGGCCGGATGAGGAGGTCGAAAACGCCTCGGCGGCGTTCTCGACCTCCTCGACGGTAAACGGACGCTCCTCGATTCTCAGCTGAAGATCCTGTGCGCATTGCAAAACAGCCTCACGCGTGATCCCGCGCAGGATATCGGTTGAGAGATCCCTTGTCACAACCGTGCCCTCCAGGGTCACGATATAGGCATTGTTCGATGAGCCTTCGGTCACAAAGCCATCTCTGACCATCCACGCGTCGTCGGCGCCGCGCGACTTGGCTTCCATCTTTGCCATGGAGGGGTAGAGGAGTTGCACCGTCTTGATATCGCAACGTCGCCACCGCAAATCTTCCACCGTGATGACATGGAGCCCGCGCTCCGCCAATGGGCTATCAACGAGCGATTTTTTCTGCGTGAAAACCACGACCGTTCTGGGCGTCGCATCGGCGGGAAAGAGAAAGTCGCGATCGGCGGCCCCTCGGGTCACTTGCAGATAGACCAGCCCTTCCTCGATATCGTTCCGCCGGATCAGTTCCCGATGGATATCCAGCAGTTTCTCGTTGGTCAGTGCGAAAGCCATGTCGAGTTCGCCGAGCGAGTGGCGCAGGCGGCGCATATGGCCCGCAAAATCAACAAGCTTACGGTCGAGTACGAGCGTTACCTCATAGACCCCGTCGGCAAACAGAAAGCCCCGATCAAAGACAGAAATCCGGGCCTCGGTTTCAGGCAGATAGTCCCCATTAACATAGACTTGGCGCATGAGATCAATCCCAAAGAAATACAGGTGGCGGCTGCATCAGCGAGCCATCTTAAGAGGCATTTTGCGGACAATGTTTCTCGTCCTTTGAGAGCGAGGCTGACAGGCAGGCTCCGTTGCGGCAAATGCCGTTTTCCGATAAGTTATGCAAAATTTGCATAAGGTTTGTGATGGAACTCGGTTGGCTAGAAGACTTCATGGAACTCGCAGCCGTGCGGAACTTTTCTACCGCGGCAGCGGCCCGACATGTGACGCAGCCCGCCTTCAGCCGCAGAATAAGGGCGCTGGAAAACTGGATCGGCGCCGCGCTGATCGATCGCAGCTCCTATCCGGTCAGGCTAACGAACGCCGGGGAGACGTTTCTCGAGTCGAGCCGTGAGTTGATGCGCGAAATCTACCGCGTCCGCGATGAATGCCGGCAACAGGCACGCGCCGGCATCGAGGTGCTCACCTTCAGCGCGCTGCACACCATCGCTCTTAGTATCTTTCCCGATCTTCTTACGAGCGTCGAACAACGCACCGGTCCCTTCATAACCCGTATGCATGCGACGGACTTCTACGACTGCGTAGAATCGCTTGCGCTCGGCCGCTGCGACATTGCCTTTTGCTATTCCCACGAGTTCGGGCCACCGGTCCTGCAGACCGGGCAGTTCTCCTCGAAGGTTATCAGAATCGATCCTTTCCACCTCGTCAGCAAGGCAGATCAACGAGGAAACCCGGTCATCGACTTGGCAACTTGGCCCGGAAACGAAGATATGCCTCTCGTCGCCTATTCATCCGACTGCTTTCTCGGAAAAGTGCAAACTCAGCTCATGCTCGACATGCAGAAGACAGGGCGGAGCTTTCGAGTAACCTATGAAAACTCGATGTCGGAGTCGGTCAAGCGCATGATTCTCGCGGGGAAAGGCATCGGCTGGCTGCCGGAAAGCTCTGCGACCCGCGAGATAGAGCGGAACGAACTCTGTATCGTCGACGCGCGACAGGCTGAGGTCACCCTGAACGTCCTCGCTATCCGCAAGCAGGGCAGCGGCTCAGCCGCCCTCGAACGCTTCTGGTCAAATCTGCAGGGTTTGTGACGATGCGTATTACGCGCTGATATCGTGATGCGATGACGACAGCAGCAAGTTCCGATGAATTCCGACATACCGGCTATGGAGCTCTAAGCCCCAGCCTTCATTTCCCGCAGCCGCCGCTCGCGGCAGGCGACGATCGCCCGGTCGATGATCAGGCTGGGGGCGAGGTGATCCTCGAAGACCATGTCGACCTCGATCACCCGGCTCTTTTCGACGAGCCGTGCCGCCTTGCCCTGATGGCCGGACAGGCGGACGAAATCCTTGGAGGTGGTGACGATCAAGAGACCTTGACGCTCGGCGGTTGTCAGGATGTCGTCGATCTCCTCCTCGGTCAGGTGCTCGTGATCGCCGAAGGACTTGGCGACGACGATCTCGGCGCCGCGGGATTCGACCGTGCGGAAGAATTTGGCGGGATCGGCGATGCCGGCAAAGGCGAGCACCTTGGTGCCGGCCAGCGTGTTGTCGCCCCGGACTTTCAGCGATGCGGTGAAATAGGGCTTTGCCGCGCGCGCCGCCATGCGGACGATCCTGTCGGCGGCATTGCCGCCGCCAACCTTCAGCAGAGCGGTCGCGGACCGCAGCTGCTGGCGGATCGGCGCGCGGACCGGGCCACCCGGCACGATATGGCCGTTGCCGAGGCCGCGCGTCGCGTCGATGACGAGCAGGGCATAGTCGATCGCCAGCCGGGCACTCTGGAAACCGTCATCCATGATGATGAGATCGGCGCCCTCCGCCACCAGCCGTGCAGCTCCTTCGACGCGCCGGCGCGAAATCACCGTCAGCGCTTCCTGGGCAAGCAACAACGGCTCGTCGCCGACGGCAATCGCCCGGTGATGATCGGGATCGACCACGGTGGTCACATCGAGCGAGCCGCCGTAACCCCTGCTGAGAAAGCCGGGCTTCAGCCCCTTCGCCTTGGCGGCGCGAGCGATCGTCAGCGCCGTCGGCGTCTTGCCGGCGCCGCCGACGGTGAAATTGCCGACGCAGATGACCGGGATGGGAACGGAAGCGCGGCGCGCATGGGCCATGCGGTGGCCGGCGATACGGCCATAGAGAAAAGAAAGCGGCAGCAGCAGCCAGGCCCGCCAATCGGCTTTCCTCCACCAGAACGGTGGCGCTTCGGATATCATCTTGCCGTCCCGCTCCCCTGTCCGGCTTGTTCTCACGCAATCCCTTGGGAAAGTCGCTGCGCGCTTTTCCCGGCAAAACCGCCGTGCACTTTTGCTGGAATTGCTTTAGCGACAGCCAGTCCCCTGCTTTTCGACCGGTCGGATTGAGAAGCCAAAACCTGAAAAAATGCAAGCCCTTACCGGTCAGGCCGGCTGCAAGTCGGGCAGCAGCGTCTCGATGGCGGTGATATCGTCGAGCACATGATCGGCCGCGGCGGCAAGCGTCTCCCGCGAACCGGTGCCGGTCAGCACCGCGATCCTGAGACCCGTGCCGGCATTCAGACCCATGTGCAGATCGTGATTGTTATCGCCGACCATGGCGACCTCTTCAGGCAAAAGACCGGTCGCAGCGCAGAAGCCGAGCACCATGCCGGGCTCCGGCTTGACGCCGAAACCGCTGTCGTAGCCGGCGATGTAATCGATATAGCGGGCAAAACCGAAACGTTCCGCCGTCTGGCGGATCGACCGCTCATTGTCGCTGGAGGCGACACCGAGCTTGAAGCCGCGCCGATGCAGCCGCTCGAAGAAGCCGGCGAGGTCGGTCACCGGCACGGAAAATTCGGCGGCACTGGAAAACAGGTCGTCGAGGCGGACCGTCAGTTCGTCGACATCCACCATCGAACCCGCGGCAACAAGGCCTGAGGCGATCTGACGGGTATTGCCGGCGGCAAGCAGGCTGTCGGGAACGATGTGGCCGGTCACCGGATCCATGCCGCAGGCCGACAGCAGCCGGTTGGCGAGAAGCTCATCCCCTCTGGCGGCGATGCGGGCAAGCTCGCGGTTGACCGGCAGCCAGCTCTCGTCATAGTCGAGCAGCGTGCCGTCCTTGTCGAAGAGAATGCCTTTGATAGGGGCCACTGCCGACATCTTCGCTCCTCAGACCTGGGCCACGGCCTTGGGCAGCAGCCGCGCCTTCACCGTCAGCGGATTGATATAGGGTTCCAGCCCCTTTACCGTTGCCGTCAGCGCGCCGCGCATCTCGTGCACGGCGGTGATGCCGGCCTCGATCATGTTGCGGCGGGCGTCGTCGTTGATCAGCAGATAATGCACACCCTTGGCCAGCATTTCAGTATCGCGCACCATGCGGGCGCTGCCGCTGCGGGCAAGCTTCTGATAGGCATCGCGGAAATTCTGCACATGGCCGCCGGAGAGAATGGCGCAGCCGAGCATGGCTGGCTCCAGCGGGTTCTGGCCGCCTTCGGCAAAGAGCGAGCGGCCGACGAAGGCGATTTCCGTCAGACGGAGATAAAGACCCATTTCGCCGATCGTATCGCCGAGGAAAATATCGACATCGGCGGACAAGACATCGTCGCGGGTGCGGCGGGCGACCTTCAGCCCCTGCTTGACGAGGGCCGCCTCGATCTCGTCGCTGCGCTCGGGATGGCGCGGCACAATAATCGTCAACTGGCGGTCGCGCTCCCTGAGCGCCCGGTGAACGATGGCGGCAGCGTTCTCCTCGCCGTCGAAGGTCGAGATCGCCGCCCAGGTCTTGCGCTCGCCGATCTGCTTCTTGTAGCGGGCGAAGACAGCGCTGTCATAGGGCGGTGCGTCGGTATCGACCTTCAGATTGCCCGAGGTGATGACGGGCACAGCGCCGAGATCGCGGAAACGTTCGGCATCGACATCCGACTGGGCGATGACGAGGGCAAGATTCTCGAACAAGGCTTCGGCGATCGCCGGGCGGCGGCGCCAGCGGGCAAAGGAGCGGTCCGACATGCGGGCATTGATCAGGATCTGCGGAATGCGGCGGCGGCCGAGTTCCAGCACCGTTGCCGGCCAGATCTCGGATTCGGCGATGATGGCGCAATCGGGCTGCCAATAATCGAGGAAGCGGCTGACGGAGGGCTTCAGGTCGAGCGGCACATATTGATGGATCGCTTCCTGGCCGAGGCGCTCGGCGGCGAGCTTGGCCGAGGTGATGGTGCCGGTCGTCAGGATGACATGGATGTCGCGGCGGCGGATTTCGCGGATCAGCGGGATGACGGCGTTGGTTTCACCGACGCTTGCGGCGTGAAACCAGATGAGCGGGCCCTGCGGCCGGTTGGCGCTCGGATAGCCGAAGCGCTCCAGGCGGCGGGCCCGGTCTTCCTTGCCCTTGGCCGTGCGGTAGGTGATATAGAGCCCGACGACTGGAGAGGCCACGGTTCCCGCCAGACGGTATGCGTTCAGACCGAACCGCGCCATCCGGGAACTCATCGCGCCAGCCTCCGATCAAAACCGATCGACATCAAACCCATTCCCTAATTATCGTTGCGGCCGCAATGGCCGATTAATTTGTTCAGAATGCGTCCAACAATCCGGATCGACGGGCGCGCCCGGTGCACCAAAGCTCCGCTCGACGAGCGGCCGGCCGGCGGAACTTGCTAAGCTCAGCCCTTGGGCTTTTCCTGCGGATCGAGCAAACGATGCATGTGGACGATGAAGTAGCGCATATGCGCATTGTCGACCGTCTGCTGCGCCTTCGACTTCCAGGCCGTCAGCGCCGTGGCATAATCCGGGAAAATGCCGACGATATCGAGACCCTGCAGATCACGGAACTGGACGTCATCGAGGCTTTCCAGTTCGCCGCCAAAAACGAGATGCAGAAGCTGCTTCTTGTCACCGGAGTCAGTCATTTTTTCTTCTCTTTCTGCCTATTCTCCTCCGCCACCCATCTGCGGGATTTTGACGGAAACGTCAACTGTCTCGTCGCCCCGCAAAGGCCGCGAGGAACTCACTGATGCGGGGCGTTGGGGCCGCGCAGAGGACATTGTGGGTGACTTCGGCGCGATTGTAGACAATCGGCCGGCCTTCGATGTCGACGAGGCCGCCGCCGGCACAGACGAGGATCAGATCGGCAGCGGCAAGGTCCCAATCATGTGAATTGCCCTTGACGAAGGTGCCGTCGAGACGACCGTCCGCCACCATGGCGATGCGATAGGCCAGCGAGGGAATGTATTTCTCGCGCGTCACCCGATCGCGGAATTCCGTCGGAAAGGTCTTCAGCAGGTCTTCGCCGATTGCAAGGCGGCTCATCTCTTCCGGTCCGGCCGCTGAGACGGTGAAGGGGACGCCGTTCTTCAGCGCCACGCCGCCCTCGACCGCCTCATAGAGCTCCTCGAGCGCCGGGGCATAGAGCACGCCAGCGACCGGCCGGCCGCGATGAACCACCGCGACGCTGACGCACCAGACCTTCTGCCCGCCGAGGAAGGCGCGCGTGCCGTCGATCGGATCGATGATGAACAGCGTTTCGCGTGAAAGGCGGTCGGCATCGTCGTCGGTTTCTTCCGACAGCCAGCCATAATCCGGCCGGGCCTTGCGCAGGATGGTCTCGAGCGTCTTGTTGGCGGCGAAATCGGCGGCGCTGACGGGCGAACGGTCCTCGTTCTTCCACCAGACCTCAGGCGACTGGTTGAAGAAGCCGAAAGCGACGGCGCCCGCCTCTTTCGCAGCATCGGCGATCAGCGTGAGATCGCTCTGCCAGCGGGCTTTCTCCATGTCGCTCATCAGATCAATCCATTTCTCAATTCAATAGTGAGAGCATGATTTCGCCCGAAAACCGCTCACACTTTTCGGCATCATGCTCTAAAGCGCGTCGCGATCTTTCAGATTCGCTTGCCACGCTTTAGGTCTTTGCTTTTCCGCATGTCTTTATCGCAAAACCGCTGCACACTTTTGCGAGACATGCTCTAGCGCCCCGCGAGCGTCATGCCTTCGATGGCAAACGTGGGAGCCGCGACGCCGAATTTGCGATCGATGTCGTTTGCCAGCGTCAGGCGCATGAACATCTCCTTGAGGTTCGAGGCGATCGTCACCTCGGAGACCGGGAAGGTGAGTTCGCCGTTCTCGATCCAGAAGCCGGTGGCGCCGCGGCTGTATTCGCCGGTGATCATGTTGACGCCGTGGCCGATCAATTCGGTCACATAAAAACCGTTGCCAACGCTGCGGATCAGATCCTCCGGCGAGATGTCGCCGGGTTCCAGCGCAAGATTGGTGGAAGAAGGCGAGACGGTGGTGCCGCCGCGCACGCCGCGGCCGTTGGTTTCGAGGCCGAGCTCGCGCGCGGTCGAGGTCGAGAGGAACCAGTGCTTCAAAACACCATCCTCGATCATCACCAGCCGCTCGCCGGACACTCCCTCGCCGTCGAAGGGCCGCGAGGAAGGGCCGCGCACGATCAGCGGATCGTCGGTGATCGACAGGCCTGACTTCAGGATCTGCTGACCCATCTTGTCGCGCAGGAAGCTGGACTTGCGGGCGACGGCAGCACCATTGATCGCACCGGCGATATGGCCGACGAAGCCGCGGGCGACACGCGGATCGAAGATGACGGTGATGTCCTTGCCGGTCGGCACCTGGCGCGGATTGATCCGTTTGATCACCCGTTCGCCGGCGCGACGGCCGATTTCAGCGGGATCGTCGAGCTCGGCATAATAGAGACGGCTGTCATAATCATAGTCGCGCTCCATGCCGGTGCCTTCACCTGCGATGACGCTGACGGAATGGCCGAAACGCGAGGCCATGTAATTGCCTTCGAAACCGTGCGAGGTGGCAAGAACGAGGCCGCCCATGCCGGCCGACGCGCCGGCGCCGGAGGAATTGGTAACCCCCTTGACCGCAAGAGCTGCTGCTTCAGCGGCAAGACCCGCCTCGCGCAGCATCTCGGAGGAGACCTCGGTGGTATCGAGCAATTGCAGGTCGGGATAGGATCTCGAAAGACTCGCCTCATCCGCCAGGCAGGCGAAGGGGTCTTCCGGAGAAACCTTGGCCATGGCGACGGCGCGTTCGGCCAGCGCCTGAAGATCGAAGCCCGGATTGGCCGAGACGCTGGCGACACGCTTGCCGATGAAGACACGCAGCGAGAAATCGTCGCTTTCGGAGGATTCCGTGCCCTCGACCTTGCCGAGGCGGACGCTCACCGATTGCGAGCGCGACCGTACGACGACGGCGTCGGCGGCATCGGCCCCTGCCTTCCTTGCCAGATCGATCAATTGACTTGCGCGGGAAAGAAGTGTCGAGGAATCAATTTCAGAGGACATGATTTGGCCTTTCCTTCGGCTTCCATTTATTGTGCACTCTCCCAAGCATCAAGGCCGCCGTCACCGATTCTTTATCGGGGCTGCCTGCTTGCTCCCCGCCGTCGAGAGAAATTGCCAGCATGTCAGCGTCCAATGCCTTTTTTTCCGAAACGATCCTGCTGCTTGGCGGGGCGGTGGTCGCCGCGCCGATCTTCAAGAAACTCGGGCTCGGCACGGTGCTCGGCTATCTCGCCGCCGGCATCGTCATCGGCCCGGTCTTCCACGGCATCACCGATGGCGAACAGATCCTCGCCGTCGCCGAACTCGGCGTCGTCTTCCTGCTCTTCATCATCGGACTGGAGTTGAAACCCACCCGCCTCTGGCAGATGCGGCGCGACATCTTCGGCCTCGGCGCGGCGCAGGTGGTGCTGACGGGGCTAGCGCTGACCGCGCTTGCCTGGTTTTCCCAGGTTCTCGACTGGCGCGGCAGCATCGTTGCCGGATTTGGCCTGGCGCTGTCTTCAACCGCCTTCGCCATGCAGATCCTCGAGGGCGACGGCGACGTCAATACCAGATACGGGCAACGCTCCTTTTCGATGCTGCTGTTCCAGGACCTGGCGATCGTGCCGCTGCTGGCGCTGATCACCATCCTCGACGGCGGCGATAAGGGCAGCAACGCGCCACTGTTCGATTTCGCTATCGCCGTCGGCGCGGTTGCGGCGATGATCGTCATGGGACGTTACCTGCTGACGCCGCTCTTCCAGATCATCGCCCGGACCGGCGCGCGCGAAGCAATGATCGCGGCTGCCCTCTTCGTCGTCATGGGATCGGCGAGCTTGATGCAGCTGGCCGGGCTTTCGATGGCGATGGGCGCCTTCCTATCCGGCGTGATGCTGGCCGAATCCTCCTACCGGCACGAGTTGGAGGCAGATATCGAGCCGTTCCGCGGCGTGCTGCTCGCTATCTTCTTTATCGCCGTCGGCCTGTCGCTGGAGCTCGACGTTCTCGCCGACAACGCGCTTTTCGTCATCGTCGCCGTGCCGATCGTCATGGCCGTCAAGGCGATCGTCATCTACGGGATCTGCCGGATCTCCGGCTCTTCGCACGACGATGCGATCCGCATCGCTTTCCTGCTGCCGCAGGGCGGCGAATTCGGCTTCGTGCTGTTTACCACGGCGGGTGCGGCCGGGCTGATGTCGACGAGCACAGCCTCGCTGCTGGTCGCGATCGTCACGCTGTCCATGGCGCTGACGCCGATCGGCTCGGCCCTTTCGAAGCGGCTGCTCAACGGCGACGAACAGGAGGAACTGGACGAGGATTTCGAGGGCGCGGGCGCCGACGTGCTGATGGTCGGCTTCTCGCGTTTCGGCCAGATCGCCGCCCAGATCCTGCTTGCCGGCGGGCGTAGCGTCACCGTCATCGATTTTTCCGCCGACCGCATCCGCCAGGCCTCCTCCTTCGGCTTCCGCATCTATTTCGGCGACGGCGCCCGCAAGGACGTGCTGCGCTCGGCCGGCATCGACCGGGCGAAGATCGTGCTGGTCTGCACGCAGAAGAAGGAAATCACCGACAAGGTGGTGGAGCTGGTGCAGGCCGACTATCCGCACACCCGGCTCTACGTGCGCTCCTACGACCGCATCCATTCGATCGAACTGCGCAACAAGGGTATCGACTACGAGCTGCGCGAAACGCTGGAATCGGGCCTACTCTTCGGACGGCGAACATTGGAGGCGCTCGGCGTTTCCGAGGTCGACGCCTACGAAATCGGCGAGGATATCCGCAAGCGCGACGAGGCACGCCTGGTGCTGCAGGTGTCCGAAGGACTGCAGGCCGGGCGCGACATGCTGTTTTCCCACCCTGTCCGCCCCGAACCGCTGGTCAAGCCGAAACGCGCCGCCGATCCCTTCGAGGACGATCCGCTGGCCGGAACCGCCGATGCGACGGCGGATGCCTGATCGCCCCTGACCGGCTTGCGAAATTGACGCATTGAATATCGAGGGGGCGGCGTTTATCAAACGTCCGATCGGAGCGATCCAAGAGGGAATCTTGATCAGACGGACGAGACAGATCGAACAATGGGCGCTGCGCATCCTGTGCGCGGTCGCACTGGTGTTCGTCGGCTTCGCCCATCAGGTTCCCCTCGCAGCAGCCGGCGAATTCGATCCGGCTGAACTCGCGCAATATGTGCTTCCGGACGGGACGCTGCCGACGCTTTGCGTCACCACGACAGACACATCCGGTCAGGAGCAGCACGACAAGGCGCATTCGCATGGTTGCGAAGCCTGCCGGATCAGCGCCTCCATCCTCCTGCCGGCGCCGACGGACATCGCCGGTTCCGCCATACACTTTGCGGCTACGGTTGAACTGCCGATTCGGGCCGAGGCCTTCCATCGCCAGCTTTTCCCGCCCAATACCGGCCCTCGGGCGCCTCCTTCCGATCCGATCCCTGCCTGAACTTCGCGTTGCGGCAGGCGCCGTAGCGCGCCTTTAAACGCCGGTCGACCTGCATGCGTGCCGTCGGCCGTGGATACGGATCCATTCTCATGTCGACCATTACTGCTGCCGAACCGGCGGAGCATGCCGCAGACGGCGTTTCGCTCTACCGTGCCATCTGGCGCTGGCATTTCTTCGCCGGGCTTCTCGTCATACCCTTCCTGCTCAATCTGGCCGTTACCGGATCGCTCTATCTCTTCAAGGACGAGATCAACAGCACCTTCTTCGGCTACCGCTACAGTGTCCAGCCGGCTGGCGAAGCGCTGTCGCCGGAGCGGATTGCAGAGATAGCCGCCTCCGCCGTGCCGGGCTCAACCGCGACATCCTACAAAGACCCGGTCCTGCCCGAGCGATCGGCCATCGTCACCCTCTCCAGCGATGCCGGCTCGATGCTGGTCTTTGTCAACCCCTATGACGGCAAGGTGCTCGATGTGGTCGGATCGACCGACGAGTTCAATTATGTCGTCAAGCGCATCCACAGCCTCGCCTATTTCGGCACCATAACGAACCGGCTGATCGAAATTGCCGGCGGCTTTGCCATGGTGCTCGTCGTCACCGGCATCTATCTCTGGTGGCCGCGACGCCAGACGGGCGGCGTTATCAGCGTGCGGGGAACGCCCGGCCGCCGCGTTTTCTGGCGCGACCTGCATGCCGTGACCGGCGCCTTCGCCGGTGTCCTGATCTTCTTCCTCGCGATGTCAGGCATGCCATGGTCGGGCTATTGGGGGGCGAACGCCAATGCCTGGCTGACCGAACATGGCCTCGGCTATCCGGTCCAGTTCTGGGACGATGTGCCGAAGTCGCGGAAAGTCACCGAGGATATCCTTCCGAACAGCGGCTGGATCGTCGAGAAGGCGCCCGTTCCGCTTTCCGATATCGCCGCAGCGCAATCAGCCAGGCCAATCGGCCTCGACAAAGCCGTGGAGACCGCCAAACGGCTGGGCATGACGCCGGGCTTCGACGTGGCGATCCCCTCCGACGAGACGGGCGTCTATACCGCCTCGCTCTTTCCCGACGATCTTGCCGACGAACGCACGCTCCATATCGACCAGTATTCCGGCAAACCACTGATCGATATCGGCTTCGATCAATATCCGTTCCTCGGCAAAGCGATCGAGTGGGGCATCAATGTCCATCAGGGACAGGAATGGGGGCGTTTCAACCAGTTGCTGATGCTCGCAACATGCCTTGCAATTGTGCTCAGCTGCGTGACCGCTATCGTCATGTGGTGGAAACGTCGCCCGATCGGCCGCCTCGGCGTGCCACCCATGCCGCCGAAGCCTTCGATCTATTACTGCCTGTGGGTGATCGTCGGGATCTTCGCCGTCACCTTCCCGATGAGCGGGCTCGCGATTGTCGCCATGATCGCCTTCGACCAGATCGTCGTGCGGTTCGTACCGTTGCTGAAACGTGTTCTCGCTTGAGGAAGGCCATCAGATGAAGAAGATCATCGCTATTGTTGCCGGCGTGCTGCTTGCATCCATGGCATCTGCGGACGATGATCCGCAACAGGCGATCCCGGCGAGGCTGAAGGTGATGTTCGAACGGCCAGACAAGCCGCTCGATATCGCGCCGGTCGTCGTTCAGGCCGATTGGGCGATCGTCGGCTGGCGGCAGAACGGATACGGCGGACGAGCCCTGATGAAGAAGTCGCATCACGGCTGGAGCATCTATCTCTGCAGCGGCGACAGCCTGAAGGATGCCGGGACGCTGGAGACGATCGGGCTTTCCGCACATGACGCCGCCGGGCTGGCTGCGAATCTGAAGGATGCCGAGGCCGGCCTCGATTCTTCCGCGCTTGCGCTGTTCTCAAGCTTCGAGGGCACGGTGATGATGAACGAGGCTGCAAACGGTGCGGGTCACGCCGGCCATGAAGGCCATGCTCAGTGAAGCCAAGAGTGCTTTAGCGCTTCAGCCGAGCCTCGATTTCCCGGTCAAGGGCGAATTTCAGGTCGTCCTTGACGCCGACGGACATGGCAAGGACTTCGCGGGCCTTCAGGAAATCCATGACGCCGGTGCGCCCGACCGTCGGGCGCAGGAAGATATGCGGCGGGCGAAGCCTCAGCTTCAGCGAGATCGCCGTCTGCATCATCAGCTGGCCGGAACCGAAGATGCTCTCCATGCGGTTCGGAATATGGGTGCCGTCGCCTTCCGGCGCGCCGACGACATCGATGCCGACGACGATGTCGGCAAGATCCATCAGGCATTCATAGGGCACCGGATTGCTGATGCCGCCGTCGATCATCACACGGTCGCGCAGGCGCACCGGCATGAAGACGGCGGGGATGGCGGAAGAGGCCGCGAGCGCCGGGAACAGCTCACCCTGTTCGATGATGACTTCGCACTGCCCGTAATAATCCGTGGTGATCACCTTCATCGGGACCAGCAGATCCTCGAAGCGGGCCGGCAGCTCGGACGGCAGGAAGGCTTTCAGGATCCGCTCCAGATTGAACTGGCCGATGCGGATACCCTTGGCCACCGCATCGCGCACCGTCGCCGGCCTCAGGCCCCAGATGCGGGCGACGACGGCCGTCTTGTTGCCGACGGTCGTCAGCGCATGTTCGCGGATTTCGGCGCCGGACATGCCGGCCGCCATGCCGGCCGCCATGATCGCGCCGATCGACGAGCCTGATACCGCCACCGGGCGGATGCCGAGTTCATCGAGCGTCTCGATGACATGGATATGGGCAAGTCCGCGCGCACCGCCGCCGCCAAAAGCGACGGCGACCGTCGGCACATCGCTGATCGCAGGCAATTTCGGGCTGATGATCTCTGCCTGCTGCACGCCCGCCCCCGCTTATTGCGGCTGATATCGGAAGAAATGCACCCTCGTATCGCCAAAGATGCGGCTTTCGAGGAAGACATAGGAAGGATGGACGGAAACGACAATATCGGCCCGTTCTTCGAGCACCGCGATTGCGCCTGGCCGCAGCCAGCCGCCCTCGGCCGCCGCAGCCATCGCCTTCTCACCGAGACCCTTGCCATAGGGTGGGTCGGCAAAGAGCACGTCGAAGGGGTCGAGATTGCCGACGCTGCCGAGATCGGTCGCATCCCGGCGCAGGATGCGCGTTCGACCATGCAGGCCGAGCGCATCGATATTCTCCCAGAGCAGCGCCCTGCCCTCGACACTGTTTTCGACGAAGAGCGCATGGCGACAGCCGCGTGAGACGGCTTCGAGGCCGACGGCGCCGGTGCCGGCAAAAAGGTCGAGAATCCGGGTGCCATCGACGCATTCCGGATAGGCATGGCTCAATATATTGAACAGGCTCTCGCGCGTCCGGTCGGCGGTCGGCCGGATCTCGTTGGATTTTGGCACGGCGAGAGGCCGTCCGCGAAACTCACCGCCGACGATCCGCACCGCGCGTCATTCCTTTTCCTCTAGCACCACCTCTGGACGGCCCGCCCGCAGGCCTGTCGCCGCCCGGTCTGTCCCCGCCCGGCTTGGTGCCTTTCGGCTTGCCGGAAAAACTCTTGGCCCCACCAGGTTTCGCCCCGCTGGGCTTGGCCGCAAAGCCCTTGCCGCGCGGCCTGTCTCCAGAAGGCCTGTCACCCGAAGGCTTGTCACCGCGCGGACGCTCGGAGCGGCCCTCGCCGGCAAAGCTTCTGGCTGCCCGCGGACGCTCATCACCGTCCTCGCGCGGCCTGCGATCGCCACGCGGCTTATCACCGAAGGGCCGGTCTCCACGTGAAGGACGATCACCGGAGGGGCGGTCGCTGCGCGGACGCTCAGAACGGCCCTCACCGGGGGAGGTTCTGGCGGCGCGAGGACGCTCGTCGCCATCCGCACGCGGCTTGCGATCACCGCGCGGCTTGTCGCCGAAGGGGCGGTCTCCACGCGAAGGACGGTCGCCGAAGGGGCGGTCGCCGCGCGGACGCTCAGAACGGCCCTCACCGGCAGGGCTTCTCGCGGCACGAGGACGCTCGTCGCCATCCGCACGCGGCTTGCGATCGCCGCGCGGCTTGTCGCCGAAGGGCCGATCACCACGCGGTGGACGATCACCGAACGGCCGGTCGCCGCGCGCCGGGCGGTCGCCAGAACCGCGGTCTTCGCGGGCGGGGCGATCACCAAAGCCGCGCTTGCGGCCGAAGCCTTCGCCCTCATCCTTGCCGCGGGGCTGCTCGCTCGAGCGGATCCATTCGCCATCCTCTTCGCGCACGCGGTTCACCTGCGTGCGCGGGCGATCCTCGATGCGATCATTCTTTGCCGGCGCCTGCTCGCCGCGCCGGCGCGCAGTCTGCGCATTCTTGGCGGCTTTCGCCGCTGCCTTTTCGCCGAGCGGCCGGGCGCCCGGCGCCATCCAGACATTGGCGCTGCGGCGCTGGCCGAGCGGCTGGGGACGCTTCGGCTTCTCGTCGTCCCTGCGGCCGCCGTCGCGGCGATCGTCCTCTTTGCGCGCCCCACCGTGGCGGTCGTCGCGCTTCGTATCGAGACGGCTCAGCGCCCGTTCGCGCTTGTCCTCGTCGCGACGCGGACCCTCGCGCTTTTCCGGTGCTGCCGGCTCTGCCTCTTCCTCGGCAGCGACCGCCGTCGTATTGTAGATCGGCGCGTCGAAATTCGCCTTGGCTTCCTCGATGAGGCGCGGGCCGAGCTGGTCGCGCAGTGTGCGGCCGCGCACTTCGACGACATGGCCTTCCGGCAGGTCGCCAAGCTGGAACGGGCCATAGGAAATGCGGATCAGGCGATTGACGTCGAGGCCGAGCGCACCGAGAACGTTCTTGATTTCGCGGTTCTTGCCTTCGCGAAGACCCATGGTGATCCAGACGTTCGAGCCCTGCGTGCGGTCGAGCGTCGCCTCGATCGAGCCGTAGAGCACGCCGTCGACGGCGATGCCGTCCTTCAGCTTGTCGAGCGCGTCCTGATCGATCTCGCCATGGGCGCGGACACGGTAACGCCGCAGCCAGCCGGTCGCCGGCAGCTCGAGCGCGCGGGCGAGACCGCCGTCATTGGTCAAGAGCAGCAGGCCCTCGGTGTTGATATCGAGGCGGCCGATCGACATGACGCGCGGCAATTCTTCCGGCAGGTTGTCGAAGACGGTCGAGCGGCCTTCCGGATCGGCATTGGTGGTCACCAGGCCGGTGGGCTTATGATAGAGCCACAGTCTGGTGCGCTCGATGCCGCGGATCGGCACGCCGTCGACTTCGATGCGATCGGCGAGCGTGACGTTGACGACGGGGGTGTCGAGCACCCTGCCGTTCAGCGTCACACGGCCTTCCATGATCATGCGTTCGATGTCACGGCGGGAGGCGACGCCGGCACGCGCCATCACCTTGGAAATGCGTTCGGCCTTGGCGTCACTATCGGTTTCGGCGGCGATTGCGCGTGCGACCGCAGGCTTTGCCGGCTTGTCGCCGTCCGCCTTCGGGCCGGCTTTCGACCTGATATCCCGTGAAAGGGGCTTTGCGCCCGGGCGTTTTGGCTTGTCTTTGGGTGTCATTTGTTGTTTGCCTGCCTTTTGGGCCTGTCTATCAGGTCACGCATCTGCGGTTAAGTGGAAATTCTTGCGATCGTGAAGACAAATCGTTTCATGGAGATGGCGCTCGAAGAAGCGCGTGCCGCCGGAGAACGCGGAGAGGTGCCGATCGGCGCCGTCGTCGTTATCGACGATATTGCCGTTTCACGCTCTGGAAACCGCACGCGCGAGCTCAAAGACGTCACCGCACACGCCGAAATCGCCGCGATCCGGCTCGCTTGCGAAGCGCTCGGACAGGAACGTCTTGCCGGTGCCGATCTCTACGTGACGCTGGAGCCTTGCACCATGTGCGCGGCAGCCATCTCGTTTGCGCGCATCCGCAGACTCTACTACGGCGCCGAGGACCCGAAGGGCGGCGGCGTCGACAATGGCGTGCGATTCTATGCGCAGCCGACCTGCCACCACGCCCCGGAGGTCTATTCCGGCTTCAACGAGGTCCAATCGGCCGATCTGCTGCGAAGGTTCTTTTCGCAAAGGAGAGAGGCGCCGTAATCCCAGCGCCTCTGCGCGGCGCCGTCATCCTTGCCGGCGCGCCGAAAAAGCCGCTATTGCAGGAGGTTCCACCACTGCTTGCCGGTGTTGGCGACCGCTGCATCCTTCTTGCGCTTCTTCTGCTTCTTGAGTTCGGGCTCGCCGACATCATCGAGCTTTGCCGGATCGTCGACGGTGCGGTAGCCGGGCGGCGGATCTGATATATAGCGGCGCTGATCGACATAGGAGCCCTTCTGCAGGGCGCGGGCTTCACGGTAGGCCTTGGTCTGAGCTTCCGTCGTGCGCCGGCCGCCTTCGATCGCAGAGCTTGCGAGCGGCGAGCGGTAATTCGGATTGTCCTCGTTCGCGTCGGCTTCCGAAACGAGACGAGCACGTGTCTCCTCCGGCGATTCAAGCCACTGCGGATTGTCCTTGTTGGCGACCGTCTGCTGCGGCGCAACGAGGGTCTCTTTCTGCGCCTGAGCCGGCAGCACCAGCGTTGGACGCGGCGTGTACTTGACGCCTTTGTTCTTCGGGTCTGGACCGGTCAAAGACACCGACTGGCCGAGATCGTCGGTCAGCTGCTCCATGGCGGTCTTGTCGGTGCCGTAGGTCGGGCTGCTGGCGCAACCGGACACCAGGGAGCATCCCGCCACTACAACAGACAGGCAGGCGCCCATACGGAACCAATGCGTTGCTAACATGAAAACCCTTCCAGCCCTGCCGGTGCAATCATCGCCCAACCGGACAACCGTCCCCCTGACGCAAAAATCCGGCCATTTTCAGGCAGCTTTTACCGGATGAACCGCGAAAACGCAATTCATCCGGCAATATTCTTCACGTAAGTGCGGCAAGCTCACGAAGGGCAGCAGCGTCGCGGGCCGAAACATCGGGATATTCGGGATCGGAACCGACATCCCTGGTGATGCGCCAGGAGCGGGCGCATTTCTCACCCTCTGCCAGCTTCGGCACGACGCTGACCTGAGGCACCTCCGCCAGGCGGAAGGCATCCCCTGGTCCTTCGCCGACCTTGATCTCGATTGCCGAGGTGATGCAGACCTCGGTGAAGTCCTGGCCTTCCAACGCCTTCAGCAGTTCCGGATCGGCGATATGAACGACGGGAGCCGCTTCCAGCGAGGAGCCGATGCGCTTGTCCTTGCGCTCGATCTCCAGAGCGCCTGTCACAACCGAGCGGACCGTGCGGATCTTCTTCCACTTCTCGGCCAGGGCATCGTTGCGCCATTCCTTTGCGACCGGGGCAAACTGCTCCAGATGCACCGAAACGGCGGACGGGTTGCGCGACAGCCAGGCCTCCTCGGTGGTGAAGGGCAGCATCGGGGCAAGCCACGTCACCATGCAATCGAAGATCTGGCGGATGACGTGCAGGCTGGCGCGCCGGCGCAGGCTCGACGGCGCGTCGCAATAGAGCGCATCCTTGCGGACATCGAAATAGAAGGCCGAAAGCTCGACATTGGCGAAATCGATCAGCGCGCGGGCGATCTTCTTGAAGTCGAAGGCATCGTAGTTCTCGCGCACCAGTTCGTCGAGTTCGGCAAGCCGGTGCAGCATCAGCTGCTCCAGCTCCGGCAGATCGGCAAACGCGATCTCCTCGCCCTTGTCGTGGGCGAGCGTGCCAAGCATCCAGCGGATGGTGTTGCGCAGCTTGCGATAGGCATCGACATTGGTCTGGATGATCGTCTTGCCGACGCGCAGGTCGTCGGCATAATCCGAGGTCATCACCCAGAGGCGCAGGATATCGGCACCGGCGTCCTTCATCACTTCCTGAGGTGCTGTGACGTTGCCCTTCGACTTCGACATCTTCTCGCCCTTCTCGTCCATGGTGAAGCCATGGGTGAGGACGGCGTTATAAGGCGCGCGGCCGCGAGTGGCCGCCGATTCCAGCAGCGACGAATGGAACCAGCCGCGATGCTGGTCGGATCCCTCGAGATAAAGATCGGCCGGCCACTTCAGGTCCGGGCGGTCTTCGAGCGTGAATGTGTGCGTCGAGCCAGAGTCGAACCAGACGTCGAGGATATCCATGACCTGGGTCCAGCGGGAATGGTCGTGGTCATTGCCGAGGAAACGCTCCTTGGCGCCTTCGGCAAACCAGGCGTCGGCGCCCTCATGTTCGAAGGCTTCGAGGATGCGGGCGTTGACGGCTTCGTCGACCAGGACATCGCCATCATCGTCTGCAAAGACGGCGATCGGCACGCCCCAGGCGCGCTGGCGCGAGAGCACCCAGTCCGGACGGCCTTCGATCATGGCGCGCAGGCGGTTCTGGCCGGCGGCGGGCACGAAGCGCGTATCATCGATCGCACCCAGCGCGCGCGAACGCAGCGTCGTGCCGTCGGCAAGGGTCTTGTCCATATAGACGAACCATTGCGGCGTGTTGCGGAAGATGACCGGCTTCTTCGAGCGCCAGGAATGCGGATACTGGTGCTTCAGCCGGCCGCGGGCAAAGAGCGCGCCGCGGGCGATCAGTTCCCTGATGACACGGTCGTTGGCATCGCCCTTCTTGCCGTTGTCGTCGATGACGCGGGCGCCCTCGAAGCCGGGGGCGTCTGATGTGTAGAAGCCGCCGTCGTCGACCGGAAACGGGATCTTGGTGTCGATGCCGCGGGCCTCAAGCGCGCGGACAGCCGACATCCAGGCATCGAAGTCTTCCCGACCGTGGCTGGGTGCGGTGTGCACGAAGCCGGTGCCGGCGTCATCGGTGACGTGATCGCCATCGAGCAGCGGCACGCGGAATTCATAGCCACCGCCGAGACCCTTGAAGGGATGGGCACAGGTCATCGCTGCGAAGTCGGCTGCAGAGACATCGCTCAAGCGCTTATACTGCAGCTTGGCCTTGGCGAAGGATTCCTCGGCCAGCTTGTCGGCAAAGATCAGCTTTTCGCCGGGACGCGGACCAAAATCGTTCTCGGCGGCCGTCACTTCATAGAGGCCGTAGGAGATGCGCGGCGAAAAGGAGACCGCGCGGTTGCCGGGGATCGTCCAGGGCGTGGTCGTCCAGATGACCAAGAACGCATCCTTGAGCGCGACCGGACCTTCGACGACTGGGAATTTCACCCAGATCGTGTCGCTCTCATAGTCCTGGTATTCGACCTCGGCCTCTGCCAGCGCCGTGCGCTCGACGACCGACCACATGATCGGCTTGGAGCCGCGATAAAGCTGACCGCTTGCGGCGATCTTCAAGAGTTCGCCGGCGATGCGCGATTCCGCGTGAAAATTCATCGTCGTATAGGGATTGTCGAAGTCACCCTCGATGCCGAGGCGCTTGAACTCTTCCGCCTGGACTTTGATCCAGCCGGCGGCGAATTCACGGCATTCCCGGCGGAATTCGTTGACCGGGACCTCGTCCTTGTTCTTGCCCTTCTCGCGGTACTTCTCTTCGATCTTCCATTCGATCGGCAGGCCGTGGCAATCCCAGCCGGGCACGTAATTGGCGTCGTAGCCGCGCATCTGGAACGAACGGTTGATGACGTCCTTGAGGATCTTGTTCAGCGCATGGCCGATATGGATGTTGCCGTTGGCATAGGGAGGGCCATCGTGAAGGACGAATTTCTCGCGGCCGGCGGCGGAAGCGCGCAGTTTCTTGTAGAGACCCATCTCCTGCCAGCGCTTGACGAGTTCCGGTTCCTTCTGCGGCAGGCCGGCGCGCATGGGAAAATCGGTCTCGGGCAAATAGAGGGTCTTCGAATAGTCGATCTTTTCGGCTGTATCGGTCATGTCTGACAATCGTTTTCTGGCGGCCCAGGAAGGGGCGCAACGGGCGTGAAATAGCTGGTGACGGAAGCGCTCTTACCAAGCGCCAAAAACCCGGACCTTCCGGCCGCTTAGCGCGCGCGGAAGGCCGGGCCGATAATTCGCATCATCATTGCCAGCCGATATTTCGTCATCGCGCCGGTTCATAGGCGTTTTTGCCGGGAAAAGGAAGAGAAGAATTCGCGGTTGGCAATCCGCTTCAACGGCTGGAATCGCCGGTGGCCGCAGCGACAGCCGCACTCAAGGCGACCTCAGGAAAAGCACAGTTTCCGATCAAGCGCGCCGAGTGGCTTGACACCCGCAAGCAGCGCCCTCGCCTCTTCCTCATCGCGCTTGATCCGGGCGACGAGCGGATCGAGGCCGTCGAATTTCAGCTCGGGGCGGAGATAACCAAAGAAGGAGACGGAGCAGAGCTGGCCGTAGAGATCGCCGCTGAAATCGAAAAGATAGGTTTCGAGCAGCGGCGCGCCGTTTTCCGTGACCGTCGGGCGGCGGCCATAGCTTGCAACGGCATCGTGGAGCGTGCCGTCCTGGCGGCGGAAGCGGACGGCGTAGATGCCGGCGGCAAGATCGACCTCCGGCGGCAGGCGCATGTTGGCCGTCGGAAAACCGAGTTGGCGGCCGAGCTTTTCGCCATCGATCACCTCAGCTTCCACCGTATAGCGGTAACCGAGCATGCCGGCGACTTCACTGACATTGCCCTCCTTCAGGAGCGCGCGGATATGGCTCGAAGAGACGACATCGGCGTTTTCGTCACGGAAGGCATCGATCAGGGTGACGCCGAAGCCGTAGGTATGGCCGGCATTCATCAGGAAGGCCGGACCGCCCTCGCGGCCACGGCCGAAATGGAAATCGAAGCCGGTGACCACTTCGGAAGCGCCGAGCCAATCCTTCAGGATCGAATGGATGAAATCATCGGCCGAGCGCTGCGAGAATTCGTAGTCGAAGGGATATTCGATGACGGCGCTGAAGCCCAGCGTTTCCAGGATACGGGCTTTCAGCGGCGCCGGCGTCAGGCGGAAGACCGGTGTCTGCGGCCGGAAGACCGTGCGCGGATGCGGCTCGAATGTCAGCACCAAAGCGGGGATACCGCGCGCCTTGGAGATCTCGAGCGCCCGGCTCAGCACCGATTGATGGCCGCGGTGCACGCCATCGAAATTGCCGATGGCAATGACGCCGCCCTTTAGATGGGCGGGTAGGGGTTCCCGGGTTTCATTGCGGTGGAAGACGGTCATCGGCTGGCTTCTCTTCATGCAAGGCGTGTCTTCATGCAAGGCGGGGCATCCACCACTTCGGCGCGGCGTTTTCCTGTTCGAGATAGGCGTTGAGGATCGCCTCGTCGGTCTCGCCGTTGAGAGTATATTCCTTAGCGTGGATACCGCCGCTGATGTAGAGGAGGTCGAGGCCGTAATTCAAGGCGCCGCGCACGTCGGTCGGCATGCCGTCGCCGATCGCCAGCACGCGATCGACCGGGAAATCGCCGCGAAGCTCGCGGGCAGCCGCAAGCGTCGCCTCGTAGATCGGCCGGTGCGGCTTGCCGGCGATGCGGGTTTTGCCGCCCAGCTGCTCGTAATAGGCGGCCATGGCGCCGGCGCAAGGGATGATGCGATGGCCGCGCTCGACGATGAGGTCGGGATTGGCGCAGATCATCGGCACGTCGCGGGCTTTGAAATCGAGAAGCATGTCGGTGTAATCCTCCGGCTTCTCGGTCTCGTCGTCGAAAAAGCCGGTGCAGACCAGCGATTGCGCTTCGCCCGCCGGCCGGCGCTCGACGCCAATGCCTTCGAGCAGCGCCTTGTCGCGCTCGGGGCCGAGCAGAAAGACGGTCTTCGGCCCTTCGGCGATCAGCCCGCGCGTGACGTCGCCAGAGGTGACGATCCTGTCATAGGCACTGTCGGGAACGCCGATCTGGCGCAACTGATCGACCACCTGCCAGGAAAGGCGCGGCGAATTGGTGATGAGGACAACGGCGAGGCCGTTTTCGCGTGCCGCTTCAAGGGCTGCGGCCGCCTTCGGGAACGGATCGACGCCGTTGTGAACGACGCCCCAGACATCGCAGAGCACCACATCATAGCGACCTGATATCTCCGAGAAGTTTTCTATCCGCTTGGCCATTCCGATTTCCCGATTTGCTTCAGTCACCGGTGACATTGCAAAGGCGCAAGACGATGGCAAGGCATTTTCTTCGCCGCCGGGCCAATGCGTAGAGCTCGAACGGCGATCCGGAGGAGCGGAAGGGCAAAGGGTTTTGACGATTATCGCGAAGCGGCAGATCGCCGAGCGCGGACGAGTTCGGCAAAGTTCAGCTGCGCCGAGGTTTTGGCCGCAATCTCCGACTATTCTCCGGCATCTTCACAATTCCGGCACAAAAATTCGTGATTGCTCTCATTGACTCCTCTCGGAGCCATCCCTAAATGCTCGTCGCTAGCACTCACCGCAAGGGAGTGCTAACATCTATCCATGTGGGCCAATCCGGTCCGCGAATGTCATTCGATCGAGGGATTAGACAATGGCAAGCACCAACTTCCGCCCCCTTCACGACCGCGTCGTTGTTCGCCGCGTTGAGTCCGAAGCCAAGACCAAGGGCGGCATCATCATTCCCGATACCGCCAAGGAAAAGCCGCAGGAAGGCGAAATCGTCGCCGTCGGCTCCGGCGCGCGCGATGAGTCCGGCAAGGTCGTCGCACTCGACGTCAAGGCTGGCGACCGCATCCTGTTCGGCAAGTGGTCCGGCACCGAAGTCAAGATCGACGGCGAAGACCTTCTGATCATGAAGGAAGCCGACATTATGGGCATCATCGGCTGATCGGCCGACCTGCTTTCCCGAAATGGCTGACGGGCTCTTTGCCCGAACAACTCGAATTCAGGAGTTAAGAATATGGCATCTAAAGAAATCAAGTTTGGCCGCACCGCGCGCGAAAAGATGCTGCGCGGCGTCGACATTCTCGCCGATGCAGTGAAGGTCACGCTCGGCCCGAAGGGCCGTAACGTCATCATCGACAAGTCCTTCGGCGCGCCGCGCATCACCAAGGACGGCGTTTCCGTCGCCAAGGAAATCGAACTCGAAGACAAGTTCGAAAACATGGGCGCCCAGATGGTCCGCGAAGTTGCTTCGAAGACCAACGACATCGCCGGCGACGGCACCACGACGGCTACCGTTCTTGCCCAGGCGATCGTTCGCGAAGGCAACAAGGCCGTTGCAGCCGGCATGAACCCGATGGACCTGAAGCGCGGCATCGACCTTGCTGTTGCCGACGTCGTGAAGGATCTCCAGGCCAAGGCCAAGAAGATCTCGACTTCGGAAGAAGTTGCACAGGTCGGCACGATTTCGGCCAATGGCGACAAGCAGGTCGGTCTCGACATTGCTGAAGCCATGCAGAAGGTCGGCAACGAAGGCGTCATCACGGTTGAAGAAGCCAAGACCGCCGAAACCGAACTCGAAGTCGTCGAAGGCATGCAGTTCGACCGCGGCTACCTCAGCCCCTACTTCGTGACCAATCCGGAAAAGATGATCGCCGACCTCGAAGACGTCTTCATTCTCCTTCACGAGAAGAAGCTCTCGAACCTGCAGTCGATGCTCCCGGTTCTCGAAGCCGTCGTTCAGACCGGCAAGCCGCTCCTCATCGTCGCTGAAGACGTCGAAGGCGAAGCCCTCGCTACGCTCGTCGTCAACAAGCTGCGCGGCGGCCTGAAGATTGCTGCCGTCAAGGCACCTGGCTTCGGCGATCGCCGCAAGGCCATGCTCGAAGACATCGCCATCCTGACGGGCGGCACTGTCATCTCCGAAGATCTCGGCATCAAGCTCGAATCCGTCACGCTCGACATGCTCGGCCGTGCCAAGAAGGTTTCGATCTCCAAGGAAAACACCACGATCGTCGACGGTTCGGGCGCTAAGACCGACATCGAAGGCCGTGTTGCCCAGATCAAGGCCCAGATCGAAGAAACCACCTCCGACTACGACCGCGAGAAGCTGCAGGAACGTCTTGCCAAGCTCGCTGGCGGCGTTGCCGTCATCCGCGTCGGCGGCTCGACGGAAGTCGAAGTGAAGGAAAAGAAGGACCGCATCGACGACGCGCTCAACGCGACCCGCGCTGCCGTTCAGGAAGGTATCGTCCCCGGCGGCGGTATCGCTCTGCTCCGCTCCTCCACGAAGATCACCGTCAAGGGTGCAAACGACGACCAGGAAGCCGGCATCAACATCGTTCGCCGCGCCCTGCAGTCGCTCGTTCGTCAGATCGCTGAAAACGCAGGCGACGAAGCCTCGATCGTTGTCGGCAAGGTCCTCGACAAGAACGAAGACAACTACGGCTACAACGCCCAGACGTCCGAATATGGCGACATGATCGCCATGGGTATCGTCGACCCGCTCAAGGTCGTTCGCACGGCGCTGCAGAACGCTGCTTCTGTCGCATCGCTGCTGATCACCACCGAAGCCATGATTGCCGAACTGCCGAAGAAAGAATCGGCTGGCGGCGGCATGCCGGGCGGCATGGGCGGCATGGGCGGTATGGACATGATGTGATAGGCCAACGGCCTTTCACAGCATCGTTCATGAAACCGCCCATCATCTAAGATGGTTCAGCGCGTCAAGCGCGCTGAACTGGCGGTATGGACATGATGTGATCGGCGAAAGCCATCACTGACTACCATTCCGGCATCCGGAACAGGAAGGGCGGCTCTCGGGTCGCCCTTTTCTTTTGCCCAAAGCGATTCGACGTGCGGCACAGTGATTTGCATAGCCGACGAACGCCCGCCCGGCTCCCTTTTACAGGCCCCGGGCACGAAGCTTGCGCGAGGCTTGCGCTGCCTGCGTCTTTCTCAGCCCACCGACATGCGAGAGATCATTGAGTTGCGGCACGATTTCCGGCCTGACGCAGAGTGAAAACGTTTGCAACGCTCTCAAAGATGATCCTCCTGTGCCAATTCTGGCGAAATAGGCCGAAGATGCAGGCATCCTAAGAAATGAGGCCGATCCGAATACCCCTTAAAAAGCCGTTGCCGTTTGTCCAAAAGCCCCTATAAATCCGCGCTGCAATTAAAGTGCGCCCGGCGATAATTTTTCGCCAATAGACGAGGCCGGGGCGCGGAAGGCGATGCATGAACGTTCGGCTTCGAAGGGCTCCGGTTACGGAGGCCAGATGGCCGTGGCAATCATCGCCGGATGAAGCGCGGGCATCATGCCCGCTGCTGCGTGATCCTGTTTCTTTGTGTTTGCCGAGCGTGCGGCGGGAGCCGCATCCGAACGGGGGAACGCCTTGTTTAAGATCGCCAGAGCCAATGCAGCCGTACCTTTGACACCCGGCTCGTTTGATGACGCCAATCAAAATCACGAGATGTTGGCGCAGTTTTCCGTTTCCGAAGCTTGGACTGGAGATTTTTCGAGCGGCATGCTCCGTCTCGGCGAATGGAGCGCGATGCTGCACGGCCTTGCCGCACGGGAATGCGGACTGCTCAGCCTGATCCGCTGCTATGATGCCAAGGACCGCAGCCACATATTGGAGCTGTTCGAGCAGGCGGCGACGCTCTGCTCCTCCTTCTGTTTTTCGACGACGATCATCATGCCGAACGGCTTTCGCCAGCCGCTGTTCTGCATGGGCGAGTCCAACGGTCTCGAGCAGAAATACAGCGGCAGCATGGTCGGCGTCTTCGTCTTTCCGCGCTTCAAGCTGGAAGGCACAAAGCAGATCACAAGCCGGCGATAGGCCGGACATCAAGATAAAAGGCCGCCTCGAGGGCGGCCTTTCTACTTTGCAGCGATCCGTCCGTTACTCCGGCTTGACCGGTATGTTGAGTCCCCTGGCACTTGCCGGGCGGGCGATGCAGCGCTCCAGCCAATCCGAGACGGCGGGGAATTTTGCGTATTCGAGCACCTCGCGGCCGCCATAGAAAATATCGGCGCCGCGAACCCAGGTGAAGGTGGTGATGTCGGCGATCGTGTATTGATCGCCCATGATCCATTGACGACCCTTCAGCCGGTCATCGAGCACGCCGAGCAGCCGTTTGGATTCATCGCGATAACGCTCGACCGGATAGGAATTGTTGGCGACCTTGTCGGCGGCGAATTTATGGAAATGCCCGAACTGGCCGAACATCGGGCCGATACCCGCCATCTGGAAAAACACCCACTGGATGGTTTCGTAGCGACCGGCGGCATCAGCAGGGATGAGCTTGCCGGTTTTTTCGGCGAGATAAAGCAGGATCGCGCCGGACTCGAAAAGGCCGATCGGCTTCCCGTCCGGACCGTTCGGATCGATGATCGCCGGAATGCGGCCGTTCGGGTTGAGAGATTCGAATTCCGGCGACTTCTGATCGTTGGCGGCGAAGGAAATATAATGCGGCTCATAGGCGAGGCCGAGCTCTTCGAGGGCGACCGAGACCTTCACCCCATTCGGCGTCTGCAGGGAATAGAGCTGGATGATGTCGGGATTTTTTGCCGGCCAGCGCGTCGTGATCGGAAATGCGGAAAGATCTGCCATCGGAGTCTCCATGTTGGGCGCCGACCATAAGAGACCCGGCTTGGCAAAGGCAAGCGGGGGCAGCTAATGCATGTCGCCCAAAAGTGTGCTGCGGTTTTGGGCCAACGACACGCATGACCACAAAAGATCCAACCGCGTCGCATGAATCCGGTCGAACGCGACGCGCTTTGGAGATCGTTCCATATTAGTGAACGAAGTGTCCCCTTTCGTTTATCTTTCCACAACGCAAGAAAAGAGCGACATAGAGGCATCCGAGGTCGAACCGGTGCTGGGGCACCAAGATCTCCAAAGTCCTTGAAACGGAGACAACGTCCATGTCGAACAACGTCATCATCCTGATTGCCCGTATTCTTCTTTCCTTCATGTTCATCCTTTCCGGCTTCATAAAGTCACCGATCCTGCCGGTACTGCGGGCATGATCGCCGGTGCCGGCCTGCCGGCAGCCCTGCTGGCCTATGTCGCAGGCCTTTTCGAACTGCTGGCCGGCCTTGCGGTTCTCACAGGCTTCCAGGTCCGCATTGCCGGCTGGCTGCTCGCCGCCTTCTGTGTCTTCACGGGCATTGCCTTCCACCTGCCCTACGCGAGTGGCACGGAACTCGTGAATATTCTCAACCAGATCATGGTCATGAAGAATATCACGCTGGCCGGCGCGTACATACTGCTCGCCACCGTCGGTGCCGGCGCCTACTCGCTCGACGCCCGGCGCGGCGCCTACGCAACCGCCTGACACCAGCAGACATCCTCCCGGACATACAAAACCCGCCGTCATCCGACGGCGGGTTTTTCTTTGCCTTCATGACTGAGATCAGAGGGCGGCACGCACCGCATCGATGATCGCCTGCACAGCGGGTTCGCCGGCGTGGCTTTCCTTGCGGGCGCGCACGAGGCAGGCCTGCGAATGCAGGATGACGCCGTCCTGGAGCACCTTCAGATGGTTAGCGCGCAGCGTCGAGCCGGTGGAGGTGATATCGACGATGATATCGGCCGAGCCGGAGGCGGGAGCGCCCTCGGTGGCGCCCAGGCTTTCGACGATGCGATACAGCTGGATGCCGTGCTGGCTCGAAAAGAACTGCTGGGTCAGCCGCCAGTATTTGGTGGCGATGGCAAGGCGCCTGGAGTGGCGGGCGCGAAAATCGGCCGCGACGTCGACGAGATCGGCCATGGTGTCGACATCGAGCCAGATCTCCGGCACGGCGACGACGACATCGGCGTGGCCGAAGCCGAGGCGGGCGCAGAATTCGACGCGCTTGTCGACCTCGGCAAAACCTTCCCGCATCAGATCCTCGCCGGTAACGCCGAAATCGACCGTGCCGTTGCCGATTTCGCGGGAGATTTCGGACGCCGAAAGGAAGGCGATTTCCACATCGTCCCAGCCTTCGACGCGGCCGCGATAGGAGCGATCGTTGCCAACAGCCGAGATCGTCATGCCGGCACGTTCGAAGATCGCCGAAGCGTCCTCCTTCATCCGGCCCTTGGAGGGAAGCGCGATGGTGATGGTCATGCGGCTGCCCTTTCGGTTTCGATGCGGTCGAGCCAGAAGGAGAAGCCGACGGCCGGAATACGGTCCGTCGCACCCAGGAAGGTCAGGAGCCGGTCGAAGCGGCCGCCGCCGGCGAGCACCGCGGTCGAGCCTTCCACCGTCACCTCGAAGACGAGGCCGGTGTAATAGTCGAGCGGCCGTCCGAAGGCGGCGCGGTAGTCGAGGCAGGAAAGATCGACGCCGGCATTGGAAAGTGCTGCAACGCGGCCATTGAAGCGGGCGAGCGCGTTGCCGAGTTTCAGGCCGGCAGCATCGGCAAAACCGGAAAGGGCTGCGGAAGCATTGATAAGCGGCACGTCGAGCGACAGGAACTCTTCCAAAACACGGAAGGCCGCATCGTCGAGGCGCGTTTCGGACAGGATGAGCTTTTCCTTGAGCCTTCGGGCGATCTCCAGGGCCGAGCGGCCGGCATTCGTCGAATAGCCGGTCTTCTGCATCTCCCGCTCGAGATAGGCGACCAGCGCCTGCTCGTCGTCTGATGCGACAAGCCTGGCGATATCGTCGTCCAGCCCGGTGACGAATTGCGGGCTGACGAGGCTGGCAAGCAGGGCTTCCAGCTGCGTCATATTGCCGAAGGCGTGGATCAGGCGCTTCTGCCAGCCGAGCGGCAGGCCGAGCGCCTGGACGACAGCCTCGAACACTGCCTGGTCGCCCAATGTCACGGCTAAGCGGCGGCCCGGCAGCAGGCGGGCGAGAATGCCGGTGGCATCGCCGATGGCGCGGGCGTCGGCGTTTGACAGGTCGATATCGCCAAGATCCTCGATGCCGGCCTGATAGAATTCATTGGCGCCGTCGCGGCGCTGGCGGAAAACCTCGCCGAGATAGGCATAACGCTTCGGCGTGCCGGTCGCCGTCTCGATGTGGCGCAGACAGACGGGGATGGTGAATTCGGGACGTAGGCAGAGGCTGGCGCCGGTTTCGCTCTCCGTCATGAAGATGCGGCGGCGCAGATCCTCGCCGGCGATATCAAGGAAAGGTTCGGCCGGCTGGATGACAGGCGTGTCGATGCGCTCGGCGTTGCGCTCGATGAATTCGGCAATGAGGTCGTTGGCGAATTCGGGGAGATTGATCAGGGGCATGCTGCGCTCCGTATAATAGGCGACGGGCGTGCCGGAAATGCCTCAGACATTCGCCGCTCGCTTCCGATCCTCGGCCTGCGCAGCAAGGATCTCCCTGACCTTGGCGACGAGGTCGGCTTCCGGGACCGTCTCCTGCGCCACGCGCGCCTCGCGCCAGCTGGCATTGTCTTCAATCTCGCCGGAGAGCCGCTTGCCTTCGATCAAATCCTTGATCTGCACGACGCTTGTCGCGCGCTCGTCGCCGCCCTGGATGATGGCGACTGGGCAGCCGCGGCGATCGGCATATTTCAGCTGATTGCCGAACTTCTTCCAGTTGCCCTGGAACATCTCGGCGCGGATGCCGGCGGCGCGCAGTTCCTGCGTCATCTTCTGATAGCGGCCCATCGCCTCGACATCGCCGTCCATGACGGTCACCAGCACCGGCTCGATGACCTCACTGGCGCCGAGCTTGCCGAGGTTCTTCAGGGCTGTCATCAGCCTGGAGACGCCGATCGAAAAGCCGGTCGCCGGAACCGGCTGGCCCATGAAGCGGGAGACGAGGCCATCATAACGGCCGCCGCCGCCGACCGAACCGAAGACGACTTTTTCGCCCTTTTCATTGGTGACGTCGAAGGTCAGTTCGGCCTCATAGACCGGGCCGGTATAATACTCGAGGCCACGGACAACCGAGGGATCGATCTTGATGCGGTCAGGGCCATAACCGGCGCTGGTAACCAGCGCACCGATGAAATTCAGCTCGTCGACGCCCTCGCCACCCCTGGCGGTTCCCGCAACCAGCTCGGCGAGGCGGGCAGCGCTTTCGGCATAGTCCGTGATGCCGACGAAGAACAGCACCTTGTCGATCTGCTCCTTGTCGAGACCAGCACCCTTGGTGAAGTCGCCGGATTCATCCTTGCGGCCGGGACCGAGCAGCAGGGCCACGCCCTCCGGGCCGAACTTGTCGAGCTTGTCGATGGCGCGCAGCACGTTGAGCCGCTGGCCGGCCTTGTCGTCGCCGCCGAGACCGATCGCTTCGAGCACGCCATCCAGAACCTTGCGGTTATTGACGCGAATGAGGTAATCGCCGCGCTTGATACCGAGGGCTTCCAGCGTATCGGCCATCATCATGCACATTTCGGCATCGGCCTGCACGCCCGGCGCACCGACGGTATCGGCATCGAACTGCATGAACTGGCGGAAGCGGCCGGGGCCAGGCTTCTCGTTGCGGAAGACGTAACCGGCGCGATAGGTGCGATAGGGCAGCTGGATTTCGTTGAAATTCTCGGCGACATGACGGGCGAGCGGCGCGGTCAGGTCGTAACGCAGCGACATCCACTGCTCGTCATCGTCCTGCAGCGAGAAGACGCCCTCGTTCGGCCGGTCGCTGTCAGGCAGGAACTTGCCGAGCGCATCGGTATATTCGAACAGCGGCGTTTCGAGCGGATCGAAACCATAATGCTCATAGACTTCCCGGATCTTTGCCGTCATCTCGTTGACGGCGCGGATATCGCCGGCCGTCCGGTCGACGAAGCCGCGCGGCAGGCGGGCCTTGAGCTTTTGCGGTTTCTTCTGCTTGTCGTTCATTTCCGGGGATTCCACTGACTGTGACAGTGGCGGTTTCCTAGCGGATTGGGCGGGGAGCGGCAAGGGCGAAGGGCCTTGATCTCAAGACCGGAATCGATTGAACGAAGAGGCATCCATCAGAAATGCGGATATGTTCATGATCACTGAGGCGCTTCTCTATGCCGCAACCTTGCCGCTGACCGGCAAGCCGCATCGAAAGTTCATCCGCTATTCCGTCAATCTCTGGTCGCGGGCCGGGCGCTGCGCGGCGGATTGGGCCGAACATGAGGAGATGAGCCGGAAGGCGATCCTGGCGGCGACGGCCGATCTCAGACAGAAGCGGACCGCCGTCGTCCTCGGCTCCGGCCTGTTGCGCGATGTACCGATCGAAGTGCTGGCGCGAGATTTCGACACCGTCGTCCTGGTCGATCTCGTTCATCTCGCCTCGGTGCGCCTGTGGCTGTCGGCCAAGTTCCATCGCAATGTCCAACTGATCGAGCGCGATCTTTCCGGCTACGACGACCTCGCCGCCGGCCGCGAGCCCGAACCGCTCGGCTTTTTGCGTGCTGTGCCCTATCTCGATTTGGTGGTATCCGCCAACCTGTTGTCGCAGATCGGCCGCGGTGTGAAACGGCGCCATGGGGCCGAGGCGGGGCGAATGCCTGAAGACACGGTGGAAAGGCTGATCGCGGCGCACCTGACCGGGCTTTCGGGGCTTCCCTGCCGCAACTGCCTGGTAACCGACATCGCCTATGCCGTCATCGACCGCAACGGCAAGACGCATGAAGAGGCCGACCTGCTGCATGGCGTTTTGCCGCCGCCGGCAAAAGCCGCCTGGACATGGCCGGTCGCGCCGCTCGGCGAAGAGAGCAAGGATTATAGGATCGAGCACAATGTCATGGCTGCTTGGTGACCAGGATGTGACCGCCGATTGCCTTGGCTTGTATCCAGCATTCGCCTATAAAACAGCATGCGCATGCTCGCCCTCATCACGATGTTTCTCGGCTGGCTGGTCTACAGCGCCATGTCCGCATGGGCCGGCTGCCCGACCTGTGCGTCGATGAATGCGCCGGTCGTCGTCGAAAACGGCATGCACCATCAGATGGCTGGCATGGATAGGCATGAGGCGGCTGATACGGCCGATCCGTTGAAAGACCCTTGCGCCACCGGCAACTCCGCGCATATGCCGCTTTGCGTCGCCTGTCTTTTGCTGCCAGCGACGGTGACGGTCATGGATGGCGGAAAGTCCATTTTCGGCTATCCCGCCCCGGCGCTTGCCCGCGCCCTGGACGACGACAAGCCGACGCCGCAGCCGCCCCCTCCCCGACTGTCCTGACACGACGACTATCCATGCCAATCGGGTGGCCCAGCCGCCCGGCAAACCTATTGTCAGACAGAGGAAGGAACTCTCATGTCTTTGAAAATCATCACCCTCACCGCAATGCTCGCCATCATTGCCGCTCCCGTCCTTGCCGAAGACAAGCCGATGGACATGAGCAAGCCAATGGGCAACCACGATGCGGCGAGCCACGCCTTCAGCGAGGCGAACGCCAAGATGCACAAGGATATGATGATCGACTATAGCGGCGATGCCGATGCGGATTTCGTCCGCGGCATGATCCCGCATCATCAGGGTGCGATCGATATGGCCAGGATCGAGCTGCAATACGGAAAAGATCCCGATATCCGCAAACTCGCCGAAGCCGTCATCAGGGCGCAGGAAGCCGAAATCGCCGAGATGAACGCCTGGCTTAAGGCCCACGGCAAGTAGTCGATCGTTGAGGAAAAGGGGAACGCCGGATGTCCGGCGTTCCCCAAGACTTATGTTGGCGAGGTCAGTCCTTCGGCTCGAAATCGGCCGGGCGGCGGCCGGCGCCCTGTCGCGCCAGCATCCAGCCCGGATATTCGGGCGCAAGCGCGCTCACCTCGTCGAGCTTCTTGATATCCCCTTCATCGAGCTGCAGCTTGACGGCGGCAAGGTTCTGGTCGAGCTGATCGACACGCTTGGCGCCGATGATGACTGTCGTGACGAAGGGCTTGGCCAGGATATAGGCGAGCGCGACGGTGGCGACGCTGACGCCGTGCTTTTCGGCGACTTCGCGCATGACGGCGACACAGGCCCAGGCCTTGTCCTTGTCGACGGGCGGGAAATCGAAACTGGCGCGGCGGCCTTCACCATTGCCGGGCGCGCCGGGACCGTACTTGCCGGAGAGCAGACCGCCGGCGAGCGGGGACCAGACCATCAGGCCAAGCTTTTCCTCCTGCATCATCGGCACGATGTCGCGTTCGAGATCGCGGCCGGCGATGGAGTAATAGGCCTGCACGGTTTCGAAACGGGCAAAGCCGCGGCGCTCCGACAGGCCGAGTGCCTTGGAAATGCGCCAGGCCTGCCAGTTGGAGACGCCGATGTAGCGCACGAGACCACGGGACACGAGATCGTCGAAAGCGCGTAGCGTCTCCTCGATCGGCGTCACCGTATCGGTCGCATGGATCTGATAGAGATCGATATGATCGGTCTGCAGCCGCTTGAGGCTCGCCTCGACCGAGTCCATGATGTGACCGCGCGAGGCGCCGCGGTCGTTCGGCTTGTCGCCCATGACGCCGTAGACCTTGGTGGCGATGACGACGTCCTTGCGTTGGATGTCGAGGTTCTTCAGCGCCTGGCCGAGCAACCTTTCGGACTCGCCGGTCGAATAGACGTCGGCCGTATCGATGAAATTGACGCCTGATGCAAGCGAGCGCTCGACGATCCGGTCGGCGGCATTCTGGTCGACGTCGGCGATGGCGCCCCAGGCAGTGCCTTGCTTGGCTTCGCCGAAGGTCATCGTGCCCAGGCAGATTTCCGAGACGAAAAGTCCGGTATTTCCGAGTTGATTGTAACGCATGATCGAAAAATTCCTTTGTGTCTGCCGCAAGAGGGGCTTGCGAACTACTGAACTTCATTTTTTGATTATTGGCCTGCATATGACAGGCACAGCCGTGGCTGGCTGCAAGGTGAGGCGATTTTCATGTAGTGCGGCGTCGGCGCTTTTCAACGCCGTAGCTTGGCTCTGCGGAGGCTATGCCCTTGTCTCGACACAGGCCGCCGATAGATTGCCGGCCATATTTTAAGAGGTGCGCATATGACGACGCGACCACTGACCACGATCGGCTTCGATGCCGACGATACACTCTGGCAGAACGAACAATATTACCGGCTGACGGAAGCCCATTTCACCGGGCTTCTTGCCGATTTCGCCGAAGGACCGAAGATTTCCGAACGGCTGCTGGAGGCCGAAAAACGCAACCTTCGCCATTACGGCTTCGGCATCAAGGGTTTCACGCTGTCGATGATCGAGACGGCGATCGAGATCACCGAGGGCAAGATTCCGGCCGGCGTGATCGCCAAGATCCTCGATACCGGCCGCGAGCTCCTCTCTCATCCTGTCGAGACCATGCCGCATGTGCGCGACACGCTGGAGGCGCTTGCCGGCAAATACCTGCTTGTCATGATCACCAAGGGCGATCTCTTCGATCAGGAGCGCAAGCTCGCCCAATCGGGGCTCGGCGACTTCTTCGATGCCGTCGAGATCGTCTCCGACAAGACGGCGGTCACCTATCGCCGCATCTTCGCCAAGGTCGGCGACGGGCCGGAGCGGGCAATGATGGTCGGCAATTCGCTGAAATCGGACATCGTGCCGGCGATCGCCGCCGGCAGCTACGGCGTCTTCGTGCCACACGAACTGACCTGGGTGCTGGAACATGTGGACGAGCCGAAAGAGGCGCCGCGTTTCCGCAAGATCGACCACCTCGGCGAATTGCGCGACCTGATCGCCCGGCTCGGCTAAGCCGGGCGCCACCTCTGCCTCATTGCGGCTTGGGCGGGGCCTTCGGGAACAGCGAGGGGCGCTCCGGCTCGGCCGGCGGTTTCGGCTGCTGCGGGGCAGCCGCCAACGGCTCGATCAGGATGCTGAAGGGAGCGCCGAGGCCGCGGCGCGGCGAGACCTTGGAATAATAGGGGCGCAGCAGCCAGGTGGCGTTTTCCTTGATCGTCGTCTCGAAGCTCATGCCGTCCTCGTCGGTGCCGAAGAAGGCCTCGTCATCGGGTTTCGACAGGTCGAAAATCGCCAGGAAGGCAAATTTGCTTTTGGTCGAAAAGCTGATCTTCATATGCTGACCGGCGAGCACCGGCAGCGTATAGACATGGCCATTGCCGAACTTCGTCCAGCCCTTCAACTGCATGGTGACGGCCGGGAATTGCAGCTTCTCCAGCTTCTCACCGGGATCGAGCTGCGGCGTCTGCGCCATGGCGGAGACGGTCAGGAGGAAAAGGGCAGCGGCGGCGATCAGTGTTCTCACGGGATGATCTTTCATGGGCGAACCAGAGCAGTGCGCATCGCCTCGACCTCGGGCCGGCAGAAGCAGCCTTCCAGATGATCGTTGACGAGACCCATCGCCTGCATGAAAGCATAAACTGTGGTCGGGCCGACAAAGGTCCAGCCGCGTTTCTTCAAATCCTTCGAAATGACCACCGATGTCGGCGTCGTCGGATTGGCGACGATGTGCTCGCGGTCGACCACCGCCGGCCGCTCGTTATGGCCGGGCTCGTAGCGCCAGAAATAATGGGCGAGCGAGCCGAATTCGCCGCGGAGTTCGATGGCGCGCTTGGCATTGTTGATGGTCGAGACGATCTTGCCGCGATGGCGGATGATGCCGGCATCGCCAAGGCAGCGAGCGACATCCTCTTCGCCGAAAAGGGCGACCTTGTCGAAATCGAAACCTGAAAAGGCGGCGCGGAAATTCTGGCGTTTGCGGAGGATCGTCAGCCAGGAAAGGCCCGACTGGAAGCCTTCGAGGCAGATCTTCTCGAAGAGGCGGATATCATCGGTGACAGGACGGCCCCATTCCTCGTCATGATAGCGGAGATAGTCGGGCAGATTGGCGTGCCAGTGGCAGCGGCTCCTGCCGTCCTCGCCGATGATGATGCCTGTCGCGCTCATGATCCTTCATTCTGCGGGGATCCGCTTCGTTCTCTGCTCATGATTCCGGCTTTACCATTTGCAAACCGTCTTTCCAAACCGAACGGTAACCCTGACGAAAAGTTTATCCGATCGGTCGGCTTTTCGTGAATCGATCTTTACCATTCGCTGGCGGATTGGGTGGCAGCGTCTTTCCCGGGTGGGACATCTCCGCCCGGGCGGACATGTCCCGCCAGCCCATTTTCGGTCATTTGTAGAGAGTTCGTCCGATGATGAAACAGCTTGTTCTTGCCGCAGCCCTTTTCGGCATTTTCTCCACGGCCGCCACTGCAGACGACCGCTACGCCACCCGCCCGCCCGTTGTGCTCAGCCCCGATCTGACCGCACCCTGGATCAACCAACTGGGCGGCGGCAGGGTTCGTCCCGTCGTCTATCAGCGACCGGTCGTCCAGCCGCAGCAGCGCGGCCTTTTCCAGCGCCGGATCATCCGTCGGGCGCCGCAGGTGTCACCGCAGACCGTTTCGGCGATCAATCCCGGCATCCCGTCGATCCGTCGTCCGATCGAACCGCAATACCTGCCGCAGATGGTCGATTACGACACCACGGAAAAGCCCGGCACGATCGTCATCGATACCAACAACCGCTTCCTCTATCTGGTGATGCAAGGCGGCAAGGCGCGGCGCTACGGCGTCGGCGTCGGCAAGCCGGGCTTCGAATGGGCCGGCGCCCACAAAATCACCCGCAAGACCGAATGGCCGGATTGGACGCCGCCTTCCGAGATGATCAGCCGCGAAGCCGCCAAGGGCCATTACCTGCCGGCGCGCATGGACGGCGGGGCGGAAAACCCGCTTGGCGCCCGCGCCATGTATCTCGGCTCGACGCTTTACCGCATCCACGGCACCAACGCCCCCTGGTCGATCGGCAGCGCCGTCTCCTCCGGCTGCATCCGCCTGCGCAACGAAGACGTCGTCGACCTCTACGACCGCGTCAATGTCGGAACCCGCGTCATCGTCATGTAAAGGCGGCGCAATACTTACAGCGCCACGCGTCTTTTCGAGAGCCGCAAAGGGCGCTGTAATCCTTTAAATTGCTGCATAATTTTTCCTTAAGTCGAGTCCGATTTGAGGATAAATTATGCAGTGGGAGCCGCAAGAACATCCGGCTCTCCTTCTCCAAAAATGCTTTATCCGGCCACACCGATCTTGAATCAGGCAGAAGTTCATGTAGCTTCGAGCGGATTTGCTTGAGGGGAATCGATCATGATCAAACTAATGCCGGGTCTGGCTGCTGCCGGACTTGTCCTGTCATTGATGTCTACATCCGCCTTTGCAGCACCTGCGGGCTCCGCGCCCGACAATGCACAGGCACCGGCACAGATCGTGCGCGTCGCGCAGATGCCGAAATATGTGAAGCCGCAGTTCAAGCGCAAGAAAGTGCGCCTGGCAACGACGGAAGCCGCCGGCACCGTCATCATCGATACCAACAACAAATATCTCTACCTCGTCGAAGGCAACAATCGCGCCACCCGATACGGCATCGGCGTCGGCCGCGACGGCTTCGGCTGGTCGGGGGTCGTCAAGATCGGCCGCAAGGCCGAATGGCCGAGCTGGACGCCGCCGGCCGAGATGCGCCGCCGCGAAGCCGCCAAGGGACATATGATTCCTGCTTTCCAGGAAGGCGGCGAGGACAATCCGCTCGGCGCCCGCGCAATGTATCTCTACCAGGGCGGCCGCGACACGATCTTCCGCATCCACGGCACCAATCAGCCCTGGACGATCGGCCTCAACATGTCTTCCGGCTGCATCCGGATGATGAACGAGGATGTGTCGCATCTCTACGATCGCGCGCCGGTCGGCACAAAGGTGATCGTCATCGGCCCCGGCAACAGGCAGGGCAAGGTGGCGTTCGAGGACAGGGGCATCGACGTGCTGCGCACGATGTTCGGCGGCTGAGCAACACTTACGAAAAAAATGAAAGGCGCATTTTGACGCGCCTTTTGTTTTGCTTAGACTTTGCGGCCGAAAGCTGGCAAACCTGCCTAAGAGTCGACACATTTATATCGGGGCTATTCAATGACATATGCGCTGCGTTCCTCCGCTTCCTTGCTTGCGGGCATCGCGTTTTTGACAATCTGTTCGGCAGTTTCCGCCTCGGCGGAAGATCTGCAATTCTCGATCTACGGCGGCTATCAGACCGCGCCGCACAGCGGCGTCGATCTTTCCGACGGCACGCATTTCACCGCCGGCTGGGAAGGTAAGTCCTTCGGCAGCCCACCTTATTACGGTGGCCGCGTCACCTGGTGGCTTGAGAACTTCAACAAGCCGAACTGGGGTATTTCGCTCGATTATACCCATGACAAGGTCTATGCCGACGACGATACGCTCGCCAAGGCCGGCTGGTCGCATTTCGAATTCACCGACGGCCTGAACCTCATCACGGTGAACGGTCTCTACCGTTTCCAGGATCCGACCCGCCGCTGGACCCCCTATCTCGGCGCCGGTATCGGCGTGAACATTCCGCATGTCGAAGTGATTCGCCCCGAGGGCAAGACCTGGGCCTATGAATTCGGCGGCGTGACGCTGCAGGCCCAGGCCGGCGTCGACTTCAAGGTGACCGAGCGCTGGTCGACCTTCGTCGAATACAAGGGCACCTATTCGCGCATCGACGTTCCGATCGACAGCGGCGTGGACCTGAAGACCAACATCTTCACGAATGCCGTCAACGTTGGCGTATCGTTCCACTGGTAAATAAATTTCGGCTGCGGCGTTAGAGCGGTTCAGCGCATAGAAGCGCAGAACCGCTCTAACCTTTTATTATTACGCAATTCCCGGCAAAACCGCTTTGCGCTTTGCCTGGGAAAACCGCTTCGCACTTTTCCTGAAATTGCTCTATTTGGTGCCGCAGCTGACCTTGCCCTCGACGGCATAGGGTTTTTCACCGCCTTCGATCGTCAGGGAATAGCTGCCGCTGAAATTTGCCGCCGGCTTGCCGCGTTCGCCAGCGACAACCACCAGATCCAGCGTTGCGCCGTTAGTGTCATCTTCGCCGCCGTCGAAGACTTCCATGAGCAGTTCGCCGTTACGCGACCAATGGTTGGTCAGGTGCTGCGATTCGAAAACGCGCTTTCCGAACACGGCCTCTTGGGCCGGATCCTTGACGATCAGCGCGCCGCGGAAATGGTTGAGCTTGTGGGCGGCAGCGCTTTCGAAACCGCTTTCGAGCGTGAAGCGCGCTTCCTTGTCATCGGCGGAACAGAAATAACGGCTATTTGCATGGGCGGTGCCTGCCGCACCGAGCAGTCCCGCAAATACGATCATTCCACGCCACATCGCCTAACCTCCCGAGACAGCGTGCTTTGCGGCTCTCGAAAAGATGCGCGGCGCTGTCATAGGTCTCAGCCTAACGGCAAACCTGTTAATTTTTCCGGCACAGCGCCGCCATAGGCCCAATCCAGAAGCTCGACCGTATGCAGGATCGGCATGCCGGTGCCGGTGGCAATCTGGGTGATGCAGCCGATATTGCCGGTGGCGATGATATCGGCCTTGGTCGCCTCGAGGTTCTTGACCTTGCGCGCCTTCAGCACGGCCGAGATCTCCGGCTGCATGATGTTGTAGGTGCCGGCGGAGCCGCAGCAAAGATGGCCTTCCGCCGGATCGCGCACAGTAAAGCCCGCCGCTTTCAATAATTGCTTCGGCGCGAGCGTGATTCGCTGGCCGTGCTGCATGGAACAGGCGGAATGATATGCGACGGTGATACCCTTCGGCATGTGTGCCGGCAGGTCGAGGGTTGCGAGATATTCGGTGACGTCCTTGGCCAGCGCCGAGACCCTGGCCGCCTTTGCGGCATAGGCGGGATCGAGGCGCAGCATGTGGCCGTAATCCTTGATCGTCGTGCCGCAGCCCGAAGCGGTGATGATGATCGCATCGAGGCCCTGCCCGTCGATCTCGCGCGTCCAGATATCGACATTGGCGCGGGCGCTTTCGAGCGCCTGTTCGGCGCGGCCCATGTGATGGACCAGCGAGCCGCAGCAGACCTCGCCCTCCGGCATCACGACCTCGACGCCGATCCGCGTCAGCAGGCGGATTGCCGCTACGGTGATGCCGGGATCGAGCACCGGCTGAGCACAGCCTGAAAGGATCGCCACCCGGCCGCGCCGTTCCGTCTCCGGCCGATATGTGCCGGGCTTTGCGAAGTCCGAAGCGGCCGGGATCCGCCGCGGCGCAAGCGCCAGCATGGCAGCGAAGGGTTTCAGCGCGCCACCGCGCATCAGGCCGACGAAGGGCCGGCCGAGACGGGCGAGATTGAGCGCCAGCCGGAAACGGCCGGGATAGGGCAACACGGCGGCAAGTAAGGCGCGCGTCAGCCGGTTCATGAACGGGCGTTTATAGGTCTTTTCGATATGGGCGCGGGCGTGATCGACCAGATGCATGTAGTCGACGCCGGAGGGACAGGTGGTGACGCAGGCAAGGCAGGAGAGACAGCGGTCGATATGGGTGACGACCTCTGCATCGGCGGGCCGGCCGTTTTCCAGCATGTCCTTGATCAGATAGATGCGGCCACGCGGACTGTCGAGCTCGTTGCCGAGCGTCACATAGGTCGGACAGGTGGCGGTGCAGAAACCGCAGTGAACACATTTGCGCAGAATCTGCTCGGATTCGGCGACATCAGGGTCGAGGAGCTGGGTCAGGGTGAAATTGGTTTGCATCTAGCGGGACCTCCGCTTTGGGAGAAGCTCGGGCGTATTGTTTGGGATACCCCCCTCTGTCCTGCCGGACATCTCCCCCACCAGGAGGGAGATCGATATGCCGCAACGGCTTCCCATCTCGCAACGCTCAGGTTTACCATCGCGATAAGTCGAAATGAGAGCGTCACGGCTCCTGCGTGATCTCCCCCCTTGTGGGGGAGATGTCCGGCAGGACAGAGGGGGGTAACCCAAGCGCAAACCCATCTTATCCCTCACCCCATCTTCCCCGGATTGAAGATTCCCGCCGGATCGAATTTCTCCTTCACCCGGCGCGACAACATCGCCACCGCCTCGGGCTCCGGCTGGAAGGCAGCTGTAACCGCCCTCGCCTCACCCGATGCACGGATCAGCGTCGCGTGGCCGCCGCCGAGCGCCTTGATGTAGCGACGGACCTGCTCGGCTTCGGGGCCGGCCTCCATGCGCATCCAGACGAGGCCGCCCTGCCAGTCGTAGAAGGCGTCGACGCCGGCCTCGAGGCGGAGGGCGGCAACCAGCTGATGGCCGGTGCCGGGGGCGACCGAGACGCGCCAGACCGGCCGCGTGGTGCCGTCGGCATAGGGCAGCACGTCGCGGATGTCCTGCCAGAGCCTGGAGCTTTCCGGCTGTTCCAGCCGCGTGACCGTGGCGAAGGCCGACATTGCAGCGGCAAGCTTTTCGATGCGTGCGTCGACCGAGCCGGCCAAGCCTTCTATGCGCAGAACGGTCGCCTCGCCCTCCGGCAATTTGCCGGCGAGGAATTTCCACGTCACCGTCAGTGGCAGGTGGGCAGCGCCTGAGACTTCGACCGGCAGCGCCATTGCCGCCGCCATGGCGTTTGTTGCCTCGGCGTCGTTGAGACCTGATAGCACCACTGTCCGCTCCGTCTTCGGGCGCGGCGGCACACGGAAGGTGACTTCGGTGAGGAAGCCCAGCGTGCCATGCGAGCCGGCGACCAGCTTGACGAGATCGAGACCGGTGACATTCTTCATCACCCGGCCGCCGGCCTTGATGATCTCGCCCCTGCCGTTGACGAAGCGCACCCCGAGCAGGCTGTCGCGGGCGGCACCCGCGATCAGCCGGCGCGGACCGGAGACATTGGCAGCGAAAACGCCGCCGATCGTCGGCTCGCCCGATGTGCCCATCACCGTGCGATGATCCATCGGCTCGAAGGCGAGCATCTGGCCGCTCTCCGAAAGTGCCGCCTCGACCTCGGCAAGCGGCGTGCCGGATCGGACGGTCATGACCATTTCGCCGGGATTATAGGCGACGATGCCGGAAAGGCCGGTCGAGCGCAGCCGGTCCTCGGCGGCAACGGTATTGCCGAAGCCCGAGCGGCTATTGCCGCCGCAGATCGCCAGCGGCCGGCCGCTCTCCGCATGGGCGCGGACGATCGCTGCTGCCTCTTCCTCGCTCGTCGGCATCAGATCGATCATGCGGCGGGGCGCCCTTCGAGCGGGAAGACCTTCGACGGATTGAGGAGCCAGCCAGGATCGAAGGCGGCACGCGCCGCCATCTGCTGGGTGAGATCGACCTCGGAATATTGGTGGCGCATCAGGTCGCGCTTCTCTATGCCGACGCCATGTTCGCCGGTGAGGCAGCCGCCGGCATCGACGCAGAGCCGAAGGATATCGTTGCCGGCGGCCTCGGCACGGGCGGCATCTTCGGGATCGTTGGCGTTGAAGAGGATCAGCGGGTGCATGTTGCCGTCGCCGGCATGGAAGACGTTGGCGACGCGCAAGCCGTAATGATCGACGATCTCGGCGGTTCTTTTCAGCACGTGCGAGAGCTGACTGAGCGGCACGGTGCCGTCCATGCAGATATAGTCGGCGATGCGGCCGGTGGCGCCGAAGGCGGATTTGCGGCCCTTCCAGATCAGCGCCGCCTCGGTCGCCGACTGGCATTCGCGCACGGTCTTCACAGCGTGCCGCCGGGCGATCTCGACGATGTCCTTCAGCGCGGCGTCCATCTCCGCTTCCGACCCCTCGACCTCAACGATCAATAGCGCGCCGACATCGAGGGGGTATCCGGCATGGGCGAAGGCCTCGCAGATCTCGATCGCCGGCCTGTCCATGAATTCGATCGCGACCGGGATGATGCCGGCGGCGATGACATCGGCAACGCAGGCGCCAGCCTTCTCCGAGCTCTCGAAGCCAAAGAGCACCGGGCGCGCGCCTTCCGGCTTGGCGATCAGCCGCACCGTTGCCTCGGTGACGATGCCGAGCTGGCCTTCATGACCGCAGACGAGGCCGAGCAGGTCGTAGCCTGCCGCATCCAGCGCCTTACCGCCAAGCTCGATCACCGTGCCGTCAACCAGCACCATCCTGACGCCGAGCAGATTATTGGTGGTGACGCCGTATTTCAGGCAGTGGGCGCCGCCGGAATTCATGCCGATATTGCCGCCGATGGTGCAGGCAAGCTGCGAGCTCGGGTCAGGCGCATAGAAAAAGCCGTCCGCGGAGACGGATTCGGAAATATTGAGATTGGTGACGCCGGCCTGGACCACGGCGACCCGGTTCGGCAGATCGATTTCGAGAATGCTGTTCATCTTCGACAGGCCGAGCACGACGGCATCCTCCTGCGGAATGGCTCCGCCGGAGAGCGAGGTGCCGGCGCCGCGCGGCACGACGGGAATGCCGTAGCGATTGCAATAACGCATGACCGCCGAAACCTCGGCCGTGGTGCGCGGCAGGGCGACGGCGAGCGGCAGGCGGCGGTAGGACACGAAGGCGTCGGTTTCGAACGGCACCAGCTCGCGCGCCTCATGCACCAGGCATTCCGACGGCAGAAGATCGGTCAGATCGGCGACGATCTGGGCTCGGCGCGCCAGCACTTCGGCGCGCGGCTCGAGAAACGAAATGGCGTCGGACATGGCGTTCTCCCTGGCCCTGACGACGGGGAATGACAGCGGGAAGATGACAACGAAACCGGCCGCGACCTCCCTGCCGCCGATAAACCGGCTTAGCACTTTCCCGAAAGTGGCGCAAATGCTAAGCACTTATGCCAAAAGGGGAAAAAGTCACAAAACCGTATGACCAATCTGGGTGATCTCGAAATCTTTGCCAAGGTCGTTTCGACCGGAAGCATGTCGCTCGCCGGGCGGGCGCTCGGCTTTTCGCCGGCCGTCGTCTCCAAACGGATCAAGCGGCTGGAGGACCGGCTCGGCACCCGGCTTCTGCAACGCACGACACGGCAGATCTCGCTGACGGAGGCCGGACAGGGCTTCTACGACCGCGTTCTCGGCATTCTCGCCGGGCTCGAAGAGGCAGAATTCTATATTTCCGGCCGCTCGGCGCAGATGCACGGCACGCTGAAGATCTCGGCCCCGACCTCCTTCGGGCGCATGCATATCGCGCCGCATCTGAAGGATTTCATGGAGGCGCATCCGGAGCTTGCGATCAACCTGGTGCTGACCGACGAATTCAGCGACATCGTCGGCGGCGGCTTCGATCTGGCGATCCGCATTGCCGAACTCACCGATTCGAGCCTCGTTGCCCGAAGGCTGGCGCCGGTGCGCCGGCTGCTCTGCGCCTCGCCGGATTACCTTGCGTCGCATGGCGAGCCGAAGCACATCGACGAGCTGAAACGCCATCGCTGCCTGCCGGCCCACAATAACGACACCTGGCGGCTGAACGGGCCGGACGGGGCGCTGAGTCTCAGGCCGGAAGGCTTGCTCGTCACCAATTCCAGCGAGGTGATCCGCGAGGCGGTCATCGCCGGGCTCGGGATCGCGCTGCGCTCCACCTGGGATATCGGTGAAGAGCTCAAGGCCGGCCGGCTGGTGCAGGTGCTGCCGGCCTATGAGAGCTCGCACAATGTCGCGCTGTCGGCCGTTTATCCCAGCCGGCAGTTCCTGCCGGCCAAGGTGCGGCTGTTCATCGACTATCTGGCAGAGCTTTATGGTCCCGTCCCCTATTGGGAGCGCTGACGGCATCACCGATTCAGCGCGCCAGCCTCTCGATGACAAGGTCCAGCAGGGCGCGCAGCCGCGCTAACCGCTTCATGTCGCGGTGATAGCCGACCCAGGTGTCGCGGCCGGGTGGCGGTTCACCGAGATCGACCAGTTCGATGGCCGCAAGAGAATCGCCGAGCGGCCGCGGCAGGACGGCGAGCCCGGCTCCGTTGGCGCAGAGCGCGGCCTGCACGTCGCGGCTGTTGCTGCGCGTGACGATGTCGGCCTGCGGCAACAGGCGCCGCAGCCAGCCGACATCCGGCATCTCGCCGAAAGCCTCGTCCATGGTGACAAGGCGGGCGCCCGCGCCGTCGCCGGCTTCGGGGTGCGGTGCGCCGCGACTGATGTAAAGGCCGTATTCGATACGGATAAGCTTGCGCGATACGATCTCCGCTTCCGTAAAAGGCTGGATGCGAAAGACGAGGTCGGCTTCGCGTCGCGACAGACTGAGAAGCCGGCTGTCAGTCAGCAATTCGACCACCACCTTCGGATGAACTTGCGAGAATTCCGCCAGCACAGGCGAAAGCACGTGCGCGCCGAACCAGTCGGATGAGGACAGCCTGAGTAAACCATCGAGCTGACGGCTGCCGCCGGCAAGGCTCCGCTCCATGGCGAGCGCCTCCTCCTCGATGCGTTCGGCGCCGGCGAACACGGCTGCGCCTTCGTCGGTCAGGACGAAGCCATCGGTCGTGCGCTGAAAAAGCGTCTGGCCGAGAGAGGCTTCAAGGGCACGCAGCCGTCTGCCCATCGTCGGCTGCGTCAGCCCGCGGTTGCGGGCTGCTGCCCCCAGCGTGCCGAACCGCGCGATCGCCAGAAACAGCCTGAGGTCACTCCATTCCATCGCTCGCATCCGCCAAACAAAAATGCATGGACTTCAGTCGTTATCTTTCATTTTCATTCGAGTTTCAATGAAGCATCTTTCTTCCACGCCAATTGCGGTGTTCCTACCGACGCCGCACCGCGAACGAAGGAGAGCTCCATGTCTGTACAATCAACGATGAAAGCGCTGTTGGCTGAAGCACCGAATTCACCATTGCGCATCGCCGATATTTCAAAACCGGTGCCCGGCGAAGGCCAGGTCCTGGTGCGCATCAAGGCAAGCGGCGTCAATCCGCTCGACCTCAAGATCCGGGCCGGCAATGCGGCCCATGCCCGCCATCCGCTTCCCGCCATTGTCGGTATCGATATGGCCGGTGTTGTCGAAGAGGTCGGAACTGGCGTCAGCGGTTTTCGCCGCGGCGACGCGGTCTACGGCATGACCGGCGGGGTCGGCGGCATTCAGGGATCGCTTGCCGAATTTGCAGCTGTTGACGCCGCGCTGCTGGCGCCAAAGCCGCAGAATCTGTCGATGCGCGAGGCAGCCGCCTTGCCGCTGATCTCGATCACCGCCTGGGAGGGGCTGGTCGACCGCGCCGGGGTCAAGGCCGGCCAGAAGGTTCTGGTGATTGGCGGCGGCGGTGTCGGCCATATCGTCGCGCAGATCGCCGAGGCTGTCGGAGCCGAGGTCTATGTGGTCGACGGCGCGTCGAAAGCGGACTATCTCGCCGGTCTTGGCGCAACACCGATCGATCGTGACGCGGAAACGGTTGAAACCTATGTCGCAAGGCACACCGGCGGCAAGGGTTTCGATCTGGTCTACGATACGGTCGGCGGCAAGGGGCTCGATGCGGCATTCCGAGCCGTCAGCCAGTTTGGCCACGTCGTGAGCTGCCTTGGCTGGGGAAGCCATGCGCTGGCGCCGCTCTCCTTCAAGGCGGCCACCTATTCCGGCGTCTTCACGCTGCTGCCGCTTCTGACCGGCGAGGGACGCGCCCATCATGGTGAGATCATGCGGGAGATGACGAAGCTCGTCGAAGCCGGCAAGGTGATGCCGAAGCTCGACCCGCGCCGCTTTAGCCTTGCCGATACAGATGAGGCGCATCGGCTGATCGAAGACCGGCAGGCGGACGGAAAGCTCGTCGTCGAGATCGACTGATCTCAATCCGTCGGCTCTTAATCCGTCGGCGGAATCAGCGCGCTAGATCGAGATAGGCGTTCGCCACCATCGCATCGATATCAGCGGGCACAGGCACGATGCAGGATTGCGGGCCGGCCTCACCCTTGGCGATGCGTTCCAGGCAGCGGGCCTGAAGGGTGAAGCCGAGATCCATCGACTCGACGGTATTGCCGAGCGGCCGCGGGCCGGCGAGATTGGCCATATGGCCGCCACCGAGCACATGGAAAGAGCGGCCGTCGCTGAGATGGAAGGTCTCGATATGGTCGGCCTCGTAGCGATCGATGCCAATGACATCGGGGTGGCGACGGAAGGCTTCGACATCGATCTCATGCGGGAAATGGCCGCCATTCATCAGGATCGCGCCATCCTTGACGAGCGGCAGGTCGGCCGCCGTCACGATGCCGGCAAAACCCGTGACGGTAACGATGATATCGGCCGAGCGGATCGCCGCGTCGCGCAGCGGTGTGGTGAAACCGTCGAGATGAGCTTCGAGCGTTGTCACCGGATCGATATCGATGACGCTGACGGTGGAAAAGGCATTGCGGAAACAGGCGGCCGTGCCCTTGCCGCAGGCGCCGTAGCCGAACACCGTCACGCGCTTGCCGTTGGTGGAGCGGTTGGTGAAGCGCAGGTAGCTTTCAAACAGGCTCTGACCGACGGCATGCCTGTTTTCGGCGAACTGCTTGATCGGGCTGTCGTTGATGACGAGGATCGGCATGTTCAGGCGCGCGCGCAGCGGCAGCAGGCGGATGCGGCCCGAGGTGGTTTCCTCAGTGCCGCCGCGGAGATTGGCGTAGGGTTTTTCCGCCGCGATGGCGAAAAGATCGCCGCCATTGTCGAGCAGCAGATTCGGCTTTTCGGCAATCACCGCTTCGAGGCTCTGATGGTGAGCGGCGGGATCGGTCGTCTGCATCGCGAAGACCGAGATGCCTTGGGTACGCAAGAACTCGACCGTCGAAGGCTGGGTGCTGTTGAGATTGCCGGTGCAGACAAGACGCGCCCCACCGGCGCGAAGCGTCATCAGCAGCGCCACCGTCTTCGGCTCGAGATGGATGCCGGTGCCGATCGACAGGCCCTCGAAGGGACGCGTCCGCTCGAATTCGGCCGCCGTCGCCTTGAGCAGCCGGCAGCTGTTGCCGATCCAGTCGATGCGGGTTGCGCTCTTTTCCATCAACTCTTTCCTATTTGCGTGTTGGTGCTGTTTCTAGCGGACCAACAGGGTTACGAATATGGAAGTAATTCTGGCGAAGGGGCAGAAAATCTGCCCTTTTCAGGCTGGTGTCCCGCAACGAAGCAACCAACCGGACAAGGCCGCAAAGGCCGGCCGTTTCACATCCGGCGTGCGGCAGCAGAGGTTGTAGCCCGATGGCCGAGAGATGAAGCCGTAGGGCGCGACCAGATGCCCGCGCTCGAGATCGTCCTCGATCGAGGCACGTGGGGCAAGTGCGATGCCAAGCCCGGAACGGGCGGCACCCAGCGCCAGCAGCAGATCCGCGAATTCCTGGGTGCGGGAAAAGACGACCGGCGGCGTGCCGCTTTCGGCAAACCATTCGTCCCAGAGCTTCGGAACGCTGCGGCTGATAAGCATCGTCTGCGTGCCCATCGCCGCCGGGTCGCTCGATAGTGTCGCGCCAAGCGAAGGCGTTGCGACCGGACCGAACTCATCCGCCATGAATCGCAGGGCGGTAATGCCTGCGGCCGGCCGGTATTCGCCGCCCATGATCACGGCGTCCAATTCCAGGTGCATCTGCAGCGGTTCGACCGTGGCCATCGGCACGATGTCGACGGTATCGCCGAGGCTCGCCTGCATGTCTGCTGCGCGCGGCATCAGCCACCAGACCGCGAAGGCGGAGGGTACGCCAAGGCGGATGCGGCGCGGCACGGCGCCTTCGAGTTCCGACGCGGCGCGCTGCAGAATGTCGAAAGCCGCGCTCGCGGCGGCCGCAAAAGCGCTGGCCTGCAAGGTCGGGACCAGCCTGCGGCCGTCGCGCAGGAAGAGCTTGCTACCGAAGTGATTCTCCAGCGTGTCGATCTGCTGGCGCACGGCGCCGCGCACCACATTCAGCTCTTCGGCAGCCTTCAGAATGCTGCCATGACGGCAGACGGCCTCGAAGGCGCGGATGGCATTGAGCGGGGGAAGACGCATGGGGGCGACATTCACAAAATCATGGTGGATCACTAGATCTCGGCATTGAACGAAAGGCAAGATCACGCCATATTGTACAGCTGTGCAATGTGACGCATTCGAGACAGGATGCGACGGATTTTCCGAGCCTGTCCGGCCTCGATTTCCCTATGAACGGCGATCAAATCGCGTTTCGAATCGTCCTGCGGCCTTTTGGATTGCGTAAGCTTTCCGTGATATACGTATATGAGTGATTCCTAACGACGACTGCGAAGGTGACCCGACCATTGACTCTTTTCGCCCGACTGGCTTCCGATGTGCAACTGATGTTCCGGCGTCCGCCGCGACAGCAATATGGTGCGCTCTGCTATCGGGTAAAGAAGAAGAGCGGTGAGGTCGAGGTGCTGTTGATGACGAGCCGCGATACCGGCCGCTGGGTCATTCCCAAGGGCTGGCCGATGACGCGCAAATGCGCCCATGAGGTCGCGATGCAGGAAGCCTTCGAGGAAGCCGGCGTCCGCGGCGCGGTCGAAACGGAGACGCTCGGCGCCTACACCTATTCGAAGGCGTTGCGCGACGGGGTGCAGGTGATCTGCAAAGTGCAGGTCTATGCGCTCGAGGTCACCGACATGGCGAAGAACTTCAAGGAAAAAGGCGAGCGCCGCATCGAATGGGTCTCGTTCGACGAGGCGGCGGCGCGCGTGCGCGAACCGGAGCTCCGCCACCTTTTCCTCGCCTTCAAGCAAAAGATGACCGACAGGCTTTCGGCCAAGGCGGCGAAGCAAATTCCAGACGTGAAACAAATTCCGGCGGAATGAATCCTGCCATCTTGCACTGCTAGGAAAGCAGCGTAGAAGCAGATTCATCCTCAGGAAAAAGAATGCCGCCACGTCCCGCAGTCCTCACGAAACGCACGCTCGACAAGGACCTCGACAAGATCACCCATGCCGAGGACGTGGCGAAGCATGTTTTGCGGCGGCTGGTGGCGCCTGGTCTCGGGCTGATCTTCGTCGGTCTGGCCATGCTCTTTGCCGGCGTCTATGTATTCGACCGGCCGGGAGCGATGCTCGTCATCGCGGCCGCCGCCCTTGCCGGCTATATGGCGATGAACATCGGCGCCAACGACGTGACCAACAATGTCGGTGCCGCCGTCGGGGCGCGCGCCATGACGATGGGCCAAGCATTGGTCATCGCTGCGATTTTCGAAGTTCTTGGCGCCACGATCGCCGGCGGCGAGGTCGTCAAGACGATTTCCTCAAACATCGTCGACGCCGTCCAGGTACCGCCGGCGCTGCTCGGCTGGATCATGATGGCGGCGCTGATGGCGGCGGCTCTCTGGATCAACCTCGCAACCTGGATGAACGCGCCGGTTTCCACCACCCATGCTATCGTCGGCGCGGTGATCGGCGCCGGCATCTCAGCCGTCGGGCCGGAACCGGTGAACTGGCAGGTAATGCTGGAGATCACCTCGAGCTGGATCACCTCCCCGCTGATCGGCGGGCTGATCGCCGCCGGGCTGCTTTATCTCGTCAAGACCCTGATCATCTACCGCGACGACAAAGTAGCGGCGGCACAGCGCTGGGTGCCGGTGCTGGTCGCGGTGATGGCGGGCGGCTTCATGGCCTATATGGTGCTGCAGCTGTCGCCCCCGGGCAGGTTCCCGCCGCTGACCGTCCTCCTCATCGGAATCGGCATCGGGCTGGTGAGCTGGCTTGCCGCCCGGCCACTCGTTCTCGCCCAAGCGCGGGAGCTCGAAAACCGCAACAGCTCGCTGCGAACGCTGTTCCGGCTGCCGCTGATCGGCTCTGCGGCGCTGCTGTCCTTCGCGCATGGCGCAAACGACGTTTCGAACGCGGTCGGGCCGCTGTCGGCGATTGTCCATTCGGTCGGCATCGGCGGCGGCGGCGGCATCGGGCATCCGCCGCTCTGGGTGATGCTGATCGGCGCCCTAGGCATCTCCGTCGGTCTGCTGCTCTTCGGGCCGCGCCTGATCCGCCTCGTCGGCGAGGAAATTACCAAGCTCAATCCGATGCGGGCCTATTGCGTGGCGCTGTCGACAGCTTTTACCGTCATCGTCGCCTCCTGGCTCGGTCTGCCGGTCAGCACCACACATATCGCCGTCGGCGCCGTCTTCGGCGTCGGATTCTTCCGCGAATGGTATACGCGCCATTCGAAGCGTCGCATCGCCTATATCAGGCGCAAGGCCGAGAGCTTTGATATCGACGAGCCGGAAGAGCCGAATATCCACGAGACGCGGCGGCGCTATCTCGTGCGCCGTTCGCATTTCATGACGATCATCGCCGCCTGGATTGTCACCGTGCCGGTTTCGGCAGCGCTTGCGGCAATGATTTATTGGGTTATGTTCGCGCTCTTCGTCTAAAGCGCGTCGCGATTTGTCCCGGCGCCGTGCTTTAGGTCTTTATTTTCTAGCGTGTCATGATCGCAAAACCGCTGCACAGTTTTACGAGGCATGCTTTGAGACCCCGAGTTTTTTAATGCGCGCCAATTTTCGCATGCAACGGCTTTTCGTCGACGCGCCGCTTACGCGCGGTGCCGGCGTGGAGGCGAATGCCGATCAGTTCAACTATCTCGCCAATGTGCTGAGGATGGAGGACGGTGGGGAGATCCTGCTCTTCAACGGCCGCGACGGCGAGTGGAAGGCAACCCTTACCTTCCCCACGCGCAAACGCATCCTTTTGACGGCAACCGAAGAGACACGGCCGCAGCCGCAGCCTTGCGACCTGCATTATCTCTTTGCGCCGCTCAAGGTCGGCCGGATGGACTACCTCGTGCAGAAGGCGGTCGAAATGGGCGCCGGCCTGCTGCAGCCGGTCATGACCCAGCACGTGCAGGGCAAGATCACCAATCTCGACAAGCTGCGCGGCAATGTCGTCGAAGCGGCGGAGCAATGCGGCATTCTCGGCATTCCCGACGTGGCCGAACCGGTGAGGCTTCTCGACCTGCTCGACCGCTGGCCGAGCGAGCGCCGCATCATCTATTGCGACGAGGGCGATGCCGGGCAGAACCCGCTGCCGGTGCTCTCGGCGATCAGGGAAAGACATCTCGCTCTGCTCGTCGGGCCGGAAGGCGGCTTTTCGGAAGAAGAGCGGGCGCGGCTTCGAAGCCTCGATTTCGTCACGGCCATTCCGCTCGGACCGCGCATCCTGCGGGCCGATACGGCAGCCGTTGCGGCCCTGGCGGTGGTCCAGGCGGCGATCGGCGACTGGAACTAAGGTCGAAAACGGGTTGACATGGAAATCGCTGTTATTTTTTTGATGCGTCGTTGAAAGAATTTCACTTGCAACATGGGTGGCTTGGGTCCTAATCAGCCTTCCAACCGCCCGGCCCCCTGGGCGCCTTTTTGAATACAGGTATCCCGCATGGCCCGCGACACTACCGACCAGACACCGCTCTCTTCGGTCCAGGATCTGACCGATTATATCGCCGCCGGCAACAAGCCGCGGGAGCACTTCCGGATCGGCACCGAACACGAGAAATTCGCCTTCTTCCGCGCCGACAACAGCCCGGTTCCCTATTTCGGCGATGCCAGCATTTCGGCCCTCTTGACCGGCCTGCAAAAAAAAAGCGGCTGGGAGCCGATCACCGACGGCGGCAACATCATCGGCCTTGCCGAGCAGCATGGCATGGGCGCGATCTCGATCGAGCCCGGCGGCCAGTTCGAACTCTCCGGTGCACCGCTGGAGACGATCCACGAGACCTGCAAGGAATCGAACCAGCATCTGGCGACGCTGCGCGAAATCGCCGAGCCGATGGGCATCCGCTTCCTCGGTATCGGCGGCAGTCCGAAATGGACCTACGCGGAAACGCCGCAGATGCCGAAATCACGCTACGAGATCATGACCCGCTATATGCCGAAGGTCGGCACCCAGGGTCTCGACATGATGTACCGCACCTGCACGATCCAGGTGAACCTCGATTTTTCCTCGGAAGCCGACATGCGCAAGAAAATGCGCGTTTCGATGAAGCTGCAATCGCTGGCGACCGCGCTTTTCGCATCCTCGCCCTTCACCGAGGGCAAGCCGAACGGCCTGCTCTCCTGGCGCGGTGACATCTGGCGCGATGTCGACAATCGGCGCGCCGGCCTGCTCGATTTCAGCTTCCGCGACGATTTCGGCTTCCGCGACTATGCCGAATGGGCCCTCGACGCGCCGATGTATTTCATCGTCCGCGACGGCCGCTATCACGACTGCACCCATGTCACCTTCCGCCAGTTCATGAACGGCGCATTGAAGGGCGAGGTCGCCGATCCGGCGCCGACGATGGGGGACTGGACGAACCATCTTTCGACACTTTTCCCCGACGTGCGGCTGAAGCGTTTCCTCGAAATGCGCGGCGCCGACGGCGGCCCGTGGCGGCGCATCTGTGCGCTGCCGGCCTTCTGGGTCGGCCTGCTCTACGATGATGCAGCACTCGATGCTGCCGACGAGTTGACGAAGGATTGGACCTTTGCCGAGATCAGCGCCCTGCGCAATGCGGTTCCCGCCGAAGGGTTGAAGGCGCAATTCCGCGGGCACCCGCTCTTCGCCATGGCGCGCGAAGTGGTCGGCATATCAAGGGCCGGTCTCAAGGCGCGCGGCAAGCTCAACCGGGAAGGCCAGGACGAGACGATCTTCCTGGCGCCGCTCGACGAGGTGCTCGCCAAGAAGGCGACGCTCGCCGAGGATTTGCTGTCGCTCTATCACGGCCGCTGGCACGGCTCCGTGGAGCCGGTCTTTGAGGACTATCAGTACTGAGTCCGACCCCGGTTCCCCTTTTCCTGGAATCGCTCTGACAGCCGCTGTTTTCGCCTGTTTCCGAGCAGCGGAAGTGAAGGCCGGCGACCTAGCGCATCGTGCTTTCCGAAAATCGGAATCGATTTTCGGAAAGCACGATGCGAGGATCGAAAGAGTTGGAGCGTCCTTTGTGCGTCAGAAAGCACGCACGGCGCTCGCGTGCTCCACCGACCCGCCGCTGGAGCCTCGGCCGCATGCTCTCGCTAAATTCCTCCCTAAGTTCTTATGGCAAAAAGCAGTTTGCTCATTGCCATTTCCGGTTATAGTGGCGTTACAACGCGTCACGACCCGGGGAAAGGGACTTCCATGCTGCCACTCTTCGACATGATGATGCAGGCGCAGAACGGCGCGGCGATGGAGGCGATCGCCCGGCAGTTCAATCTCGCGCAGGAACAAGCGACGAAGGCAATGGCGGCGCTGATGCCGGCCTTTTCCGCCGGGCTGAAGCGCAGCACCAGCAATCCCTATGATTTCGTCGGGCTGATGCAGGCGGTCTCCTCCGGCAACTATGCGCGATATTTCGAGGATATGAACCGGGCGTTCACGCCAGAGGGTATTTCCGACGGCAACAACATCCTTGCCCAGCTCTTCGGCTCGAAGGAGGTTTCGCGCGCGGTCGCCGCCCAGGCGGCGCAGATGACCGGCATCGGCCAGGATATTTATAAGCGGATGCTGCCGGTGCTGGCCGATACGCTGATGGGCGGGCTTTTCAAGCAGACGACCGGCCAGATGTCTTCGCCGGTCAACCCCTTCGTCAACACGGCGATGGGCGAGACCATGCAGAAATGGCTGGAAAGCACCGGCTTTGCGCCGAAGCCGAAGACGACCCCGGACCCCAGCATCTTCGACAATCCCTTCACCCAGGCGATGCAGCTGATGTTTTCGGTACCGAAGCCGGAAGCGACATCTCAGCCGAACCCCTTCCTCGACAATCCCTTCGCCAAGGCCTTCCAGGAGATGATGGGCGGGCTCGGCCAGCAGCCGGCGGCGCAGACTAAGACCAAGACGCCGGAGGCGCCGAAGGAAGAGGCGAAGCTCAATGCCGACAGCTATACCGAGATGCTGAACGCCATGTTCGACAGCGGACTGGAAGTGCAGAAGAACTACCAGAGGAACCTGGAAGCGATCTTCGAAACCTATCGGCCTAAGCCCTCCTCGGACAAGAGTGAATAGCACTGTAGATTTTTACGCATGTCGCTATCGCCAAACCGCGGCACACTTTGCGCGACATGGTTTAGCGCATAAAAAAACCCGGAGATGGCTTGGGAAAGCCGATCACCGGGTCAAGCGGCAGGGCTATTGGCTATCACCCTGCGGGGAAACTCGCCGCTCCTACTGTTCGTAGGAGCGGAAGAGGGACAGGCGCCAGCGATTGCGCGCCGAGCGCGTCAGATGTTCCGACGGGTCCTCGAAAAAGGTCGATGCCAGGAACGCGGAGGACAGGTCGGCCCTGCTAAGGCCGATATCCCTCAGCTGAGCGTCGCTCAGATCGTGCAGCGTGTTGATCTCCATGCGATTGCGGAACCCGCGAAAGAGGGAGGTCAACGGTGCGAGGCCTGCTGCCAGACGCTGGGGAAACGTCGGGGTGAGCTTGCCGCAGTCGAGTTCTATTGTTCTGTCTGTCATCCGCATGGGACTCTCCTTTCTTTCGATTTCTTTCAGGCGCGCAACAACCCACCCCTCCCGCGAGGTCGCACGGGAAGGAGCAAGGCTGAATTGGCTCGGACAGGCAGGGTGTCTGTCCTTCACTTTGCTTGATTTGCATCCCGAAGATGCCAAAGACCTATTGATCAGTCCAACGAATGTTTCTAATGATTATCATCAGCTATCTTTATGGGTGACAACATGTCCGCGCCTCTTGATCTCGACCAATTGCAGACTTTCATCGCCATCGTCGATTCCGGCAGCTTCACCAAGGCCGCCGACAGGGTCTACAAGACCCAATCGGCCGTCTCCATGCAGATGCGCCGTCTCGAGGAACGCATCGGCAAGCAGCTGTTCATCAAGGACGGGCGGGGAAACCGGCTGACGGTCGAGGGCGAAAAGCTGCTCAACTATGCGCGGCGCATCATCCGCCTCAACAATGAGGCTATCGCCGCCTTCGACGACAACAGGCTGGAGGGGACGCTGCGCATCGGCACGCCCGATGATTATGCCGACCGCTACATGCCCGAAATCATCGGCCGCTTCGCCAAGACGCACCCGAATGTCGAGCTCTATATCGTCTGCGAGCCCTCGGTGGATCTTGCCGAACGCATGCATAAGGGCGAGCTCGACATCGCGCTCGTCACCCATAATCCGCGGGAGCGCATGTCCGATGTGGTGAGAACCGAGCCGCTCTGCTGGGTGGGCTCGGCCAACCATCCGATCCGCGACGACGCGCCGGTACCGCTTGCCGTCGGTCGGCGTGACTGCCAGTGGCGCCAGCTCGCCTGCTCGGCGCTCGATGCCGTGGGACGCGAGCACCAGATCCTGTTTACCAGCTGGTCCTGCACCGTCGTTGCCGCCGCCGTGCTGGCCGGCATGGCGGTTTCGGTGATGCCGGAATCGGCGCTGCGGACGGGCATGAAGGTGCTGAGCCAGGCGGACGGTTTTCCAGCGCTGCCGCCGGTGCAGATCGGCATCATGAAGCGGCCGGGCGTTTCGCTTTCGCTGATGAACGCGATCACCGCGCATATCACCGCCTGCCTCGACAATATCACGCCCACTGTCGTCGACGACAGCCTGGAGGCGGACGTCAAATCCGCCCAGGCGCGCCTTTATCCGCGGTTGAAGGCTGCCAATATGGTGCCAAGCTGGTAAGAGTTCTCAGGCAGCAGCCGGCACGGTCGCGGTGAAAAGAGAGGCGCGGATGACGCGCTTCCACTCATCGAGCATACGCCGTGCCAAGGCCTCCTCGCTGACGGCGGCAAGTCGGATCACGGCGCCGATCAGGTGGCTGAACAGGTAAGTGCGCGCATACATTTCTTCGTCGCAAAGGTCGGGGGCCAGCTGACGCACGGCGTCACGGAAGATGCCGGCGACGTGACCGCTATGCTCAATATTCAGCTGCAACAGATCCTGATCGGTCTCCGTTCCCATCCAGACACCGAGATAGACGGGATCGTCGTGGTAGGAATCGTAATACCAGTCGATGGTGGCGCAGACCACGTCCAGCGCCTGGTCGAGTGACCGTACGTCGGCAAACATCGCCGCCATCTTCGTCTGGATCGCCGAGGCATGCTGGTCGAACAGGGCTTTGACGATCGCCGCCTTCTCCGGGAAATACTGGTAGACCGAACCGATCGGCACCTTGGCTGCAGCGGCGAGCTCCGTCATCCGCATGGCGCTGACGCCCTTTTCGGCGATGATCTTGGCGGCGGCGGCGAGAATGAGGTCCAGCCTCTGGATGCTGCGCTCCTGCTTCGGCTTTCTGCGCAAGCCGATCCGATCCATGCTTTCCGCGCCCATGTCGTTCCCATTCTTTTTGTTCGCGGCGGAAGGCATGACATGCAGGTCTTCATCGGCCGTAAATGGAAACACTCGCATTTTAACGACCGGCAAAAGCGTATGAAAAACGGGGCTCTACGGCATTATGCTGCAACTCAAAGTGTTGCAATGTTCTTGCGCGTCTGAAAAGACGCGGGAGCGCTGCAATGCATCTCGTATTTAAATCGGGACGTTTTTAGAATTTCACCGACAGCGTCGCTTTGGCCCCATGCTGCTGCGCGTTACCGGCAATCTGGCCGGAATAGGCGATGCCGAGGATGGCGCTTTCGGTGAGGTCGAAGTCGAGCCCGGCGTCGAGAACGAAGGCGTTCTCTGCCACCGGCACGCCGGCGACGGCGAACGCGTCGCCTCCGGCAAAAGCATGCGTCGACACCGGAACGATGTCGCCGGCGGCATGCCGCCAGCCTGACATGCCGCGCAGGGTGGCGTTCGTCTCGCCCAAGCGAACCTCCATTTCGGCATGCAGGCCAAGCGTGGTGATGGTGGTGTTGGTCATGCGGCTGGAGCTGTCGAGCGCTGCCGCCCCGCCCTCTTCGGTGAAGCCCGCCGTTCGAATGCCGACATGGGTGAGATTGACGAAAGGCTCGAAAGTGGCCGCCGCCGTATCAAACCGATAGCCCAGCTCCGCAAATGCCTGCAGCGTGCCGGCATTATAGCTTGCTTCCAGCCTGTCCTCGAAGCTTCCAATAGCGACGCTGCGGCTGGTCTCGATCTCGTGCCACGTATGAGCGAGACCGGTGCGGAAGGCGAGACCGCCCCATTGCGTGCCCGCGTAAAGGCCGAGGTGATAATCGTTACTCGATCCCGATGAGCTTCGGTGCCGCGGGTCGAATTGGGAATTGCTGTAACCGGCCATCAGGCCCAGCCTGACGTCATCGAACATGGCGTCGACGCCAGCGAGAAGCCCGCCGGTCTGGTGGTTGAGGGTGGCGGCATTGCCGTCCGTGCGTGTCTCGCTTGCGCCGCCAAAAGCCGTGCTCCAGAAAACCGGCGCGTCCGAAGGATTGGCAGCGATGAGTTCCGGACCGACCGGCCAGAAAGCCTGTATCGGGATTACGCCAGCACTGGCGTCGCTAAACGCCGAACGCAGACGTTCGTTGGCGGCCTCGCGGACAAAGAGGCTTTGCGTAATCAGCGCCGTTTTGATCGAGCCATGGATTTCACCGGAAAGCGCGTCGTAACTGGCCTGAATCAGCGGCTCGTCATCGGGCAATGTGACGATGGCGTCGTAGATATCGTTGCCAGTTCCGAGATTCTCTGCAGCCTCTGCCGCGGCCATCTGGTTGCGCGTCCGTGCCATGTCGCTGAAACGTACGTTGTTGCGTTCGATCTCCAGATAGACGTTGTTCAGATCATAGGAGAGCTCCGCCGCCAGGAAGGCATAATCGGAGGTGACGGCGCCGAATGTTCCGTTGATCCCGCCAGCGGCGGTAAGGATCGTATAGGTGGAGAAAGGCTGGTAGTCGCCATTCATCCCAACATGGGTAACGCTGGCGCCGTTGAGGAACGCGGTCCCCGTGACCGAGATCAAATCGCTGGCTGTGCCAGCCGGATCGACCTCGACCTCATAGGTGGAACTGGGATCGAGGGTGAGGTTGCCGCCGATGGTCAATGTCCCGATGGAGTTGCCCGGCGCGATGGTGACGCCTGCGCCGGCGGTCACCGCACCGATATGACCCGACCCGGCCAGCGTGCCGCCCGTCATCATCAAGATGCCGCCAAGGCTGCCATTGACGATCAGGCGTCCGTCCGAAACCGTGGTCGTGCCGGCAAAGCCCGAACTGTTGCCGGTCAGGCGCAAGGTGCCGCTGCCCAGCATCGTGACGTCGCCGCTGCCGGAGAGTATGCCGCCATAGGTGGTGTTGTTCGCCTGATCGAGCGTGAGTTCGGCGCTGCCGATGACGATCTCGCCGCCGCTTCCCGAAAGCTGCGCCATCGTCAGGTCGAAGCCACCGAGATCGAATATGCCGCCATTGACCGCATAGGCGCCATTCTGCACGAAGGCACCGGCGCTGCCCGCCTGCAACGTGCCGGCCTCGACCGTCGTCACACCGGTAAAACTGCTGGTGCCCGAAAGCGTCAGTGTGCCGCTGCCCTTTTTGGTCAAGCCACCGGCGCCTTGCAAATCCGTGGCAATGCCGACGGCAAAGCCGTTCGTATCGATAAAGGCGCCGCCAGCATCAATCGTTACCTCGCCGGCGTTGAAACCGCGCAGGAAATTCGCCTCGTTGCCCGTTGCGCTGAGAATACCGCCATCGAAAACGAGGTCCGCGTCACCACCGCCTCTCTCGATATAACCGGTCTCCAGGACGCCGCGCCCGTTTGCGGCGCTTCCGGCGATCCGCACAGTTCCCGTGGCGCCCGAATCGTCGGCGATGATAACCTCGGAAGCCGAAACCGTGCCGCCATTCTCGACGCTCATACTGCCTGAACCGAATTCGCCCACGAACAGCGCGCCGGAATTGATCCAGCTCGACCCCGTATCGGTCACGCTCACCACGCCGTTGCCGTTCGAACTATAGCCGACATAACCTTCACTCGCAGTGACCGAGCCGCCATTCGAAATGGTCAGCGTTCCCGCTCCCGCCTCGCCGACCGAGATATAGCTGGAATTGCTCCAGATCGAGTTCGTGCCGGTGACGATGACCTCGCCGATGGCAGTCGTGTCGTTGCTGATAAGCCCGGCAGTGCTGCTGACCGTGCCGCCATTCGAAATGGTCAGAGTGCCGGTGCCGCTGTCGCCGATATAAAGATCCTGGGCGTTGGTCCAGGTCGAGCCGGTGCCGGTGACCGTCACCGTGCCGCTGGCGCCAGAGAAATAGCCGATACGGCCGAATATATTGTCGACAACGCCGCCTTCTTCGATATTGAGCACGCCGACACCCCGATGGCCGACGTAGAGGTCGTCGGAATTGGTCCAGGCCGAGCCCGTCCCCGTAACCGTTACCGTTCCTGCAGCGCCGGGATCGACACCGAGCACGCCGATGTCATTGCTGACTATGCCGCCATTCCGGATGACAAGGGCTGCATCGTCACCATTCTGATCGCCCACGATGAGGTTGGTATTGATTGTCCATGGACTCGGTTGCGTGCCCGCGCCGGTACCGCCCGGGTCGTTGCCATCGACGATCTCCGTGTCGTTGCCGGTGATGACCTGCGCCCATCCCGGCCCTACAGCCAGCACCAGCGCCGCAGTGCTCGCCAATCCCGTAAGTCGCAGCATGACCCTCCCTTGGATTGCCGCTCCAGATATCCTTTCGCCCATGCTCGCTCGCAAATCGTCCCCACCATCATTCGCTCGCGCAGAAATAGGCCAATCAATTTAAATATTAGTAACCATGTTATTGAAATATTCATCGACAGCGGGAACAACAGCCTTACGCCGCACGCGTTAGGCGCATGTTTTGACTGGTCTTCCAGCCTTTTCACTTTGGTGAAAACAATATCGTTGGGAATGGCTCAACGTCCGGCGGCCATATTGCCGCCGATGCCGGCAACTTGCGTCGTCGGCCTGCAACACTTACGGGCAAATAATGGGGCGGCGGCGCCTGTCGCCTCAGCTCATCAGCATCCATGCGGCAAGCCAGATCCACATGGCGCCAAGCACCAGGTAACCGGCAGCGAAGATCGGGCTGCGATAACGCAGGTCGTTGCTGGTGACGTGGACGGCGGCATGGGCGTAACGCAGGGCGACGAAGGCCCAGGCGAGGCCGAGGGCGACGAGATTGTCTGCCTCGGTGATATAGAGAAGAATGCAGCAGGCGTAGAAGAGCACCGGCAGTTCGAACTGGTTGGCGAGGCAGTTCTTGACGACAAGGCTTTCGGCCGGCTCGCCGCGGTTTTCGCGATAATCCGATTTCACGATGCTGCCGGCGCGGACCATTTTTGCGCGCCGAAGCCCAAGAAGCGCATAAAGACCATAGACCAGGGCCACATGGGCGAGCAGTGGCCAGAAGATTTGATAGCCGGTCATATGTTGGTCGTTTCCTTTCCGCTTCCGCGTTCGACGCGAGCATTAGCCGAAAGGGGAGCTGGATACCAGCATAGGGCAACGCCCCATCGACACCTGCGTCGCTAAGGCACGTCGCCGCAGGTGTCCCGGCTTTTCGACATGGAGCTGGATGGAATAACGGCGCCTCAGTCCGAGCGCGACGAGAGCCAGCGCATGACGGCGAGCCGGGCGATGAGGATGAAGCAGATGGCAAGGCTTGCGAATTTCAGCCGTGTCATCCAGGGCAGCAGGTGTGTTGCAAGACTTGCGGACGCACCCTTGCCGAAGGCCACAAGGCCCGAGATGTTCTCGCCGTAGTCGGCGATGCCGTAGATGAACGGCAGCAGGTAGATCGCCTTGCCAACGAGCGGATGCGCCGATCGGCCGAACCATGCACCGCCGGGACCGAGTTTGAGGAAGGCGAGGAACAGCAGCGCCGTCAGCAAGGCCGGAAAGATCAGCTCCGGCCCGAAATACATGGCGCGCAGCAGCCTGGTCGCCGTCTCGTTCTCATCAAGCAGCTTCTGCATGTGGAAGACCGCCGACTCGTCGTAACCGGCGAAATAGGTATCGAGCACCGCCTGGCCAGTTTCATGCTTGAACGGGACGACGAAGCCGAAGGTCGTCCAGGCGAGCACGGCAAGGCAGAGGGCTGCGAGCAGCGCGACGATCCAGAGAGGAATCCCGCTGCCCGCCTTCATGATCAGAGGCCGGCGCCCGGATAGTTCGGGCTCTCGCGGGTGATCGTCACGTCATGGGCGTGGCTTTCGCGAAGACCGGCACCGGAGATGCGCACGAAAGTGGCCCGCTCCTGGAAATCCTTGAGATCCTTGCCGCCGACATAACCCATGGCCGCCTTGAGGCCGCCGGCGAGCTGATGGATGACGCCCGAAACCGGCCCCTTGTACGGCACCTGACCTTCGATGCCCTCAGGCACGAGCTTCAGCGTGTCGCGCACCTCGGCCTGGAAGTAACGGTCGGCCGAGCCGCGGGCCATGGCGCCGACGGAGCCCATGCCGCGATAGGCCTTGAAGGAGCGTCCCTGGTAGAGATAAACCTCGCCCGGGCTCTCATCGGTGCCGGCAAGCAGCGAGCCGATCATGACGGCGGAAGCGCCGGCGGCGATCGCCTTGGCAAGATCGCCGGAGAACTTGATGCCGCCATCGGCGATGACGGGCACGTCCTGATCATTCGCGGCCTGCACCGCCGACATGATGGCGGCGAGCTGGGGCACGCCGACGCCGGCAACGATGCGCGTCGTGCAGATCGAGCCCGGGCCGATACCGACCTTGACGGCATCCGCGCCGGCATCGATCAGCGCCCTGGTGCCGTCATAGGTGGCGACGTTGCCGGCCATGATGCGCACCGAGTTGGAAAGCTTCTTGACGCGGCTGACGGCATCGAGGACGCGCTGCGAGTGGCCATGGGCGGTATCGACGACCAGAAGGTCGACACCGGCCTCGATCAGCCGCTCGGCGCGCTCGAAGCCGTCATCGCCGACGCTGATGGCGGCGGCAGCGCGAAGCCTGCCCTGCGCATCCTTGGAAGCGTTCGGGTTCAGCTGCGACTTCTCGATATCCTTGACGGTGATGAGGCCGACGCAGCGGCCTTCGGTATCGACCACCAGCAGCTTCTCGATGCGGTGCGAATGCAGCAGGCGCTTGGCCTCCTGCTGATCGACGTTTTCCTTAACGGTGACCAGATTGTCCTTGGTCATCAGTTCATGGATCTTCTGTTCCTGATCGGAAGCGAAGCGGACGTCGCGGTTGGTCAGGATCCCGACGAGGCGGCCGGACTTCTCGACGACTGGGATGCCGGAGATGCTGTAGGACTTCATGAGCCCGAGCGCATCGGCAAGCGTCGCATCGGGGCCGATCGTCACCGGATTGACGACCATGCCGCTTTCAAACTTCTTCACTTGCCGGACCTGCTCGGCCTGTTCGATCGGCGTCAGGTTGCGATGAATGACCCCGAGGCCGCCGGCCTGGGCCATGGCGATCGCCAGGCGGCTTTCGGTGACGGTATCCATGGCGGATGAAATGATCGGGATGTTGAGTTCGAAATCGCGGGCGATGCGGGTGGAGATATTCGTCTGGCCTGGCATGACCTCGGAATGTCCGGGCTGCAGCAGCACGTCGTCGAAGGTAAGCGCGTCTGCGCCGGTTGCCGTTTCAATGATACGTGCCATGGCCAAATTCCTTCATTTAATAAAAATGCGACCCTGTCCGGAAACGAATCGTCCGCCCCGGCGGTCTGCATGGGTTGCTTGGAAGTTGGCGAGGGCTGGTAACACGTCTATGACAGGAAGGAAATAGCAAAAAGCCCGGCATGTCCGCCAGGCTGGTCATGGGTGCCATGCGCCAGGAGCATTGCGGGAAAAACGCCAAGCGCTTTTCCGTTCGGAATTGCATAAAAACAAGAAGTTAGAGCGGCCCAGCGCTTCCGTGAAAGGCTGGCCCACTCCAGATCAGATGTCGAACTGATAGCTCTTCGGCACGAAGCGATAACCGCCATCCTGCCGCTCGACGAAGCCGACCGCTGGGAACGGCATGTGATAACCAAGGAAGGCGATCTTCTCGCTCGCGATCATCTCGAAGACCTTGCGGCGCGTGGCGGCTGCCTGCGCCTTGTCCATGTCGAAGCGCACCTCCCAATCCGGCCGCAGCAGCGACAGGATATAATGGTTGGCGGTATCGCCGGTGAGCACAAGGCGTTTGCCCTCGGATTCGACGTGGAACACCATATGTCCCGGCGAGTGGCCGGCCGCCAGCACCGCAGTCACACCGGGCGCGACGCTATCACCTTCCTTGATAAAAGTAGTCTTCTCGGCGAGCGGTACGACATTGGCGAGCACCGCCTTGTGGCCGCCCTCGGCAGGGGTGCCCTCACGTGCCTTGTCCGACCAGAAATCATATTCCGCCTGGCCGACGACATAGCGGGCATTCTTGAAGGCAGCCGCGCCGTTTTCCATCAGGCCGCCGATATGATCACCGTGCAGGTGGGTCAGCGCCACCAGCGTGACGTCGTCGGCCGAATATCCCGCAGCCTTCAGGCCTTCGGTCAGTTGGCCGGCGCCACGTGCGCGGCCGGCAGCGCCGAAGCCGGTGTCGACGAGGATGACATCCGAACCGGTATCGATGAGAGCCGGCGTATAGCCATTCATGAACTTGTCGGCCGGCAGGAAGTTTGCGGTCAGCAATCCCTTGACGGTTTCGGGGTCCTGATTGGTGCCGAAGGTTTCATAGGGCTTTTCGACAATGCTGGTGCCGTCACGGACGACGGTGAACGTATAGGAACCGAGCTTGAATTGATTGATCTCGGGCAAAGGCGTTCCATCCATATGATTGCGTTCTCCAGTTGCGGCCGCTTCGGCCTTCTCTCGCAAAATGACCGGCGCCGCCAGCAGGCCAAGGCCTGCGGCAAAAAGGGTGCGCCGCTTTATTCCCGACGAAATTGTCATATGTCCATCCTTCATGACGTGCGAAGCGTCGCCGCACGGCCCCCAGTGTCGATTCCGGCCGGATTTCTTGCTCCCGCCAGGTAAACATATGTCAATCTTGACAAGCGACGTTAATGCGCAAGCCGTCTCACGCAGACGTGAAGCAAACGTGTCGTCGACCCGGATTTGGGGATTGGCAGAACCTGCAGCTGGGACTAAACAGCACCGGCCTTTCCAGCTCCATTCCGCGCCCATCAAGGCTCCCGCCTATGAATCGCATCGTCCCGCTGATCCTTGCCGTCGCCCTCTTCATGGAACAGATGGACTCGACTGTCATTGCGACGGCGCTGCCGGCGATCGCGGCGGATCTCAATGTCGGGCCGATCACGCTGAAGCTGGCGCTGACCTCCTACATGGTGGCGCTGGCGGTGTTCATCCCGGTCAGCGGCTGGATGGCCGACAGGTTCGGCGCGAAGAAGATCTTCCGCCTTGCCATCTCGGTCTTCGTCATCGGCTCGATCTTCTGCGCAATTTCGTCCAACCTCGTCGAATTCGTGTTTGCCCGCTTCCTGCAGGGCATGGGCGGCGCGATGATGACGCCGGTCGGCCGCCTCGTGCTGGTGCGCACGACGCAGCGCAGCGATCTGGTCTCGGCCATGGCGCTGCTGACCATCCCCGCGCTTGTCGGCCCGCTCACCGGACCGCCGCTCGGCGGTTTCATCACCACCTATTTCAGCTGGCACTGGATCTTCCTGATCAACGTGCCAGTCGGCATCATCGGCATCTGGCTTGCGACGATCTTCCTGCCGGAGGTGGAAGCGACGGCGCCGCCGCGGCTCGATTTCACCGGTTTCGTGCTGACTTCGCTATCGGCTGCGGGCGTCGTCTTCGGCCTGTCGGTGGTCAGTCTGCCGGCCCTGCCCCCGATCATCGGCGTCACCGCCACCTTGATCGGCCTCATCTGCGGCGTCCTCTACGTGCGCCATGCCAAGCGTCATCCGGCGCCGATCCTCAATCTCAACCTGTTCAAGAACCCGACGTTTCGGGCCTCCACCTTGGGCGGCATGCTCTTTCGCATTTGCGTCGGCGCCATGCCATTCCTGACGCCGCTGATGCTGCAGCTCGGCTTCGGGCTGACGCCGTTCCAATCCGGCCCCATCACCTTTGCAGGCGCGATCGGGGCGATCACCACCAAGTTCATGGCGAAGCGCGTCTTCGCCGCCGCCGGCTTCCGCACAACGCTTCTCGGCGCCGCCATGGTAACGACCCTGGTGACTGTCGTCACCGGCCTGTTTACGCCGTCGACGCCGCATCTCGTCATCATCGGCGTGCTGCTGCTCGGCGGCTTCTCCCGCTCCTTCATGTTCACCGGGGTGAATGCGCTTGCCTTCGCCGACATCGATGATGCCGAAGCTAGCCAGGCGACATCGATGAGCTCGGTGATGCAGCAGGTCAGCCTGGCGCTCGGTGTTGCGGTCGCCGCCGCGATCCTGGAGAGCTCGATCTATTTCCGCGACGAAGCGCTGCAGGTGGCCGATTTCCACCTTGCTTTCTACATCATTGCCGGACTGACGGTCATTGCGACCATTCCCTTCATCCGAATGGACCGCAATGCCGGCGCACTCGTTTCCGGCCACCGCTTGAAGACGATGACGGCCGCAACTGTTGAAGCCGAACAGCACGCGGTGAAATAAAGCATGTCGCGCAAAAGTGTGCAGCAGTTTTGCGGGAACGACATGCGTGGAAACAAAGACCTAAAGCGCGAGGAGCGAAGGCACCGCTACTGCGGGTTTTCGCAGACCGCAGAGAGCTTGTTACCGTCGAGATCACGCACATAGGCGGCATAGAATTGGGCATGGTAGGAGCGCAGGCCGGGCTCGCCCTCATCCACGGCGCCTGCCGCGATTGCCGCCGCATGGAAGGCATCGACATCAGCCCGCGTTTCGGCTGCAAGCGCCACCATGGCGCCATTGCCTGAGGTTGCCCGGCGGTGATTGAACGGCGTCACCACCCAGAAGCGGCAGCGCGTATCGCCCTCGGCGGAATAGCCGATTTCCTCTTCGGAAGAGCGCTGACGGCGATAGCCGAGGGGAGACAGCACGGCATCATAAAAATGCCCTGCGCGATACAGGTCGTTGGTTCCGAGCGTGACGTAAAGAAGCATGGGATCAGCGGTTCAAATCCTGACAGCGCGGTGCGCCCTTCAGACACGCAAAGGACGCGGCAACGCTTTCCATTGCTGCATATCTTATCCTTAAATCGATACCGTTTTAAGGAGTTATGCAGTTGATCGCCATCATCCGTCGGGACCGGCCCGAAGATCAAGCTTCCTCTGCGTTGCCTTCGGCCTTGCGTCCCTTGAACCCCTTGGCCAGCAGGAACATCTCGACTGATTCGGCGCGCGACGAGTTCGGTTTGACATGGACGACCTGGCGGAAGTTCTGCTTGAGCATGGCAAGCAGCTCACGCTCGGTGCCGCCCTGGAAGGTCTTGGTGAGGAAGTGCCCGCCTTCCCCCAGCACTTCGACGGCGAAATGCGCCGCCACCTCACAGAGATGCATGGTGCGCAGATGGTCGGTGCGGTGGTGGCCGGTGGTGGGCGCCGCCATGTCGGAGATGACGAGATCAGGCGTGCCGCCGACGGCCTCCAACAGCTTTTCCGGCGCACTGGGATCGAGGAAATCCAGCTGCAGGATCTTGACCCCCGGCAGCTGGGTCATTTCGAGGAAATCGATCGCAGCCACACGAATATCATCATCTGTCGAACCGGTGACTTTGGCGGCGATCTGCGACCAGCTGCCGGGGGCAGCGCCGAGATCGATAATGCGCCTGGCGCCGCGCAGGATATGATGTTTCTCGTCGATCTCCAGCAGCTTGAAGGCGGCACGGGCGCGATAGCCTTCGAGCTGGGCGCGCTGCACATAGGGATCGTTGATGTGGCGCTCCAGCCATTGGCGGGAGGAGGCCTTCATCTTCTTGTTCTTGACGCGCTGGCCGAGCTTGCGGCCGGTGCGGTTTCCCGCGATCGGTGCCTTGGTCATGCCTATTCCTTATCTCACGATCTCACGCGCTGGCCGCGGCGGTTGCGGTTGCGCCGCCACACGCCGTCATCGGCCATCATGTCGGTGAGCAAGCCTTCCCTCAAGCCGCGATCGGCAACGCGCATGCGCGGGCTCGGCCAGCGGCGGCGGATCGCCTCGAGAATGGCGCAGCCGGCGAGCACCAGATCGGCCCGGTCAGGCCCGATGCAGGGATTGGCGGCACGGCTTGCGAAATCCCAGGAGAGAAGCTTTGCCTGCATGGCGGAGACCTCGTCGTCGGATAGCCAGATGCCATCGACCTTGCGCCGGTCATAACGCGGCAGGTCGAGATGCACGCCGGCCAGCGTCGTCACCGTGCCCGATGTGCCGATCAGGTGAAAGTCGCCGGTCTGGGCGACCTCGATCTCCGGGCAATCGAAGCTTCCAAGCATGCCTTCGACTTCACGCACCATGCCTTCGAAGGCCTCCGGCGTGACGTCGTGCCCGCCATGGCGCTCCGACAGGGTCACGACGCCGACCGGCAACGAGGTCCAGTGGGTGATGTGATTGGCAAGGCGGCTGAAGCGATTGTCGCCGATGCGGATGACGGCAATCTCCGACGAGCCGCCGCCGATATCGAAGAGCACGACGGAGCGCGTCTCACGACCGACCAGCGAAGAGCAGCCAGAGACGGCCAGCCGCGCCTCTGTCTCACGATCGATGATCTCGAGCGCGAGGCCGGTTTCGGCAACGACCCGGCTGAGGAATTCCTCGCCATTGACGGCCTGGCGGCAGGCTTCGGTGGCGATCAGCCGCATGCGGCGGATCTGCCGGTTCCTGAGCTTGGAGGCGCAGATCCTCAGCGCCTCGATCGCCCTCTCCATCGCCTCATCCGACAGGCGGCCACTTGCCGCAAGGCCTTCACCGAGGCGCACGATGCGGGAAAAGGCGTCGACGACGCGAAATTGTCCTGGACGGGTAGGCTGGGCAATGAGCAGACGGCAATTGTTGGTGCCGAGATCGAGGGCGGCGTAGAGCTCCTCCGGCCACACATGCTCGCCGGCCTGACGATCCCCCGGATGCCCGGAATGGGACTGGCTTTCCTGGCGCCCCCTGCGGTTGGCGCTTGCGCCATTCAGTGTTTCACGCAGTTCGGCCCTGAGCACCGATTCTTCTGCGCGGCTTTCCTGCTGCTGGGCGCCTGATGGTTTTGCCGATGTCAACGGCCGGCCCTGCAGACCGCGCTTGCCGCGGTGCTTGCGGCGGTTGCGGCGGCTCGGCGTTGAATCGCTATCGGAGCGGACAGCATTGCCTGCCGCTGCCGTCTGTTCCATTGCCTGGGGGAGAGGTGAACCGTCCTGCACAGCACCATGGCCACCACGACGGCGACGCTTGCGCTTGCGGGCCGGATTCCCGGCTGCATCTTCTATCGGGCGCGCAGGCTGTCCGGCACCGCCGGAAGGCTCATGCGAAGCGGGATGAGCCGCGTTGCGGGATTGCCCGCCACGTTTGCCCTTGCGGCGCCTGGACTTCTTGCCGTCCTTGCGCCCTGCCGCCAACGCCCCGTCAAATTGCGGCTTTGCGCCGCCTTCGGGGTCTTTCACGTTGTTTTTCCATCGCGCCGCGCAAGTCCTGAGGTATGCAGCAGGCGCTCATTCGATTTTTGCGTTGCGGTAAGAATATCAGCGCCCGCCGAAATCGCCAAATTCTTTTTTGGACAGGGGATTTGCAGCGATTTCACCGTTCCCCAGCAGCACCGATTTTTTTCAAAACAGCTATTTGCAATCCCCCGGCTTTTGGTTATAAGCGCCGCACACCAGCCGACCGCCCGCCGGTTCGCTTATGCTGGGGAATAGTTCAATGGTAGAACGACGGACTCTGACTCCGTTAATCTTGGTTCGAATCCAGGTTCCCCAGCCAATATTTCACTAAGCGATTGATTTTACGACAAAACGGGTTTGCTTTTATCTGCCTCCCGTCCCCTCCCCCAATGCCTGCTTCCTTTTCGCTGCCCTGATCACTTGGATCGACGGGCGCAGCATGTCGGCGAATCCGACATCCTGGCTTGGGCGAGCATCTTGCAGCAGCTGCGCATTACACACCGCCCATTTCGATTTTTTTTGATTTCGGGCGCGCCGTGGTGGGCAGCGATGGTAGGCGCTAATTGGCGTCGGCCTGACGTCTTCTCGCTTCTGGAATAACCCATCGCCAAAATTGGTCAGCGACTGGGAAAACAAATGAGGCTTCGACATACGCATCCTGTTTCTGGCTGCCGAGAAGGTCATCCGCCGTAAGGGCATACGGCATTAAGTTACCTACTTCTGATAGATAAGTCGGTGCAGAAGACCTTGATTTCCGATTATTTCAGTTGCGCTCGTTGCAGAAAGCGACAAGAAGGTGGTTGTCTATTGATCTGCGAGACGCTGGTAAGCAATGC
>NZ_JBLYZH010000025.1:0-92305 GCF_048551595.1 Rhizobium sp. CRRU65 | reverse complement strand
CAGAATCGAATCATGATTTGCCCCGGCTTGAGAATCCCCAGACTAGCAATCACTTCTCAAAGCGCGCGGTTATGCACACTTCTATGACCGCTCACCAAAACGCCGCCATGGATTTTGCCCCACGTACGGCGCGGTAGGCATAAGGGTGGCGGTCATCATTGTTACAGTTGGCGGGGACAGCTTTGACGGATTGTGGGCGCAGCATCGGCGCCGCGCCGTACGGGACGCGCGGGTGCTGTTTGCCAAGGCGGCGCACGCCCGATTTCCTCCTGTCCCATGAAAGGAACCGACCCTCGGTTCAGCAGGTAGAGGCGCTGTAGTCTGGTGGGAATGCGTCGGCCGGTCGGCGGGCTAGTCGAAGAGCTGCACGCGCTCAAGACCGAGGGAGAAATGCTGCGATCCGAGAACGAAGTGTCTTGCGGGAGGGCAATGCGCAGCTGCGCCTGGCTATCGTTCCGGTAATGCTGGCCAATTCCCTATCGGTAAGCATGACTCATATTGGGTCCACTGCTGGAGAAGCGTAACGCATCCTCTACCCGAAGATGGAGGATCAACAATCCACGACACACAAGAATCGACGACTCTGAAAACTCGTCATTCTAATTCGGTGGTCACTCAACTCCGAACGAGCTTAGCTTCTTTAGAAGAGCCTCCGAAATCTCGAACTGGCGCGCCGCTTCGCGTCCCATCGAGTTCTTGACGATCGTCTCGCTTAACATTCCACTTCTCACCAGAAGATCCACCGTCTCCTTGACGCCGCTGCGCCTGCGATGCATTGGGGCCGGAGAATGCCGCAGTGGCGATGGCGTGCATTCCCGAGCGATCAAACTTCATAAACTCGGCCGGCGGATATCTGCGCGATCTTACGAAGCGCGCGGAGCTCGGAGAGTTTTCGCTTGGGCCGATGCTCATGGCTCTGTCGAAGGCAAATGGCGAGGGGACGCGGAATGCGGGGGTAACGGAGGCCGAGACTATTTCTACTACAAGGGGCCACTTCAACGGTCGAAGCGTTCTGCTTGTCAAAATACCGGGCTCGCGGGCATCGCTCGTTCTGCATAGCCGCTGATTTCTCCTGCGAAATGCAGGAGGATACGCAACTGGATATGTGGATAGACGGCGGGAGCCGGATGAAGATGAAATGTCAAACATTATCAGCTGGTAGTTTCTTGAGAAACGAGGCGCTTCCGATGACGAAATACCAAACATCCGCTGTTCAGACCCTTTTGGGGGACATGATTTACTCATCCCCAGGTGTTCATCGAAGCTTCTCGGGCGATGTTTTTAGATGTGGAGGGGCGGCTGGTTCATCCAGGGGAATTTGGCGTTTGCCGTGAGGCCGTAGCCAAGCAGTTCATTCGCGCGTTTGTCCCTAGCAAACGGTCCGGACGATTTACAACGCCGCTCTTATTCTGGCCCCAAGCGGGCTATCCACGCTGAACCGCCAGAAAAAAAGCAACGATCAAGATCACGAAGAGCCCGGCCGCAGCCGCCGCTATCCCCACAAGAGCAAACCATGTCCGCATATCGAGAAAGCTTGGTCGCCGACCGTCAGCCGCCTTTGTGCCGAGAAATGCCAAAGCTCCGAGGACAACCGGCGTACCCCCTCCAATGACCATCGCTACTGCACCTTCCGGGGCAGTGGTTCGCCAGATCATCCCGAATACGCAAATGCCGGCAATCGTTCCAACGATGAGGGAGCCAAGAATGAGAAGAATGCGCATTGTGTGTCTTTCGCCAATGAAGGCGCTATTATTCACCGGGCAATTTTACATTCATATCGTAGGAGCAGCCAATGAGTGTTTGACGGTCCAGCCGAATGATTCCGACAAGTAGCCTTCTGACGCAGGGCTCAATAATGCAATCGTGGAATCGATATCATTATCAAAAGGAAAGCAATTGCGGCTGCGATTGTCACCGCAGCACTACAAAGAATAGAGCCCGCAATAACGCTCGGGCTATAATATCCCGGCATGAAAACCAACGCCACAATGAGCGCGCACGCTGTTGGGGCGAGAAAAATCCAAGGCTTGTATTGAAAATTCCCAATCCCCTCCAAAAGAACAAAAACGGAAGGGGCAAAAACTTGTGTCATGAAAGTCAGCGGGATAACCAGCAGCCATATGATCAGCGCGAGGAAGACTCCGTCTCTAAATGTCTTTTTGCGGGGTATGAGTGAATCGCGCATATTGTTTTAGGTTTAGCCTTGGTTTCCTCGAGCCGCGCGTGTCCTTTAAAAGGACCATTCGCGGTGTAGGGTTTGCTGGAGACGCGTCAAATACTCACCCGCTTGGTCCCGCATAACCGATAAGCAGGAACGGTATGAGGAGAGCCAATTGAATAGCACGTTTGGTCGATCTTAGAGGAGCTAGCCAGGCCGCACGATCACCACTTTGTCGCTCTGGGCAGGTCTCATACCAATCTGCATTGATCAGAACCGATGCACCCAGTCGCGCATTCCGATTGAGATGATCTTCCAGGGTTGGTCGATGAGCTTCTTTCAGGCCTTGCAGCGGTGACCGACGATGTCGTCATAGGACGTGAAGACCCGGTTTGATAGCCAGTTGTCGCGCATGAACTGCCAGACATTTTCGACGACGATCATCTCACCGTTCGCGATCGCTGCGTTTGGAGCACTTTTGGAGAGCTTCGTGGTTTCCGAGCTTCTGAAACTCGCGTCCTGGTCGGAGCGGCGGCCTAACCTTCTAGCACTACCGGACCAAGGATCAGGACGAGCTGGACGGGGTAATCGAGGACCGTCGCGGGCGGATCGTCGGAATTGAAGAGAAAGCATCAGTCACGGTCAAATCGGACGGCTTCAAAGGGTTGAGGCAACTACAGGAAGCTGGTGGGGAGCGCTTTATCCGTGGCCTGGTGCTTCACGATCATGATCGCGTGACCCCGTTCGGAGAGAAGTTGCACGCCGCCGTCCGGACCCTGATCGCGCAGCAAAGCTCGCGAAGCAGCCCTAGGGGATCGCCGAAACCAGCAGGAACACGGCAAATATCACTAGATGGATCGCCCCTTGTAGCACCGTCGTGCGGCCGGTCCCCAGGGTCAGGGTGCTCACGAACAAGGTAAGCACCAGCAGCGTCGTGTTCGCGGCCGAGATGCCTAGGGCCAGTTGCTGGTCAAGAACAAGCGAGACTACCGCGACAGAGGGTATGGTCAACCCTATACTCGCGATGGCCGATCCGAGAGCTAGGTTGATGCTATTCTGAAGCTGGTTCTTGAGGGCGGATTTCGCTGCGGCAATCCCTTCCGGCAAAAGCACGATCGCGGCGATGACCACGCCGACAAAGGTGTGCGGCAGTCCGGCAAGATCGATGGCCGCATCGAGGGAGGGCGACAAGGTCTTCGCTAGAAGAACGACGGCGACTAGCGAAACCAGCAACAGACCCAGGCATGCCAGGGCTTCCCGGTCTGAAGGCTTCGGGTGGTAGACCTCCGTCATGTCCTCACCGATCACATCTTCAGCGGGGCCATCCAAGAAGTAGGCGCGATGCTTGACCGTTTGCACGAAGACGAAGACGCCCCAAAGCATCAGAGAAACGATGCCGATGAACATCGCCTGGAGTGGAGAATAAGACGGGCCGAGAACTGTCAGCGTGTGATTTGGCAGGATCAACGCCAAGGCGGCGAGGGTGCCGAGCACCGCCAGGGCGGAGGACGCACCCTTAAGCTGGAACGACTGCTCGAAGTGCCGGCTTCCTCCCATGATCAGACAAAGCCCGACGACGCCATTGAGCACGATCATCACGGCGGCGAACACGGTATCCCGCGCGACGGAGCCGCTGCCTTCAGCCCCGGACACCATAATCGAGACGATCAATGCGACTTCGATGACCGTGACAGCGATTGCCAACAGGATCGAACCAAATGGCTCGCCGAGCTTAAGCGCGAGGACTTCCGCGTGGTGAACTGCGCTAAAGACGGTGGCGGCAAGCATGATACCGGCAAGAACAAGGACCACCGGACCGTCGGAGGGAACGAAGTGGAGAAACTTCACAGCGAGAAGCTGGGATGCCAAGAGCGGGGAGAGCCACGTCCACGTCGGGATTGCCGGGTGATGTGTCTCGCTTGCGACGCCGGCTTTCAGTACGTTCATGTGTGTTCCTGACTGGCGATTGAACGCGTGGCAGAAAGCCGGCGTGTCGGAAAATCAATGGCGCTCGAAATCATGTCATAAGCAAGCCTGGATCCTGAAATCGTGTTACCGTGCATGAAGCGATCCGTCCGAACCTTGCCCATACTCGTGACCGTGGAGACTGAGTTGGGTTCGATGGGCGTCGGTGTATAGTGTTCGCATGCCTGTTTGGAGCGGGTCTTGTCGGAATGTATAGCCGCAGCAAGCCGGGTCACGACCTCGAGTAGGACTCGCGAGACACGTCCTGGTTTCGACAGCCGTCGTTGGAACTCTCTCGCAGATTACCTACACCCTATGATCAACTGGGAGGTTGGCCGCCCGCGAACCATCGGCGCCGAGGGCTAATGGGGACTGCGGAAAGCGAGTTTGAAAAGGGTGCTCCGGATCAGGGGCAGACACCCTTTTCGTGCTGAGTTTTGCAGTCTCAGCGGAACGGAAATTAGCAGAGAGATTGCTGTCTACCATCGGACCGAAGTCCGACTCACCCGCAATAATTCGTCGATGGCAGTGCCGAGGGGACATCATCGATCAATGCGCCCCTCGATCCGAGGTGATTGCGGACGAGCAACTCGCCAGGGCGGGCTCTCGGTTGGCGGACGCGTGGAACAAGGCCTTTACATCGTATCCTTGAGGCGAGATTTGACCTTCGATCTCGGCCTCAGCCAGACGGAACTGGCGAGCCTGCAGCGCCTCTTTTTTAATGCTAAACCGTATAGCCCCGATACTGCTCGACGCGGAGCTCAAGCGGCTCGATGCCTCGCCGCCGGAGATTGCGACGATTGCGGCGCGATTTGATGGCGGGAGCTTGAGGATGGGCTCGTCAATCAGGTATTCAACGCACCGAAGCTCGTCATACGAGACGAATGCACTTGGCATTGGTCGAGAGCGTTCAGTTCATAATCGGACCCTGAGGAGTTCTCGCCGTGGCCATGTTTGAAAAGCGGATGACTGCGGCAGGTGGGCCCGATTCTGGCGACGTCGACTCTGGGTATGCCTGGTGGCGGCTGGTACTCACGTTGATCCTCGGCACCGTTGCCTGCGTCGGCAATTGGTCCGTCGTGGTGCTTCTTCCAACCCTGCAAGTCGAGTTCGACACGGTGCGTGGCGGTGCCTCGCTTCCCTATACCTGCACCATGCTTGGCTTTGCCTTTGGCGGGGTTGTAATGGGGCGTCTGGCCGATCGGGTCGGCATCGTCGTGCCAGTACTGATCGGCGCGTTCCTGCTTTGCGTTGGCTACATCCTGGCTGCTCTTACCACCAATATTTGGCAGTTCGCAGCCTTCTCGCTGGTAATCGGCCTTGGATCAGCTGCCGGCTTCGCGCCGCTGATATCCGACCTCTCTCTTTGGTTTAGCAGGCACCGGGCGCTCGCAGTCGCCTTTGCGGCCTCGGGCAGCTATCTTTCCGGGGCGGTTTGGCCGATGGCTATCGAGCATTTCCAGACGACCCAGGGCTGGCGCGCAACCCATGTCGGAATCGGCATTTTCATCCCACTGGTGATGGTGCCCATCGGTCTGCTGTTGAAGCGGCGTCTACAGACCGTAACCTATGTCCAGGCCGAGGCGGTAACCGAAGCAGCACGCAACGAACTGGGCCTAAGCCCGAACGCGTTGCAGGTCGTCCTTGTCGTCGCGGGCTTTGCGTGCTGCATGGCAATGTCAATGCCGCAGGTCCATATCGTCGCATATTGCGGGGATCTCGGCTACGGTGTGGCGGTGGGCACGCAGATCATCGCCTTGATGCTTGGACTGGGTGTCGTCAGCCGATTGGCGTCCGGGGCGGTCGCCGATCGGATCGGTGCCGGGCCGATGTTGATCCTCGGTTCCTCGATGCAGGCGGCAGCGCTGCTGCTATATCTGTATTTCAACAGCAAGTCGTCGCTCTATGTGATCTCCGGCCTGTTCGGGCTATTTCAGGGTGGCATAGTTCCGATGTATGCCGTGATCATTCGGAAATATCTGCCGCCACGTGAGGCGGGTATCCGCATCAGCCTGGTGTTGATGGCGACTGTTCTTGGCATGGCTTGTGGGGGCTTGGCCGCTGGTTATATTTTCGACGCCACCGGCTCTTACCGCCTGGCTTTCCTGCATGGCTTCCTTTGGAACTGCGTCAACCTTGCTTTGGTGAGCTGGTTGATCCTGTGGCCCAGGCTGCGGCGGAGGCAGCAGGCGTTGGCGACGTGAACAGGGGCGCTTTCTCGCCCCGAGACAAGCTCTCGATTTACTGCCCAACGCGCTAACCAAAGTTTCTCGATTCCACACTTTAAAACCCCACCCCCCTGATTTGTGGACACCGGACCCGCCCCGTAATCAAAGGGATGGTCAGATCACTAAGAGACACCTACTACCAAGGCCAGCATCATCCCGCTCCGAAGAGCGGCGCGAGATCGAATTGGGCACTGGCACTTACGGCCGTCTTCATCAGTCGGTGGGCGCTTGGCATCTATGACGGGATGGTGGCACCAATGCTGAAAGTGGGTTGGTTGACGGTACCACGAAATGGCCCCGACCGGCGACAATAGCTCGCGGCACTCCGATGACGGTCTCTTAGAGCAAGGGACTGGCAGTCCCGCGACGCTCGCAACCGTTCAGCTCCTCGGCGATTTCATCTGCGTCCGGCTTTCGAAGTTGCACCAGATCCTTGCCGTTCGTGGCGGCCGGAAGTCCTGTCAAGGTGTCCATGACTGTCCACGAGCCGCCATCGGGCTCGACCCGATAGCGGTCGCCACTCGTGACGCCACTGTGACGTGAATGGTGGTTAGAGCACATGGGATGAAAACAGGGCTATGACCACCAGCACGGTCATGCAGATGACAATAGACCAGAGGATCGCCTTGACGCGCGGGTTGGTGCGGATGCGCGTTGCAATGTCGGGCGTAGGTGGTAGCGGGCGTCCATGGGCAGAGCCGAGATATCGAGCCATCGCAATCTCCTTGTGTGCCGGGTGAACGCCGCCCACCTCCGCTTGTTCCCCGGCGGAGCTGAGCGACATGCGATTCATGTTAGAAAATGCTTAACTACATTTGGAAGACTTCTTCCGCGCTGTTTATCCTCTGATCACGGCGAAATCGGTCGGGATGCGGCGCGTGCGCATAGCAGACGGTCCTTGTTGGGCATACGCCCAGTGACTGAAGGACGCGGCCGTACCCCAGATCAAAGTTGTGAAGAAGGTCAACCACGATGATGCCGGTCATGAGGTCGATATTCCACGACACGCCATCATGGCAGGGCGCCAATCTCGTCACCGCTCTCCAACCTCATCGTCCGCGATTTTGCGAAGAAGATACAGCAGCGCAATTCTCTCGGCCGGATTGAGGGGAGAGATGGTTTTCTCGCTGATGAGATATGCGCGAGGATACATGTCCTGAAGCAGCGCCTCACCCTTCGGCAGGAGAGAAATGACGACCTTGCGGGCGTCGGCTCTGTCTTTGGACAGGTCGATCAATCCACGTGCTTTCAGACGCTCGACAATCCCGCGGATGGTCGCCTGATCGACCGACGTGGCCTTCACCAATTCGACCTGAGAGCTCGGTCCGAGATCGTGTAGCGCGCAGAGCGTGACGAACTGGACGGATGTCAGGTCTGGGTCACTGGCGTTGGCCTGGAAGATCGAGAGATGCCGCTGATAGGCTTTTCGCAGCAAGTGACCCACCTGCTCGGTAACATCATAGGCGGTTTCAGACACCGCGGCTTCACGTGGGCGTTCGATGTCTTTGACAGTCATGTTAGCGGGTCCATCGGTTGCGGCGTCTAGTGCGTCCATGCAGGAAACACCACAGCATGTTTCACCGGTCAAGGCATACGAGGCTCGGGCTGCTTGGCGTGTTTTCACGCCAAGCAGGTTGGTTGCGATTACGATTTGACGGTGTGCTTCATTTCCTTGACGGCGATATCGCCTTTCAGGACCATCGGCTCATCGTCGAGAAAGAGCGAGCAATTGCGCATCGGGATATCGAGATGGCAGGCCGTGTCGTTCGGGCCGCCCAATTCATTGTTCGGGCCGGTCGAGAACATGACATTGCCGTAGAACGAGCGGGCCTCCATGCCCATGCCGCCCGGAAATTCGCCGGGCACCATGCGATGCCACTTGGCGTTTTGATTAAGACCCCAGCCGACATGGCTCATGCCCATGCCACGCGGATCGTTGAAACCGTCCATGTAGGATTTGACTAGCTCGGCGTCGAGGCCACCGCGAATGTCGGTGATCCAACCGTTTTCAATGGTGTAGTAGATCGGATCGCGCACGTAGATGTTCTGCGGCAGCAGAATATCGCCCGGAGCAACGACGATCGTACCGTCGACGCCGTCATCGTCACCACCGGTGAAGACAAAGCCGGATGGCCAATGATCCCAGCGGCCCGGTTCGTCCGTGCACGCATATTCCGTGACGGCCGGATAGGTGTTGAGCTTGTAGGTGACATCCGTGCCATGGTCCGAGGTGATCCGCATCACCTTCGCCTTGGACAGCAGGTCTCCTGCAAATTCGACGCGCTCGCGCAGTTCCTTTGTCGGCAACATGCGGGCAAGAATTTCCGGCGGTTCGACGGCGGTCAGGATGCGCGTTCCGGCCGCCTGGATCGCCATCTGTTCCGGGCTGAAGAGCAGGAAGATGCAATCGATCAGCATGTCGGCGGCCTTCAGGGCCTCGACCGCGTCAGGCATGGCCGCTAGGCCTGTCTGGCCGACGGCCCATGCACCCGCCGGTGGCACCGGCGGTAAACGCATGTGATACATCTTGGCCCCAAGACGCATGCCCGCCGCCATGAAGGCGTCGGCATAATCGAGGCGCTCGTTGCCCTGGGTCAGGACGATGAGTTTTTCGCCCTCGTGGACGCCCGACATCTTCAACTGATGCAGGCAGATTTCGGTGAAGCTGAATTGATCCATGCTCGTTCCCCTATCTTACGTGAAGGCTTGGCTGTTTTTGCAAAGTTACGGACGGTCGGACTTGATCTTGGCGATTTCGGCAATGGCATCCTCCCTCGAAACGACATCGCCATACTTGCTGTCGATATCGAAGAGGTTGGCATTGTGCGGATCGGGGTGCCGGTCGCCGACGCAATCGCGCACGACGATCGTCCGAAAGCCGTGCTGGACGGCATCCACCGCACTTGCGCGAATGCAGCCGCTTGTCGAGCATCCAGCAAGAACGACGGTATCGATACCCTGCGTGTGAAGCAGAGAGGCGAGACTGGTGCCGAAAAAGGCGCTGGCATATTGCTTGACGATGACCAGCTCGCCCTTTTCCGGCTCGACGCCGTCGCAGAATTCGGCCAGCACGTTGCCCTCGACCATGGCCATCATGACCGGAGCCTTTTTCACCCACATGCCGCCATCGGCGCAGTTCTCGGCGAGATAGAGAATGCGGGTGTGGATGACAGGAATGCCTGCGGCGCGCGCCGCAGCCAGAAGTGCCGGTGTTTGTGCGACGGCATCGACGACACCCGGCGCATAGAGCGGCGCGCCTTCCACCGTATAGGCTTTCAGGAAGTCGATCACCAGAAGGGCCGGCCGCTGGCCGAAACCGATGCGGTTGCCCCAAACGCCCTGATAGTTGGTTTCAGCACTCTGCATAGGGCACTCCTTGTTTTCCTCCGCCGCAATGCGGCCGGAAACGACAAATTCAGGTTCAATAAGCGCCGGACAGAAGGGCACCGGCACCCGGCACGACGGCTTCCAGTCCTAGTGATTTCAGCATGCAATAGGTGGTTGCCACGGCAGCGGTGAGCACCGGTTTGCCGGTCATGGCCTCGACCTTGGCGATGACGGGCAGCGACGGCATCTGCACGCACGCCGAAAGCACGATGACATCGACATCAGAAAGATCGAGCGTCTGGACGATGGCCGGCAGGTTTTCCGGATCGTGGCGGGCAACATCCAGATTGTCGGGAATTTCAAGCGCCCGCCAATCCATCACTTCGAAGCCTTCCTCGCGAATATAGTTCACGACGAGTTCGGTCAGCGGCTTCATATAGGGCGCGACGACGGCGATCTTCTTCGCCTTCATCACCTTCAGGCCCTCGATCAGCGCGCCGGCGCTGGTGACGACCGGGATGTTCGTGTCGTTTTCCTGCGTGCGGCCGGTCAGGCGCTTTTCCGACTGGCGATGGTAGCCGAGGCCCATCGCCATGATGGCGACGAGGCAGGCATATCCCAGCACGTCGACGCGCGCATCGGACAGTTCGATGGCGCACCGATCGGATTCGGCGTCCATGGCGGCCAGTTCTTCCTTGACCACCTTCTTCATGCGCATGCGGCTGGAGTGGAAGGTGAAGCGCTCCGGGCGGATCAGTTGGCGAGCCATCAGCATCGCCGGAATTTCCGTCTCCATCGTTGTGTTGGAACTCGGCACGATCTGGCCGATACGATAGGGTTTCTGCACGGACGGCTCCTTTGATGAGTGAGCGGGCGCACATTGGGCGCTCTCGCTGCGGCAATAAAAATGGCGGGCCAAAGACCCGCCATTGGCGTTTATCGGGAGAGGAAATCTCCAAGCGCCTCGAAGAAGCCGTCGAGATCGTCCCAAGGGATCATGTGGCCGGCATTCGGGACGCGGCTGATCTCGATAGCGGGATTGAGCCCACGGATTTCCGCTACATCTTCCGGCGCAATCACGCCACCACGTCCCGCGACCATCAGCATCGACGGCTGCTTCAGTGTGGCGAAATCCGGGAAGATGTCGTCCTTGTGGAAGTCCTCGAAGGCGGTGACGATGGCAGGCTCGAAGCAGGTGTGCAACCATTCGGCACGCAACTGCAGCTGGCTTTCCGTCCATGTCGGGCAAAACGCCTTCATGCCCTCGGCATCGATGCCTGCCAGCGCGAGGCGAATGCTATCGACATACCACGGCAGCTTGCTCGGATAAGGCCGGCGGCCCGGCCCGGAGACGGGGGGATCGATAAGGGCGAGGCGGGAGAACTCGCCGCCGGTATTTGCCGCCCGCATGGCGATGCGCGCACCCATCGAATGGCCAAGCAGCGCAGGAGCGCCAACACCGAGCGCCTGGGCAAGGCCGATGACGTCGGCGGCCATGGCATCGAGACCGTAGTCGAGATCCGGACCGGTCGAGGACAGGCCGCGTCCCCGGACATCGAGAACGTAGACGTCATGGCGTTCGGCAAGGCGTTCGGCAACGAAGCCCCAGGTGATCGCCGGGCTGGTGATGCCGGGAATGAGGATGACCGGCCGACCCTTGCCGCCATAGCGGAGGTAATGCTGGCGAATGCCGTTGGCAGAGACATTCGCGCCGTAGAGAAGGGCCGCGCTCATGCGACGCTCTTGTCGAGGATAGGCTCGGCATAGACGTCGTAGCCGTAGACCCATGAAGGATCTTCCTGCGTCTGCAGGAACGTATTGGCGTTGGACACGGTCTGAACCTGCGTCGCGCGATCGCGTCGGCTGGCCTCATAGAGGCGGAAGGCGGTCGCGTAATCCTGCGATCCGGTTTCCTCCAGGCATCGCGCCAGCATGGCCGCATCCTCGATCGCCATGGCGGCACCCTGAGCCATATGCGGCTTCATCGGGTGGCAGGCATCGCCGAGCAGGACCAAGCGGCCCTGGCTCCAGAGCGGTAGCGGGTTACGGTTGAACAGTGGCCACTTGGTGACGTCGTCAGTGGCTTCGATCAGCGCCTGGATGACCGGATGGTATCCGGCAAAGGCTTCCAACATTTCTTCGCGGCTGCTCTGCACGAAAGCGCCGTCGAATTCCCAGGCGGGGTGCGGGACGCCGGTCACGTAGTAATATTCGTCGCGGCGGCTGGTGGTGTAATAGACCATCATGTGGCGATCCGGCCCCCACCACTTGACGCAATCCTCGAAGGTCAGGTCGAACTTCTTCAGCTTTTCCGCCGAGATCATCGCGCGATGACCGACCCAGCCGCTATAGTTCGGCTTTTCGGCGCCCAGCAATGTCTCGCGGACGCGCGAATTGATGCCGTCGGCACCTATCACGATCGTGGCGCGCGCCGAGGTGCCGTCCTGGAATTCGAGGTAGACATCCGAGCCATTGTCTTCGAGGCGGGTCAATCGCTTGTTGAACTGGACGGTGCCGGGAGTCATGGTGTCCATCTGCAAGGCAGAGAGATCGCCGCGATGGACGGTACAATAGGTCGCGCCATAACCTTCGAGCGGAATGCGGGAGAGATAGTCTCCCGTCAGGCCATCCCGGCTGAACCAATAGGCCGGCGTGCTGCTGATATCGATCAGCTTCTGGTCCATGCCGATGCGCTGGAAGATCTTCAGGACATTCGGTCCCATGTGGATGCCGGCGCCGAGGCGGGAAAAGCTCGGGGCCTGTTCAAAGATCTGGACGTTGAAGCCGGCATGCTGGAGCAGCGCCCCCGCTGCCGCGCCGCCGAGGCCGGCACCGATGATCGCGATCTTTTCATTTCCGGTGGACATGGCGACCCCTTTTTTCCGTTTTTCAACGTATCGCTCTGGCGATAGGCGAATTGGCTTACTTATAGCGTATACGCTTTAAAATGCAAGAGCGAGACAAGCATTCGTGGCGGGCTGGTTTAGTTGAATACTCCAGCGTAACGCGTTTTTCGACGTTTGCAACAACGAAATTCGACTTGCCAGCGGCCCATATGAAGCGTATACGCTATTTATATAAAAATGAGGGGCAGTAGATGCGTAATGTCGGTGACAGTCGCATCGTTATGATGCGCACGCGCCGCCAAGGCGCCCGCCGTATAGCGATCCGTCCAGTAGCAAAAGGCCTGGCTATTTGCGCGATGCTGGAGGAATTCCCGTGAAGCCTCCCGTTTCCGTTTCACTGAATGTCAACGACGCTCTTTGGCGCGTTAGCGCGAAACCGGAAACACCGCTTCTTTACATCTTGCGTAACGACCTGTGCCTGAATGGACCGAAATATGGCTGTGGCCTGGGCGAATGCGGCGCCTGCGCGGTTCTGGTTGACGGCCGTCCGGTGCGCTCTTGTACTGTGCCGCTTGGCGCGATCGGCAAACGACGCGTGATCACGCTTGAGGGGCTGGCGGTGGATGGGCTTCTGCACCCGGTACAGCAGGCTTTCATCGAAGAGGCGGCGGCGCAATGCGGGTATTGCCTCAACGGCATGATCATCGCCACGGTTGGACTGCTTCAGCGAAATACGGATCCCGACGAGAGCGATATTCGCGATGCTCTGCGGCACCATCTCTGCCGGTGCGGAACGCATGTTGAGATACTGGCCGCTGTGCGGCGCGCCGTAACCCTCACCAAAGCCGGCCGGCCAGTCGACCCGATGACCGACGACATGACGGAGGTTTCGCGATGAACCACCGCGAAGCACCCAAGTCCGCCTACATGGCAGCCGCGAGCACGCTTCTCATTGTCAATGACGCGTCGATGGGCGACGCCGCCGAGCTTTATATCGCTGTCGGGGTCGATAGCCGGGTGACAGCGTTCAACGGCCACGTCGATCTCGGGACAGGCATCCGCACGTCGCTGGCGCAAATCGTCGCCGAAGAGCTCAGCGTGCCGTTCGAACAGGTGGACATGGTTCTCGGCACGACGACCGCCGCGCCCAATCAGGGGGCGACCATTGCCAGCGAAACCATCCAGATCACCGCAGTGCCGCTGCGCCAGGCCGCCGCGACCGCCCGTCACCATCTTCTCGTCAAGGCCGCCGAGAAGGTCGGCGTGCCGATTGAGCGGCTGCGGCTGGAGGACGGCATTATCCGTGCCGACGGCGGCGAGAACTGGCAGCTGAACTTCGGCGATGTTGTCGTCGGCAGCCATGTCAGGCTGTCGATCGACAGCAATGCGGCGCTGAAGCCGGCGTCGGACTATAAACTGGTTGGCTCGTCGCGCCCGCGCGTAGATATTCCCGAGAAGGCAACCGGGCGCTGGACCTATGTCCACGATGTGCGCGTGCCTGGCATGCTGCACGGCCGCGTTATCCGCCCGCCATATGCCGGATTCGATCATGGCGAGCATGTCGGAAACAGCTTGATCTCGATCGACGAGACCTCGGTCGCGCATATCGACGGGCTGGTCGGCGTGGTCGCCATCGGTGATTTCGTCGGTGTTGTCGCGACCCGCGAGGAAATCGCCATCGAGGCGTCCGGGAGCCTGAAGGTCGTGTGGCGCGCGCCGCCCGAGTGGCCGGATCTGAACATGCCGGAGAAGGCGCTGCGTGCCAATCCGTCGACGCCACGCAAGCTTGCCGATCGCGGCAATGTCGACATGGCATTGGCCGGTAGCGCCCAGCCGATGAACCGCACCTATGTCTGGCCTTACCAGATGCACGGTTCGATCGGCCCGTCCTGCGCGGTGGCCGATTACAATGACGCCGGGCTGACCGTCTGGTCGGGAACCCAGAACCCTTATCCCATGCGCCGCGATCTGGCGCTGCTGCTCGACATGCCGGAAGAGCAGATTAGGGTCGAGCGGCTGGAGGCGGCCGGCTGTTACGGCCGCAACTGCGCCGATGACGTAACAGCCGACGCGGCGCTGCTGTCGCGGGCCGTCAAGGCACCCGTCCGGGTCCAGCTGACGCGCGAACAGGAACATGCCTGGGAGCCGAAGGGCGCCGCCCAGATCATGGATGTGCGCGGCGGTCTCGACCTGGAGGGCGGTCCGTCCGCCTATGATTTCGAAACGCGCTATCCCTCCAATCTGGCGCCAACCCTTCCCCTGATCCTCACCGGCAAGCTGCCGCCCGTTTCCGACGTCGTGCAGATGGGCGATCGTACCGCCATCCCACCCTATGCCTACGGCAACCTGCGCGTAACCGTGCACGACATGCCGCCGATCGCACGCGCCTCCTGGTTCCGTGGCGTGTCGGCGATGCCGAATACATTCGCCCACGAATGCTACGTCGACGAGCTGGCCGCCGCCGCCGGCGTCGATCCGGTCGAGTACCGGCTCCGTTATCTCCACGACCCACGCGCCGTCGACCTGGTGCACGCGCTTGCCGAACGGGCGAAGTGGGTGCCGCATACGACGTGGGGCACGCTCAGCGGCGAAGGCGATCTGCTCTACGGCCGTGGATTTGCCTATGCCGTCTACGTCCACGGGCCGTTTCCGGGCAAGGCCGCCGCCTGGGCGGCATGGGTTGCCGATGTCGCCGTCAACAAGAAGACCGGCGAGATCGCGGTTACCAAGGTGACATGCGCGCAGGACTCGGGAATGATGATCAATCCCGACGGAGTGCGCCACCAGATCCACGGCAACATCATTCAGTCCACCAGCCGGGTGCTGAAGGAAAAGGTCGAATTTTCCTCGACCGCGGTGCAGTCGAAGGAATGGGGCGGCTATCCGCTGATTACCTTCCCCGAGGTACCTGATATCGACGTGCTGATGGTGCCGCGCCAGGACGAGCCGCCGCTCGGCGTCGGAGAGTCCGCATCCGTTCCCAGCGCCTCGGCCATCGCCAATGCCGTCTACGATGCCACCGGCATTCGTTTCCGCGAACTGCCGCTGACGCCGGAACTGGTCCTTGCCGCGCTGAACGGCAAGACGAACGAAACGCCGGCCACCCCGGTCGCGAAAAAGCGGAGGTGGTGGAACGTCGGCCTGTCGGCGATCGGCGCCGTCGCCGCTCTGTCCGGTATCGTGACCATGGCATCGCCATGGCGCCCGGCGATCGGCACCATCCAGCAGCCGGACGCCAATGTCTACAGCGCCGCCACCATCGAGCGCGGCCGGCTGGCGGCGGCGGCCGGCGCCTGCAATGTCTGCCATGTCGGAAACGACGGAACACCCTTTGCCGGTGGCCGGCGCTTCGACACGCCATTCGGCGCAGTTTATGCCACCAACATCACGCCCGATGTCCAAAGCGGCATCGGCGCTTGGTCCTACCCGGCCTTCGAACGTGCCATGCGCGAGGGCATCAGCCGCGACGGCCATCACCTCTATCCCGCGCACCCCTACACCTCGTTCGCCGGCGCCGAGGATGCCGATCTTCAGGCGCTCTACGCCTACATGATGACGCAGGCGCCGGTCGCCGAAAAGGCGCCTGAGACGAAGCTCAAATTCCCCTACAGCATACGCGCGATGATGGCGGGCTGGAACGCGCTGTTCCTGAAGGCGCAGCCGTTCAAATATGTCGAGACCCGCGATGCGCAGTGGAACAGGGGGGCCTATCTCGTCGAGACCCTGGGCCACTGTTCGGCCTGCCACACGGACCGAAATGCGCTCGGCGCGGAAAAGAGCGGCAGCGCCCGGCTTTCCGGCGGCTTTGCCGATGGCTGGGAGGCGCCCGCCCTGAATGCGTTCGCCAACGGCCCGGTCGGCTGGACGGCAGACGCCTTCTATGACTACCTGCGCACCGGACATTCGCGCGATCACGGCAGTGCCGCCGGCCCGATGGCGCATGTCGTCGAGGTCATGCAGCCGCTGCCGGACAGTGATATCCGCGCCATGGCCACATATCTCGCAAGCCTCAACGAGGCCCCCGCCGATAGCAAGGTGCAGAGCCAGGCTGCCCTTTCCGCGAGCGAAGCGGCCAAGGCTTCCGCCGCGCGCATATCGCCGAAGGGCGAGCCGCTGTTTAATGGCGCCTGCGCCACATGCCACACTGGAAACACGATCCTGTCGTCGCTGGCGCTCAACAGCAATCTTCATGCGGAGACCCCGGACAATCTCATCCAGGCAATCCTGAAGGGTGTCGAGGCGCCGGCAATCCTGGCGCAGAACACCGGCCGTCAAGCCCCTGAAGTGATGTCGATGCCGGCTTTCCGCCAGACGCTGAACGACGGCCAGATCAAGGATCTCGCCGATTATCTGAGAGCGCGCTTCGCCCCCGACAAGCCGGCCTGGACGGAAACGACCAAAGCCATGCAACGCGTAACGGCAGCAAGCCACTAGGGAGAGACGAGTTGGAGCAGATCCGAACCGGACAGGATATCGGCCGCCGCGACTTGTTCGAGAACCCGACAGCCGCGTTTCGCCCGTCGGCCTACTGGTTCTGGCATTCGATCCCGACAGAGGACGTTTGCCATGCGCAGCTCGCCGATTTCAAACAGAAGGGGATCGGCACGATCCTGATCCAGGCCCGTCTCGCAATGTCGCGCGATGACTACCTGTCGCCGGCCTATCTGGACGCCTATCGTGTTGCGGCTGGGATTGCCGGCAAGCTGCGGCTGAAGCTCGGAATCTACGACGATTACAACTGGATCAGCGGTCACGCCGGCGGCCGGACGGTCGTGGACCGCGATGACCTGCGCGAGCGCCACCTGTTCTGGTCGTCCTCGGGAGAGGCGCGGGGCGACATCAGCGGCGTCCATCCGCCGTTCACCCGGACGATGGGCCCCGATATCGTCGCGTGGCAGTATGAGGGCAGCATCGTCGAGTGGTGCGAATGGACCGTCGAGGCAGCGCTACTGCATCCGTCGGCCGGCATCGACAGTCTCGATCAGGTGGTCGACGTCACGGCGCGGACATTCGTCGTCGAAAGCGACCGAACGTCGTGCACCTACCTGTTTGACGGCGTGCCCGATGGGGGGCAGGTGCTCACGGTGTTCGTCAGCGCCCGGTCGAGGACCTCGCGGCTGATCAATTATCTCCTGCCGGAGGCTGCGGAGCGGTTCGTCGAAGTCGGACTCGATCCGCTGATCGAGGCGCTTGGTGATCTCGTGCCCGATCCCGTCGGCTTCGTGTTCTACGACCAGCCGGCGGCGGGTTTCTACAAGTGGAGCCAGATCTCCGGTGACCTTGGCAACAGCCTGCTCTATGCGCCGACCCTGCCGGACGTCGTGTCGCGCGGCACAGGCGAAACCTTCGCCAGGGCCCTGCTGGCGCTGGTGCGTGGCGTCGGACCTGAAACCCTGCGGCTGCGCGCCCAATTCTACGCCGCCTATTCGGCCCTGATGAACGAGGCCTTCTCCGGCACGTTGCGCCGATGGGCCGAGGGTAGGGGGATCGTCCTTACCGGGCACGAGATCCTGCCGCATATCAGTTCCTGGTCGCTGAACGGCGGTTTTACCAGCATCGACCCCAGGGTGGCGCTTGCCGTGGATTTCTTCGGCATCGATGCCTACCGGCACGAGACGGCCGTTGATTGCAACAATTTCGTGGCGCAGCTGGCGCCGAAGCTCGGCGACTCCGTTGCCCGTTCGAATGGTCGCAGCCGATGCGTCGTCGAAACTTATGCCAGCGCCGAGCGAACGCCCGTGCGTGCCGCCGGGCAATGGGAACTGACGCTGGAGACGATGCGGGCGCAGGCCATCCGGCTTCACTGCCTCGGGACCCGGCAATTCCTCTGGCACGGCGTCTACCAGACGGACGGGCGCGACAACGATCCGACGCCGTTTTCCAATCCACGTTTCGATTTCGGGCCGGGCATCAATTTCGAGCCGTGGTGGAGCTACCACGATCTGTTTGCCGAGGAGACGGCACGGATTTCCGCCTTCATCGAGGGGGCCACGCCCCGCACGCCGGTTGCGATCCTTTATCCTCTTCATACAGGCTTCGCAGAAGGGCCGCGCCACAGCCATGCAACCCATATCGGCGCCTGGTGCGAAGGGCTCTTAGCAGAAGGCTGCGACTTCATGTTCGTCAGCGAGGCCGATTTGGCGACCGCTACGATCAAGAACGGCCGCCTGCGCGCGTCCGGCCTTGTTTTCGATGCTGTCGTTCTGCCGTCCGTCACCGTGCTCGAGACGACGAAGACCTTGCACATGCTCGCCGTCTTCAAGGCGGCGGGTGGTGCTGTCTGGTCTTCAGGCGAGCGGCTCTCCACCGTCTGCGATGGCGCAGCGGGGCGTGCCGTCGGCACGTCGATCCATCTCGAAGGAATGCCTGGCAAAGGCGACATCACCGCTCTGTTGCAGTCGCTTCGGTCATCGGGTCCAGATCTTGCCTGTCATTCCACGGGCAGACCCTGGCAATGGGTGGGGTATGAGGCCGCTGGTTGGTGGCGGGTCGTGTTGTTCAACGATGGCGCATCGCACCTCATCAGTGAGATTTCCTTCGGCGACGGTTTCGCGTGCGAGGTCTGGTCCGCGACGACGGGAGACGTGGGAAAGGCAACCGCCTTCAGCCACCTGACAGTCGCGCTCGCGCCCCAGGAGGTGCAATGCATTCGACTGGGCGAGACGACGCAGAAGACCACCGTGCAAGGCCATCTCGAGCACCAGCCGCTGCTTGCCGCGGCTCGTGCCATATCGCTTGTCGACGGCTGGAGCTTCGCGCCGGGCCCTGACGCGGGATTCGTGCCGATCTCGGTGGTTGCAGGGTGGGAAACGCAGGGTTTTGCCGGTTTCTCCGGTACCGGCATTTATCGGCTGGCGCTCGAAATCGGCGATGAGGCCGAGTGGGTCCTCGAATTGCCCGAGGTCCACACGGTGGTCGCGGCGCTGCTCGATGGCCGGCAGATCGATCGAAGAGGCTGGCGCCCCTACCGCTTTGCTCTGGGGCGGCTGCTTCCAGGCGTCCATTCGCTGGAACTGCGCGTCGCCAACACGGCCGCAAATCGCTACTACATCAACACGCCTTATCTCGGTGACACCGCCGACAAGAGCGGCTTGTCCGCCGCACCGAAGCTCATCCAGCTGGCAAACTGACCGGAAGTTACAGACCCATGCTACAACATTCGACGATACCCCTGATGCGTGCCTGGAACAGCTGGTCCAACCGGCCGGCCGAAACGGTCTTCCTGCCGCTCGGCGTGCGGATCACACCGGTTCTCTATTCGACCCGCAGCAAGACGACCTCCGCGATCGAGCCGCGACGCGATATGGTTCGCCTCGGCCGTCACACCATCGACGGCTCGCTGATCGAGCTGGAGACCGAGCTCAGCGGCACGACGGTCGCCTTTTCTACGACGAAGACAGACCCCTTCGCCATCCGCGGCAGCTGGAACGGCAAGGTATCGGCCGAGTGGGGACTGCGATTCTGGCTGACGCTGGCAATCTCCTCAGATGCCGGCGAGGTGGTGGTCCATGACGCGGGCCGCAACATCACGTTGGTGAAGGTCGGAACGCGCTTCGTGGCGGTCGCGACCGCCGAGGCGCCGGTGCACGTCACCGGCCACGAGACGATCGACGCGCTGCGGACCGACTTCGAGGAAAACGGTTATTTCTATACCGCCACCCGCAGGAGCGAAGCGCCGTTGATTGCCCTGCGTTTCAATCTTGAGATGATGCGCCAGGGCGCCTATGCCGCAGGCGTCGCCGATAGTGCCGAATTGGCGATCGCCAAGGCGCAGGCATGCCTTGCCGCCGGCGCGCCAGCTGCGATCGCCGATGCGCAGACCGGCATGTTCGAGGGCGCGCTCGATGCGATGCGTGACGTCGTCGCCTGGAACACCATCTGGGACGAAACCAACGCGCGTTCCTACACCGCGGTCACCCGCATCTGGAACCTCGGGAAATTTGCCGTCTGGTTCAACGACCAGATTTTCGCCGCCCTTCTTGCGGGCGTGTTCGACGCCGATCTGGCGCGCGAGAACATGGCGACCGCGATGGCCGGCGCAACCCCGCAGGGCAATATCGCCTGCATCGTCACCTCCAACGATGCCTGGGTCGATCGCAGCCAGCTGCCGTTCGGCGCACTGGTCGTCTGGCAGCTCTACCAGCGGACCGGCGAGCGGTCGATGATCCAGGCAAGTTACGAGGCGCTGGTGCGCAATCGGCGCTGGTGGCAGGACAACCGCGATCCGGACGGTTTCGGCCTGCTGTCCTGCGGCACCTCCGACGTGGGCGATGGCCTCTACAAGGGGACGGCCTTTGCCGCGCGCAACGAGACCGGCATGGACAATTCCGCGACCCATGACGAGGCGATCTACGATCCCGTCACCCGGACGCTGTCGACCTTCGATCTCGGCCTCAACTGCGCGGCCGCTCTCGATGCCGAGATGCTTTCGAAAATGGCCGCCGTGCTCGGCAAGCATGACGATGCCCGCGAATTCGCCGCTCTGGCCGAGCGTCACCGGACGCTGATCTCGCAGACGCTCTGGGACGAGAGCCGCGGCATCTTCGCCAATCGCCAGCGGCGCGGCGGTTTCGTGCGCTCGCTGTCGCCGACCAGCTTCTACCCGCTGCTGTGCGGCGCCGCGACGCCGGCGCAGGCGGAGCGTCTGCTCGAGCATCTGAGCGACGAGACGACCTTCGGCGGTGATTTCGTGCTGCCGAACGCAACGCGAGACGATCCGGCCTTCGCCGACAACGTCTACTGGCGCGGCCGCATCTGGCCGAACGTCAACTATATGGTCTGGCTCGGCCTGCGGCGCTACGGCTTCGTGGCGGCGGCGAGCAAGCTGGCAAGCCAGAGCTACGACCTGTTCATGAAGAATTGGCGCGAGCATCGTATCGCCTCCGAAAACTACAATGCCGTCACCGGCGAGGCGATGGACCAAGGCGATACCGATCCATTCTACATCTGGGCCGCCATGCTGCCGCTGATGGCTGCCAGTGAGATTGTTGACTTCGATCCGTGGACCGGATGGACGATGCGCCATGCCGGCCGGGATGTGGTGCTCGGACCTATGGTCTCGCCGTCGGGAACGCTCGAGCTGGTCGTCAAGTCCGGAACCCTGGTGATGACATTGAACGGGCGCGCAGCACTGAAGACAGATCTGCACACTACGCTGTCGCGCATCGTCTTCGCCAACGGGCGGGTGGCCTGCACGATTGCTCCGGTCTCCGAGGCAGGTTTCATCGAGTTGCCAGGCTTGGCATTGGGCGATGTTCTTGCCGCCCGTATCAACGGGCAGGACATCAACTATGTGTCGGGCGGCGACGGAATACGCGTCATGATTGCTGAACACGCGGAGGATCGCCGGCTCGACGTCTATTTTTCATCGTCAAGCGCTCACTAAAGCAAGGCAGTGCTTGACAGGTCTCGATTCCTCACAGATAGTTTGTGTACATATAAAATAAAAGACTGATGCTAAAGTCAGAGGGTTGAACGAACAGCTTGCAGGAGATCCGTGGATTCATGCCGGCCGCTCAGTGAAGTGATGTACTATTCTTACAGAAGTGGTGTGCCGCTGCGTCGCAGCGCGCGCTTCATTTCGCCGAGACGTCAGTGCTCCACGGACAATGCTCATCTGCTTTTAGTATGCATACAAATGATTAAGCGCGCTTTAGCACGTGTTTGTTTTCAAGCTAGCCGATCCGTTGAGGTCGATGACCGCGGGTCATGATGGTCCATAACTGTGTATCTTCAAGAGGGGTGCCACAATGACTGAACTCACCAGACGCAACACAATGAAGTTGATGTCCGCAGCACTGATTGCTGGCGTCAGCATCTCCACCTTGCCGCGCAAAGCCTTTTCGGCCGGATCCATCACGGTCCTCAACTGGCAGGGCTACGGCACCGACGAAGCCTGGTCGCTGAAGGCTTTCACCGAAAAGACGGGCATCACAGTCGTCCATGACTACTACAGCTCGGAATCGGAAATGCTGACCAAGATGCGCACGAATCCGGGCGCCTACGATCTTGTTATCCTCAACGCTGCGCGTTGCGCCCAGGCGGTTGCCGAAGACCTGCTGCAGCCGATCGATTTCAGCAAGGTTCCAAACGCGTCAACAGTCGACGAGACCCTGCGCGCCAACCCGAACTTCAGCAAGGACGGCAAGGGTTATGCCGTTCCGTGGGTCTGGGGCATGACCTCGCTTGCCATCCGTGAAGGCATGACCGTTCCCGACAGTTACGCGGTCCTCGCCGACCCGGCCTATAAGGGCCGTGTTGCCATGGACGACGACGCCATCATCAATGTCGGCGTTGGCGCGCTGATGAGCGGGCAGGACATCAACGATCCCAAGGATCTGGCTGCTGTTACGGCCGCGCTGAAATCGATCAAGCCGAACGTCAAGTTGCTGTGGTCGACGGAAGATCAGTGGAACAAGTCGTTCGCCGCCAAGGAATTCGACCTGTCGCTGTTCTGGTCGGGCGGCTCGGTGCGATCCAAGCGCGTTTCTAAACTTCCGGTTCAGTTCGTAGTGCCTAAGGAAGGCGGCGTCGGTTGGGTCGATGGTCTCGGTGTTCCGGCATCGGCTCCGAATCCAGAAGGTGCTCTTGCCTTCGTCAACTGGATGATCGATCCGATATTCTATGTCGAATGGGCAACCAAGATTGGAGCCCCCGCTTCTTCAAATTCGGCAGCCCTTTCAGCACTTCCTGCCGACGATCTCACCCGCCTGGTACACAAGACCGAATATTTGAAGACCACGTCCTTTGTCTCGGGCATTCCCGACGACCGGCGCGAAGCCTTCAACAATATCTGGCAGGAAGTGAAAGCCTTCTATGCAGAATGATCGTCTGATATCAGCGTCAGAGCGCGGACCTTCGGGTCCGCGCAGCCGGCGCCCACTCCCGCCATGGATTTCGACGACGGCGCTGCTGCTGCCGACCTATGGGTGGCTGACACTTGCCGTCTTTCTGCCGCTGCTGACCATGTTCGTGTTCAGCTTCATGTCGGCGACACCGATGGGCAAGACCCCGATCGTCTTTACGCTGAAGCAGTACCGCGCGTTCATCGATCAACCCTATCTGGTCGGGATCGGCATCACGTCGCTGCTGATCGGCTTCTGGACGACGCTGTTCTGCGCCGTGCTTGGTTTCCTGGCGGCCGTGGCGCTGGTCCGCTCGACCTTCGGCAAGACGCGCGAGATGTTGTTGATCCTCATTCTCCTGCCATTCTGGACCAACGGTCTTGTGCGCGTCTTTTCGTGGACCATGGTGCTGCGCGAAAACGGCTTTCTCGACAGTCTGCTGCATATGATTGTTCCGGACGCGGGTTCCATCGGCTTTCTCTACACGCGCTATGCCGTGGTGGTTGGTCTTGTTCACGGTTATCTGCCGTACATGATCCTGACCTGCTACATAGCGCTGGTGGCCATCGACGACGCGATCATTGAGGCTGCTTCAAGCCTCGGCGCGCGCTGGTGGACCATCCTGTTCAAGATTTTGATGCCGCTTGCGGCTCCCGGACTGATCTCCGGCGCCGTTTTGATCTTCATTCCGGTCATCGGTTCATTCATGGAACCGCGCATTCTGGGCGGTCGTGTCGGCGTGACCATGGGAACGGTGATCGAGGATCAGTTCACCCAGGCCTTCAACTGGCCTTTGGGCGCATCGTTGTCCTTTACGCTGCTGGCGGTCGTGCTCGCAATTTTCGCAACCTTCTCCGGTGTCCTGCGCCGCGGAACGGTCGCTTGAGGAAGGGATCATGAAAACGCTCGGTCCAATCTATCTCATCGCCATCCTCATCTTCCTCTACACGCCCATTCTCGTGATGATGGCGATGGGGTTCAACGCTTCGCCACTTTACGAACTGCCATTCCATTTCTCGCTGCAATGGTACGACGCGCTCTGGGACAACAGCATCCTTCTGACGGCGGGTCTGAACAGCCTGGTGATCGCGAGTATCACCGCGGTTCTGGCGACGGCTTTGGGCACCATGGCGTCCGTTGCGCTGTCGCGCCGGACCTTTCGCGGCAGAAGTCTCCTGCAACTGATGCTGCTGCCGCCGATTGCCATTCCCTGGCTGATCACCGGCACGGCCATGCTGATCTTCTTTTATTGGACCGGTATCGGGCGCGGCATGCATGCCCTGTTGATCGGCCATGTGGCACTCGCCATCCCCTACGTTGTTCTGGTCGTCGGCACGGGCTTCAAGACAATCCGCGCCGACCTTGAAGAAGCCGCGATGAGCCTTGGTTCGACGCCGGTTCACGCCTTCTTCTCGGTGACGCTACCGCTGCTTTATCCGAGCATCCTTGGCGCCGCGCTCTTCGCCTTCGCAGTGTCGCTCGACCAGTTCGTGATTTCCTACTTCCTCGCAACGCCCGGGTACACCACCCTGCCGGTGCAGATCTACTCCTCGATCCGCAAGGGCTTCACCCCTGAAATCAACGCGATCTCCACCGTGCTTCTGCTCGGCTCGATGACGATCATCCTGATTTTTGCGCGCTTCGCCAAGCCCGGAGACACAAGTGACAAACGTTAAAGTCAATTCCGTCGCCAAGACCTACGGCAGCACACCGGTCCTGTCCGATATCACCACCGAATTCCCTGAAGGCTCTTTCACCAGCCTTCTCGGCCCATCCGGCTCCGGCAAGACCACGCTGCTGCGCATCATCGCGGGCTTTATCAAGCCCGACCAGGGCGTCGTCACGATCGGCAACAATGATGTCACCGACATTCCGGTCTGGGGCCGTAACATCGGCATGATGTTCCAGTCCTACGCGCTGTTCCCGCATATGACGATTGCCCAGAACGTCGCCTTCGGTCTCGAACGCCGGGGCATCAAGGGCGCCGCCGCCCGCAAGGAAGTCGACCGCGCGCTGGAAATGGTGCATCTGCCTGGCTTTGCCGATCGCATGCCCAAGCAGCTGTCCGGGGGCCAGCAGCAGCGCGTTGCGCTGGCCCGCGCCATGGTCATCAAGCCGAGCGTGCTGCTCCTCGACGAGCCGCTGTCGGCGCTCGATCGGCGCCTGCGCCAGGAAATGCAGGTCGAACTGCTGCGCATCCAGCGCGAAAGCGGCCTGACGACGATCTTCGTCACCCACGACCAGGAAGAGGCGCTGACGCTGTCCGATAAGGTAGCGATCCTCGACAAGGGCCGCATCGTCCAGATCGGCGAGCCGGAAACCGTCTATGAGAGACCGCTGACGCGCTTTGCCGCCGAATTCCTCGGCGATTCCAACTTCCTCACCGGCACCGTGGAGAACGGCGCTGTGCGTCTCGCCGATGGGACGGTAGTTCAGACCACCGGCACGTTGCCATCAAGCGGCTCGAACGTCACGCTCGCGGTGCGCCCGGAGAAGATGTCGATCGCATCGGGTCCGACGGATGGCAACAGCCTGACGGCGCGCATCACCACCGTCATCTACGCAGGTCCCGTGCTGTCCTATCTGCTGGAGACGGCAGACGGTCTGCCGCTGAAGCTGTTTGCACAGAACCGCGATGGCAAGGTCCTGAGCGATGGCGACACCATCACCCTGACCTGGGCCGCGGAACACACCGTCCCGGTGGCCGACTGATGATGGCACCCGCGCCACTCTCCAGGAATGCGCTGCATGTCGTCATCGACATGCAGCGGCTCTTCGCCGAGCAAACGGCGTGGTATACGCCAGCGATCGAAGGCATCCTTCCCAATGTGGTGGCGCTGAGCAAAGCGCGGCCCGCTGAGACTGTCTTTGCTCGCTTCATGGTGCCACAAAATGCCGAAGGTGCAACGGGCCGCTGGAAGACCTACTATCGTCGCTGGTCATCGGTGACGCTGGATGAGCTCGATATCGCCATGCTGGATCTGGTCGCACCGCTTACAGCGATCGCCGCTCCAGGCTCCATCGTCGACAAAAAGACCTACTCGGTCTTTGGCTCGCCCGCGTTTACTGCGCGCTTGCAAGGATCGGCAACGGACACGCTGATTTTCTCGGGCGTCGAGACCGACGTCTGCGTCTACGCCAGCGTTCTTGATGCGGTCGACGCCGGCTACCGGGTCATCCTCGCCGAAGACGCACTGGCAAGCGGCGACTTGAAGGCGCACGCCATGGTCATCGAGATCCTGGCGCCAAGGCTTTCGGAGCAGATTGAAATTCTGACGACAGAAGCCATTCTGAAATTATGGCTAGAGTAAATTCGGCAGCGCCATTGCCGGTCACCACGACGAACAGGCAGATTTGAGAGATCCTATGGACGTTCCGTTCAAAGACAAAGGCGGCCGACAAAAGACCGCAACGACCGAGACGCCCGGCCAGCAGGCACAGTATGCGCTTGGCGAGCAGATCGGCTTCTATCTGCGCCAGGCCAACCAGCGGCACGTGGCGATCTTTGCGAGCCTGATGGCGGAGAAGCTGACCACCACCCAATGGGCGGCGCTGGTCAGGCTGAAGGACCTGCAGCCCTGTTCGCAGGGCAATCTCGGCCGCGAGACCGCCATGGATATGGCGACCATCAAGGGCGTCGTCGATCGACTGGTGAAGCGTGGCCTCGTTCACACCGCCCCCGACGCGACCGACGCGCGCCGGCTGGTGCTGACGCTGACGCCGGAAGGCGAGGTGACGGTCGCCCGCAACCTGTCGGTCGCGCTGCAGATCTCGCAGGAAACGCTGAGCACGCTGACGCTTGCCGAGCGGATGATGCTGATGGAACTCCTTCAGAAGATCTGTTGACACACGCCTGATCCGCAGTACCGGAGACCAATCATGTTCCAGCCGAGCGACGCTGACATTCGAGCGCTTGTCGATCAGATGACGGTGGCCGAAAAAGTCGATCTCCTGAGCGGGCGTGGCCTGTGGAAGACGGCATCGATCAGCAGGCTCGATGTTCCTTCGATCGTCATGACCGATGGGGCCTATGGGGTGCGCTACTCGACCACCCAGATCGACGCCGGCGACAACGACGAAGACAGTCTGCGGGCGTTCCTCGATCTCGTCGGGCAACAGGGCGACGGATCGGGCGGCATGTTCGGTGCCACCCGTCCAGCCACGTGCTTTCCCAACGGCAATCTGCTCGGCTGTTCCTGGGATATTGATCTTGCCTATCGCATGGGCGCTGCACTGGCGGCCGAGTGCCAGGATTTCGGGGTTCATCTGCTTTTGGGCCCCGGCATCAACATAAGGCGCACGCCGCTGGCCGGGCGGGCCTACGAATATTATTCCGAGGATCCTGTTATCAGCGGCGACATGGCGGCGGCCGTCGTCTGCGGATTGCAGGATAACGGCGTCGGCGCCTCGCTCAAGCATTTCGCCTGCAATAATTCCGAAATCGAGCGAACCACGACCAGTTCCGATGTCGATGAACGCGCCCTGCGCGAAATATACTTGGCAGGCTTCGAGCGGGCCATCGAAAAGAGCGCGCCGTGGACCGTGATGAGCGCTTATAATCCGCTGAACGGCATCCAGGCCGCCGAACATCATTGGCTGTTGCGAACCGTGCTGCGCGGTGAATGGGGCTATGACGGGCTTGTCCTGTCAGACTGGCACGCGATCAAGGATCGTGGCGCTGCACTCGATGCCGGCACCGAACTCGACATGCCGGAAAGCAAGCCCCGCAAAGCGCGTCTCCATGCGGCGATCAACGCCGGCGACGTGGCGCCCGAGGTGATCGATGCGGCTTGCGCCAATGTTCTGGCGTTCGTGCGCAAATGCAAGTCGAGCGAGCGGCGCGGCACGCCGGCGGATTTCGAGGCGCATCATGTGCTGGCGCGCGACATCGCGGCGGAATCGATCGTGCTGCTGCGCAATGAGGGCCAGGCGCTGCCGCTCGATCCCGGCGAGCCGGGTGAGCTTCTCATTGTCGGCGACGGCGCCGTCACTCCTGTTATCCAAGGCTCCGGCTCGGCCACCACCAATCCCTATCGCGTCGACAGTCCGTTCGTTCAGATTGCCGCGCGGGCAGGAGACAGCCTGAAGGTCCGGCATCTGCCCTTCTCGCCGGTCGCGCAGCCCGACGTGACTGCGTCGATCGAGGCGATCGTCGAAGCCGCGGAGCGTGCCGATGTAGTTGTCATGTTTGCGGAAAACGAGAAGAGCCGTCACGGCGAGGGCAACGACCGCGACACACTGAAGCTCGCCGCCAGCCACGATGCACTCATCACGGCGTTGTCGGCGACAGGTCGCAAGCTCGTCGTCGTGCTCTCGATGCCAGACACGGTCGAGATGCCGTGGATCGGGGATGTCGACGCCGTCCTGGCCAGTTTCTATGCCGGGCAGGGCGGTGGCGAAGCACTGGCCCGCATCCTGTTTGGCGAGCAGAACCCGTGCGGCAAGCTCTCCGCCAGCATGCCGGTTCGCATGCAGGATATTCCGGGCTGGCACACCTATCCGGGCGAGCATGGCCGGCATGTCTATAGCGAGGGCATTTTCGTCGGTTACCGGTTCTACGATCTGAAGGCGATGACTCCAGTCTTTCCGTTCGGACATGGGCTCAGCTACACCACGTTCGCCTATGAGGATCTCAGGCTCGATACGCACGAGATCACGCCCGGCGCCGGCTGCACCGCCGCCCTTACCATTCGCAACACAGGTACGGTTGCCGGCAAGGAAATCGTGCAACTCTATGTCCGGCCGATTAAGCCGGGTCTCAAACGACCCGTCCGTGAGCTCAAGTCTTTCACCAAGCTTCATCTGGCGCCAGGAGAAGCGAAGAGGGTAACGCTTGGCCTGGCGCAGCGCGATTTCCAGTATTTCGACACGTCGCGTTCGGCTTGGGTTCTCGATGCCGAGGCCTTTGTAATCGAAGCGGCTGCATCCTCCAGAGACATCCGCTTGTCGATCACCTTGCCATGCAGGTCAGAGGCTCCGGCGCTGCCGACGATTTCGGCCAATTCTCCGACAGCGCTTGTCTTTGCCCACCCGAACGCCGAGGCCGCTCTCGTTGGTTTCTTCGTCAGCAGGCTTTCGATCTCCGCTGCCGAAGCCATGGCCCTTCTTGCCAAGACAAAGGGCTCCTTTCTCGGCTTCTACGACACTTTGAGCTGGTATGTAGGAGACAGCGTCAAAGAGGCGGATATTGCCGAAGTCTTTTCAGAACTAAACCAACACTAGATTGAGGCCCGCAGGAATGACCATCCAGACGAACCTGACCGACCCGCTGCTGACGGCCGAGCACTGGATGGAAACGGGCCGTGCTGTTGCGATTGCGACGGTGATCGAGACGTGGGGTTCGGCGCCGCGTCCGGTTGGCAGTCATCTGGTGGTCGATGGTGATGGCAACTTCGAGGGTTCGGTTTCCGGTGGCTGCGTCGAGGGTGCGGTGGTTACCGCCGCTGCCGAGGTAATTGCCGCCGGCAAGGCGCAGATGCTGGAATTCGGCGTTGCGGACGAGACCGCCTGGCGCGCCGGGCTGTCGTGCGGTGGGCGCATCCGTGTCTTTGTCGAGAGGCTCGGCTGATGCTCCGCGACAGCCTGCAGCGTCTGAACGCCGCGCGCCGGAAGCGTCTCGCCGTCGTGCTGCTGACAGATTTTCGGGGAGAAGAGCATATCTTCCTGGAAGGGGATCCGGTCGAGCCGCCATTTGCCGCGCTCGTCGAAGGCGCCTTTCGGTCTGGCCGCTCGATGGCTTTCGACACGATAGATGCCAGCGGCTTCCTCAATGTCTACATACCTGCCCCGCGCATCGCCGTCATCGGCGCCGTCCATATCAGCCAGTATCTGACGCCGATGGCAAGGTTGGCCGGCTTCGATGTGCGCATCATCGATCCGCGCACAGCCTTTGCGACGCATGATCGCTTTCCCGATGCGCAGATGTGCACCGATTGGCCCGTCGATGCGTTGATGGCGGATCCACTCGACCGCTATACCGCCTTAGTCGCACTCACCCACGATCCCAAGATCGATGATTTTCCCTTGGCCGAGGCATTGCGCACAGGCTGCTTCTATATCGGCGCGCTCGGCAGCCGAAAGACCCACGCAGCGCGGACAGGCCGCCTTGCCGCATACGGCTTCGGTGCCGATGCGCTTTCGACGATCCACGCGCCGATCGGGCTCGACATCGGCGCATCCAATCCAGCTGAGATCGCCGTAGCGATCCTTGCTCAGGTCATCAAAGCGCTTCGCACGAGCAGCCGCCAGACGATGCCTGCGTAGCGCCTATGGAGAGGCTCACCCTCCGACGATGACGCAGATGGAAAATAGCTTGCCTGGACGCTAAGCTGCTGCACGTTCGCGACCTCGTAACCTGGAGCTCGTCGACGGAGGACGCTGCGGCGCTGGTGGGATCGGGAAAGAGATGGGAGCAAAGCCGAATGTATCAATCGTCGTGCTGGCGGCTGGCTTGGCAACGCGCATGGGCTCGAATGGCGGGCACAAGCTGTTGGCCATGTTTGACGGAATGCCGCTCGTGCGTCGCTCGGCTTTGGTCGCCAAGGCCAGTAGCGCCGTTTCCATCGTCGTCGTCGTCGGCCATCGGCAAGACGATATCCGGGACGTTCTCACCGGCCTGCCCCTGCATATTATCGTCAATCCAGACTACCGAGCGGGCATGTCGAGTTCACTGGCGGCCGGATTTGCCGCTGCTGTAGCCGACGGCGCCGATGGTGTTCTGATGTTGCTTGCCGATATGCCAGGCATTTCTACAGACAATCTGAATCAGCTGATTGACGCGTTCCAAGTCGCGGACGGCGCCGCAATCGTTTGCGCCGCCTCTGAGGGTATGCGAGGCAACCCGGTAATCTTGCCACGGTCCCTTAACGACAGCGTTCTGCGCTTGAGGGGCGATATCGGTGCCCGTGACCTGATCAGAACATCGGGGCTGCAGGTCATTGAGGTCGAGATAGGAACCGCGGCGCTAACCGATGTCGATACCGCCGAGGCGATTATCGCTGCCGGTGGCATTCCTGTTGAGGACTGCTAAGCGATGCCGCCGCTCGACCCAGCGGATTCTCACGGCTTCTGAGCGCCTGCGGTGAAGAGTCCACGTCACCGTGGTCATCCGTCATGCAGTCTTAGCCCGATGAGGACTGTCGTCAGGTTTGAATAATATCACCTTTATGTCGAAACCCGCGTGAAGATCACACACGCGAAATTGTTCATAGCTGTTGAACGAGATCGCCGGACTAGGTGAGCTCAGATTGTTGGAAGCTCTTCCACCTCTCCAGTTTTTTCATTACGAATTCCACAGTTGAAGCCTTGTGCAGCCAATCCCGCTTGCGTCCCGCAAGATCGCTCCCGATGTCGTCGGCGCTCAGTTCGCCCGCAAGATGCGAAAGACGTAGTCGTTAGTTCGAAACCTGCTCAAGAGCAGGGTTCTGGTGAACCTCTCGCGCTTTTGAAACCATTTGCAATCCCCGGCAATTGGCGCCAATCAATCGACCGCAACGGTGAAGCGCTTGAAATCCATCAGCGGAAAACCATCTGACGCGCGACTTCTGCAAAATGGGGATTATCGATGACGACATTCGACGAGCGGCAGCCTGAGCAACATGCATTCGAAGCGGATGTCAGTCGGCTCCTGCACATGATGGTGCATTCGGTTTATTCCGACAAAGATATCTTCCTCCGGGAATTGATCTCGAACGCGGCGGATGCCTGCGAAAAGCTGCGCTACGACTCGCTTTCCCAGCCGCAACTCTCGGCCGACGGCATACAGCCTGGAATTCTCGTGACCCTCAATGAAGAGGCGCTGACGCTTGTCGTCGAGGACAACGGCATCGGCATGAGCCGGAGCGAGATGATCGACGCGCTTGGCACGATCGCGCGCTCGGGGACAAAGGCATTCATGGAGCGGATTGAGGCTGCTAAGGCCGGCGAGAAGGCTGAACTGATCGGTCAATTCGGCGTCGGATTCTATTCCTCGTTCATGGTGGCAGACAAGGTCGATGTGATCTCGCGGCGTGCGGGTCAGGAGGAAGCCTGGAAGTGGTCGTCTGACGGCAAGGGAAGCTACGACATCGTCGCGGCCGATTCCGTCGAGGCGCCGACGAGCGGTACCCGCGTCGTTCTGCATCTCATGGAAGATGCAAAAAGATACACCAACAAGTGGACTGTCGAAAAGATCATTCGCGATCAGTCCGGCCACGTACCTGTTCCCATTCGCCTCGTCGATAAGGAAGCGGCCGAGCCGTCGCAGATCTCCGATGGTGCCGCGCTCTGGACCAAGCAGAAGAGCGAAATTTCCAAACAGGATTACGACGATTTCTACCGTGGCGTTTCGGGTCAATACGATGAGCCGCTGACCAACGTGCATTTCCGCGCCGAGGGCCGGCATGAATATACGACGCTGGCCTTCGTACCCGGTTCCCAGCCTTTCGATCTGTTTGATCCGGATCGTAAGGGTCGGATGAAGCTCTACGTGAAGCGCGTCTTCATCACCGATGACGCCGAGTTACTGCCGCGTTACCTCCGGTTCGTGCGCGGTATCGTCGATACGTCCGATCTGCCGCTCAACATTTCCCGTGAGATGATCCAGGAGAGCCCGGTTCTCACGGCGATCCGTAAAGGCGTAACCAGCCGGATCCTTACCGCATTGGAGAAAATGGCCGACAGCGAAACCGAGACGTTCGGCATATTCTGGGGCCTCTTCGGGGCAATCGTCAAGGAAGGTATCTACGAAGACTTCGAGCGCCGCCCGCAATTGCTCAAGCTGGCGCGTTTCCACACAACTGCTGTCGAAGGCGCGACACGGAGCCTGACGGAATACGTGGCAGCCATGAAGGAGGGGCAGTCGTCTATCTTTTACATCAGCGGCTCGAACCTGGAGCAGTTGAATGGTTCACCACAGCTCGAGGGCTTCCGGGCCAAGGGGATCGAAGTGCTGCTTTTGACCGATTCCGTAGACAGCTTCTGGCCCACCAATGTCTCTGATTTCGAGGGCAAGTTATTCAAATCGGTCACCCAGGGCCTTGCCGATTTGAATAACATCGCCGGCGAGGCAGGCATCGACGAGCAAAAACAGGAAGCCTCTTCCGAGGTTGCCGCTTTTATCGATTTCGCGCGCGGTGCTCTCGGCCAGGAGGTTGCCGATGTGCGTGTCTCCGGTCGATTGACGGAAAGTGCGGTCTGCCTGGTCGCTTCCGAGCACGGGCCTGATCGACAACTTGAGAAAATGCTCCAGGGGGCAGGGCGGCTGCAGACGGCTTCGAAGCCCGTCTTAGAAATCAACGCACAGAGCCAGCTCGTCAGAAGCATCGCATCGATGGACGATCATGCCTTTCGTGAGGATGCAGCTTGGCTCCTCCTCGATGAGGCCCGCATTCTTGATGGCGACAAGCCGGCGAACCCACGGGCATTTGCGGAGCGGCAGGCAAGACTGTTTGCCTTGGCGATGGGACACGGCAAATAAAGGCTCACTACGGATCTTGGCCCATTCGGGCCGAGATCCCTTATGCGTATAAAGACCAACTGCCCCGTTCCTGATCTCTTCGACCAGGCGGTCGAAAATTGGTACGCGAACCGAACTCCGGCGCAATTCCCGATAGTCGGCGATGTTATAGCCGTTATGGGACATCGGTGAGCTGTGGCATGTTGGAAGTGTGTCCTCTCTCGGAATCAGTATCAGCCCAGGGAGGGCGTTTGGAAGCGGCAACGTTCGCTCCATATGAGCCCACTGGAGCCTGTTGTCGTCTCAGCTCCCGTGGCTCTGGTGTCGCCAGGGTATGGACCAACGGCGCAATAGTCGTTATTCGCACGCCATGTTGCGATGCTGAAAACGTCGCTGAAACATCACCGCAGATACCCAAGGCTCTTTTAAAGTGAAAAAAGTGCAGCGCAGCTTTGCCGTCGAGTACAAATCAGGTCGGCGAAAACTCAACTCCAAACCGAGCTCGATCTGGGCAGACACGGATCTCAAGTCCGTTGCGCAAGATATGCAGGACGAGGCAATGCCATTTATGTCATTGTCTCCCCAGGCACGAAGCACCGCAATGCTTGTATCCGAAGAAGAACAGGCCGGGCCATTATTGACACTGCCGATCGAGCAAGAGACAAATGCATCGGCTTTACAGGAGACCATAATGGCCGACGAAAAAGATACGACAACCAATGCTAACACGCCGGCCGCCGCGGCGCTCGATGTACCGAAGAAGGTGCGCAAACCTCGCGCCAAGAAGGTGGTGGCTGAAACCGCCTCAGCCGCCGTTTCTTTGCAACCGGCAGCGGCTTCGGGTGCCAAAGCTGGAAAGCAGACGAGAGGACGCAAAGCAAAGCCTGACGAAGGGACGACGAGTGCCAAGCGTGTACCTGTCAAACGTGCTCCGAAGGCTGTGTCGATAGCGGCTGCACCGTCGGTGGCGGCAGTTGATGAGATCGCGGATCTTCTGCAGCTCGAAGAGGAAAACCAGAGACTGCGCAAGCTGCTGGCGGAGAAGCTCCGCGCTGAAAATGCCGATCTGCGAAAGCGACTCAACCTCGGTTGATCGGCAGCAGACGGTCAAGCGCTGGCCGCATTCTCATGCTTATTGAAGTTTAGATATTGGCGGCGGTTCGTTCTGCCGCCAACGTTTTTGCTCGCAGTTTGCATACGCAGTAGAATTCGAGGTCGAATAAAATGGCGTCTCCATGGAAACTTCTTGCTGGGCTGGTGTCACGGCGACGCCCGCAGAAGCAAGAACACGGCTCGACCGATGATGTGAAGCCGGACGTATCAGCCGTCGCCGAGCCGACTGAAACGGCAACCGACAACCGGTCGAAAGCCGCAGACCGCGCGGCCAGCGAAAAGCCGGTCACTCACGAACAACACAAGGCGGTGTCGCATCATGCCGAAGAAGCGGTAAGCAGTGTTGATGACACGGCAGATGTCGAAAGCGCCATGCTGGAGAATGCGGTTGATCCGGCCTTATCCAATGAGGCCGACGCAGCCAGGCACCCCTCACCAAAGGCATTGCCAGTAGGCGAAGTTCCAACGCGAAAGCGCAGCAGGCGGAGCAACAAAGCGAAAACGATTGCTGTCGTTCTTCCACCTTCTCCAGGCGCTACCGCTGTTTCTGACGACGCAGTCAGTCTGGATGGAGAAATCAGGCTGCTCCGGGATCAGCTGGCGACGAAGCTTAGGCTGCAAAACGCACAACTGAAGAGGATGCTGGATCGGTTCGAGCGGTGAAATTGTCATTTCCTTCGTACCCATCGCGGCCATATTGCCTGGCTAGGAACGGGTATGAGCTGGGTTTCCCATCAAGAGCAAAGACTCGAACTCTCAGCGGTCGGGCGTTCGACTGCCGAGGACAAACTGGTACCGCTCTGGTCGAATAAAAAATTCAGACTTTTCGGCGCAAGCGCCGGTTTCGAAATAGGAACTCCGTTCCAGCACAAGCAGGACCGCATTTTCAGCGGCTCCAATCAGCGATGTTATCCGAGGCGAGACAGCACGCGCCCCGATCGCAATCTCAGCGGAGACAATGTCGGCGCCGGCTTTGTCTTTCAGTAGTGCATAAGTTGGTTGCCGTTCGGCGATCTCTCGCTCCAGCTCTGACATGAACGCCGGCAAGAAGCTTCGGCCCAATGCAATCGGCTCGTCATTCACCACATGAAGCCGTTCCAGAAGTGCGCATGTCGTTCCGAACAGCGGGATGAAAGCAGATGGTGTTTCAATTGCGGTCAACTCGACGATCCGCATCGTAGCATCGAAGCCTTGGACTTTCAGCGATTCATGAAAGCTACGCAGTGTATCAATTTGATGGCGCACCTGCTTGCCGGCCACGAAAGTGCCTTTGCCTTTCCGGCGTTCGATCAGCCCATCCCTATCGAGTTGTTGGAGCGCCAGCCGCACGGTGACGCGACTGACTGTGAAGCGTTCCATAATTTGCGATTCCGACGGGAGCCGTCCGGACGGCTCGTAGGCGCCTTCGGTGATCTCGGCACGAAGCCGATCGGCGATCTGCAGATACATAGGCACCGGGTTATTGCGGATGAGACTCATCTATTTTCCATAGGGTCGAAAACACCACGAAGCAGCGAAGCTTTGGAATAGCGTTCCCTTTTGCTGCCACACAAGGGGAACTCTTCACGTTGATGACCTGTATTATAATGTATTAGAAATTGGGACAACTCCAATCCAGGATCGTCCTAACGCAACATGGCATCTCCAGTTATCCCAAGGCAGGTTTCATCCGGCGCCGCCTTCTCGGTGGACCGCATGGCTTTCGCCTATCCCGAAAGCCGACGCGCCGTATTCGAACGGTTTTCACTGAAGGCTCGGCCGGGAGAATTCGTGGCGATCCTGGGTCCGTCCGGTTGCGGCAAGTCGACGCTCCTTAATCTTCTCTCCGGCTTCCTGCGCCCGCAATCGGGGCATATCACCATCGACGGTGTGCCTGTTGTCCCTGAGCATCCGGTCCTCGGATATGTATTTCAGTCGCCAAACCTCTTCCCTTGGTTGACTGCCCTGGAAAATGTTCGCTTCGGCCTGCGCATGAATTGCCGTGGATCTGCGCAGGAGCAGAGAGACGTCGCGCTGAATTTTCTTCGACTTGTCGGTCTGGAAGAGCAGGCACATGAGCCACCTCACCGATTGTCGGGCGGCCAGCGTCAGCGGGTTGCGCTGGCGCGCTCACTGGCGCTCGAGCCGCGCCTCCTGCTCATGGACGAACCATTCGCAGCGCTCGACGCCCTGACGCGTGCATCCCTCAATGACGAATTGCTGCGCATCTGGTCGGGCTTGGGGAAGACCGTACTGTTCATCACCCATGACATCGACGAAGCGATCTATCTTGCCGACAGGGTTCTCGTCCTTGGGCTACCGCCGACAGGCATCACCGCCGAAGTGGCAATCGATTTGCCGCGTCCTCGCGATCAGCGTGGCACGAGAGCCAATCCTTTATTCGCTCAACTGCGCGAACAGCTCTCGGAGGAAATCGCCAAAGTCATGACCAGCAATCTACCCGTTACCTGAAGGGGAGCATCCGATGAAACACATTCTACCTGCAGTTCTTCTGGCCCTCGCAGCCGTTTTGCCTGCCCATGCCGAGGACCCGCGGCCGCTTCGCATTGGCTGGGTCCAGGCTATGGCGAATGCACCTGCCCTGATCGCCGAGGAGAAAGGTTATTTTCGCGACGAGGGGTTGAACGTCGAGCTCAAGGGTTTCGGCGATGGTCCCGTCATCCAGCAGGCGGTGGCTGGAGGCGAAATCGATGCGGCCTATATCGGTGCGCCCCCGGTCTATCAATGGGCGGCGCGCGGTCTCGAGGCGAAAATCATCGCCAAGGTCAACTATGGTCAGGCAGCGGTGATCGCGAAGACTGACGGCCCGATCCACGCCCTTTCCGACCTCAAGGGCAAGAGGCTTGCCGCCGTCAACAGGGGCAGCGGCATGGACGTGCTGCTGCGTGGCTACGTTCTCAAAGAGGCCGCCGGCCTCAGCCCGGACGCAGATCTTGCGCTGTCGCAAATGCCCGTGGGCAACATGAACGCTGCCCTCGACACCGGCGTCGTCGATGCAGCCTTTTTGTGGGAGCCCTTCATCAGCCAATCGGTGCTCCGCGGTACAGGTCGCGTCGTCTTCGACGTGAACGGAGCTTTGCCCGGCTATCCCTGGTACGTCATAGCAGCGCCTGCCAAGACGCTGAAGGAACGCCCGGACGATCTCGTGAAACTGTTGCGAGCGAATTCGAAGGCCATTGCGTTTTTGCGGGAGCATCCCGAAGAGGCCGACAGGATCATCGCCCAAAGCTTTAAGCTGGAATCCCTGACGGCCGCGGACGGACGTATCGTTCCGCCGGAAGCGATCGTCACCGAGGCGAGGAAGCGCCTTGGGTGGTCGGCGGAAATCGAGCCCTCCGACCGTGCCTTCATCCAGCGGCTCATCGACTACTCCGTCGCCCTCGGCTTTCTCGAAAAGCGCTTGAATGTCGACGACATCATTGACGACAGCTTCGCCGCAAAAGCGGCCGCTCAACGATGAGATCCGATCGATGAAGAAGTTGGCAGCGCGGCTGCGTTTTCCGCAACCGTCCTGGCGCTGGGCAGCGCTTCCGTTCCTCCTTGTCGTGTGGTGCATCGCGGCAAGCCGCGTTCCCTCCTATGTGCTGCCGCAGCCGTGGGACGTGGCGGCCGAGGGGGTTCGCTGGATCCGGTCGGGCGAGTTGGGTCGCCAGGTCATGGCGAGCTTGTTGCGCGAATTCGGCGGCTTCGGCGCGGCCGTCGTGGCCGCTGTGCTCATCGGCGTGTCTGCCGGACTTTGGCGGCCGTTTCGCGAATTCGTCCAGCCGCTGCTCGGTCTCTTCATGGCCATCCCTCCGATCGCCTGGGCGCCGTTGTCGCTGATCTTCTTCGGCCTCGGATATCTCTCCATTGCCGTCGTCATATTCATCGCATCGGCCTTTCCGATGGCCCAGACGATTCAGGAAGGCGTGCTTTCCACCCGCAGCGGCGAGGTGCGTGCAGCGCGCATGCTGGGTGCCAAAAGGCTGCAACTGCTGGCCCATGTATATCTTCCCGCCTCTCTCCCGTTCCTCACTGCCGCATTGCGCATCGGTTTTGCCCAGGCGTGGCGCGCGCTTGTTGCAGCCGAGATGATCGGCGCATCTCAAGGCATCGGCTGGATGGTCGCCATGGGCGGGCAGGTTGGCAATTCGGCGCAGGTGCTTCTCGGCATCGCGCTGATAGGACTTACCGCGTGGCTGATGGAGAGCCTCGTATTTCGACGGATAGAGCGCCGCTACGAAGGCTGGCGCGGACAATAACGGACGTTCCCCATGACAGAGATTTTGCCAGAAAAGACGATTCAAGCCAGCGCCCATTCTCCGATGGGCCTTGCCGATCATTTCGATACTCTGCCCTTCCTCGGCCGTCTAAGCTGTCAGAGGCAGACGCTGACGGCGGGTGAGTGGACCGAATTGGAGCTCGTTTATGAGGTCGGAGCTGTCGGCCTCGCAGACGGTGCGTGGCTGAAGCTTGCCTTCAAGTTCTATTCCGATTGGGCGCTGTTCCAGACAACGGAGCCGACGGGCGCCAACTATATTTCCGCCGAATACCACGCCGGTCCTCTGGTTGCGGGGCAAAGCCCAGGTACCGTTCAAGCACTGAAGGTGCGTTTCGATCAGAAGGGACACGAACGTCCCTTCCAGAAGGCGGTCATCATCGACGTCGTCGACGGCTATCTCAACCCCGGCGACAGGATCGTCATCCGTCTGGGCGATCGGCGGCAGGGCGGCGCCGGCACACGTGTGCAGACTTTCGTGGAGAAGGTGTTCCGTTTCCGGCTGTTCGTCGACCCGCTGGGCAGCTCAAAATTTGCGGAGGTGCCAGGCGACTGCAAATTGGAGATCGCGGCCGGGCAGCCGCATGCCCTTCAGGTCATCGCGCCGCGGCTGGTTGCCAGCGGTCAATTCTTCGACGCTATCGTGCGCGTCGACGATATATGGGGAAACACTTGCCAGGGTCGAGACCTGCATGGTGCGCTCGTCATTACTGCCCCGGATGGCGGGCAACGAACGGAGCTAGTGGCATTCGCCGCGGAAGGCTGGACATTTGCGCGGATTTCCGGCCTTTCCTTCGCTGCTGCCGGCGAGTGGAAATTGGAAGCATGGCTGAATGACGAACCCGGCGTCGCACCGGGCATCGCCTATGTACAGAGCGAAGAGGGTGCCTTGCGCCCTCTCTATGCCGATCTTCACGTCCATTCCGACGACACCGTTGGCACCAATGATGCCACCTACAATCTCACCTACGGGCGCGACATCGCCGGACTTGACGTGGTGGGCTACACCGTCAACGATTTCAACATCACCGAGACGAACTGGGACGCAGCCGTCAAGACCATCCACGAACTCAACGAGCCCGGTCGCTTCGTCTGCTATCCAGGCACCGAATGGTGCGGCAACTCCGCTGCCGGTGGCGACCGAAACGTCGTCTTCCTGCGCGACGGCAAGCCCAGGTTTCCGTTCGACGAGCAGGGACGCTCCCTGCGCTCTTTCGAATGGAATGAGACGACGGCGGGAGCGATCCGTCCTGGGATATGGCCGGTTGACCGGCTCTATGGAGCCTATGCGGATGATCCGGAAGGCCATTTGCTAATCCCACATGTGGGTGGCCGGCGCTGCATTCTCGACTGGAACCATCCGGAGCTGGAACGCCTCATCGAGATTGGCTCCGCCTGGGGACAATTTCATTGGCTCTACGTCGAAGCTCTAGCTCGCGGACACAGAGTTGGCGCTTCCGCCGCTAGCGACGAACATCAGGGCCGATGCGGCGGTGGTGCGCCGGCCACCGGAACCTTCGGTGCACGTGGGGGGCTCACCGGCGTCATCGCCGACGGTTTCGACCGTGCTGGCGTTGGCGCTGCACTTCGGGCGAGGCGCACTTTTGCCACGACTGGTGAACGGAGTTTTGCGGTTCTGTCCCAAGGCAAACATTTCATGGGCGAGGTGTTTGACGCCGAGCTCAATCAGCCGCTCTCTTACCGCCTGCTCGGCCACGCCGGCTGGGAGGAAGTTCAGCTTTTCGACGGCGACCGCATGGTGTGGCGACGTGATCTGCATGCCGAAGCGGGCCTCAGTGAGCGCAGTGTGCGGATCCGTTTCGGCGGCGCGCGGATAAAGGATCGCTATCGCGCGGCCTATTGGAGCGGCGAAGTGGCTGTCACCGGTGCAGCGCTTCTGGATGTGCGCGGCATCGGTTTCGATCATCCCGAACAAAGCGTTTGGCGCACTGGGCTCGGCACCCTCGGCTTCAGGACGGCAACACATGGCGACGTCGACGGAATCGAACTTAAGCTTTCCGACCTGCGCGACGCGCGCATCGTCGTAGCCGCGAAGCTCCATGGCTACAGCAAGATCGGGGATCCGCTCCAGCCGCCGCCACATGTCCATGCTCCCGAGGTGTTTTTAGAGGCATGCGGAAGCGAGCTGATCGCAAAGGGCTCGATCTCGGTCGATCTTCAGGGTGTCGAGCTTCGACTTCTGTTGGAGCGCGTCACCGATCGCCCTCTTCCACGCGATCTCTCAGGCGAGATACCGCTTCCAGGACTTGGATTGAGCCACGGCCGCGAACACCCGCTTTTCCTGACGGCGAGACAGAGGGATCAATCCCGCATTTGGACGTCAGCGCTGTTCATGACAGCTTGAACTGAGCGTAAGCTGATGCGGGCCGCTGTTTTTGTGCTGCCGCACGGATCTTGCGATCCATCTCGAAAGTTCTTAGGTCACCGGAGGTTTTGCATTCTGCAAACTCCGTGTTCGAGAAGACCGAGATGATCCTCACCCTCGCAGGCGTTAGAAAATCCTATTCCACTGCGGAGAGCCCGATTGAAATCCTGAAGGGCGTCGATCTGGAAGTCGCTGCGGGCGAAAGTGTTGCTCTAACCGGAGAGTCTGGCAGTGGCAAAAGCACATTGCTGCATCTGGCAGGCGGGCTCGACCGTGCAGACAGCGGCTCGGTCGTGATGGATGGCAGCGATCTGGGGCTATTTGCTGAAAGCGAACGGGCCCGATACAGGAGAACGAAGGTCGGCCTCGTTTTTCAACAGTTTAACCTCATCCCATCACTGAGCGTCGCAGCCAACATCTCGTTCCACGCCAAGCTTGCAAACCGGTACGATCACGCTTGGGAAAGGCAGTTGATCGAGGAATTGGGGTTGGAAGAATACACCGCCCGATATCCCGAGCAACTTTCCGGAGGCCAACAGCAGCGCGTTGCAATCGGGCGAACCTTGGCTGCTCGACCTCCTCTCGTCCTTGCGGACGAGCCAACGGGCAACCTGGATGAGCAAACAGGCGATGCCGTCCTCGATCTGATGCTCAACCTGGCCCGGACGGTGGGATCGGCTCTGCTTCTCGTCACCCACTCCACGAGGCTTGCAGCGCGTCTGGACCGAACAGTGGTCCTTCGCGGTGGGAAGATTGCAGAATGAACTTCGTCGCATTCGCAGCCCTGCTGTCACACTGGCGTCGGAGACCTCTCCAGCTTCTGACGCTGGTCATGGGGATTGCGCTGGCGACGGCTCTCTGGTCCGGCGTTCAGGCTATCAACGCCGAGGCGAGGGCGAGCTATGCGCGGGCGGCTTCGGTTCTGGAGCAAGGCAACCTCCGGGAGATCGTCGCCAAGGACGGTGACGGCATAGCGAGCGAGGTCTATGGCAGCCTGCGTCGAGCGGGTCTGAATGTTTCGCCCGTGATCGAGGGCAACTACCGCTTCGGAAGCACAAGAATAAGATTGGTTGGTATCGAACCTCTGACGATGCCAAGGGACACCCGGAACCAGACCGTCGCCAGCAGTCTAGACCTATCCGGCTTCTTTTCAGCCAGTGGACAGTTGCTTGTGTCGAGCGCGACTGCCGAGCGGCTCCGTGGCAGTACCGACATGAGCGTCAAAATCGATGGCAAAGTTCCCGACGGTGCTGCCTTCGTCGACATATCGGTCGCCGACAGGTTGCTCGACAAGCACGGGAAGATCGACCGCCTGGTGGTCGCGGCCGATCAAAGGATCACCGCGGAAGCAATCGATCAGGCGGGATTGACGATCCGCGAACCGGGTGAACAACCAGACGTCGCTCGCCTCACAGACAGCTTCCACCTCAACCTTACGGCTTTCGGCTTCCTTTCGTTCATCGTCGGGCTCTTCATCGTGTATTCGGCCACGGGCCTGACCTTCGAACAGCGTCGAGGCACTTTTCGTACACTTAGATCTCTTGGTGTCTCGCTTCGAGCATTGATCACGGTGCTCTTGATCGAGCTTTCGATGCTGGCGCTGATATCGGGCTTGATCGGCGTCATGCTCGGCTACGTCATAGCATGGCTCCTGATGCCGGGTGTCGCCGCGACCCTCAGGGGCCTCTACGGTGCCAATGTGTCAGGCTCGCTATCCATTCGGCCGGAGTGGTGGTTGGCTGGACTGGCGATTGCTCTCGGAGGAACCGCTGTCTCGTCTGCCCAGAGCCTGTGGCGGGTATGGAAGCTGCCGATTTTAGCTGCCGCCCAGCCGCGAGCATGGGCAAGAGAGTCGGCCAGATCGCTTGCCTTTCAAGCGGGAACGGGCGGAGTTCTGCTGATCTTGGCTGCTATCCTGGCGATAGCTGCGTCCGGGCTGGTGGCGGGTTTTGCGACACTTGGCTGCCTGCTTCTTGGAACAGCTCTGGTGCTACCTGGACTTCTTGCGGTCATCCTGACCAAAGCGCAGCATTTGGCACGAACCGTCCTCATGGAATGGTTCTGGGCCGACACCCGCATACAGCTTCCCGGCTTGTCGCTGGCTTTGATGGCTCTGCTGCTGGCATTGTCGGCAAACATCGGTGTCGGCACGATGGTATCGAGCTTCCGGCTGACTTTCATCGGATGGCTGGATCAACGCCTGGCCGCCGAGCTTTACGTCACTGCCAAGGATGAGGAGGAAGCTGCGCGTCTCCGCGTCTGGCTTCCACCACGCTCAAGGGCGGTCTTGCCCATCTGGAGCGTCGACGCCGAGGTGCTTGGCGAACAGACCCAGATCTTTGGCGTTGCGGACGATTCGACCTACCGGGAGCAGTGGCCGTTGATCGCTTCCGAAAACGACGTTTGGGCAAGGATCGCCGCCGGGCAGGGTGCTCTGATCAACGAACAGATGTGGCGTCGCGGCAAAGCCAAGATCGGCCAACCGTTGGTCATGCCTGGAGGCTGGAGCGCAACTGTGGTCGGCGTGTACTCGGACTATGGAAATCCGAATGGGCAAGTGATAGTCGGGGTCAAAACGCTCGTCGATCATTACCGCGATGTCCCGAAACTTCGCTACGGTGTCCGAGTTGCTCCCGAGCAAGCCCAAGATCTCAAGCGTCGGCTGGTCGAGGAGTTTGGCCTTCCGGATACCGCGATCGTTGACCAGGCCTCACTTAAGCGGCAATCGAGAGCCATCTTCGATCAGACGTTCAAGGTGACCGGCGCGTTGAACGTCCTCACCCTTGCTGTGGCAGGATTTGCCATGTTCTCAAGTCTCCTGACGCTGTCTGGTATTCGGCTTCCGCAACTCGCGCCAGTATGGGCAATGGGTGTACGGCGACGGGATCTGGCGCTCTACGAAGTTGCCCGGACACTTGCACTCTGGCTGGCGACATTTATGGCTGCGATCCCGGTTGGTCTTACCCTGGCGTGGGTCCTGCTTGCGATCGTGAACGTGGAGGCTTTTGGTTGGCGATTGCCAATGATGGTGTTTCCAATGGACTGGTTTTGGCTGGGAGCAATCGCTCTTGCTGCTGCATTGCTGTCGGTGCTGGTGCCGGTTCGGCGTCTGGCCTCGATCAATCCTGCGGACCTGCTGGGGATTTTCGCCAATGAACGGTAGAAAGTCGGCATCTGTCCTGATAGCGGCGGCTATGATCTGCGCGAGCGGTCAGGCATTTGCGCAAGGCTTCGCCGGATTGGGATCGGATGCGCAAGGTTTTGCGATCCCGGAGCGGGGTTCTGTTCTTTCTTTCCCCACCGATCATGGCGCTCATCCTGATTATCGCATTGAGTGGTGGTATGTGACCGCCAATCTCAAAGACGAGGATGGCAGGCAATATGGAGCGCAGTGGACGCTGTTTCGCTCTGCGCTGGCTCCGGGAGACAAGGCAGGTTTCGCGGATCCGCAGATCTGGGCTGGGCACGCGGCGATCACCACCCAAGGTCATCAGTACGTCGCCGAGCGCTTGGGGCGGGGAGGCGTCGGGCAGGCAGGCGTTGCCGCAAGACCATTTCGGGCTTGGATCGACGACTGGCGGTTGGAGGGTAGCGAGCGAACCGGCTCGGACGCCTTTGGCAACCTTTCAGTCTCTGCGGGCGGGCTGGACTTCAGCTACACCTTAGACCTCAAGGCCGACGGCCCGCTCGTTCTTCAGGGGGAAAACGGCTTTTCCGTGAAGTCGGCGAACGGGCAGGCGAGCTACTATTACTCGCAGCCTTTCTATGAGGTGGCGGGAACGATCATGACATCCGGAGCGCCGGTTAAGGTCACTGGCAAAGCCTGGCTGGATCGGGAGTGGTCGTCGCAGCCGCTTGCGTCCAATCAGACGGGGTGGGATTGGTTCTCACTGCATCTGAATTCCGGCGACAAGCTGATGGCTTTTCGCCTTCGTGATGACAAGGACGGGTTTATCTCCGCGAACTGGATATCGGCGGATGGACGAACGACACTTTTGTCGAAAGACGACGTCCAACTGGAGCCGACGCGGAAGGCAACGGTCGATGGGCGCCGGATGCCGGTTGAGTGGCGCATACGCGTGCCGAGTAAGTCACTTGATATTACGACGAAACCGCTGAACGAGCAGTCCTGGATGGCGACCTCTACGCCTTATTGGGAGGGGCCGATCAACTTCACAGGCTCCACGTCGGGTGTCGGATATCTTGAAATGACCGGCTATTAGCTGCTACGTCTCACACGTAGGTAACAGCTCCTACGTCGAACGGTGCGAACCGGCGGAAATCGCCCGGACCCGGGCAGTGCGTTGGAACTATGAAACTGTTTGGTACGTTTTCCGGCCCGCCAAAAGGAGCTTTAACGACATGAACATGGCCTCGAAGATTGTGAAATCCCTTGTTGCTCTGTCCGTCGGCGGCTTGCTTGCGGAAGCTCGCGCGGCTCGCGGCTATTCGCTGGATGACGTTGCAGAAACCACTGGTCTGACTGTGGCCGAAGTGACAGCTCTGGAGAACGACACGGATTTCGACGCGTCAAGGATACGAAGGACCGCGGCCGCTCTAGGGGTTTTAGACAAGATTTGAGACGTGCGTCGCGCACTACACAGCTTTTTCACGGCAGCGTCTTATCTGTTGACCCGCAGAGACTGTGTCTCCGATTTAGCAGAACCCGTTCAACTTGAGGATTTTATGGGCGTCGATTGCCGCTTGGAGCTCAGCTTCCGAGTTTCGATCTCCTCGGTTGGCGTCTGGATGATGTAGCTTGAGCATCTGCTTATAGCGGCGCCTGATCTCCTCGGGCGCCGCGTCCTGCAAAAGGCCGAGCGTTTCGAAGGCTTTCGCTTCCAATACCTTGAGCTTACGTCGCTGGAGATCAGCTTTCGTTGCTTGATGTTGGGCAGCACTCTTGCGTGCATTAAGGGCTTTTGCCGTGCCCGAGCGGACGGTCGAAGGAAGCGGCATCTCTGTCGCATGATCAACGCGGGTACCCCACGTCTTACGGGCGCCGCTTGCTGCCTCACTCTGATAGCGGGCGGTCACCGGATCGGACAGATTGCTCGCGAAATTATATCCCTTATTGTATTCTCTCGCATGTTGCGGGCAGAACAGCAGGTACAAACCCTCCGCATCTCGCCCAACGGGCGCACGATTGGTGCCGCCGCTTTCGCAACCGTCCCACTGGCATTTCGACTGGGAAGGCTCGGTGGGAAGAGCTGATTTTTTGCCCGTTGGCCTCAGGCCGACGAAAATTTTCGAATCAAACGTCATCGCGCGTTATAGGGCGGTTTTCATCGAACCGGCAAGCTGCCACGCGGTCGGTCGGCCCGGCTATAATCTCCTAATCCGGTCAAATTGGGCAATGCTGCGGCTGCCCTTCGAGCAATCGTGGTGATCATCAACAGGGCGCAAATAGGAAACTGGTAAATCATCTCGTTCGATTTCACGCGGGCAACTCAGTCCAATTGGGGAGGTTTTCAGTCATCCTTTAGCTGCGAAACCTGCGACCCTTAAATGGCTGGCAGAGCATACCTCTAGCCCCATTCGCGATCGTGCCCATGAAACAGTGACGACAGAGAATTTAGGCAATCGGCCTTCCAAGGCTTGATCATCAACGCGCGTGGATCTAATGAGGCGCGTTAGCGATCCTAGGAGTTTTAGAATGCAGGTTCTGGTACGTGACAACAACGTTGAGCAAGCGCTCCGTTTTTTGAAAAAGAAGTTGCAGCGCGAGGGCGTATTCCGGGAGGCCCGACTTCGGGAGCGTTTTGAAAAGCCCTCCGAAAAACGTGCTCGTGAGAAGGCCGAGGGCATCAGGCGTGTCCGTAAACTCGCTCGCAAAAAGCTTGAGCGGGAAAGCGGTATTTCGGCCCCCAAGAAAGTAAGAGCTTCTGGTCGCTAAAGGGGATCGAATGACGGATGTTCTGTCCGTCGGGGATAGGACTTCTTGTGTCCGAGACATTCCTTTCCCACTCGCCGTACCGAGTTGAAACTGATCGAAAGCATCGACGCCCCTGGCGCCCTTTTATCAAGCGGGGTGTGCAACCCGACACGGCGGCTGATTGCAGAACAGCTCGCCGCGCTTCAGGGGCCGATCCAGAGGATAGCGCCGTCAGCCAATCTGAAAGTTGCGAGGCGCTTTAGTAGACCTTTGCCGTGTCCGAACTTCCGGTGCCGGCGGCATTTGCCTTTTGAAAATCGGACAACAGGCGCGAGGCGCCGTTCGCCAGCAGGCTGACATCGTTTCCAATGGCGACGAAACTGGCGCCGAGTTCCAGGTAGCGCTTGGCCAGCGCCTGATCGGCGGTCAGGATACCCGCGGCCTTGCCGTGCGCCTGGATACGGATCAGCGCCGCTTCCACCGCCTGCTGCACCTCGACATCGCCGGGCCTGCCGAGATGGCCCATGTCGGCGGCAAGATCGGCTGGTCCGATAAAAACGCCGTCGATGCCGTCGGTGGTGGCGATGTCATCGAGTGCTGCCAGTCCGGCGCGACTTTCGATCTGCAGCAGCAGGCAAATCTCCTCATTGGCCGTCTGCAGGTAATCGGGCATGCGATTGAACGCCGAGGCGCGGGCGAGGGCGGCGCCCACCCCACGCATACCATGCGGCGGATAACGCACAGCGCGCACCATCGCCTTCGCCTGATCGCCGCTCTCGACCATTGGCACCAACACGGTTTGCGCGCCGATATCGAGGATCTGCTTTAAGAGCCAGGCCTCGCCGATCGGCGCCCGTATGATCGGATGGCTCGGCGAACCCTTGAGCGCCTGCAATTGCGCCATCATCAGAGGGATATCGTTCGGCGCATGCTCGCCGTCGATCAACAGCCAATCATAGCCCGCATCACCCAGTATTTCAGCCGTATAGGGATTGGCGAGCGCGAGCCACAGTCCGATCTGCGGACGCTTCTCCATCAAGGCCCCTTTGAAGGTGTTTTTTGGCGCCGGCATGGGCATCCCTCCTATGCGAAATAGCTGCTGACGGTGCCGTAGGATCCGAAATCGGCAACGATCGTATCGTTGTGGCGTGCTTCGATCGGGCGAATGAAGGAGCCGGCAAGGACGATCTGGCCCGCCTCGATGCCATCACCATATTCAGCCAACCGATTGGCAAGCCAGGCAACGCCGCGCGCCGGCTGGTTGAGCACTCCGGCACCAAGACCGGTTTCCTCGACCTCGGCGTTGCGACTGACAATTGCGCCCATCCAGCGCATGTCGACAGTGTCGGGTCGCGCCATGCGCCCGCCGAGCACGATACCGGCATTGGCCGCATTGTCGGAAATCGTGTCGACGATGGTGCGAGCCTTCTTTGTTCCGGGATCGACCCTGAGGATGCGCGTATCGAGGATTTCCAGGGCTGGGGTGATATAGTCCGTGGCGTTCAGCACGTCGAACACGGTGACGCCGGGGCCTTTCAGCGGAGCCTTCATGATGAAGGCGATCTCAGCCTCGATCCGCGGCTGGATGAAGCGGTCGGCAGGGACCGTCGCGCCGTCCTCGAACAGCATGTCATCGAACAGCACGCCGGAATCCGGCGTGTCGATGTTCAAGGCATATTGCATCGCCTTTGAGGTCAGCCCGATTTTCCACCCGATCACTTTGCGCCCGGCAGCGATCTTCTTCGTGACCCAGGCCGACTGCACGGCATAGGCGTCGTCCATGGTCATATGCGGATATTTGAGCGACAGAAGCCCCGTCTGTTCGCGCGTCCGCTCGGCGATGTCGAGACGCTCTGCCGCCTGCCTGATCTCATCTGAAGTCAGCATCTCACACCTCGTCAGCGATCGCGTTGCGCAAGATGCCGATACCATCGGCCTCGACCTCGACGACATCGCCGGGCTTCAGCCAGATCGGCGGATCGAAGCGGGCACCCGCGCCGGTTGGCGTGCCGGTGACGATCACATCGCCGGGAACCAGCGTAGTGAAGGTCGAGATGTAGTTGATGATCTTGCGGAAGGAAAAGATCATCCGGCTGGTGCGGTCGCTCTGGCGGACTTCGCCGTTGACGCGGGTTTCGAGCCTGATGTCGGCGATCTGTGCCTCGTGCGTGAACGGGATCAGCCAGGGGCCAATCGAGCCGGTGCGGTCGAAATTCTTACCCTGGGTGACGTTGAACTTGGCATGGCGGACCCAGTCGCGGATTGTGCCTTCATTGCAGAGCGACAGCGCCGCGATGTGGGACAATGCTTCAGCCTCGGGAATGCGCCGGCCGCCCTTGCCGATGACGATGACGATTTCGCCTTCATAGTCGAGCTCCGGGCTTTCCGGCGGTCGGATCAGCGGCTGATCGTGGCCGGTAAACGAGCGCGGGAAGCGGATGAACAGGGAGGGATTGGAAGGCGCGGCCTGCCCATCCTTGTATTCCTCGTTGCGGTCGGGGAAGTTTACGCCGACGCAGATGATCTTCTCCGGGCCGGGAACAGGGATTTCATAACGGATGTCCGACACGGGAAAATCGGGCTCCAAGCTCGCCGCTTCCTCAGCGAGCTTCAGCAGCACGCCGTCGGCTATCACCTCGCGCAGCGTTGGCCACTTCGTGCCGTGGCGGGCGGAAAGGTCAATAATTCCATCTCCCGCAAGAAGGCCGTATCCACTGTGGCCGTTGCGGGTAAAGCTGACAAACTTCGGGTGCGACATCGCTTTTCTTCCTGTTCAGTTCAGCCGATGCCGCCGAGGCAGACATATTTGACTTCGGTGAATTCCTCGATGCCGTATTTCGAGCCCTCGCGGCCGAGACCCGACAGTTTGACGCCGCCAAACGGCGCTTCTGCCGTTGAGATCAGCCCGGTGTTGACGCCGACCATGCCGTATTCCAGTGCCTCGGCCACGCGAAATACCCGAGCCAGATCCTTGGCGTAGAAGTAGGAGGCAAGGCCGAACTCGGTATCGTTCGCCTGCTCGATGACGTCGGCCTCGTCCTTGAAGCGGAACAGCGGCGCCAGCGGCCCGAAGGTTTCTTCGCGCGCCACCGCCATGTCCTTGGTGACATCGCCCAGGATGGTCGCTTCGAAGAAGGTGCCGCCAAGCGCATGTGGCTTGCCACCCTGCAGGATACGCGCACCCTTGCCCAAGGCATCGGCGATATGCTCCTCGACCTTGGCAAGGGCCGCCTTGTCGATCAGCGGTCCGAGGATGACGCCTTCGTCAAAGCCGTTGCCGGTTTTCAGCCGGCCGACGGCCGCCACCAGCTTCGCAGCGAAGGCGTCATAGACGCCGTCCTGCACGTAAATGCGGTTGGCGCAAACACAGGTCTGGCCGTTGTTGCGGTATTTGGCAATCAGCGCGCCTTCGACCGCAGCATCGAGATCGGCATCGTCAAAGACAATAAACGGCGCATTGCCGCCGAGTTCCAGACCGAGTTTCTTGATGGTCGGGGCGCTCTGCTTGTAAAGCTCGGTGCCGATTTCGGTGGAGCCGGTGAATGTCAGCTTGCGCACGACCGGGTTCGAGGTCATTTCGGCGCCGATCGCCGCGGCCGAGCCGGTGATGACGCTGAAAAGGCCCTTTGGCAGGCCGGCGCGTTCGGCGAGAACCGCAATGGCGATCGCCGAAAACGGTGTCTGAGAGGCCGGCTTCAAGACCAGGGCGCAGCCGGCGGCGAAAGCCGGGCCCGCCTTGCGGGTGATCATCGCGTTCGGGAAGTTCCACGGCGTGATCGCCGCGACGACGCCGATCGGCTGCTTCATCACCATGATGCGCTTGTCGGGCTGGTGGCCGGGGATCAAGTCGCCATAGATGCGACGACCCTCCTCGGCGAACCATTCGATGAAGCTTGCGCCATAGACGATCTCGCCAGTCGCCTCGGCCAGCGGCTTGCCCTGTTCGAGCGTCAGGATGCGGCCGAGGTCTTCCTTGTTCTCGATCATCAGATCGAACCACTTGCGAAGGACGGCGCAGCGGTCCTTCGCGGTGCGGGCAGCCCAACTCTTCTGCGCCAGGCGGGCGGCCTCGATGGCCGTCCTGGTCTCGGCGGCACCAAGCTTTGGCACGAGACCGATGATCTCACCGGTCGCCGGGTTGTTCACCTCGATCGCGTTTTTCGGATCCGCCTCGATCCACATCTCGCCGACAAGCGCTGCTTGGCGGAATAGCGAAGGGTCTTTCAGAAGCATTGTGTTGGTCCTGTCTTTTGAGTCTAGCCAGCGTTCGGCATTCTCGCCGCGACTTCGGAAATGACGTCAAAGGCGGTGTCAACGTCACTTTCCGTCATCTCGAACTGACCCGCCTGAAAGCGGATCGCTACCCGACCGTCCACCCGGGTTTGGGTCAGATAGATGCGACCGTCGTCATTGATCGCGTTCACCAAAGCAAGGTTATGGGCGTCGAGATCTTTTGCGCCAAGGTGACGAAATGAAAACAGTGAGAAGGCTGGCTCGGTGACGATCTCGAAATTGTCGCCAGCACGTAGGCGTTTGCAGAGTTTTGCAGACCAACCCACGTGGTTGCGGATCATTGTTCTCAGGCCGTCCAGTCCGTGAAACCGCAGTAAAAACCATAACTTCAGAGCCCGGAAGCGGCGGCCGAGCGGGACCGTCCATTCCGAATAGTTGATGATGCCGTCGCGACCGTGGGTTTTCAGATATTCCGGCTGAATGGCAAGCGTGCGCACGAGGTCGGCTGGATTTCGAATGAAATGGGCCGAACAATCGAACTGCGCGCCCAGCCATTTGTGCGGGTTGAAGACCACGGAATCTGCCTCTTCGACACCCGCCCACAAATGGCGGAATTCTTCGCAGATCATCGCCGATCCTGCCCATGCCGCATCGACATGGACACAGAGGCCGTGTCGATGAGCGATCCGCACCACATCGGCAATGTTGTCGCAGGCACCGGTGCTGGTGCCGCCCGTGCAGGCGATGATGCCGGCCGGCACATACCCGGCCTCCGTGTCCTTTACGATTGCCGCTTCCAAAGCGTCGCAGTCCATGCCCCGCAATGCGCCGCGAGCGGGAATACGCACGAGATTATTCTCGCCGATGCCGGATACCCAGATCGCCCGGTCTATGGACGTGTGCACCTGATCAGAAGAATAAATGCGTAGTTGCGGATTTCCGCTAAGGCCCGCCTTGTTACCATTCCAGTCGAGGGCGCGTTCGCGCATGACGAGCACCGCCGAAAGCGTGGCAGAGGAGGCAGAGTCCTGAATGACGCCGGCAAAACCCTCCGGCAGTCCGATCGCCTGCCGCAGCCAATCGAGAACTCTTGTCTCGAGCTCGGTCGCTGCCGGAGAGGTTTGCCAGAGCATGCATTGCGCCGCCATTGCCGTCACAAGATATTCCGCAACGACCGACACGGGCGCCGCGTTGGCAGGAAAATAAGCAAAAAAGCGCGGATGTTGCCAATGCGTCATCCCTGGCAGGATGATATTTTCGAAATCGGCGAAGATGGCGTCCATGTCTTCGCCGGTTTGCGGTGGCTGCATCGGCAACCGCGCGGCGATCTCACCGGGGGCGGTCTGCGCACGCACAGGCCTGTCACGAAGAGATGCCCTGTAGGCGACGCCCCAGTCCGCGGCCTTGCGCGACCATTCGGCAAAATCTGTCCCGTTCATTGATCGCTCCGCTAGGACCAATTTACACGTCTGAGCGCGGCTTTGGCCGCGATCAGAACAAATGAGTATTCTGCCTGCCGGTCAGGGCGCGACGATCGGCTGGGCCTTGAGGATCGAATCTACCACACGGGCGCCAGCAAACAGGCTTCCTTCCTCGAACCAGGATTTCGGCGCCGGAGCACCCCATAGCGTCTGGCGCTGCGGATCCTTGAGATCCCATTTGATCGGTTCCAGGTCGGGATCAACCGTCTGATAATCCGAGCAGTAGATCTCGATGCGGTGGCCATCGGGATCGCGGATGTAGAGGAAGAAGGCATTGGAAATGCCGTGCCGGCCCGGTCCGCGCTCGATATTGGGCAGCCAACCGGTGGTCGCCATCAAATCCAGCAGGTCGATGATATTGAGCGGCGTCGGAACCCAGAACGCGGTGTGATGCAACCGCGGGCCGCGACCATTGGTAAACGCAATGTCGTGGACGCCACCCTTGCGGTGCGTCCATGCAGCCCAGAGCTTGCCGGTCTCCTCGTCGGCGGTGTATTCCGTCACCCGGAAGCCGATCTCATTGTAGAAGGCGACGCTTTCGTCGACATTCGGTGAGAAGCAGTTGAAGTGATCGATGCGGAGCGGTTTCACGCCTCTGTAGAGGGCATATTTCTGGTGGATCGGCGGCAGGCGATCCATCTTGGAATAAAATTCCAACGGAATGCCGTGCGGATCGCGCGTGCGGAACGTGCGCGACTGGTAGGGCCGCTCGACCCATTCGACCGGCAGGTCCTTGCCCTTGAAGAAATGCTCCGCCTTATTGAGGTCCTCGTCGGAGAACACCTTGAAGCCGAGATCGCGTGCTTCGGCGGCGGCTTCTTTCTTCAGGACGATGCAGTGATGCCCTCGTTCCTCGAGCGCACGCAGATAGATCGTGTCTGCCGTCTCGTCGGTCACCTGCAAGCCGAGAGTATCGACGTAGAAGGCGCGCGATTTCGCAAGGTCGGTCACGGCAAGCTCGACATGGCTGAGGCGCACGATGTTGAAAGCCGGATAAAGATTGGGTGTGGGCAGGGGCATGGGGTTCTCCTCCAAATTCAATAGGGTGTCCGGTGCACTCAGCCGCCGAGTTTCTGGATCGCATGCGCCTTGGTGGCGAAAGCAACGTTCTTGGTCTCCATGTAGAAATCGAAGGACCAATCGCCGCCGTCACGGCCGATGCCGGAATTCTTGACGCCGCCGAAAGGGGTCGGCAGGTGGCGCACATTTTCCGAGTTCACCCAGATCATTCCGGCGTCCAGCGCATCGGTGAAGCGGAAAGCGCGGGTGACGTCCGAGGTCCAGAGGTAGCCGGTGAGGCCGTATTGCACATCGTTGGCAAGCGCCAGCGCATCGGCCTCGTCCTTGAAGGAGATCGCGGTCAGAACCGGTCCGAAGATTTCTTCCTGCGCGATACGCATTTGGTTGTTGGCGCCGGTGAAGAGGGTGGGGGATACGTAACATCCGCCACCCGGCCCATCGAATTTCTCACCGCCAGCGGCAAGCGTGGCACCGTCCTCTTTGCCGATCGTGATATATTCCAGCACCTTCTTTTCATGGACGGGGTGGATCAGCGGACCGACCACAGTTTCTGGATCAAGGGGGTGGCCGACCTTGATGCGCTTGGCCTTCTCGGCGACCATCGCCGTGAAGCGGTCGTAGATGTTTTCCTCCACCAGCAAGCGGGAAGACGAGGTGCAGCGCTCGCCATTCAGCGAATAGATCATGAAGACGGCAGCATCGGCGGCACGTTCAAGATCGGCATCGGCAAAAACGATGACGGGATTCTTGCCGCCGAGTTCGAAATGTACCCGCTTCAGCGTGTCGGCGCCTTGTTTCATGATCATCGAGCCGGTGCGGCTTTCGCCGACGAAGCCGATCGCTCTGATGGCGGGATGCTCGGTCAGCGCCTTGCCGGCGTCCTCGCCGAGGCCGTTGACGAGATTCCAGACACCCTTCGGCAAGCCCGCCTCTTCGGCAATCTCGACCAGCAGCCGTGCCGTCAGCGGTGAAAACTCCGCCGGCTTGTGGACGATGGTGCAGCCGGCAGCGAGCGCTGGTGCTATCTTCCAGGTCGACAGCATGAAGGGTGTATTCCATGGCGTAATGACGCCGACTGGTCCGATCGGTGCACGGCTGGTGAAGTTGACTTGACCATCGGCACGCAGCGTTTTGCCGTCACGGGCTTCCACGGCGCGGTCAGCGAAGAAGCGGAAGTTCTCGGCTCCGCGAAGAGCTGCCTTCGCCATGAATTTGAGCGATTGACCGGTATCCATGCATTCGACGAACGCGATCTCTTCGGAACGCGCTACGATCGCGTCGGCAATCTTATGAAGAAGTTTCTTGCGCGCGTCGCCCGACATCGCGGCCCAGGCAGGAAAGGCAGCTTTTGCGGCTTGTGCCGCCCGGTCCACATCCGCCGCCTTGCCGTGTGCCACCTTTGCCAAGACCTTCAGATCGACCGGAGAGATGATGTCGAACGTGGTGCCATCGGCTGCAGGGATTGCTTCGCCAGCGATATGGTTCAGGACGCCGTCTTTGCGAAAGCGAGCCAAATAGGCTTCGGCCTTTGCGATGTTTTCTTCCAGTGTCGACATGCTTTTCTCCGATGTGTCCTGCTTGCGGTCAATCACTGCGGCGCTAACCGTTTGTCTTGCGCAGGCGCGGGTGGATGGCGTTTTTCTTCCAGCTCAGCGCCGGGTCGATTTCGCGGATTTCGAGGGTGAGGGCGAAGTGCGGCGTCTCGAACAGCTTGCGGAGGTGTTTCGTGACGGCGGCAAAGATCGCTTCGCCGGTCCTTCGCTTGTCCTCCTGGCTACGACCTTCGCCGATACGAAAGGACATATCGATGAAGGCGTTTTCATCGAGCAGATCGGCAATCGCATAGGCTTCGCACCGGATGGCGCGCACCCGCACGGCACCGGTCTCGAACAGACCCGTGCCGAGAATCTCGGCGTGGATCACACGGCACAGCGCGTCGAAGTCCACTTTTCCGTCGAGATTAGCCGAATAATCCATGGTGAAATGCGGCATCGTTCCTCCCCGCGCCACGACCTCAGTATATTTAACATGTTAAATATTTTGTCGGCTCTGTCAAGGGCATCGTGTCTGCCGGCCACGTTGCGCGGCTCAAGAAATTGATCCATAGAACCCTTATGACCAAACAATCCCCTGACGATAACGGCATCATGCAGGATGCCCTGCTGCCCCGCGATACGCGCCGCTCGCTGCCGATTGCGTTGCTTCGGGCGCGTGAAGCGGTGATGGGGCACTTCCGGCCCATGCTGGCGCTGCATGATGTGACGGAACAGCAATGGCGCGTCATTCGCATTCTGGCGGAAGCCGGAACACTGGATGCATCGGAGATGGCGGAACGGGCCTTTATTCTTGCTCCGAGCTTGACGCGGATCATTCGCTCTCTCGAGGAGCGCGGCTTCATCACCAAGAGCAAGGATGCTGAAGACGGCCGCCGGATATTGTTGCAGATCACCGCCGCAGGGCTGAAGATCATCAACGAGGTCAGTCCCGACAGCCGGACGATTTATACCGCGCTTGAGCAGCGGTTCGGCCGCGAGCGTATCGATACCTTGCTCGACATGCTCGACGAATTGGCGACGCTGAACAAATAGCACGGCCTCGCTCCTATCTGCTGGCGCCGAGGCCATCTGCCAGCGCCAGAGCGTCTGCTACATAACGCTGAAGCCGCTCTGCCGCATCCGGCGCGTCAATTCGCTGACCGATCCAGCCGATATACGTGATGCTGCGCAGAACCATGAAGAGTGGCAGGGTTTCAATGGCGCTGTCCGGCAGCGACCGCACGCCGCGGTATCCCGCGATCAAAGCTGCTTTGATGAGTTCGTAGTGCGGCTCGTCGCGATTCTTGAACAAGGCTGTGGCGATGTCGAACATTCGCCAGCCGTAGCCGGCATCGTCAAAGTCGATCAATTCGACATGATCGCCGTCTATGAGCACGTTTTCCCGAACGAGATCGGCGTGGATGAGACCATAGTCGAGATGGCGGAGTGCAGCGGTTTTCTCCCGCAGCAAAAGCCTGAGATCCGATAATTGCATCGCCTGATTCGGCGACAGTCCCGCACAATCCCAGAATCGGCCCCAAAGCGGCTGCCTGCCAAGCAAACCATTGCCGTCCCATGCCGGGCGGCGGAAGTCGGCCGGTGGTCTCCAGGCATCGGTGGCGGTGTGTAGCCGGGCCATGGCTTCGCCCAGCAAGCGGAAAATCACGGCGAGGCGCTCACTGGAATGCACGAGAAGGACGCCCGATTGGCCGAGTGGGCTGCCGGTCATCCAGCTGACGATGTCGGCGTATTGGTCACCGAACTCAGGATTTGCGGCAAGCGCAACGATTTGGCGTCCATCCGGCGTGGAAACAGGTGCCGGAACACGCAAGCCAGCCTCGCGCAGGGCTGCCATCCAGGAGAGTTCCGAAACCAAAGCAATTTCGTTGTGATAGCCGGGCCGGTGCAGCCGCAGGGCTGCAGGCTCGCCGTTCTTGAGCGTCACCCGGAACACCGCATTCTCCCGGTATTTCAGGAGTTGGGGTGTCTGGGCGCCCAGCTCCCAGCTGCCAAGGGCTTCGCATGCGCGCGCACTCAGCGCCTCCATGAAAGGGATGGATTCGTGTTCCGACATGGCCACCGTCACAATCCGGACAAAACGTCGTCGAGCGTGGAAAGCATCAAATCGGCATTCTCCTTCGAAAATGGCATGGGTGGTCGGATCTTGGTCGCGCATTGATGCACCCCGATCTTGCCCATTAGGACGCCGCGCGCCCGCATGTCATTGATGACCTTCGTGGCGATGTCCGGCGCCGGGGTCTTTTTCTCACGGTCGAGAACCAGCTCCGCCCCGAAGAACAGGCCGCTGCCACGCACGTTGCCGATGACGTCATGTTTTTCGGACAGGCGTTTGAGGCCGTCTTGCGCATAGGCGCCGACGGCACGGGCGTTTTCCATCAGTCCTTCATCTTCGATCACGTCGAGAACCGCCAGGGCCGCAGCACAGGAAACCGGATTGCCGCCAAAGGTATTGAAATAGCGAAAGGCCTTGCGGAAGGCGTTCAGCGTGTCGGCATTGGCGACGACGCCGCCGACCGGATGGCCGTTGGCCATCGGCTTGCCGAGCGTCACCACGTCGGGCACGAAGCCTGCGCGCTGGTGGCCCCACATATGGCCGCCAGTGCGCCCGAAACCCGGCTGCACCTCGTCGGATATGACAAGCCCTCCCGCCTTGCGCACGGCGGTGATTGCCTTGTCGAGAAAGCCCGGCGACAGGTCGGGAAATCCCTCATTGGCAAAGAACGGGCAGATGATGAGCGCCGAAAAGCCGTGCGGGCTACTCTGCAGCGAGGCGATCGCTTTTTCCACTTCAGCGGCGAAAGCCTCCGCAAAGGCTTCGCCGGGCATACCACCCATCGGCCGATAGCTGTCGGGCGCCGGCACGTGGCGAACATGGCCGCCGAAACCGCCGACCGGGGGCATGCGGGTAGAGAGCTGCGACACGGCCGCGGTATTGCCGTGGTAGGTGTGGTTGGTCGCGATAACACCGGTCTTTCCCGTAACCGCCTGCGCCATACGCAACGCGATGTCGTTGGCTTCACTGCCGGTACAGGTCATGATCGCCGTATCGAGGCTCTTGTCGAATGTTGCCGTCAGCCGCTCGACATAGTCGAGGATGCCTTCATGCAGATAGCGCGTGTGGGTGTTCAGCGTCGACGCTTGCCGGGTGATCGCGTCGACCACGCGTGGGTGGCAGTGGCCGACGTGCGGCACATTGTTATAGCAATCGAGATATTTCCGGCCGTCGGCATCCCACAGCCAGACACCTTCTCCACGCACCAGTTGCACCGGTTCGTCATAAAAGGTGGACATGTTTCGGCCAAGAAGCCGCTGGCGGCGGGCGAGAAGTGCTGCGTTTTCCACCATGTCATTTGCCTCCCGCGGCAGCTGTCAGGCCTGCCTCGAGTGCGGCGAGGATCCGATCTACATCGGCCGTGGTGATGATAAGCGGCGGCGAGATGATGACGTTGGAGCCGGAGGTACGCACCATCACGCCGGCGTCGTAGGCCGCGTCTTGCAGGCGCTGGACCACATCCTTCGGCGCGCCGGTCTTTGCCGCGCGGTCCGTCACCAGTTCCAGCGCGCACATCAGCCCTTTGCCGCGCACGTCGCCGATCAGTTCGTGTTTTTCCTTCAGTCTGTTCAGACCGGTCAGCAGTTCGTTGCCGCGCGCGCCTGCATTGGCGGCCACGTTGAGGCGCTTGGTTTCCTTGAGCGTCGCCAGCGCCGCCGCTGCACCCACAGGGTGGCCGGAATAGGTGTAGCCATGGCCGATGGTGCCGACGGTGTTCTTGTTGGCCTCGAAGGCTTCCGCGATCTTGTCGGAGATCATTACGGCACCGAAGGGATAATAGCCGTTGGTAATCGCCTTGGCGGTCGACATCAGGTCGGGCTTGGTGCCCCAAAGGCGTGATCCCGTCCAGGCGCCGGTGCGGCCAAAGGCCGTGATGACCTCGTCGGCGATCAGAAGAATGCCATTCTTGTCGCAGATGGCACGCATCAGCGGCATGAAGGTTTCGTGCGGCACCATGATGCCGCCGGCACCCAGAACTGGCTCCATGATGAAGGCGGCGATGGTGTCGGCGCCCTGGAAGGCGATCTCGTCTTCGAACTGACGACCGATGGCCGCGGCGATTTCCGCCGGATCGTCGGTGCCGAAAGGATTGCGGTAGCCATAGGGAGCCGCCAGGTGCGAAACGCCCGGGAGCAGCGGCTCGTAGTTGCGACGGTTGTTGGCATTACCGTTGACGGACGCGCCGCCGAAATGGGTCCCATGATAGCCTTTCTTCAGCGCCACGAATTTGGTGCGCTCCGCCTGGCCATTGACCTTGTGGTACTGGCGGGCAAGCCGCAGGCAGGTCTCCACGGAATCCGAGCCGCCCGAGGTGAAGAAGGATCGGCTGAGGCCGTCTTCCTTGAACCACTCAGCCAGTTCGTAAGACAGTTCGATCAGCGGCGGATTGGTGGTGCCGCGAAAGGCGGAATAATAAGGGAGTTCCTCGAGCTGGTCACGGATGGCCTGTTTGATCGGATCGCAGGAATAGCCGAGGTTGACGTTCCAGAGCCCCCCGACGCCATCGAGCACCGTCTTGCCGTCGATATCAGTGATTTCAACACCGGAAGCCGCCCTGATGATGCGCGGCGGATTGGCCAACATGTCGGCCGGGTGCGCCATCGGGTGCCAGACATGACGGGCGTTGTTTTCGGTCAGAAAATTGGTTTCGCGCATATCGCAGTCCTCGTCGTTCAAAGTCCAAGCATGGAAAGGGCGCGGGCATAGCCGTCCGCGGGCCAGGTAACGTCGAAATGGACGTTGGGAAGCTTGACGACGTCGGCGCCCTCGATGTTCTTCAACTGATCGTCGACGAAGACGCAGGCTTCGCGCGGAAGCCCGACCTCGGCGATCACCTGTTCATAGGCGCGCGGATCCGGTTTCAGGATCTTGGTGTAGGTGGCATCGACGATGACGTCGAAGAGATCGATCAGCGGGAAACGCTTGCGAAATTCGACACCGTAGAAAAGATCGAGTTCATTCGAAAGGATGGCGAGCCGCAGGCCGGCGGCCTTGGCGCGGGTGATGGCGTCTGCCGCCTCCGGACGCAGCACGAGATCGGCATCGGCGCCGCGCGCCCGCTGGACGAAGGTCTTCATGTCGGTCCAATCCTCACCGACCAGCCGGCCGACTTCCGCGGTCCGTGTCATCCAGTAGTCGCGTTCGGTGATCTCACGGTTCTGCATCGATACCCAGAGTGGATCAGTCGTTGTATCGAACGGACCGCGCCAGGTGAGTGTGCCGGCGGCAAGGCCAAGCGCCCGCTCGGTGACGTCGTGCGTTTCGAACAGCGTGCGGGTGACGACGCCGCCGAAATCGAGGATGAGTGCGCGATCGCCTGTCATGGCCTGCCTTCCGGGATGATGCCCTGTGCAACCCACGCATCGAATACGGCAAGGGCCTTTGTGGAGAATTGGGGGGAGTTGATGTGGCCATCGACCTCATGCAAGTCGACGGATTGGGGGAGGGCTAGGCGCATCGCGTCGATAAAGGCTGAAAGGCCTACCGGATCATGCAATGGTTCGCCTGGCTGGTCCCATTCCTGTATGCCTTCGAGCGGCAGGATCAGGGCAACCGGCGCCTGTGCGCCGCCAAGTTTTTCTCCGATCAGCGCAGCCGTCGCCCGGCGTCCTTCCGGCGAGGTGGTGACGGAGCCGATCAGCCGGTTGTGTGCGTGATAAGGTCGGTCGGCAAGTGCCGCCGGCAGCGGCTGCCACGCGGGCAGGTCAACCATATCGACGGCGCCGGGTGCAACGATCTGCGGTATGCCTGCGCGGCCCGCATTTTCCATGCGGTCCGGACCAGAGGTGACCACGGTGCCATTCTGGTGGTTGACGACCTCCTGCATGCAGAAGTCGAACACCGCGGCAAAGCCTTTCTGCGCGGCAATCGCCTCGAAGGCCCGTCCGCCCATGCCGGTCGAGTGGAATACTGCGACCTCATAGCCGCGTTTTTCGAGTTCCGGCTTCAGGTGTTTCATGTATTTGAGGCAGGTGGAACCGAGTGAGGTCATTCCGATCAACGGCCGCTCCGCCTTGGGCTTCACGCAGGAACGGGCGGCTCCGACGACGGCACCGCAGGCCTGGGAAAGCACGGCGCGGCAGATATCGTTCAATCCGTAAAGTCCGCCGGCCCACAGTATCATCATCAAGTCCGGGGCGATGCGCTCCGGCGGCACGAGATGCGAATAGGCAATTGTCGAGACCACGAATTTGGGAACGCCGAGCGGCAGGGCAGCCGCCACGTCAAGCGCCAGGTCCGTGCCCATCGAGCCGCCGAGAACAATGATGCCATCCGCCTTTCCGGTCGCGTGCAACGTTCCGACGAGAGCCGCGGCGCCGGTTGACATCAGCCTCATGGCTGAATTTTCGTCGCCGCTGCCGATGATCGCTTCGATCGATGTTCCCGCCGATTTGGCGATGTCGTGCCGGGAGTAATCAGGCGTGTAAGGCGGATCTGACAGGATACTGACGTCGACCAAAATCGGTTTTGCGCCAGCATCGCGGATGATGCCCGCCATGAACTGAAGCTCGTCGGATTTGGTGTCGCCGGTTCCAATCAGAAGGATGCTGAGTGGACGTGATTGTTCTGGCGACGGCTCTGCTGGGCTCATTCAACCGGTCCTCTTTGTTTGCATTTTTGTTCCCGAAGGCCGCTCCGGCCCGTAGTATTTTTCTGAGATGCGTTTGGCTGTGTCGACGACGGCTGCGCCGAAGTTTGCCAGTGTGGCGGCGCGCGCGCGCGCCAGCGGCGCCGCGATGGTGATGGAGCCGATCGGTTGACCGGCCGGCGAAAGAATGGGAGCTCCGGTGCTGACGACGCCGACCTCGAGACCCTGGCTGCTGATCGAAAATCCGCGCGCGACCGTTTCGTCTATCATTTTGCGGACGGCGGCCGGATCGGTCACGGTGTGCTCGGTAAAAGCGTCCAGTGGCTGCAACAGGGCCGACTCGATGTATTTCTTATCGGAGAAAGCCAGATAGGCGAGGCCCGACGCCGTAGCGTGGAAAGGCAGGCGCGTGCCGATCTCGACGATGACCCGGTGCGCGCGCGGTGAGTCCTCGACGTGGATCGTTGAAAGTGTGCTGCCGCTGAATTCGGCGAGATGAACAGTTTCCTCAGACTTTTCAGCGAGCTCCCTTACGAAGGGGATGGCGACCCGCAGGAACGGATAACGCGCCTCGCGAATCCGCGCCAGGCGAACCGGCGCTGAACCGATCCGGTATCTGCGCGTGTCCGGATCCTGCTCAACGAAGCCATGCTTTTCCAATTCGACAAGCAGGCGGCGGGCCGTCGCCTTGTCGAGGTCGCAGAGACGGGCGATATCCGTCAATCCCGCTTCGTGGTTGAGTTGCGACAGGCTGTCCAGCAAGGACAGTGCTTTTCCGACGGTGCTCATGCGGTCTCCTCTTTTTGTCCGGTCGCCGTTCGATACCGGTTGGTGTTACGGGCACCTGTCTGGGTCATCATCGTCGATGTCCGGTCCTCCATGCCGGCCAAACTACTTAACATGCGAAATAACTTGACAGGTGTAGCCGTTATTTGCAAGTCTATATTTGAAGCAGTGGTTCAATATATGAACCATATGCGCTGACCTGCGCGCGGCCAAGAGCAAAAGAAAAAACGCGGCAGATTAGTCCGGTTCGAAATGACGGCGATTTGGGAGGACGCGTTTTCCCGGAGCGCAATCGGATAGTTGCAACAAGGGGAACTTGAGCAAAATGGACAATCAATTCTCAACAGGCGCAGGTGAAAACCAGCTGCGCAAGAACAGTCTCGGCGTCGGCGCCGTGACATTTCTGGTGGTTTCGGCCGCAGCGCCGCTGACGGCGGTCGCTGGCGGCGTGCCTCTGTCGATGATGCTCGGCAATGGGCCGGGCATCCCGCTGACCTTTCTGCTGGTCACGGCGATCCTCGTACTGTTTGCGGTCGGCTACGTCGCCATGGCGCGCCACATCCGCAATGCCGGTGCCTTTTATGCCTATACCGCCCAGGGTCTCGGCGGCATGATGGGCGGTGCAGCCGCCCTCATTGCCATCCTTGCCTACAATGCCATGCAGATTGGCGTTTTCGGTCTCTTCGGTGCGGCAACCGCAGGGTTCTTCGCGGGCATCGGCCTTGAATTCCCATGGTGGGTCTGGACCTATATCGGCATCGCCGTCGTCGCGGTCTTCGGCTATCGGCGCGTTGATCTGTCGGCTAAGATATTGACGGTCCTCGTCATTCTTGAATATGTCGTCGTGCTGGTCATCGACGCCGCTATCTTGCTCAAGGGCGGTGACAGCGGCATCTCAGCCGTACCCTTCACGCCCGCCGCCTTGATGAGCGGAACGCCGGCAATCGGCATTCTCTTCTGCTTTGCAGCGTTCATCGGCTTCGAAGCAACCACGATATACAGCGAGGAAGCCCGCGAGCCGCACAAGACCGTGCCGCGCGCGACCTATATCTCTGTCCTTATTATCGGCCTCTTCTACATGCTGAGCTCGTGGCTGATGGTCAACGGCGCCGGCGCCGATAAGCTCGTTCCCGAACTGCAGGGCCTCGCCGATCCTACGACCTTCCTCTTCGGCCTTGCCGAACGCTATGTCGGTCACTGGATCGTCCCGGTCATGAACGTACTCTTCATCACCAGCCTGTTTGCCGGCGTGCTCGCCTTCCACAATGGCGTCGCCCGCTACATGTATGTCGCCGGCCGCGAAGGTCTGCTGCCGAAGTCTGTTGGGGTCACCCACCCTGTCTTCCAGAGCCCGCATGTCGGTTCGGTGATCCAGACGATTGTTGCCGCTCTCGTCATCGCGCTCTTCGCCTTTACGGGGCAGGATCCCGTGCTTGCCCTCTTTTCGTGGCTCACCAATGTCGGCACGCTTGCCATCATTCTGCTGATGGCCTTCACCGCATTCGCCATCGTCGCCTTCTTCAGCCGCAATCCCGGCCTCGAGCGCAATGTTCTCGTGACCAAGATCTTGCCGGTGATCACCGGCATCATCCTGCTGGGTCTAGTCTACTATATCACGGTGAATTTCGGCGCGATCGCCGGCGCAAGCGGTGTGCTCGCGGTGCTTCTGCCGGGTCTGGTGGTGATTGCCGCCATTGTCGGCTTGATGGCAGCTGCCCGTTTGAAGTCGGAAGATGCTGCCGGTTTTGCCCGGCTCGGCGCCGGACAGGAAGCCTGACATATCTGGATCATGATGGCGGACGCCGGTCCGCCATCTCTTTCGTAAGGAGATTGAGATGCAGGACAAGATCGACCAACTCCGCTCGAGCGTCGTCTCGCCGCAATCGCTGTTCATTGGCGGCGAGTGGCGTACACCTTTAAGCGGCGCGACAATGGATGTCATCTCGCCGATCGACGGATCGAAATTGACGACTATCGGCGATGCCGGGGCGGCGGATGTCGATCTCGCCGTTAGGGCTGCGCGCACCGCTTTCGAGAACGGCGCGTGGTCGAAGGCAGCGCCCGGCGAGCGCAAGAAAATCCTGTTCCGGATCGCCGAACTGATCGAGCGTGATACGCTGGAATTGGCGGTTCTCGGCGTGCGCGACAACGGTACGGAAATCAGCATGGCCCTGAAAGCCGAGCCAGGCAGCGCCGCCGCCACCTTCCGCTATTACGCCGAAGCCCTCGACAAGGTCTACGGCGAAATTGCACCCACCTCCGAAAGCGTTCTCGGCCTCATTCACCGCGAGCCCGTCGGCGTCGTCGCCGCTATCGTGCCGTGGAATTTCCCAATGATGATCGGCGCCTGGAAGATCGCGCCGGCGCTGGCAGCCGGCAACTCCGTCGTGCTGAAGCCCGCCGAAGGCGCATCGCTCAGCCTTTTGAAACTGGCGGCACTGTGTGCTGAAGCCGGCCTGCCGGAGGGAGCGCTCAATGTCGTCACCGGCAGCGGCACGGTCGCCGGCGAGGCGATCGGCCTGCATGGCGATATCGATGTTCTCGTCTTCACCGGCTCCGGCGGCGTCGGCCGCCGGCTGCTCGAATATTCGGCGCGCTCCAACCTGAAGCGGGTCTATCTCGAACTGGGCGGCAAATCGCCCAACATCGTCTTCGCGGATGCGCCGGACCTCGAACAGGCCGCCAAGGTCTCGGCATTCGGCATCTTCAGAAACTCGGGACAGGTCTGCGTTGCCGGGTCGAGACTCCTGGTCGAGCGGTCGATCCACGAAGCCTTCGCAGAACGGATTTCAGCTATTGCCGCGAGGATAAAGGTTGGTGATCCGCTGTTGCTCTCGACGGAATCCGGCGCCATCTCCAGCGAGATACAGCTCGAGAAGGACCTCGGTTTCGCCGATCAGGCGTTGTCCGAAGGCGCAAGACTGAGAACCGGCGGCGGGCGCATTCTTCAAGACACCGGCGGTTTCTATATGCAGCCAACCGTGTTCGAGGTGACGCCGCAGATGACGCTGGCCAAAGAGGAGGTTTTCGGGCCGATCCTCTCCATCATTCCCTTCGATGACGAGACGGATGCGCTCAACATTGCCAATGCCACGCCTTATGGCCTCGCTTCAGCCGTTTGGACCAGCAACCTGTCTCGCGCCCATCGCATGGTGCGAGGGGTCAAGGCCGGCGTCGTCCACGTCAATACCTATGGCGGCGCCGACAACACCGTGCCGCTCGGCGGCATCCGCCAGTCGGGCAACGGCCACGACAAGTCGCTACACGCCATGGACAAGTATCACAATCTGAAGACGGCGTGGATCCAGCTCTAGCTTGGTCGAACACTATGCTGAGAGCAGGGGTCGCAGTTGAAATTTGGGACGCATCTGAAGTCAAAGCTCCCGCGCGCAGCCCATCCGCTGCCAGCAGCAACGCGGCTGACAGCGAATGCCTTCAACCTCCGAAGCTGCCAATTTGCGTCGGGACATGAACGTAATTCCGGTCAAAATACAGTAACGCGTTGCCATCGGGGCGGGATCGGATGCCGGCGATCCGCCCGATGAAAATGTGATGGCTGCCGACAAGTCTTGCCTCGGACAGCTCGCAATCAAACGAGACGATCGCATCCGCGAGAGCATCCGTACCTGAAGGCATTGCGACCCAATCCGCAGAGGCGTAACGCGCCTCCATATCGGCGGTTGCTCCGGCGAATTTCCCGGCTAGCTCTCTGTGGTCGTGACTTAATACGTTCACGCAGAACCGGTGGTTTTCCAGAAACAGGGCAGTTTGGGCGGATCGGCTATTCATGCAGACGAGCAGCGTCGGCGGCTCATCCGTGACGCTGCACATGGCCGTGGCGGTGAACCCGCCGCGACCGGCGGGACCATTGGTGGTGATGACGTTGACCGGCGCGCAAACGCGCGCCATGGCGTTGCGGAACTCGGTTTTGGAAAAGGCTTCCTCCATGGTCGCCTCCTATTCAGCAGCGGACTTGAACTGGTCTGCATTGCCGATCGGCGGCAACCAGGTGTCACCGGTCCAGCCGTTTTCGTCGTAGTCGCTCATGCAGGTATCGACCAAGGCCTCCATTTCGCGCAACCGTCCGCCACGCTCGGCCCCCTTCAGCACCTGAAGCCGGACTTCTTCCGGCGCGCCGGCATAGTTCAGCTCGTAGAGCGCATGCCGTCCGCCGAACTCGGTTCCGGTTGCGTCCCACAACAGCTTCATGATCTTGATGCGTTCGATATGGCCCATGTCGTTGGAGCCGCGCACATACTGGCCGAGATAGCGGTTGATCTCCGGATTGCCGAAATCCTTGGCCGAGGAAGGCAAATAGATCAATCCCGAGGCGACGACCTTGCGGACCGTCTCGATGACGCGAGGATAGGCTTCCGACATGAAGGTGCGATAGGCGAGAGCCGCCTCCAGATTGGGCAGCACTGCGCCGTTCGCCCAGGGGATCGGATTGTAGGCCATGGCGTTGGAGAAGCTCCAGAACATGTGGCGCAACGCGATGACTTCGCCAAGTGCTGCCTGATTGCCGCGGAAGGCATCGCCGCCGGTCGCCCGCAAAGCCTTGGCGAGCAGACCGGCCAGGAAGTCGAGTTTGACGGCGAAACGCGTGCAGCCCTGGAAGCAATAGCCGTGCATGAAGCCGGAAGCGGGATGGAAGGACAGGATCTTCGGCGCATCGCGCAGGACCAGCACATCCTCCCAGGGGATGAAGACGTTGTCCAGAACCAGGATGGCATCGTTCTCATCGAAGCGGGAAGAGAGCGGGTAGTCGAATGGCGTGCCGACACGATTTGCCGTTTCCTCATAGGAGACGCGGCAGAACATCTTGATGCCGGGCGCATTCATCGGGACGATGAACATCACCGACAGCGACGGGTCTTCCGTGACCGTCGCCGAGCTTTGCGCCAGGAAATTGTAGTGCGTCAAAGCGGAGGACGTCGCCACCACCTTGGCGCCCGAGACGTAGATGCCGGCGTCGGTTTCCTTGGTGATATGAACAAATACGTCTTTTACGGCATCCGCCGGCTTGTGGCGGTCGATCGGCGGGTTGACGATCGCGTGGTTCATGAAGAGAGCCGCTTCCTGGGCACGCTTGTGCCAGGCGAGTGCGTTGTCCTTGAAGGGACCGTACCAGTCGGCATTGGCGCCGAGCGTATTCATCAATGCTGCTTTGTAGTCGGCGGTTCGGCCCATCCATCCATAGGACATGCGGGCCCAGTCGGCGATCGCACCCTGTTGAGCGACGAGATCGGCGGAGGACTTTGCAACACGGAAATATTTGTGGGTGTAGCCCCCAGAGCCGGTGTCGGTGGGCGATGTCAACCGTTCCTTGGTCTTTTCCGCATGCAGCGCATCGTAAAGCCTGGCGAGCGAGCGGGCGGAATTGCGCATCGAGGGATGCGCGGTCACGTCCTTGACACGCTCACCATTGATGTACACCTCGCGCCCATCACGCAGGGATGCCAGATATTCTTCACCGGTGAAGGGCCGCTTGGTATCGGCCCGGAAATCTTCTGATCGCATGTCGTCCTCCCTTGATGTGAGACAAATGCTAGTCCTTGCGTTCGCTTTCCACCATGGACAGAATAGGGAAATCACTTGTACTTTTTACGGCGGCCAGCATGAACGACATCGTCCCAAGTTTCTTTGTCTACGGCGAACCGGATCGCCCTTTGGAGATCGGATTTCTTCATGTCGAAACGGTGATGGCGCGCGCAAATCTCCATTCCGGCCAGGTTCGAGCCCATAAGCATGATCGGATGATGCAGGTCACTTTCTGGACCAGCGGCAACGGATCCTATTTCATAGAAGATCAACGTTTGGACTTTTTGGCGCCTGCCGTCAGCTTTGTGCCGAGCGGCGTCATCCACGGCTTCAACGTCGATCCGCTTGTTTCAGACGCGGTCGTCGTGTCGATCGCAGACAGTCTGCTGCCGTCGATCGCCGGTCAGACGACGCTGCCGCTGGATCGCCCGGTGATGGTGACGGGGCAGGGCGCGGAAGCGTTCTGGGAGAGGCTTCGGCGGACTATGCAACTAATTCTGGAGGAGTACTCCGAGGGGAGAGGCCAGGCCGATACGATCCTTTCACCATTGGTTGCCGCCATGCTGACCCAGATCGGACGCCTGGCGTCCGACGCGCCGATGCTGGCACAATCGCCACAACGCCTGCTTGCTGGTGACCTTCGACGGCTGATCGACCGGCATTTTCGTGAGAACTGGCCGGTTGCGCGCTACGTTTCGAGCCTCGGCACCACGCCGCATCTTCTTGCCAAGGCCGGGCACATGGCTTTCGGCCAGGGCGTCAAGGACATGATCGCCGAGCGCCGCCTGCTCGAGGCCAAACGTCTGTTGCTTTTCACCATCCGATCGCTCGAGGACATAGCTTACGAGGTGGGCTTGAAGGATGCCGCTTATTTTTCGCGCTTTTTCCGCGCGCGGACCGGTATGCCGCCCAGTGAATGGCGGCGGCAAAACATAGCTGGTGAGAAGAGTCGGGATGACGGATTCTAGTTAACATGTGAAATATATTGACAGAGCGATCTATCTTCGACACTCTTTCAGTTTACCGGTCTCAGGTGTTGCCGCCTTTTTGCGCTTGTGGGAGAGTCGCGCGAGACGGACATGTCGTTGACTGACACTGTTGGGAGGCAGAGTTGGAGCTCTTGAACAATCAGGCCCTGATGCAACACGCATGGGCAACCGTTCCCTATGATCAATGGACCAGTGATCTCCAATCGATCTGCGGCAACTTCAATCCGAAAGCAATGGAGAGCGGCAAGGCCGTAACGGGGGCAGCCCGGCGTATCGATGTCTGCGGTATGGAGTTCGCCCATGTTTCCAATGATCTCGATCGCGTCCATCGAGATTGGGATGACATTCGCCGAGACGCCAACGAACACCTTTTTCTCATCGTGCAGCTCGAAGGGTCCTGTGGTCTCGAGCACGTCGGACTCCAGGCAGTCCTGGATGTCGGTGATTGCATTCTCGTCGACTCGACCCGGCCCACGACATTCCATTTCGGCGGGCAATTCAGCAATCATCTGTCGCTGCATTTGCCACGCCAGATCATGTATGCCGAAAGCCCGATCGATTTCGACATCGCCCGCAAACTCGAGGCCTTTGACCCGATGGCAATGATGCTGCGTGCGCTGGTGGCGAAGATCATGTCCAATTCGGCATCGGATGCCGCGTCCGCCAATCTGCGGCACCTGATGTTCAATGCGACGCGACAGGCCTTCGTCTCAAACGGCGACGCCATGTCCGCTCTCAACGACAGCGCTTCGCGGCGGCTGGAAATGGTCGACATACTGATCGACCGACACCTGACCGAGAGCGATCTCAGCGCCAAGTGGCTGGCGACACGGATCGGGGTATCCATCCGCACGTTGCAGCAGGATTTTCAAGGTATCGGCATGACCTGCACCACGGTCATCCGTGACAAGCGGTTGCGCCTGGTGCGCGAAAAGATTGCGCAGATCAAAGATCAAAGAAGCCCAAGGACGATCGCGGAAGTCGCCTATTCGGCCGGCTTCAATGATATTTCCTATTTCAATCGCAGCTTCAAGGATCTGTTCGACTGCGCGCCGACCGATCTGCTCAGGCCGGTGACATCAACCGCACAATAGTGCGGTTTGAATAGTTGATGAGCCGACGGCCTGTTGCGTTTGAAACCAAGTCGCGGCGCGCTCCTGCCCAAGACGGCTTTCTTCTGCCCCGTCATACTCCTTCCAAAGCTCAGGGAGGAGCCAATCGTGAAGCAGTACAGTCTGTTCATCGGCGGAGCACGCATCGAGACCGCAACCTATGCCGACGTTCGCAACCCATCGACCCGCGAAGTCGTCGGTCAGATGCCGCTGGCGACTCCGGCGGATCTCGATCATGCCGTTGCCGCAGCCTCAGTCGCCTTTCGCACTTGGAGCCAGGCGTCGGAAGAAGAGCGCCAGGCCGCCTGTCGCGCCATTGCCGAAAAGATTGCAGCCAATGGCGAGGAACTTGCACGCCTTTTGACGCTGGAGCAGGGCAAGCCTCTCAATGGTCTCGGTTCCCGGTTTGAAATTGGTGGTGCACTTGCGTGGACACGCCATACGGCAGAGCTGAATCTACCCATCGAAATTCTGCAGGACGACAATGAAGGACGTGTCGAATTGCATCGCAAGCCGATTGGCGTCGTCGGTTCGATCACACCCTGGAACTGGCCGGTGATGATCGCTTGCTGGCATATCGTGCCAGCGGTGCGCGCCGGCAATACGGTCATCATCAAGCCCTCGCCGCTGACGCCACTTTCGACAATCCGTCTTGTCGAGATCATGAATGAAGTGCTGCCGCCCGGCGTCGTCAATGTCATCACCGGCGAAAACAGCATTGGTGCAGCACTTTCCGCCCATGACGGCATCGCCAAGATGACCTTCACAGGCTCGACCGAGACCGGCAAGAAGGTCATGGCTTCGGCTGTCGCGACGTTGAAACGCCTGACGCTCGAGCTTGGCGGCAATGATGCCGGTATCGTTCTTCCCGATGCCGACCCTGCACAGATCGCCGAGGGCCTGTTCTGGGGAGCCTTCATCAACAACGGCCAGACCTGCGCAGCGCTGAAACGCCTTTATGTGCACGACAGCATCTATGAAGACGTCTGCGCACGGCTTGCCGACTACGCCGGCAGGATCGTGATCGGCGACGGCCTTGACGAAACCAGCATTCTTGGCCCGGTCCAGAACGAAATGCAGTTCAACAAAGTTCGCGAACTTGTCGATGATGCGCGCGCCAATGGCGGCCGAATTCTCGCCGGCGGCACGCCGATCGATCGGCCGGGTTACTTCTATCCGATCACGCTTGTTGCCGACGTCGACCATGGTGTTCGTCTCGTCGACGAAGAGCAGTTCGGGCCGGCACTGCCGATCATTCGTTACACCGATATCGATGAGGTCATCGCCCGCGCCAACACCAATCCCGCCGGGCTTGGCGGCTCTGTCTGGTCGGCGGACGCCGAAAAGGCCAAGCGCTATGCAATGCAGCTCGAATGCGGCTCGGTATGGATCAACAAGCACGGAACGATCCAGCCGAACGCCCCCTTCGGCGGCGTCAAACAATCGGGCATCGGTGTCGAGTTCGGCGCCGAAGGGCTGAAGGAATTCACCACAATCCAGACGGTGTTGAGCTGAGCCATGGCGAACTTCGACTATATCATCGTCGGTGGCGGATCGTCCGGCTGTGTGTTGGCAAACCGGCTCTCCGAGAACCCGGAAAATAAAGTCCTGCTGATCGAATCCGGTCGGCGCGACGCCGACCCCTGGATCCATGTTCCAGCCACCTTCTTTAAGGTTCTCGGCAAGGGTGTCGACATTCACCCCTATGCCTCCGAGCCGGAGAAGGGCCTCAACGGCCGCCCTTGCATTACCCCGCAGGGAAACGTGCTCGGCGGCGGCAGTTCCGTCAATGCGATGATCTACATCCGTGGCCACAGGAACGACTACGATACCTGGTCGCAGATGGGGTGTCACGGCTGGTCCTACGACGATGTGCTGCCGGCTTTCCGATCGCTTGAGAATAACGAGAGCCTCAGTGGCGAATTTCATGGCCGCAGCGGCGGCCTGCACGTCTCGAACCCTCGTCACCGCCATCCGCTGAGCGAAGCCTTCATTCAGGCAGCCAGGGAAGTCGGCATTCCGTATAATCCGGACTTCAACGGTGCGGACCAGGAAGGCGTCGGGTTCTACCAGAGTACGACTTACCGGGGGCGACGTTGGAGTTCCGCGCAGGCGTTCCTGCGCGACGCGGAGATAAGGCCGAACGTCACGGTCCTGACCGAACGCAAGGTCGCTCGCATCCTGTTCGAAGGCCGGCGGGCGACGGGTGTGACGTTGCAGGACGGCACCATATTCACCGCTTCCAAGGAAATCGCCCTGACGGCGGGGGCAATCGCGACACCCAAGATCCTGCAGCTTTCGGGCATTGGCGAGGCCGAGCATCTCCGATCTCACGGCATCAATGTGGTGGCCGACCTGCCGGGCGTCGGCGCAAACTATCAGGATCATCTTGAAGCGCCGGTTCAAGGCGAGACCCACGAGCCGATCTCCATCCTCGGGCATGACAGTGGGATTCGCGCCGCCGGACACATGGCGCGCTACCTGCTGTCGCATCGTGGTCTGCTTTCATCGAACGTCGTCGAATGCGGTGGTTTCGTCGATACGGCCGGCACCGGCCAGCCGGATGTTCAGTTCCATGTCCTGCCGGTTCTTGTGGGCTTCGTCGACCGCGATCCCGAACCCGGTCATGGTCTCAGCATCGGCCCCTGTTACCTTCGGCCGCGCTCGCGCGGCACCATTCGTCTCAGAAGCGCCGACCCGAATGACAGGGCGGAGTTCAACGCCAATCTCCTCTCGGACCCGGCTGACCTCGATACTCTGGTGCGCGGTGTCGAGACAGCCATCCGCATTCTGGATGCGCCAGCACTTGCGAAGCTTATCAAGCGACGCGTCCTGCCGAAACCGGGGGTCGAAAGTGATCCCGCGGCATTGCGCGACTACATCCGCCAGACCGCCAAGACCGTTTTCCATCCAGCGGGCACGGCGCGCATGGGGCGAGCAGACGATCCGATGGCGGTTGTCGGGGCCGATCTGAAGGTGCGCGGCGTCGAGGGTCTGAGGGTATGCGACGCGTCGGTGATGCCGACGCTGGTATCGGGCAACACCAATGCTCCGGTGATGATGATTGCAGCCCGCGCGGCCGCCTTCATGACAGGCAAGGCGATCGCTGGCTGAGGCAGAGATTCCACGATGGAAGACGTTCGCGGGGAGTGCGGACAATAACGGAAACTGGAGGAGGAAACGATGAGAATAGATATGAGGGGGCTAGTGGTCGGCCTCGGCCTGACGCTGCTTTCGGCGTTCAGTGCTCATGCCGCTGCATCCTGCGGCGACAATACCGGCAAAGCCGCGACCGGCGAACCGATTGTCATCGGTGCGATCACCGGCAAAACCGGTCCGGACGATTTTTCGAATTCGACCAGGGCCGCCAAGGCCTATTTCGACTGCTTGAACGCCAATGGCGGCATCAAGGGGCGGCCGGTCAAATATCTGGTCGAAGACGATCAGTGGAATCCTGAGACGGCCGCTCAGCTGGCCGCCAAGCTCGTCAACGACGAGAAGGCGGTGCTGATGGTCGGCAATTCGAGCTTTGTCGAATGTGGCGCAAACGCGGATTTCTACAAGAAATCCGGCATTGTCGTCGTCGCTGGCGTCGGCGTTCCTCGCGAATGCTTCTTTGCCGAAAACTACGCCGCGACGAATGCCGGACCGCGCGTCTCTACGCTGGGCGCCATGGGCTACGCATTGGATCAGCTCAAGGCAAAGTCGGTGGTCTGTATCGGTCCGAACATCCCGAATGTCGGTACATGGTCCTGCGACGGCATTAAGTCTCTGGCCAAGGAAAAAGGCTTCACGGCGGAAACGATCCTGATGGATCCCGGTACGGCTGACTCGACCTCGATCATCCTGCAGGCGGCGGCTTCCAAGCCTGATGTCATTATCCTCGGCCTTCCCAAGGGCGTCACAATCCCGCTTCTGACCGCGGCCGAAGAACAGGGGCTCAACCAGACCATCAAGTTCCTCAGTGCCGCATCGGCTTATGACCTTTCGGTGCCCGGTACAATTGGCGCAGGCTGGGATGGAAACTTCTACGTCAACATGGAGTTCAACGATCTCGAAGCCGCGACGCCCGACAATCAGAACTGGCTTGCCGTCATGGACAAATATGGCCAGCCTTCCGATCCGCGCGACACGTTCGCCCAGGCCGGATATCTTGCCGCCCGGATTGCCGAGAAGGCACTGATGTCACTTGATCCCAAGGACATCAGCCGTGAAAGCACCAGTGCCGCCATTCGGCAGGTCAAGGGCTTTGCCAGCGATATTTTCTGCGCGCCTTGGTATTTCGGCGATGGTCAGCCGCGCCACAATGCAAATTCAACGACGCGCATGGCAGTCAGCGAAGGCGGCAAGTGGAAGGTGATTTCCGATTGCGCGCCATCGCCTGATCCGGAGTTGGCCGACGTCCGCGCCTTTGAAAAGAGCGCCGGAATAGCTCCGTAAATTGAGGCATCACGCATCGTCCCGTGGTCCGAGCCACGGGATACGCTGCCCGCCGTCTCTTCGGCCGCACATCGGAATCCGCTCATGACCTTTTTACCATTTCTGATATCGGGTCTCGGAATTGGGGCCGTCTATGCCCTCTCAGGCGTCGGCCTTGTCATCCTCTTTCGGGCAACCGGGGTCCTTAACTTCGCTTTCGGCGCCTTTGGTGCCATCGGCGCGCACTGCGCCTGGCAGCTTCTCGAATGGAAAATGCCGCTTTCCGTTGCCATCCTCGCGGCCGTCGTCGTGTCCACGGCCATCAGCTATCTCTACGGGCGGATCTTTGCACCTATGCTATCGCATCGCGATACGGTCGTGCGTGCCGTCGGGACCTTGGCGCCGGCCTTGGTGCTGATCGCCCTGATGGGAATTATCTGGGGTGAGCTGCCGCGTCGCCTGCAGTTTCCGACCGACCAGATGTTCGTTTCCCTCTTCGGTGTTCGCCTGACCTATACGCGCATCATCGCCATCCTGCTTGCTGTGGTGATGGTTGGCTCGATCACGCTGCTGCTCAATCGAACGCGCCTGGGCCTTGACATGCGAGCCTTGGCCAACGACCGCGACCTGAGCGCAATTCTGGGTGTTCGCATTCTCTACACAGAGACGGCGGCATGGGTCATTACCGGCATTTTTTCCGGTTTCGCCGGCCTGCTGCTTGCCGACCTCGTCCGCCTCCAGGGTACGTTCCTGACTTTGCTGGTGATCCCAGCGATCGCGGCGGCAATTCTCGGCCAGTTGCGCTCGCTTTGGGAAACGGCTGTCGCTGGGCTTCTGATCGGCATTGCCGAAGCTGCGCTCACCCCGGTCGGCTGGATCTCACCCTATCGCGCGGCCGCACCTTTCATTATCGCGCTCGTCGCGGTCACGATCTTGGGGAGCACGGCCAAGGCCGTGTTGAAGGACCGATGATGACTTCGCAGCAGACGATACAGGCACTACCGGAGCGCGTTCCGGTGGCCCGGTTTCCCAAACAGCTTCTTCAAGTTCCCGCGACGATGGCTCTGTTTGCTGCCGTGGTCACGTGTCTTGCCAATTCCTACTGGCTCTCGGCCGCAACGTCGGCGGTGGCGCTGTCGCTCTCGGTGGCAGGGCTGGCGATCCTCTATGGGCAACTCGGCCTCGTCTCGCTCTGCCAATTCGCGCTCGTCGGGGTTGGCGGTTGGGTAACGCTTCGTGTCGGCCACGCCTTTCACCCGCCGTTCGAAATCAGCCTTCTGGCCGGAGGCATCGTCGCTTCCGTGGTCGGCCTTGCCTTCGGCTTGCCGGCGCTGCGCTTGAGGGGGCTTTATCTTGCCCTTGTCACGCTGATGCTCGCGGGCGCGTTTCAGATCATCATCAGCGCCTGGGGCTTTCCCGACGGCGGCAACGGTTTTCTCGGCCGCGCCGACGGTTCCGGCCGTGCCATGCTCCCCCGGCCGGAAATCGCAGAGGGAGCCGTCGGCTATTTCCTCTATGTTTGCCTTGCCGCGACGATCGCTCTGCTGATCGCCCAATGGCACAAGCTGGGACGACCCGGCCGCGCCTGGGCTCTGATCCGCAAGGGTGAGACGGTCGCCATTGCAAGCGGCGTCAATGTGCTGACCTACAAGGCATGGGCATTCGCGCTCAGCGGCTTCCTCGCGGGCGTTTCTGGTGCACTGCTTGCCGGAAATGTCGGTCAGCTCGATGGTCGTGCGTTTGGCGCCTTCGAAAGCCTGAACCTCTTCGCCCTGGCGATCGTCGGAGGCGTCTACAACTGGTACGGAGCGCTGATTGCCGGGCTGCTGCTGCGGGCGGTGCCGGCGCTGCTGACCGATCTCGGGATCGATGGATATGTGACCATCGGTATTTTCGGCGTCGCTCTGTTCCAGGCATTGGCGACGGCACCATCCGGCATCGCCGGACAGATCGCCTCGCTGATCGCCCGGCTGCGATTCGGTTCGGCAAAGGAGAGGGCGCGATGATCGCCATCGACAACCTTGTCGTCCAGTTCGGCGGCGTCAAGCCGATCAACGAATTGACTGCGACCCTCGCTGCGCCAATCGCCGGTCTGATTGGCCCGAACGGTGCGGGTAAAACAACCCTGCTCAATGTTCTCTCCGGTTTCGTCAGGCCGGCTCGTGGCAGCGTCGCACTGAATGGCGAACAACTGCTGGACCTTGCACCGCTCCAGCGCGTGCGCGCCGGCCTTCGCCGGTCTTTCCAGACAGAGCAGGTCGTCGAGGATCTGACGGTGTCGGGCAATCTCGCCGCGATCGCGGATCATGTAGTGGCGCCGCTAAATCGGGCCGCGGCCATCGATGCCGCTCTTGCTTTTGTCGGCCTCCGAACGGTGACCGATAAGCTCGGCCAGTCGCTCAATCTGTTCCAGCGCCGTCTGGTCGAGCTCGGCAAATGCGTGATCGGCAATCCCAGGCTCATCCTGCTCGATGAACCTGCCGCCGGCCTGACGGAAGAGGAGGGCGGCATGTTTCGCGAACTCGTTTTGCGCATCCCCGTCGAAGTCGGAGCGCAAGTGTTGGTGATCGATCACGACGTCGAGCTCATTCGGGCGATGTGCAGCGAGACGATGGTGCTCGATTATGGAAAGCTACTGGCGCTGGGGCCGACGGAAGCGGTGCTTGCCGACCCGAACGTGCGCCGCGCCTATCTGGGGGAATTCTGATGGCAGCGATCTCATCCGTGGTTGTTGAAAACCTCGCCGTCGAGCGCGGTGGCAAACGGGTCATCCACGATGTCTCCTTTGCCATCAAAAGCGGAGAAATCACCGCGTTGCTGGGTGCCAACGGCGCCGGTAAGTCGAGCACCGTTATGGCGCTTGCTGGCGTCCTACCTATCGCTGGCGGCAGAATGCGGCTCGACGCGACGTCGCTCACCGGGCTTTCTCCCGATCGCATCCGCCGGGCCGGCCTGGCGCTGGTGCCGGAGGGCCATCGGGTGCTGGGCCAGCTGTCGGTGGAAGACAACATTCTCGTTGCTGCCTTCGATGGATCGCCTTCCGCCCGCCGCGAGGGACTCGAAAGAGCCTATGAAATATTTCCCGAACTTGCCCAGCGCAAACGCCAACTGGCTTCCGATCTCTCGGGGGGCCAGAAGCAGATGGTCGCGATGGCGCAGGCGTTTATCGCCAAGCCAGGCTTCATGGTGGTCGATGAGCTTTCGCTTGGGCTGGCGCCAGCTGTGGTCAAGCGGCTGGCGGAAGCACTAAAGATAGCGGCCCAAAACGGCATCGGCGTGCTCCTGATCGAACAGTTCGCCAACCTTGCTCTCGATCTGGCCAATCACGCGATGGTCATGGAGCGCGGCCGGCTGGTCTATGACGGTGCTTCCGCGACGTTGAGGGCCAATCCCGAAATCCTGCATGGCGCCTATCTCGCCAGCTGATCTCAAGGAGAGACGATGACCTTTGCCAACGATCTTTTTACCGGCCGCACGGTCGTTATCCCCGGCGGAACATCGGGCATTGGGGCTGCGACGGCTGAGCGTTTTGCTGCGCTCGGTGCCCGGGTCGTCTGCTGCGGCCTTGACGCCGCCGGCGGACCACGCAGCGAGCGGATCGAGAGCCGGGACATCAACGTCCTTCAGCCCGGCGCTCTCGACGATTTCTTCGCGAGCCTCAATCAGATTGATGTGCTCGTGAATTGCACCGGTGTCAGCCGCGATCGCGACGAATGGAAGAAAGAGAAGTTCGATGAGGTCATTGCAATCAACCTGACGTCGGTCATGGATTGTTGTCGCTTGGGCCGCGGCCGGATGAAATCCGGTTCGTCCATCATCAACATTGCGTCCATGTATTCGACGTTCGGCGCGGCCGATCGGCCAGGTTATTCGGCCAGCAAGGGAGCGATCGTACAACTGACAAAGTCGTTGGCGCAGGGACTTGCGGCGGAGAATATCCGCGTCAACGCTGTCGCGCCAGGCTGGATCGTAACGCCGCTGAGCCGGGCGTTGTTTGCCGATGAAGTCGTTTCGGCGCCGATCAGAAACCGCATACCGGCGGGACGATGGGGCGAGGCGGCGGAAGTCGCCGAGGCGATCGTCTTCCTGTCGTCCGAGGCAGCACGCTACATAACCGGCGTCTGCCTGCCGGTCGACGGCGGCTACCTGACCTCATGAGGAAGACAGCATGGAACCGGTTTTCTCGTCCGTTAAAGTTGCAGGGGGAAGGGATTTTCCGAGCGTTGCCCGCAGCTTGTTCGGCAATGTGCGGCTCGATTTTCAATCGGGTGACGAAGATCAAAGCCGGCTGTTGTCGGCAATGCTCGGCACCTGCCGCTTGACGCTGCTGGAAGCCGATACGCACACTGTTTTTGGCGAGCGCGTGACCCTCGGCTCGGACTCTCCCGATGCCATCAAATTGGTTTTCCAGACACATGGCTTTTCGTCCCTCAACCAAAATGGCCGTAGCGTTCCAGTCGGCGCCGGCGCGAGCATCATGTATGATCCAAGCCGTCCCTATGTGCTGACCAACAGAACGGCTGTCCGCCTGCTTCTCTTGCAATTGCCGCGTCGCGCGCTTCCAGTTCAAGCGGTCAACCGGCTGATGGAGCCGTTTGTCGCCATGCCTGAACATGCGGGGATGCAGCGCATCCTGCTTTCGCTGATGGATTCGACAATCCGGGAGATTGGCAAGTTGGACGATACCGCGCGTGCCAGCCTCGGCCAGACGATGATCGAGCTCGTTCGCACCATGATCGGCGTCGATCCGCAGCGGGAACGATCAAGCGCCCATTCCCTTGACCTGCTGCGACGGCGTGTGAAGGACTTTGTCTCGGACCACATCTCGCGGCCCGATCTCGATGTCGGCATGATCGCGCGCCGCATGGGTTGTTCCATTCGCTACATCTATCGTGCATTTGAGGCCGAGGGCACGACGCCGGCCGACTATATCTGGAGCCTGCGGCTGGAAAGGGCCGCGTCCAGACTACGGGACGCTGCATGCCGCCCGGGCGAAATATCGGAGATTGCCTTTGCGCTTGGGTTTTCTTCGAGCGCGCATTTCTCCCGGGCGTTTCGTGGCCGCTATGCGCTTTCGCCCTCCGATTGGAGAAAGGGCGGCCCGGCGTGAATCCGCGAGGCCGCCACGCGTTTATCGCATTGCGTCCGCTACACGCAGCGTGTCGGTGAATTGTTCGAAGCGCCGGATCTTGCCGTCTGCGACGCTCCAGACGTGAACGACACGCGCCTTGAAGGACTTGCCGGTCTGTCTGTAAGTCCCGGCATAATCACCGATTCCGATCACATCGCTGCCTGCATCCAGCAGCCGTTCCAGGCCGAACGTGTAGCCGTCGAAGGCTTCTCCGAGTGCGAAGAAAACGTTTTTGAAAACCTCTTGCGGACCGACATAGGTGCCGGCACAGGGAAAGCCATCCATCTCCGTCCATCGGCAATCGGCGGCGATGTCGGCAAGCATGCCGTCCATATCCCGGCGCGCGTTGGCGTCGTAGTGTGCCTTCACGATTTCATAGGCTGTGCGCATCGTTTTGCCTCAAACTGGTTCCTGCCCGGGGAGATAGTAGGTCATCGACGCCTTGCGGATGAAGGCGCCGGCCGGGCTGTTCTGGATATGGCCATCACCAGTGATGCCAAGGAATTTGCCTGTCGAACGCATATCCTTGAAATTGTAGAAGAATGTCGAGGCGACAGCGATCTTGAATTCGCGGAAGGTGAAGATGTACTGATCATCGTCGAACTTGTAGGTGGTCGTCAGGTCGACGTCACCGTGCCCGCGTTGCACGCCGACAAGGCATTGCCATGCATAGCGTTGCGACGAGAGATAGGTATGTTCGTAGACGTGGTTCGGGCTATAGGTGAAATGCGCCCTTAGCCCGATCAGATCCCGGCTTTCGGCGGGCACCGGTCCGCTGACTGCGCCGCCTTCGAGAATGCCGGGTCGGAAAATCTGCGCCACCTGCGGCTCTCCGACGGATTGCTCCTTTTCGCGAACAATCGAATAGATCGAGAGGACGCGGCGGCTGGAAACGTTCAGGATCAAGGTCTCGGCTTCTTTGGGTCGACCCGCGAAAATGACTTCGACGAAGAAGGTGTCGGGCGCAACCTCGATGACTTCGACCTTGTCGGTTGCGCTGTCATCGCCGTCCGACCATTGCACATTGTCATCGTGGAAGGTGAGTTGAAGCTTGCGTCCGTCGTCAAAGGCGATCGCGTGGGATGAGCCGGAAAGGGCATTCGTCGCTGGCAGTCGGTTCGCGTCGATCCCGTATGCGAACTGATCGTAGGTTTTCCAGTCTTTCGGATTCTGGTTCATCATTGTCTCCTCCTCAGGTGAATGCGAGCGTGGGCAGATCGACAGTCCCGGCTCCGCCGTCGACGGTCAGGATGGCGCCGTTGACCATTGCGGCTTCCGCCGAGGCCAGGAAGCAGACTGCATTGGCGACATCTTCAGGCGTTGCGGGACGGCCAAGCGGCACGTCCTTCGTCACAAGGGCATAAGCGTCCTCGATGCTCTTCAGCTTGAATTTTTCCATGATGAATTCCATCTGCTCGTCGGCCATCGCCGTCGTCACCCAGCCGGGGCAAACGGTGTTGGTCCTCACGCCGAGGCGGCCGTAATCCCGAGCCAGCGACTTCGCCAGGCCGATACAAGCATGTTTCATGGTGACGTAGCCTGCGGCATCCGGACCGGCAAAAAGCCCCGCGATCGAGGCAAGCACGACAATATTGCCTTTGCTCTCGATCAAATGCGGCAGCGTTTCGCGCGCACTGACGAAGGCCGTGTTGAGGTTGAGCCTGGTCGCCAGATCCCAAGTCTCGTCTGACATGTTGACAGTAGGGCCGACACCATGGCCGCCGGCATTGGCCACGAGAATATCCAGGCTGCCGAACTGCTCGGCGACGGCAAGGGCGGCAGCCTTCATACTGGCGCCGTCGGCTGCATCGGCGACAACGACCGTGGCTCCGATCTCTTCGGCAACTGCGTGGAGTGGATCGGGACGTCGCCCCACGAGCGTGACATTCCCACCTTCCAATCGAATCCGGCGGGCGACCGCCGCACCGATTCCCGTTCCCCCGCCCGTAATCAAGGCAGTCTTGTTCTTGAAGCGCATGATGTCTCCTCTCACCTTGAGGAATATCATGGCCCAAAGCGGCGGAGCCGTCGTGTCCACTTCTGCAGTAAGTTTTGACTGAGAGTGCACAGCCTTGGAATGCGGGCTGCATGGCCGAGGCATTCGCCGGATGTCAGAGCACAAGCATGAAGCTCACGACCTTGCGACGATCCCCTGGAGGTTTCGGCGACTGATGATCAAGTAAGGCCGATACGATCGGCACCTTCTAATCGAAAGGCGGGCTAAGATGTACATGCTGCCACGCACGAAGGATAATCTTCATTGCCTTGACACATCCGCGATGGGAAGTGTGTTTCGCGCCCGCCCTCATCCGATTCCCGGTGGAAGAATAAGCGCCGGGAAACTGACCGGCGAAAGTCTTGTGCCTGCTTCTCATCAAGCCGAATGCAAAAAGTAATGGCGTATCCTGTTTCGCCCCGCCCGCCGCAGCGCCAGGTATTCGTTTCTACCCCTGGAAGCCAAAGGCACGATCAACTTTCCTAAGAGCCAATCAAAAGTGGCTTCTTATCGTTGCCTTTTTTCATGAGAACGCCGGTATCCGGACCGAACATCAGGTAGAGCGGAAGTATGCTCGCTCCGAGCGCGGAACCCCGGGCTCCCAGGGCACCGGCGGTGATCGTGGGTGCGATCAAGCCGGGGGGGACCATCTCTGAAAAACATTGCCGGACGCGGGCAACGGTTTCCATCAGCAGTGGAGCGGGGAGAAGCCCGTCGATGACAACCGCTTCGACATCGATGACGGCAATGCTTCCGATAATCGCCTGGGCAAGAGCATCCGCGCAGTCGTCCTGCCACTCGGAAACAAATGTGCGCGCGGCTGGCGGCATCGGGTCGAGATCACGGACCCGCCTGATGTCTATACCGTTGGTCCTGAGATGATGGACGAGGGTATAGATTGAGGCACGATGAAGCAGGACTTCGAATTTTCCAGCCGGCTTGGGAACGGAGCTTAGCGTCGAATGTGTCACCGGGAACGGCCCGTAAGCTGCGGTATTGCCGTTCGGACCAGTCTGCAGGGTCCCATCGAGGACAAGGCCGCCGCCGACGAATGTGCTGAGTGAGATGTGGAGGAAGTCAGAAAATTTCTTACCCAGCCCGTACACCAATTCCGCGACGGCAGCTGCCGACGCGTCATTCTCGATCATGACAGGAAGATTGTGGGTGTCGGCAAAATGGCCCTTCAGGTCAAAGGACCGCCAGGCCAGTTGGACATCACCGGGAAATCCAAGCTCCTCGTCCCATCCACCAATGAAATAAGGGGCGGAAATCCCGATGCCGATCAGGCGCGAGCTATGAACAGCGCCAAGCTGTGACTTGAAACGCCCGATGGCGGCGGCGCCTAGACGCTTTATGCTGTCGGGATCCGGATGATCGTAGTCGTGGGTCTCGAACGCGCAGATTTGCCCCGCAAAGTCGATTAGGATGGCATCCATCGCTCTGCGGCCGATATGAAAGCCGATCGAATAAGCGCCGGTGCTGGCAAGTCCGTACATTGCAGACGGCTGGCCCTTGCCCCCGAAGCGTTTGCCATTTTCGACCAGATAGCCACCCGCGACAAGAGCCTCAACGATCGCCGCAACAGCTGGTGGGGTAAGATGTGCGAACCGCGCGATCTCCGCCTTCGATGCTTGGCCAAAGCGTCGCACTGCGTCCAGAACAACGCGCTCGTTGTAGTGGCGAAGCTGGACGGAATTACTGCCTTTTCCTGCCATGCGATCCAACCGTGAAAGGACCATTCAAAAGCACGTTGCTTTAAGTGCCAGCACCGGTAACGCGACCGCTGAATTTACGCAACTATCGCGCAGGCCAGGACGCTGTCTCTAGAGGCCATCTTTAAAATGTGGGTTGACCACAATCAAGCATTATTATAGTAAACTGCTTTAATAAATGCCCGATGGGAGTTGGGTGGAGTTGTCTGCCCTAGGGGGTCGGAGGAGGCACCAGGAATGGCTCGCTGCGCGTGGTTGGAAATTCTCGTCATTCCGGATGCGCCGGATGCTTGATGTTTCAGGCAGACCAAAAGGTGCTGGGACGAGGGCGACCGGCCAAGTCGTCGCGTCGCTCGAGGGCGTCACGAAGGTTTTTGGTGGCACCGTCGCTGTCGCAAATGTGTCGATTGAACTGCGGGCAGGAGAGGTGCTTGCCCTGCTTGGAGAGAACGGTGCAGGCAAAAGCACATGCGTCAAGCTTCTGGCCGGCGTCCATCGGCCAGATGGCGGCCAGGTCGTCATGCTGGGCAAGCCCGTTGCGTTCGCGTCTCCACTGGAGGCGCAGCGTGCCGGTGTCGCCGTCATGCATCAGCATCCAGGTCTTTTTCCCGATCTCAGCATCGCCGAAAATCTCTTCATCGGGCAGACCGGGTTACGCTGGAAACTTGACCACAGGCAGATGCAAAGCGAGGCTGCGCGCCTTCTGACGCTCGTCGGCCTCGACGTGGATGTCACAGCCCCTTTGGGGCGGCTGCGGACATCCGAGCAGCAGCTCGTCGAAATTGCCCGTGCGCTTTCGCTCGACGCACGCGTTTTGATCATGGACGAACCAACAGCAGCCTTGTCGCAGAGAGAGGTGGAACGGCTGTTTACGGTTGTGGACAATCTCCGCCCGCAAGGGGTGGCGATGATGTTCGTTGGCCATCGCATGGACGAGATCTATCGCGTCGCCGATCGTATCGCCGTCCTGCGTGATGGTCGCCATGTCGGAACGGAGATTGCGGCGGATCTATCCCGTGAACGTGCCGTTCAGATGATGGTCGGGCGTTCCCTGGATGGGCTCTATCCTCGCAACAACACGGCGCCTGGCGATGTGGTTCTTGACGTCAGGGGACTGTCCTGTGACGGTTCGTTCCAGGATGTGTCGTTTCAACTGAGAGCTGGCGAAATCCTGGGGTTCGGCGGATTGGTCGGCAGTGGCCGGACCGAGATCGCCCGGGTCCTGTTTGGCATCGATCAGCCGACAGGGGGGACGATTGCAATCGATGGCAAAACAATGCGCTTTGCCTCGCCGAAAGATGCCATGGGCAACGGCATAGCCTATGTTTCCGAAGACCGGATCGGGCAGAGCCTGGTTATGGACTTCCCTATTCTGAACAACGCGTCGTTGACTGTGCTCGACAAGGCGACCCGAGGCGGGTTGATGTCGCGCGAAAAGGAAATTGGCATTGCAAAGCCGTTTCTTGACCGTCTTCGGCTGCGTTTCAAGTCCTTCGATCAGCCGGTCGGCGCGCTGTCCGGCGGCAACCAGCAAAAAGTCGTTCTGGCAAAATGGCTAGCGACCAATCCTCGCATCCTAATCCTCGACGAGCCGACGCAAGGCATCGACGTTCAGACCAAGGCCGATGTCCATGCGATGATGACCGATCTCGCCGCCAAAGGCATGGCGATCATCCTGATCTCATCCGAACTGCCGGAACTGCTTGGCATGGCCGACCGCATGATCGTGCTGAGGGAAGGCTCGGTCACGGCCGAGTTTCGGCACGATGAGGCCACGCAGGAAAAGGTGATCGGTGCAGCGACCGACGCGATCGTGAAGAAGATGGATGGCGAGATCGTTGCCCAGCCGGTCCCGCATCTGGACGAAAACTCGGTGATCCCGGAAAGAGCAGCGCAGGGCACATGGCGGCGGGTTCTGGCCCGCCGGGAATTGGGGCTCTTTGCGGCCATTGCGGCTGTCGTCATTCCCATTTCGATATTGAACATACGCATGCTGAGCGGCGCAAACCTGTCCGCCCTGGCAATGGACGCCGGCCTTCTGATGATCGTCGCCGTCGCCCAGATGCTTGTCGTGATCACCCGCAGCATCGATCTTTCCGTGGCCGCGATCATCGGTCTTGCAGCCTATGGAGCGGCCTCGACGATCCATCTGCATCCCGAGATCGGCGTGGTGGGTGGTGTCGCCCTGGCTTGCACGATCGGGCTCGCCGCAGGCTTCCTGAACGGGCTCATCGTGACCTACGGTCGCGTGCCGGCCATCGTCGTCACGCTCGGCACCATGTCGATCTTCCGGGGCATCAACAGCCTTTGGGCCGGCGGAACGCAAGTGAGCGCCGACCAGGTGCCGCAAGCCTGGCTTGATATGACGGCAGCGAATATTTTCGGAGTTCCGGCTGTGCTCCTGATCGCCATCGCCACCCTGCTCGTCGTTGCCTATATCCTCCGCAATACCTCGATCGGCAGGGAACTGTTTGCCATCGGTTCCAATCCCGGTGGAGCGAGCCTCATCGGCATTCCCTCGCGTGCGCGCATCCTGATGGCCTTTTCAGCAGCCGGGCTTCTGGCCGGGTTCGATGGTGCGCTCTGGGCGTCCCGCTATGCCACGGTCGATGCACGCGTTGCCTACGGTTTCGAGTTGACCGTGATTGCGGCTGTCGTCGTCGGGGGCATTGCCGTTCGTGGCGGCTCCGGCACGGTGCTGGGCGTCGCGGCCGGCGCCCTGATGCTGCTCATCATCAACAACGGGCTGACGCTCGTGCGTGTCGATCCCCTTTGGCTGCAAGGGGTCTATGGCCTCGTCATTCTCGCCGCCATCGGCATCGACGCGCTCGTCGCCCGCCGCGCCGCCGGCAAGTGCAAGGGAGCACATCGATGAGCGGAAACTCTGAGCGCAATCCCGACTTCGTCACCCGCTTTGCCAACTGGGACAATTTCCTGGCGGTGCTGACGATCGCCGTTGTCGCCTACGCTCTCTTGGGCGTGCCGAACTTCGCTTCCGTCTTCAATATTTCGCAGGCTGTTGCCGGCATTTCAGAGCGCGCGCTCATCGTATTGCCAATGGTGCTGCTGATCATCGCGCGCGAAATCGACCTGTCCGTCGGCAGTATATTGGCTCTCACCAGCGTGATCTTCGGCTTGCTCGTCCAGCACGGCGCGCCACTCCTGCTGGCCATTCCGGTCACGCTGGTCGCCGGCGGAATTTGCGGCGGTTTTAACGGCGTGCTAGTCACGAAGCTCGGGCTTCCATCGCTTGTCGTCACGCTCGGAACCATGGCCCTGTTTCGCGGCATTGCCTACATTCTCCTCGGCTCGGACTCGATCAACGACTTTCCCGACAGCTTCCTTGATTTCGGTATCGATACTGTTGGCACATCGCCGGTGCCGCTGACCATCCTTCCCTTTCTGCTGCTTGCCCCGGTTTTCGCCATAGCGCTTCAAAAGATGCCGCTCGGCCGACGCATCTATGCGATCGGCGGAAGTCCCGACGCTGCGAGCTATTCCGGCATTCGTCTCGCCCGAACGGTGTTTGGCTTGTTCGTCACATCAGGGGTGGTTTGTGCGGCGGCTGGCATGGTCTACGCGGCGCGGCTTGCAAATGCTCGCGCCAACAACGCAGTCGGTATCGAGCTCGACGTTATCACCATCGCGCTTCTGGGCGGGATCAGCGTCTTCGGCGGGCGTGGCCGGCTGACCGGCGTGCTGTGGGCACTTCTGCTGGTCGCCACCATTCGCAACGTCCTTGGGCTGCTGCAGATCGGCGGCGACGCGCAGGGGACGGTCATCGGCCTTCTGCTCATCGTTTCGCTGTTGGCCAGCAATGCGGCGGAACGCGTCTTCGCCAGCGTTCGAACGCGATATTTCAAAGTCAAAACAGGCGAGTAGTTCCGGGGCTAGCCTGCTTCACCGAACCGGATATCTTGAGGAGGAACCGACATGACATCGCATCTTTTCAAAACTCTACTTGTCGCGGGCAGCTTGATCGCCAGCATCGCGGCGGCAAACGCGCAGGAATGCGCCAAGGAACCGGTCACGGTCGGCTTCCTGCCGAAGCTCGACACAGACCCCTATTTCCAGGTTGCACAAACAGGTGCGGAAGAGGCTGCAAAGGAGATCGGCGGCAAGGCGATCAAGCAGGCTCCGTCGCAGGCAACCGCCGAGGCGCAGATCGATTTCATCAACAATCTAGTTTCGCAGAAAGTCGGTGTCATCGCGATCTCCGCCAACGACGCCAATGCCGTGGCCCCCGCCTTGCGCCGCGCGGCCAAGCAGGGTGTGAAAGTCGTATCCTATGATTCCGACGTATCGACTGCCGCCCGTTCCGTCTTCCTCAATCAGGCGGCCGGCGACAGCCTGGCCGAAATGATGCTGGAATCGATGGGGCAGATGATCAACTATGACGGCGAGTTTGCGATCCTGTCCTCGACCCCGACGGCCACGAACCAGAATGCCTGGATCGACTTCATGAAGAAGACGATGGCGGGCGACAAGAAATACTCCAAGATGAAGCTCGTTCAGGTCGCCTATGGCCAGGAGAGCGAGCAGGTCAATCAGCAGCAGGCGCTGGCCTTGGCGCAGGCATTTCCGAACCTCAAGGGCATCATCATCCCGGCCGGCATCGGCTTGCCCGCAGCTGCCCGTGCAATGGACCAGGCGGGCCTTCTCGGCAAGGTCAAGCTGACCGGTCTGGCGCCGGCAACCCTCATTAAGAAGTATATCCAGAACGGCTCCGTTCAGGATATCTGGTGGAACGTCAAGGATCTCGGCTACCTCACCTACTATGCGGCCCAGGCTGTCGCGCAGTGCAAATTGACGGGCAAGGAGGGCGAGACCTTCGAAGCAGGCAGGCTCGGTTCCTACAAGGTTGGAGCTAACGGCGAAGTTCTTCTTGGACCTGCGGATATCGTGACGCCGGCAAACGTCGAAGAATTCAAGTTCTGAAATCCGTCGACGTGATGGGTGGCGCCGCAGTGGCACCACCCAATTCAACTGACATCGGGAGACCACCATGAAGCCAGTTCTGCTTGCCGGCGAGACATTTCACGTCACCTCCTTTGCCTCCAAGGGATATGAAGTTGGAGCGTCTGCGCGATATTCGAACGGTGCCGAGCGCTATATTCAGGGCCTTGCGGCGCATGGCGTCGTGGTCGTCCAGATCGGCGGCGAGCGTTGCGAAAGCGAATTTCCGACGACGATGGACGGACTTGACGCCTATTCCACGGTCGTGTTGTCCGACGTGGGCGCGCTGTCGCTTCTCTACACCCCGCAGACGAGGGCAGGCCGCCGCTCGGTGAACCGCCTCGAGCTTCTGAGGGAGTGGGTGGATAAAGGTGGGGCGCTGATGATGGCAGGCGGATATTGCAGTTTTCAAGGCATCGATGGTCTTGCCATGTTCCGCGGCACGGCGGTGGAGGAATGCCTGCCTATCGAGTGTTTTCCCGGACCGGATGGCTTGGAGGCGCCAGAGGGCCTGGATCCGGTCATTCATGAAATCAGTCATCCGATACTGGCAGGAGTGCCATCGCCGATACCTTATGTCCTTGGCATGAACCGCGTTGCCGCACGCGGCGACATGGAGACGAAAACACTGATCCATTGCGGCCATCGCACCGGACAAATGCCGCTCCTATCGGTTCGCGACTACGGCGCCGGTCGGACTCTAGCTTGGACGACCGACATCGGTCCTCACTGGCTGTCCCAGGACTTCATGCAATGGCCCGGTTACGATCTGCTGATGGCCAACATGATCCGCTGGCTCGCTCGAGAAATTTAGGGTGATGGTTCGAACGACGGCGAGCGCCGAAAATCTCCCGCAGTTTCTTTGAAGCAAGGTGCGGTCACTCGTCAGGGACGCCCTGCCTGAGCTCGGCTTTACTCGTCCACGGAGGACATCCGCACTCCGGACAGAATCGGCGTCCACCATGATCGACAGGGCCGCCTTCGCTCTCGAACTGACCGGCCGGCCATATGGCGAAGTAGGTGAATGCGGCGGGTCCCCTGCCGTTAGTCGGTACAGTGACAGATGCCGACCCGCGTTGGGCACAGTGATGGCAATGCGCACATTTCCGCAGAGGCAGGATTCTGCCAGGACGCCCATCAACCGTTGCCTATTCGTCGTCGACGACTTCGGTATCGGGGCGGTCGCCGCCATCGGCATGTTCCGTCTGCCACCGACCATCGGCGAGCTGATATGAAATTTCGGCATCGCGGCCTTCAATGTGCTGGCGCTGGGCCGCCGACTTGGCGGCAGCGAGCGCGCTATCGTGGTCCGAATAGGTCTCCGACCAGACGTCTCCCAGGCGGTAGGCGAAGCCGCCGTCATGCTCGCCGACATGGTAGGTGATAGTCGTCATGCTGTTCCCCTCATTGGCGTCGATATAAATTAGGGCGCAGCGCCAACATTCCAATCGCGCGGCCATAGGCCGTCGGCGACAATTATGCCGCGCTACGGTGAGCTGAGACATGCGTCAAGATGGCAGCGCAATGTAGAAAAACCGATGTCCGAAAGGACTTGAGCTCTGTCGCGTTCGAAAGGACGCGGATGGCGATGTTAGTAGCCGACGTCCGATAGCCTCCGCGCCAGGTCGGGTTCATACTCTATTCAGCGACGATCGCTGCCTCATCCGTTACTTTGCAAGCGCTGGCATTGCTCTCATCCTACTCAATCGTAGGAGAACCGCGAAGGCGGCCAGGCTCAGCACAGGGACGAGAAAACAGCAAATCACCTATAAGGGGATCGGCGCTCTCGGCGCCATCAGCGCGCAGTATCGATGCGCTGGTTGCAAGGCGGGTGCGGCAAACGCGATCGCGGTCAAGCTCGCGACCGGTGAGACGTCGATTGATCTCGATCCCGCCCTGATCGAAGATTCGTTCGTGACGGACCGGTTGGCGCAAAATGGTGAACGATTTTCGCGAATTGCTTGAGGCGATCTGCCTGCGCGGTCAAGATTTGCCGATCCTCGTCCGTCCGCCACCGGAGAATGATGGCAGTTGACGCGAAACGGTTTTTGACGATACGGCAACGCGACAGGGCGAATGGCGGAAAGACCGCCGATAAGGCGAAAGAGCTGCGGAGCATGGATTTGAAACGGGCGGTGGATTTTTTCCTGGCTTTGATTGCGGCGGCGATCCTGCTCGTTCCAATCCTTGTCGTCGCTCTTTGTGTTCGCCTTACCTCGCCGGGACCGATCTTCTATTGGTCAAAACGTGTCGGCCGTTTCAATCAGATCTTCCTGATGCCGAAATTTCGCAGCATGCGCGTCGACACACCGACGGTTGCCACGCATCTGCTCGAAAATCCAGATCGGTTTCTGACACCCATCGGCTCGTTTCTGCGCAAATCCAGCCTCGACGAACTGCCACAGCTCTGGTGCATTCTCGAGGGGAAGATGAGTTTCGTCGGGCCACGGCCGGCACTCTACAATCAATATGATCTGATAGAGTTGCGCACCGCCCATGGTGTCGACAAGCTCCTGCCCGGATTGACGGGATGGGCGCAGATCAATGGCCGTGACGAATTGCCGATTCCAGAGAAGGTAAAATTCGATGTCGAATATCTCGAACGTCGCTCGTTCGGCTTCGACATAAACATCCTGTTTATGACTGCCGAGAAGGTCATCCGCCGTAAGGGCATACGGCATTAGGTTACCTACTTCTGATAGATAAGTCGGTGCAGAAGACCTTGATTTCCGATTATTTCAGTTGCGCTCGTTGCAGAAAGCGACAAGAAGGTGGTTGTCTATTGATCTGCGAGACGCTGGTAAGCAATGCCTGAAAATACCCCCACTGAGACGCCGCGCTCGGGATGGTTCTTAATGCCGCTGCAAGCGCTTGTCGCCCCTCTGCTGGCGATGCCGCGTGTTGCCAAACGCGCCCTGGCTTTGCTGGTGGATTCCAGCTTTTGTGTTCTGACCATCTGGCTCGCCTATTGCTTCCGCCTCAACGAATGGACGGTGCTGACCGGCGTGCAATGGTTGCCGGTCGTCGTTTCGTTGTGCATGGCCCTTCCCATCTTCATCGTCATGGGCATGTACCGGGCGATCTTCCGTTATGCCAATATGGCTGCTTTCATTACTGTTCTGAAGGCCATTGCGATCTACGGCTTCGCCTTCATGACGATATTTACTGCCCTCAGCGTCCCCGGTGTTCCCAGAACCGTCGGTATCCTCCAGCCCTTCCTGCTGTTGATTGCGATCGGGCTGTCGAGGTTGAGTATCCGCTACTGGCTCGGGGATGCCTACCAGCGCATCCTTCACA